>JAZRQU010000108.1:0-24342 GCA_045650045.1 Candidatus Egerieisoma sp. | reverse complement strand
CAATGAACTTTTTCCCTTTCTTCCTTCCGGGCTGACTGCCCTTCCGTTTTGGGACCGCAAAGATACGGACTTTTTCGTTATCTCCAAATTTTTTCGCAACTTTTTTGAAAAAATTTTTCGTTCCAAAATTTCGAAGAACTTATCCCCTGCGCCTCTCTCATTTGCGGGCTGCAAAGGTAGACATTATTTCATATTCTGCAAACTTTCCAGCCCACTTTTTTAAAAATTTTTCACCTCAAAAACATCAATCAGCTTAACCTCAGCGCATTGTGCTGGGGAATATTTTTTAGAGTCCCATTTTAGGATTTGTCGGGAAAAAGATTTACCTTTGAAAGTTCTATATATAAAAGGAGAGTACAGTAGAAAGATGGATAAGAAAGTTATTATAATTCCCACTTACAACGAGAAGGAAAATATTGAAAAAATCATAAGAAAAGTATTCACCCTGCCTGAAGGGTTCCACATTCTGGTAATAGATGACGGCTCACCGGACGGCACTGCAGATATAGTGAAAGGCCTGCAGAAGGAGTTTCCACAAAGTCTGCACATTGTGGAGAGAAAAGGGAAGCTCGGTTTGGGCACCGCATATATTAAAGGTTTCAACTGGGCATTGGAGAACAACTATGATTACATCTTTGAGATGGACGCAGATTTCTCACATAATCCCGACGATCTTCCCAAATTGTATAATGCGTGCGCCAAGGAGGGTGCCGGCCTGGCAATAGGTTCGAGGTATTGCAAGGGCATCAGTGTTGTGAACTGGCCTATCGGGAGGGTTATCATGTCATACTATGCCTCCACTTATGTGAGGACAGTGCTTGGAATGAAAGTGTATGACTGTACTGCAGGCTTCAAGTGCTACACTAGAGAGGTACTGTCAAACATAGATCTTGACAAGATTCAGATGAAAGGGTACGGTTTCCAGATTGAAATGAAGTACAACGCATATAAATTGGGATACAAGATTACCGAGGTACCCATTATATTTATAGACAGGACAGAGGGAACTTCAAAAATGTCGTCGGGAATATTCGGCGAGGCTTTCTGGGGTGTACTTAAAATGAAATTCCGCAAAATCACACCAAAAAAGAGATAACGGTTATGCTTACACTTGTTAAAAACGGTATAATTGTAGATTCAGGGCTATCTTTTGCAGGTAGCCTTTTGATTAATGGAGAGAAAATAGAGAAAATCTTCAGGGCTGACAACTACCCTACCCAGAAGGAGTACATGGATGCAGTAGATGCCCTGGCTGCCGATAAGGTGATTGACGCATCCGGGCTGCATATCCTTCCCGGAGTGATAGATGACCAGGTACACTTCCGTGAGCCGGGCAATACCCAGAAGGCAACCATTGCCAGCGAGAGTGCTGCGGCAGTACTTGGAGGCGTTACCAGTTTTATGGATATGCCCAACAACAACCCGCCCGCAGCTACTATGGAGGCCCTCAACGGCAAATTCGACATTGCCAGGGAGACATCATATGCAAACTACTCGTTCTACCTTGGCGCAACCAATGAAAATATTGGGGAAATAAAATCCCTCGACAAGAGCCGCATCTGCGGAGTAAAGGTATTCATGGGTTCATCAACCGGCAATATGCTGGTGAACGACGAGGATACCCTTGAGGAGATTTTCAGCAAGTCACCGGTGCTTATTGCCACCCACTGCGAGCAGGAGGAGACAATCAAGGCCAACATGGCGGCATATACACAGCAGTATGGTGAGGAGATCCCGTTTGAGATGCACTACAGGATCCGCAGCCGCGAGGCATGTATTGAGTGCACCAGAAGAGCATTGGATCTTGCGGTAAGGAACAAGAGCAAGCTGCACATCCTCCACATAAGCACCGCAGATGAAATTGAGATGATAAGGGAGGCCCGCAAACAGAACCCCCTTATACAGGGAGAGGTTTGTGTGCACTACATGTGGTTCAACTGCACTGACTACGCTACCTACGGCAGCAAGATAAAATGCAACCCTGCAATTAAGGAGCCTTCAGACATGGAGGCAATAAGGAAAGCCGTAAAGGAGGGAATCATCACCGTTGTGGCAACCGACCACGCCCCTCACCTGAAAGAGGAGAAGGCAAACAGCTATGCCAAGGCCCCAAGCGGCATTCCATTGATACAGCACAGCCTCCAGACAATGCTTGAGCTTGCACACAAAGGAATATTCACAGTAGAGGAAGTAGTGGCCAGAATGAGCCACGGTCCGGCAGATTGCTTCAACATTGAGAAGAGAGGATACATTAAGGAGGGGTACTACGCAGACCTTGCAATGGTAAACCTCAATCTTCCCGACAGCACCTCAACCACCACCCCTGCATACAAATGCGGCTGGAGCCCGTTTGAGGGGATGGCATTCTCGAGCAGCATCATAAACACAATGGTAAACGGAGCCCTTGTTGTGGAGAACGGCAAGCTTACCGGCAACAGGAACGCCAAAGAGTTGAGATTCGACAGATAAATTATGGGACAGAGAGGGAACCGGCCGTTGGCAAAAACTTACATGCTCACAATCCTGGCAATAGTATTGTGGGGATTCTCATTTGTGTGGACTAACGATATCCTGCAAAAGGATATTCCGGTGTTCACATTCCTGTTCATCAGGCTTGCCCTGGCCGGCACCCTGCTGTTTGCCTTTGCAAAACTCACCGGCAAACTGCAGCCAATAGCCAAAAAGGATGTAAAGTTCCTTATCCTTATGGCCTTCTTTGAACCATTCATATATTTTATAGGCGAAACATACGGTATAAAGGCCACCAACTCGGCAGTACTCTCTGCTGTAATCATTGCCACCATACCAATTGTAAGCCTTTTTGTAGAAAAGATACTCTACAAAGTACCATACACCGCATTCAAGATTTTTGGAACAGCCATCACCATCCCGGGAATAGTTATGGTAATAATGAAAAGTGGAGAAACAACATCCGTAGACCATGCATATGGAATAGCACTGCTGTTTTTGGCAGTTGCCGGTTCCATAGGATACTCTTCAGTTGTAAAGAAACTGTCGGGAAACTACAACCCGCTTACCATTACAACATACCAGTTTGTCATTGGATCCGTTTTCTTCCTCCCTTTCTTTCTTGGCTGGGGGCTTGATGGGGTAAACGGCACCCTCCTTACCAGGGAGATACTGGTTCCACTCCTCTCGCTTGCAGTGCTGTGCTCTTGCCTGGCTTTCTTCTGTTGGGTAAATGCCATCAAGGACCTTGGAATGACAAAGACAAATATCTTCTCCGCCCTTATCCCTGCAGTGAGCGCCGTTGGGGCTGCTATGCTGGGTCAGGAACAGATAACTCTCATGTCGGTTGTAGGTATCACTGTAGTTACCGCCGGGGTAATCATAGCCCAGAAAGGGTAATCAAAATCATTTGGGGAAAGCACCAGAATACTTGGCGCAATACTTTGCTATAAAATCCGGAATCTTCTCCTCCTTCCCCAATCCAAATTTCTTCCTTATCCTGGAGCACCGGACGCTGTATGCATTCTCTGTAAGTAGTTCCGCCGCACAAGTCTGCTGCCATGAAAATCCAAGATGAATGAAACAGCAGGTTCTCAGTTCCAAATCTGTAAGCCCATACTGCAGGGCCATACGGCTGAAAGCCCCTTGTCGTGCCAAGTCCGTTGAGTATACAATATCTGCAGTAAAATCCCTTATCCCCCCTTGCGGGTAGTTTTCCTGGAAGTATCCCGACAGTTTCCCTGCATATTTGGGGAAATTGTCACAGCTGTAATACATCTGTTCATAGAACAGTTTTAGTGCTTCTACCCTCTTCTGCAACGTCTCCTCCATCTCCATAGCCATTGAAGGTGCAAGCTTCACAACCATTCCAAAAGATGAGAGACTCCGGCGTTCCCTCCTTATCCTGCATATCAATACCACAAACAATGAAACAGCCAGTGCCGCACAAACTGCAGCAACGGCTACAAGAACCCTACAACCTAGCATCTCTCTATATAATGTAAATGTTAAAGCAATTTCAACTGTATCCTTCCTCTCTTAATGTCCACCTCAAGCACTTTAACCTTTACATGCTGGTGCAGTTTAAGAATTTCATTGGGATTTGAGACAAACCTGTCTGCCATATTTGACACATGGATAAGTCCGTTCTGTTTTATTCCAATATCCACAAAAGCTCCAAAATTCGTAATGTTGGTAACTATTCCAGGAAGCTCCATATCTGCCTTAAGGTCTTCAAGCGAGCGGATATCCTCTGCAAACTCAAGCACCTTTGCAGCCGAACGTGGATCCCTTCCCGGCTTGGCAAGCTCCTGAACTATATCATTCAGGGTAGGAAGCCCCACCTCATCAGAAACATATCTGTTTATATCTATTTTGGCAACCTGCTCCTTATTCCCTATAAGTTCAACCAACGAGATGCCACAGTCTGAAGCCATCTTCTCCACAAGTGCATACCTCTCGGGGTGCACAGCTGAATTGTCCAACGGGTTCTCTGCCCCTGGAATCCTGAGGAATCCTGCTGCCTGCTCATACACCTTCTCTCCAAGGCGTTTAACTTTAAGGAGCTGCTTTCTCTGGGTAAATGCCCCTATCTGGCTCCTGTAGTCTACAATATTCTGTGCCAACGCAGGTCCTATGCCTGAAACATAAGACAACAGATGCTTGCTGGCAGTATTGAGGTTAACTCCAACGCTGTTCACGCAGCTTACAACCACATCATCAAGTTTCTCCTTAAGCAGCGTCTGGTCTACATCATGCTGATACTGTCCAATACCAAGGGATTTGGGATCTATCTTCACCAGCTCTGCTAGCGGGTCCATAAGCCTGCGGCCAATGGATACCGCACCCCTTACGGTTACGTCATACTCAGGGAACTCCTCCCTTGCAACAGGCGATGCGGAATAGATTGAAGCTCCGTCTTCACTTACAGAGAACACCTTCACATTGGCAGGAAGTGCCAGCCTCTTTATAAAGGCCTCTGTCTCGCGTGCGGCGGTTCCGTTACCAATGGCTATAACCTCAATCTTGTAAGACTGCACCATATTGGAAATCTTCTTCATGGCCATCACCTTCTCGTTTGCAGGAGGATGCGGATAGATTGTATCGTTATGGAGAAGTTCTCCATTGGCACCAAGACATACAACCTTACAGCCGGTCCTGAAGCCCGGGTCTATTGCCAGAGTCCTCTTCTCTCCAACCGGCGCTGCCAGAAGGAGCTGTCTGAGGTTCTCTCCAAAAACCCTTATTGAATCAAGGTCTGCCTTCTCTTTTGCAGCCTTGAGCGATTCATTTTCTATTGATGAATGGAGCAGACGCTTCAAAGAGTCGTCTACTGCCAGGTCAATCTGCTCAAACAGTTTGAATGTATTGCATTTTACCCCGTTATAAAGGAGCCTGTTCACAATCTTCTTTGCAACAGTGGAATCCACATCCAGTTTTATATTCAGAATTCCCTCCTGCTCTCCCCTCAACAAAGCCAACAGCCTGTGGGCAGGCATTCTGGTAATCTGCTCGCTAAAATCGTAATAGTTGGCAAATTTCTCCCCCTCATCCTCTTTCCCTTTGGCATGTTTTGCAACTACCTTGGCATTCTTAAGATAGAAACTTCTTAGTTCCTGACGGATCTCAGCCTTCTCTGCCACTGCCTCGGCAATGATGTCGCGGGCACCCTGGAGAACTGCATCTTTATCGGGAAGATCATCTCCTACATATGAAGCAACAGCCTTATCAAAATCAGGAACGCTGAATGTGAGCATTGCTGTTGCCAATGGCTCCAGCCCCTTTTCCTTGGCTATGGTTGCCCTGGTTCTCCTCTTGGGTTTATATGGCATATAAAGGTCTTCCAGCTCCTGCATGTGGATGCAATGGGCAATCTCCTTCTCAAGTTCAGGGGTAAGTTTACCCTGCTCAGTTATGCTCTTGAGCACCGCCTCCTTGCGTTTGTCAAGTTCCTCAAACTTGCCCCACCAGTGCTTTATCTCAGCCACCTGCACCTCATCCAGCTGACCGGTCCTCTCCTTCCTGTACCTGCTTATGAACGGAACGGTAGCGCCGTCTGCCAACAATTCAACACAATGCTCCACCTGCCATGGCTGCACAGCCATGAGCTCTGAAATATACTTTATATACTGTTTCTCCATATCCACCATTAATCATGTGACACCTGCTGCAACTGCTCCCTGTATGCCGAGAAAATCTTTGATTTTGACACAAAGCCAAGATATTTTCCCTTATCGTCAACTACAGGCAGGTTCCACGCACCTGTATACTCAAATTTGTTCATCACACTCTCCATCTTCTCCTTATAGTAGACAAACTCCGGCACCTGCTTCATATATGCAGGGATGCGTGTTGAGTACTTCTCCCTGTCAAACATCACCTCCCTCACATCATCAAGGAATACAATTCCCTGCATCTTGCCGTCGGGAGTAACCACAGGAAAAATGTTCCTGTGCGAATGTGCAATTACTTTAACCAGATCTCCAAGCGTCTGGTTCAGCCCTATTGGGGAAAAGTCGTTCTCAATAAGCTCATCTGTCTTGAGCAGGGTAAGAACCGCCTGGTCTGAATCATGTGTAAGGAGATCTCCCTGTTTTGCAATACGTTTGGTATAGATGGAATATGGCTCATAAAGCCTTATTGTTGCAAACGAAACTGCCGATGTAATGATAAGCGGCATCAGCAATGTATATCCCCCGGTAATCTCCGCAATGAGGAAGATCGCAGTAAGGGGAGCCTGCATCACACCTGCCATAAGGCCTGCCATTCCCACAAGCACAAAGTTGGTTTCCGGAAGTGGATGTACTATTCCCGACAGATTCAGAGCCCTCACCACTACAAATCCCAATACACCTCCCATAAACAGAGTTGGACCGAATGTTCCTCCTACACCGCCACCCGCATTGGTGAACGACATGGAGAACACCTTAAGGAAGAATACTCCCAAGAAGAAAATTGGAACTACCCACTCTATGGTAAGTATCTTTGAGAAGAAAGATGTACCTACCGCAGCATCGGAGTTGTTCATAAGAAGGGATGTAAGCACGCCATAACCCTCACCGTACAACGGCGGGAAAATGAAGATGAGAAGGCCAAGGCATGAGGCTGAGATGAGCCATCTCCTGCCAGGCTTCTCTATGGATTTTATCTTGTCCTCAAGCCACAATGTGGTTCTGGTAAAATATAGTGATGCGTATCCGCAAATAATTCCGAACAGGATATAGAACGGCAAGTTGCCTATTGAGAACGGTGTAAGGTCATTCTCAAACGCCACTGTGCTTCCAAGGAACAGATATGAGACTGTTGTAGCTGTAATTGATGAGATTACAAACGGAAGCAACGATGTCATTGACATGTTGAACAACAGTATCTCCAGTGTAAACAGCACTCCGGCAAGTGGAGCCTTGAATATTCCCGCTACAGCACCCGCAGCACCGCATCCAAGAAGAATTGTCATATTCTTGTAGGAAAGGCCCATTGCCCTGGCCACATTTGATCCAATGGCCGCTCCTGTATACACAATTGGGGCCTCCGCTCCTACAGATCCGCCAAAGCCAATTGTAACCGAACTGGCAGAAACAGAAGACCACATGTTGTGAGGCTTTATCTTTGACTCGTTCTTTGATACGGCAAGAAGCACCTTGGTTACACCATGACCAATATTGTCCTTTACAATGTATTTCACAAAAAGGAAAGCCATCAGCATACCTATTCCGGGATACAGAAGGAACAGCAGGCTGTCTGCCGGTGTGTTGAACCATCCGGTAAGGATCCACTCAAAGAAATGGACCATCTGCTTGAGCAGGACAGCAGCTATTCCGCTGCCCAATCCCACTACCAGAGCCAAAATAATAAGCAGCCTGCTTTCAGGAATGCCGGCTGCATAGGACTTTATCTTGTACAGTAAACTTTTCAGCATAGTTTCAGTAAAGGTTAACCTTACAAATTTAATAAAAAAAGTTGGGCACACAACGTATGCCCAACCGCTATTTCCCATTAAAAAAATTATTCGTCTGAATCGTCGTCTCCACCGAACGAGTTAGATCCGTCATCAGGGAATGTTGAACCCTCTCCTGCACCCTCATCATCTCCGTCAACATCACCGAACAAGCCGTTCTCCACATCCTCGTAGTCATCAATCTTAACCTCTATCTTAACAAGATATATTGCATCTGGAATCTCTACAGACACTGCATAGAAGAATGATCCGTCAGGTTTGTCAACCTTGAACAAGTCTCCCATATAATCTGCGTATCCCTTTGGATATTTCTCTTTGAACGCAGCCGCCAACTCAGGCGACATATTTGCATAACTTACAACTGCTCTCTTCTTCTGTGGTTTTGAAGTTTTGGCGCACATATCAGTTTCTCTTATTAGTTGAATTATGAATTATCGTTTGTTGATGCAAGTATAGTGCAATTTTTCTTATAAAAAAATGTTTTTTACTATTTCTTAAAAAAATAAGATTTCTGCATACGTTTCTTGTCCATATTTTTCTCAACAAAGACCGGTTTAAACCCCTTGGGATCCATCTGGGCGTAGTATGCGGCCGATGATTTTGTCATTGGCGTAGGGGTAAAATCCTGCACCTGGTCTGTATAAACGCCCTTCAATGCCGGATGCTGCGAGAGTTTCTCCATGTCCTTCTGTTCGCATCCCGGATGAGATGAAATGAAGTACGGGACAAGCTGGAATCTCAAGCCGCTGTTCCTGTTTACCCTGTCAAACTCCCTCTTCAGGCGCTCAAACAGAGTGAACGAAGGTTTGTTCATAAGTGCCAGCACCTTGTCTTCTGTATGCTCCGGAGCCACCTTAAGTCTTCCGCTGGTATGCTTGGTTACAAGTTCTTCAAAATAAGGCTTTGAAGAGCTGTCGAGAAACCCTTTAGCATCAAGGAAAAGGTCATATCTTATACCACTCCCGATATATGCATGCTTGATACCCTTTATCTCAGAAACACTTTTGTACAGTTTGAGCAATCTCCTGTGCGAATTGTTCAGATTAGGACATATCTTTGGATAAAGGCAGCTCTTTCTGAAACATTTCTCACATACACTTCTGTCGTTGCCCGCCATTCCGTACATATTTGCGGTTGGCGCCCCCAAATCGGAGATGTTCCCCGCAAAGCCGGGAAGTTCCTTAAGCCTCTCAATTTCTGCAAGTATAGATTCCTCACTCCTGCTCTGGATGTGCTTGCCCTGATGGGCTGCAATTGTACAGAAGCTGCACCCTCCAAAACAACCCCTGTGGGTATTTATGGAGAATTTGATCATCTCATACGCAGGAATGTGTTTTCCCTTGTATTTGGGATGAGGCAATTTTGTGTACGGCAAGTCGTAGATGGAATCCAGTTCCTCAGTGGTTGGGAGCGGATAAGGTGAGTTTACCACCACATATCTCTTTCCAATCTGCTCCACAAGCTGCTTGCCAACCATCCTGTTGGCCTCAAGCTCTATGGCATTGAAGTTCTCAACAAATGCCTTTTTGTCTTTAAGGCATTTCTCGTATGGGTGAAGGAATATCCTGTCGGGATTATCTGTAGGTTTCTCCTCACTGATCCATGCTACCTGTTGCAGCTTGTTCTTGTCTTCCCATGCCCCCTCCTCAATGTGTCTTGCCACATCAATGATGGCCCTCTCTCCCATTCCGTAAATGAGGTAATCTGCCTTGCTCTCCACAAGCACAGAGGGAAGAAGCTTATCCTGCCAGTAATCATAGTGGGTAAAGCGCCTTAGCGAGGCCTCAATTCCACCTATAACTACAGGGGTATCGGGATAAAGTTGCTTAAGGATGTTGGAATAAACCTTTACGGCATAATCGGGCCTCATGTTTGGGGCCCCGTTTGGGGTATATGCATCATTGCTGCGGAGCCTCTTGGCCGCAGTGTAATGGTTTACCATTGAGTCCATTGCCCCGGAATTTACACCAAAGAAAAGCCTGGGAGCCCCAAGCTTTTTAAAGTCGCGCAAATCATCACGCCAGTTTGGCTGGGGAACAACCGCCACCCTGTAGCCGTTGCTCTCCAGTACCCTGGCTATAACTGCAGTTCCAAATGAAGGGTGGTCTATGTAGGCATCTCCTGTAAAGATGATTACATCTACATAATCCCATCCCAGGGCATCAATTTCCTTTTTTGTGGTAGGTATGAATCTCCCTTTTTCCATTATAATTACATTCTCTCAGGCAATTTGATACCCAAGATATCCATTGCGTTTACAAGTACTTTTGCAATCACCTCAATAAGGGCAAGTCTCTGGTCTCTCAAAGCACCGTTCTCCTCATTAAGGATAGTTGTATCGTGGTAATACTGGCTGAACTCCTTAGCCAAATCGTATGCATAGTTTGCAATTACCGCTGGAGAGTGAGCATCACCTGCCTCTTTAACCCTCTGAGGATAAATGTTGAGCATCTTTATGATCTCAACCTCTTTAGGAAGCAAAGTAGCCTCAGAAACTATTGCAGGGGCAAATCCGCGCTCAGCAGCCTTTCTGAGGATAGATCTGATACGTGCGTGGGTGTACTGGATGAAAGGACCTGTGTTGCCGTTGAAATCAATTGACTCTTTAGGATCAAACAGCATGGTCTTTCTAGGGTCAACCTTAAGGATGAAGTATTTCAACGCACCCTGACCAATCATCTCAAACAGCTCCTCGCGCTCAGCCTCAGGCATATCATCAAGGCGGCCAAGTGCCAATGAAGTCTCCTTGGCTGTAGCATACATATCCTGTACAAGATCATCTGCATCCACAACTGTTCCCTCCCTGGATTTCATCTTGCCCTCAGGAAGCTCAACCATTCCGTAAGACAAGTGGTAGATATAGTCGCTCCAGTCAAAGCCCAGTTTCTTGAGGATAAGCTTCAATACCTGGAAGTGGTAGTTCTGCTCGTTACCTACAACGTAGATATGCTCATCAAGTGTGTACTCTGCAAATCTCTGGTGGGCAGTACCCAAATCCTGTGTCATGTATACAGAGGTACCGTCGCCACGGAGAAGGAGTTTCTTGTCAAGACCGTCGGGAGTAAGGTCACACCATACAGAACCATCCTCGTGTGTCTCAAAAATACCTTTTGCAAGGCCCTCCTGAACCAATGCCTTACCCAAAAGGTAAGTCTGTGATTCATAATATGTCTTGTGGAATGAAATTCCAAGGCGGTTGTAGGTTTTGTCAAATCCCTCATAAACCCAGCCGTTCATCTTCTTCCATAGCTCAACAACCTCAGGATCACCCTGCTCCCATTTTACAAGCATAGCCTGCGCCTCCTTAAGGATTGGAGCCTGTTTCTCTGCCTCCTCTGCAGGAACACCCTGCTCAATTAGCTCCTTTGTCTGTTTCTTCAACTCATTGCTGAAAGCAACATAGTATTTTCCAACAAGGTGGTCACCTTTTATTCCCGACGACTGTGGAGTCTCACCGTTGCCCATCTTCAACCACGCAAGCATGGATTTGCAGATGTGGATACCACGGTCGTTCACAAGGTTCACCCTTATCACATTGTGGCCATTGGCCTCAAGAAGCCTTGAAACCGACCATCCCAAAAGGTTGTTTCTAATGTGGCCCAAGTGAAGCGGCTTGTTGGTATTTGGAGAAGAGAACTCAATCATCACGCTCTTTCCTGTAGCCGGAAGCTGTCCGAAATTCTCCGCAGCAGAAATCTCCACAAAAATATTTTTCCAGTACTCCTGGGAAAGCTTGATATTAAGGAAACCCTTAACGACATTAAAGTTCTCAATAAACTTGTCATTGGCCTTAATGTACTCTCCAATCTCTGCAGCAGTTGCTTCAGGAGCCTTTTTGCTCATCCTCAGCAACGGGAACACTACAAGGGTTACATCACCCTCAAAATCGGGATTGGTAGACTCTACCTTAATCATCTTGTCATCAGCCTCAACACCATAAAGTGCCTTAACTGCCTCTTTGGCAATATTGCCTATAAAAATCTCTGGAATCATCTTTATTGGATCTCAATTAGTTTTTAGAAAAATACTCCTTCATTGCAGCCTTAACCTTTGGTGAAAGCTTGAGCAATGTAAACATTGTAGGGAACGCCATAAGGGCATAAGCCAAGTCAATAAGACCAACTGCAGCCTTTAAAGGAATCATTGCAGCTACAATCAGCATTGCAAGGAAGAAGATATTGTAATATTTTGCATACTTGGCACCAAACAGGAAGCCAGTACATTTCTGTCCATAGTAAGAATAAGAGAACATTGTTGAGAATGCAAAGAAGAACAGCATAGCCAACAACAGATATTTGCCCAAACCTGGAATTGATGCATCAAAAGCCTGAAGAGCAACGCTCAAACCTGCCATAGAACCACTCAAGCCGTCTCCAAGAGGAAGCACATCCCTCTGGATAAGGATAGCAATTGCAGTAAGGGTACAAACAAGGCCTGAATCAATAGAAGGGCCAATCATTGCAACCAAACCCTCTTTAACAGGCTCATTGTTCTTTGAAGCGCCGTGCATCATTGAAGCTGTACCAACACCTGCCTCATTCACCAAAGCAGCACGTCTGATACCAATCAATGCAATTGAAACAAGAGCACCAATACCGCCGCCAACACCGGCCTTAACGGTAAGGGCATCCTTGAAGATTGCACCAAACACGCCCGGAACCTCATTAAGGTTGGTAAGAATGATGTACATAACCAAAAGGAAGTACATGATAACCATTGCAGGAACCACCTTGGTAGCAACCTTTGAAATTCTCTTGATACCTCCAAGAACCACACAAGCCACAATCACTGTAATGATAACACCAATGATGAATCTGAGGGTAAGTGTATTCTGCTCAGGGGTAAAGAAAATTGAAGTGATGGCCTCTGTAAACTGGTTACTCTGCATAATGCAAAGGGTACCAATAAGACCAGAAATTGCAAAAAACACTGCAAGAGGTTTCCATTTAGGTCCTAATCCCGACAAAATCATATACATAGGACCACCCTGAACCTCACCTGCATCATCCTTGCCCTTGTACATCACAGAAAGGGTACCCTCAAAGAACTTGGTAGCCATACCAAGAATGGAGCTCACCCACATCCAGAAAATTGCTCCAGGACCGCCAATGGAAAGAGCAATGGCCACACCGGCAATATTACCCATACCAACAGTAGCCGCAATGGCACTTGCAAGAGCCTCAAACGAGCTGATCTGACCCTCAGCCTTGCTGTTGTCATCAGACTTCAAAGCCTTAATGGCCTTGCCATAATACCTCAACGGAACAAAACCCGAATACAACAAAAAGTACAAACCACCTCCAACAAGAAGGATAAAAAGCGGATAACCGCAAACAAAATCACTCACAGCAGTAATCCACTGCCCAAGTGAAGCAAAAAAGTCGCCCATATGTATTTAAATTTTAGAATTTTCAATAAGCGACCAAAGGTACACAAAAAATTGGGTTTTCCCTAAAATAACTTTACAGCATAAACCTCCTGAGCACAAGGCAACATCCCCTCCACAACAACTCTGAACTCCCCGCCATACAACGGCAACACACAGTCAAACTCATAAGCCTCTCCTGCTGGAATATCCACAACCGGGTTCCAGTAGATTGTAGAAAGGAAATTAGGATAATACTCCGCTGAAGCCGCATTGGTTCCAGTAAAGGCCAGCGGCCAGCTTGCACCGTCAAATGTAACAATGCTCACATTCTTAGGAAGACGGATACCGCCCATATCTCCCTTATAGGTTACAAAATTCACAACTCCTTCATAAATGAAATGGTTTAGCTGGTATCTCCTAGGATAAACCGCAATCTGTTTTACCAGCTGAGGGTCAAGCCCAAGGATGGTTGCATGATCGCTAACAGGCACGCCGTCAACCAATGTAAGGCACGCTCCCTGAGCTCCCCAAATCACCTTTATCTGAGGCTTGCCATCCACTTCCCTCACCCTTGCAAACTGAACATACTCCCTTAGTGTCTCCTCCAGATTCGGGAACCTGGTATACTCATCAAGATTGTAGACAAGCGGAGCATTGTTCCCCACAAAAGAGTGATCCTTCTTCATCCATGAATCCATAATGGTGTCTGAAACAAAGCGCTTTGAAATCTGCATTCTCCTTCCCCTCTCACGCAACGCCTTGTCCATCTCCCTGGAAATGGAGAGCTTTGGAATCTCCTTCACCATACGCTTGTACACCGGCTCCAGCACCTCCACATTATATGCGCTGGCAGTATCATTGGCCGAGGCTCCCTCCAAAACACTCATACTGCTCTCCCTCACATCAAAGACAAGATCCCTCCTGCCCATTATATTTCCTGTATTGAACCTCACAACACCATCCTCTCCAATCTGGTTTACAAACACTTCGCCATCACCACCCATCACACTCATATACAGGAATTTCCCCGCGCAACTGCTGCCATCCTTTGCAACAACCTTCACATCCATCACCTCACCGGCATAATCAACCTCATCAACCTTCTTAAAATCTCCTTTTCTTTCCAACAATGAAGTATTATTGTAGCTTCCCGACAATTTCACCAACTTATCAGCATGATAAACCGAAACATTCAGTCTCATCAATTCCCCGCTCTTGTTCTCAATCCTAACCCTGGCCTTACCGTCCTTCACCTCTCCAACCTTCACAGACACTTCTCCCCTCTGCTCCAAATGACCGCTCCCCGGCACAACTGCACCAACTGTAACGCCATCCTTCACCCTCTTGGCTGTAACGGTATTGAACACAGAGATAATCTTTCCATCAAACTCAGTAACGGCATCACCACCGTCACACTTGGTATAGGAGACAATGGAATAATTGCCCGTTCCAAACTCCAGCGGAATCTGGAAGACGCCACAACCACGTCCATCTATAAGGGCCACCTTCTGTGTTGCCGCAACCCCTTCTCTGGAAACGAACTGCAGGTAAGCCATATCACTCATATTGGAGAACTTGCCAGTAGATCCATCAATGCAATAAACCGAGAACCACAAATCCTCGCCTGCTACATACACATCCTTATCTGTAGAGACATAAACACGCTCCTGTGCTATGGCAATTCCTCCTGATACACATATCAGAACTATAGATATGAATATTCCTAAAACATTTCTCTTCTTCATAGCTGCATCCTCCTAGAATTTGAAATTGAAGTTGACATAAGGAATAGGGGCTCCAAAAATGGTGAGCTTATGCCCTTTTATCTCACCCTTGTCATCCGTATCAAAGTATATTGAATAGACATTCTTTCTGCCGGTTATATTGTACACACCCACTGTAAACGAGAAATGGGTGAAGGCCTTAAGCTTGTGGGTAGGCTCAAAGTTCATGGCAGCATCTACTCTGAAATAATCTGGTGTACGGTGTCCGTTCCTGTCTGAGTAGTGGAGCTTGTAGCCTCCATCGTACATATACTTGGCTACAGGAATGGTAATTGGTCTTCCCGATGCATAGTCTCCATTAATGGAAAGGCTGATCCTCTGGGTAAACTTATAGTTGGCCACCAGCTTTACATCATGCGGTTTGTCGTATGAGGCATCATACCAATCTCCTCCGTTGATTGCCATATCACCCCTGTCTCCATCTTCCCTCAAGCGGGTTTTTGAGTAGGTGTATGCAAACCATCCGTTAAGCTTGCCCAACGGTTTCTTGAGCATCAGCTCAACTCCGTATGCCTCACCCTGTGTGGTTACCACATCTTCAGCTATGTTCTTGTTCATGATGAGGATTGCACCGCTCTTGTAATCAAGATAGTTTCCCATCCTCTTGTAATATCCCTCCAAAGAAGCCTCCACCTTGTTGCGGAAGATATTGGCATAAAAGCCGCCGGCCGCCTGCCATCCCTGCTGAGGGCAGATGTTGTTGTCGCTCAGCTTCCAGATATCTGTAGGGGACATTGCAGTTGTGTTGGACAACATATGGATATACTGGCTCAGGCTGTTGAAGCCCGCCTTGAAGGAGAGTTCGTCTGTAAGCATCATTCTTCCCGATATCCTTATCTCCGGATTGGTGTAGGTGGTTTCACCATTCTTGAAAATGGAATATCTCAAACCATAATCAAGGAAGAACCTGTCCGACATGTTCCAGCTGTGGCTGAAATAACCGGCACCCTCCAGGGCTTTCTCCTTGGCAAGCACATCCGGAACTACTAGTGACTCGTTTCCATATGGAAGATAACTTCCCGGTGTCAGATCATAGTTTATTGCATCCACTCCGTAGGTAAGGGTGTGGTTCTTGTTGAGCAAAGATTTGAACTTGAGTTTGCCGTATGCCTGCCTTATCTTGAACGAAAGCTCGTATGAGTTTACAGGGTTGTACTTGTCATAGGTTGCATAACCGTACATATCATATCCCGCAGCAAGTTCCAGCTTGTGCTTCTCGTGGAAGTTCCATCTCCATTTAATTGAGCCGTTAGCATTCTCATATCTGTAACTGGTATCAACACTGAACTTGAATGCATCGGTTGACCAGTACCCGTTCAGGTGGAGGGAGTGTTTTTCGTTGAACCTGTGGGTGAGGCCGGCGGTTACATCATAGAAGGATGCAGTTCCGTTGTTGTATTCACTATTATCGGGAAGAATACCCAACAGCCAGTCGGAGTAAGTCCCCCTCACTCCGGCAATGAAGTTGGTCTTGGAGGTTACAGGGCCCTCAATATGGCCTCGGGCACTCAAAAGGCCAAGGCCCAATGAACCGGTAATCTCCTTGTTGTTGCCCTCCCTGCTGTTTACGTCCAGCACTGATGAGATACGGCCTCCGAACTCTACAGGAATGGAACTCTTGTATAGCTCTATATCACTTACTATATCCGGGTTGAAGCCGGAGAACATTCCAAACAGATGCGACGGGTTGTATACCGTTCCGCCGTTGAAGAGTACAAGGTTCTGGTCTGTGGCACCGCCTCGCACATTGAAGCCGCCTCCGGCCTCGCCTACAGATTTAACTCCAGGAAGGGTAAGAATGATTTTCACTACATCTGCCTCTCCAAAGACTACAGGCACTTTCTTCATGCGGTCCATTCTCACCTTTTCAATACCAATCTCGTTATTGCGCACCTTGTTGGCACTTTCTGCAGAGACTACCACCCCGGTAAGGGCATATACCTTCTCCTGCACAACTATATCCAGGTTGCCGTCATTATATACCAGAAGATGCACTTTGGAATCCTCAAGTGAGTAACCGCTCACATCCAGGGAGGTTTCACCAAGCGGAAGAAGGATCTTATACAGACCGGCAGCATCAGACTGTGCGTATGTCTGGGTTGCCTTATTGAACAGGTTAACACCAATTACAGGCTCTCCTGTTCTGGAATCACGTACATAGCCGCTAAGATATGCCTTGCCACCTTTCTTCTTGTTGTTCTTGTCTCCTATCTGGTACACCTTGTTCTGGGAGACTGCAAGATTCTGACCTCCCTGAAGCAATGCGTTATAGTCGGGTTCCTGCTTTGGTGCAGCTTTCTCCTGTGGCTTCTCCTGGGCATACCAGTTCTCAGGCAACGCCTCTTTAATTCCCATACCCTTGAGTACAAAAGCATAACCCTCCGTATATGAAACTGTGTATCCTTTTTCCTTAAGCTGGTCCTTTATATCATCCAGCAGTGTTGTGCTGCCTACATTTACGGTAAAAGTGAGATTCTTGGCACCTTCATCCCCCATGTAGTAGATCTTCTCCTTGCTTACACGCTGCATCAATACAACAAGGGAATCCAATCCTATATTCCTGTGCACAAAAGAAGTCTGGGAGAAAAGAATTCCAATCCCAAGAAACAGCATAATTAAGGTCAGGCCGGTCTTTTTCATAGTCTACTCCTCCATAATTTTCATTACACCATGCATTATGTCTTCAGGGTTCACACCCTTGCGCCTCTGCTCCTTTATAAATGACCTGATTTTACCTTTATCCTCCTTATCAAACTTAACCAGGCTCTTCACATCCTTCACCTTATAAACCACACCGCCCTTTACCAGATAATATCTGTACTTGGTGGTAAAGATTTTGGTTATCTCTCCGGTAATGAAGTTGGCCTGCTCTGAGACATGCTTGTATATCTTCTTAAGCAGCAGTTCCTCTCCCTTATACAATACCTGATAATGTCCTTCTGCCAATCCCGCTATGCAGTTTGCCCCATACAAGGCCGTATAGTTGCGCTCACCAATATTGTAATCTCCAACCAGAATATTCCTCAACGCAATACAGTCTCCACTAACTCCAACCTTCACCTGCAGCTCATTCCTGTGTGCATTCAGATTCAACTGCAGGCCTGAATATTTCTTACCGTTGAACATCACATCTCCTGTCTCAAACTCATCTGAATAGGCATATACGCACCCGGTAATGTTATATGCATATTTTTCAGCAAGCTCTCCGCGAAAAATGGGAGCACTGTAATCTTGTGCATGCGCTGAAATCACACATTGTACAAGTACAAGGATTATGGCAAATCTCTTCTTCATATGTTTGAATCTCCTTTTTTATCTTGGCCAAAAATCAGGTTTGGTACTGTTGGAATAGACTCTGCAGTCTACACAGCGGTGATAACTCCACCATGTAGAGAATTCATCGATTGCAAATACTCTATATCCTTCCCTATATTTTTCATTCCACCCTTCATCAAATTTGAATACCCGGCATCCTGATTTATAAAATTTAAGATCCTCCCAATCAATGAAGTGTCTCTTCTGAGTCTGTGTTGTAACGCTTACATATCCTATAACACGCTCTTCTGGGGTTGTCTCACACCTTATATTGCCCCTGAGATCTGTAGGCTGTGCTGCAAAAATACCACCCGTACTACCCATATTGCGTTGAAGGGTCTCCCAATAGATGTATGCATCCTTATCCAAAGCTTTCTGCGACACTGTTATTGAATAGAGACCACTTACTCTGGTATCAGTTTGTGCAATTCTTCTGAGGACATATTTGGAGATGATATTTTCTGAAAGTTTTTCTGTATTGGTTATACAAATATCTGTTGAGGATGCTTCACTCCAACAATAACTCCTCTCCAATGTCTCTTCCCATGTAAGATTCCTCAACTTGCCCGATTGCGGAGTATATTCAGCAAAAGGGGTATATACAACATGGCTCTCCCAATTCTCAATAAAATTCCATTTGCAATACAATTTACCTGGGCTACTATTATGGGTAGTAACCTCTACATTTACATATGTCCCGTCGTCAGCCATAGACCAGGTAATTTCATCAATCGGAGGTGAGACCATCACCTGCTTGAACTCAGAAACATACTCTCCCCTATCTGGTATGGCAATATACAATCTATACCTGCCACCCACATCCAGATCTCTGGTATCAATCTCAAATCCATTCCTGACTTCATCAACCAGCACTCCATAAACAACATCCCCACTCTCAGACTCCACATTTAAGGTGATTCCAGAAGGCAACTCTTCAGTTACACCGCCAAGAGTTTTAGTAAGACTGAGTGTTACTTTGGTAATGCCTCCAACAATAATGTCTCCATCCACAACCACCTCAGATTCATTCAAACCTGGCAGGTCCTTATCCTTTGGATTGTAATCGTATATGCAAGACATAAAGCATATACTACCTAATAGAATAGTAGTTGTATTACGCAATATAATTATCATTTTTTGCAACATAAGAAAGCATTTTTTTAAATATCACAAACGCATATTACTACCTAAAACCTATAAAACTCTCATATCGGTTTGTAAGCCCCCATTCAATTATTTAATAAAAAGAGGAGTCCACACATATAGCTGTTTTTCAATAAAATACACACTACAGCAATTTGATAAAATATTAAATTCAATTATTCAAAATGAGATAATAATTTACGTAAATAGGTATCTATATTCATACTCCTTTCTATACAAAGTTTCCTTCTTATAACGGCACTTATGTTGTAGAATGACTTCATCGCTAAATAATTGGAAATTTCATTGCCATTAAGACCTATACAATAAAGACAACAACAGGCAATTTCTCTTTCTGTAAGGCCTTTACTTGCTAGACACTCTATAAATTGGGGATGAGATAATGTAAATATCAGTCTAGTGGAATCCAAAAAATGGCCTCTGTTATGCATTAACTCGTTAAGTTCTTTCAAAGCATCTTTAGAAAAAGATGAAGAAATGTTTGCTACTATAAACTTATCCAGTACAGCCAAACGTTGTTTTATCAATGACAATATATTTGGATTCAGATTGTTCCTGTCTTTATTGGCTATTATAAAATTTTTTAGCTTCTCCTGTTCCCTAAGGGCCTCTATGCATTTAATCTCATAATTTTCTTTCTCTAAAGCCAAATGTTCTAATTCTTTTTCTCTTAATTTTGATTCGTCCTCTAAAGCAATTACTTTCAGTCGTTGAGCCAACAATACAGCTTTATGATGCTTGCACAAAAGAAATAACAACAAAACTATAGCCAGGATTCCAAGAACAAGTATGACTATCAAATATTTCTGTTTTAACGCACTCATTTGAGAAACATATCGTTCTTCCATAAATTTAGCATCTGTTTGCGTGGAACTGTAATATCTGCCTTGAAGCAAATTATCACTTTTTACCAAAAATTTATAAGCCATCTCGTATTCTCCAATCTTACTGTAAATATTGGACAACATAAGATAATAAGTCGCATCCGTAATACCCCCTGTCAGTTTATGATTTTTTATTGATTCCATAGAGGTGTTGTAATCACCAATCATATAGTAAGCTTCAGACACCGCCAACCAATTAATTTTTCCTCCTTCAAGTTGGAGAGCAAGCATTTTTTCTATAATTTCTTTTACCACAGCTTTATCTTCTTTGGAGCTCTGTGCAAGTTTTACAGAGTAGTAAACAGCTTTCTGAGAAGGTGTCAATCTATACCAATATTGTTCTATCATTTTTAAATAGTCATCAGCTGAATCAAACATACTACTATTGTTCATCATCACTGCTATGTTATTTAAATTATTCAAAAATCTTGTTGTATCACCTCCTTTCAAGAAATATTGAGATGCAAGTTTAGCTTGTCCAATAGCTGTTTGATAATCAAAAATGGTATTATAGAGTATTGATTTTATACTATATAACCTACCCACTATAATTAAATTATTACATTTGTGTACATATTCCTCAGCACGCAAAAAATTATTCATTGCTTCATCATAATCTTTAGCGTTAACAAAAACATTTCCGTTGTACAAAAAAGACTTAAGCTTTTCCTCTGCTGTTCCATGCTTTATGTAATATGATACTGCAATAGATGTAAGACTATCATCAGTTACATCTATGTAATTTTTATCAAGAGCTATTGATTTCAGTAACGCATATCGCGCCCGACAAACATCTGAAGAAATATCTTTAATATTTAATAAATTAAGTAAATGTAGAGAGCTATCAGGAAATTGTTCTATACAATCTTCTGCTCTATCCAAAATCGAGATTATTTCTGTATTTGTTTTAGAGCTACACGAAGCAAGCAGAATAATAAATACAATTTTTAAGAGACGCATATTCATATAATTATTTTCATCTGCAAATGTAACCAGAAATAACATGACGATCATTTTAACTTAGGTTACAAAAAAATATAAATCTTTAACATCCAACAACATATACCCTAAAGGATACAAATTACAATCACTTGATTTCTTGCCACTTACAATATATATTTTTTATAGCATAGCATTTATACCCACTAAACAAAAACCTATATCCCTGATTGTGTGCCATTTAGAATATTAAAGATTCGTTTTATAAATTCTCTTTTATAAAATATCACTCTCTTATCCTTAAGCTGTAATAGGGAAGGGTACACAAGTACAAGGATTATGGCAAATATCTTCTTCATATGTTTGTTGCTTCTTAATCTTCATCTAGGGCAAAAACTCTATACCCCTCCGTATATTTCTCATTCCATTGCCCATCAAACTTGAATGATCCGCATCCGGATTTATAAAACTTCAATTCCTCCCAATCAATGAAGTGCCTCATCTGAGTTTGTGTTGTAACACTTACATATCCTATCACACGCTCTTCCGGGGTTGTCTCACACCTTATGTTACCCCTTAGATCTGTAGGCTGCGCTGCAAAAATACCACCTGTACTGCCCATATTGCGCTGAAGGGATTCCCAATAGATAACACTTATTTATCTGTTAGTTATACAACTACACAGTATCAAAGTTCTTCCCTCTTTGGCTAAAATTCAAGGGGATTATATAATCTTTGTACAGCTCCTAATTTTTTCACAACATTTCATATACGTATTACACTGTATTTCAAATAATTAATGGCGGCATTAGAATTTACATAGTACTTTGTGTTTATAGTTAAATTTTTCAAATATGAAATTGCATAAAACATTCCTCACGGCCAAAACAAATCTTTGCCACACCAGGCAAATATAACTAATTGATTATCTCAAGCTTATCCACCTTATAATATGCATAACTACGACAACTAAATCACAACACACATGCTAACTTCATAATATTCAATCACATAAATAAACTACCAAATATCAAAGTCCAGCCTATAGAAACTCTATTATTCCTTGTGTTCATCATTATTTTGTTCCATTAATTTTCTCAAGAAGGTGTCAATATTGACACTTCTATCCAATCCCAACTTGTTCCTGAGAGCACTTATTTTTTTGAAGTAATATGTCTTCTGCTCCATATATGATGATATTTCACTTCCATTTAAGCCAATACAATACAGACAACAACAACCAATCTCCCACTCATTCAATTTTTTACTTTTTAAATATTCTATAAATTGAGGATGAGAAATTGTAAACGAATCGCTCATAGATCTAAGAAATGCAGCCTTATCATCCATCAACTTACTCAACTCCTCAGATGCTTTTCCTGAATAAACACCTGAAATGTTAGCGGCTATATATGTATTCAGTACATATAATCTTTCCTCCAGTGACAATCTTACCTGGTCTGGTAGATTTACTTTGGATTTACTCCTTTTTACCAACTTTTTCAATCTTTCCTGTTCTATAAGAGCCTGATTATATTGGCTCTGGTATTGTTCAATCTCATTAGCCATCTGCAACTCTCGCTTCTTATGTCCTGCTTTTAAGTTATTTATAAAACGCTTAAGTAATACAAACACTAATACACATGCCATCAAGCCCAAACATAATAAAGTTATATAGTATTTTTGAATAAGTTGCTTTTCACGCGCTATGAATCTCTCCTCCAAAAACCTGGTATCACTCTGACTGCTCTGCACTATTATTTTGGCCAAATACTTATTATATTTTTCCAAAGCATCAATAGCTTCCATATTATTACCCATATATTTTTTGACTTTATATAATACCCAGTAGTACTCCCCAACCTTTGATTTGTAATATACATCATATTTCTGCAATGATTCCAGCGCATTTTCATACCCACCCATCTTGCAATACGCCTCTGCTATTCCCAACCAGTTGATTCTAGGTTCATAATCTATTTCATTTAAATATGAATTAATTATTGACTCTATTTCGCCACTATCCCCTTTTTTCTCAATACAACTTGTAAGTCTATTTGAATAATAGTTGCTTTTCTGAGTAACTGTCAATTTTTCCCAATTATCCTCTAATACGGAGATATACTTATCTGAACCTTCTACAACCCCTCTGGTAGAGAAATTGACTATAATATTGTTTACGGCTCCAAGATACCTGCTTGTATCTTTATTTTTCAAATAATATGATGCCGCCAGTTCAAACTGCTCAAAAGCCTTTACATAATCATATATACGGCTATACACTAACGCCTTTGAATTATAGAGCAAACCAACGTATGTAAGGTCTTTACATTGGGGTACACTTTCTTCTGCAATCAGATAATTCTCCATTGCCTTCTCATAGTTCATTGAATTGAAGCATATCCTGCCATTGTAAAAATATGCTTTCATCTTTTCCTCTGAGGCTCTTTTTCCTGAATAATACTCTACAGCAATGGAAGTAAGGCTGTCGTCTGTAGCATCTATGTAGTTCTTATCAAGAGCTATGGCTTTGAGCAGGGCATAGCGTGCTTTAGCGCTTTTGCTATCTATATCTCCCATATTTATGGTATTAAGAATCATTAGGGCACTATCCGGAGCTTGAGTCATATATTGCTCAGCTTTGTCAAGCACACGATTATAATTGACTATGTTATTTTTGCACCCTACAAAAACTAAAAAAATCAGAAAAAAAGTATATACTCTCATAATAACTATTTATTTATTTTAACCCACCCCGGCATAACAAAAACCAGCGCCAACAGAGAGAACAGCAGGCCGCTCATGGTGCCCACAGCAAAGGCAAACCAGAACACCTCGTTGGTGCCGTCCATAAGGAATGGAATCAGCCCCAGCACTGTTGAAACTACGGTTAGGGAAATTGGAACTATCTTATGGTTGAAGGCGCGGATGTATAACTGAAGAGGGGATTTCTTCCCGACA
>JAZRQU010000107.1:0-1177 GCA_045650045.1 Candidatus Egerieisoma sp. | reverse complement strand
CGCTTGAAAGATTTGAGTCAGTCGTTTCATCGTTATTCTGTTTAATATGTTCTTTTTGCCAATACCTTCAGACGCTCTACTTCTTGCTCATCATATTCAAGCATACCTTTCTGTCCGAAGTAATCATACATACCCCAGAGTGCATTGGCATATTTGGGAATAAGCATACCATGTGCGTCAGCCTTATAGTAACATTCGATAGCCTTCTGAATATAGGAGAAGTCCTCACATTCATCATACTTCCTAACATACGATTCTCCAAGCAACAGATTAAAGAACGGATATTTATCTGCAATGCGAGTCAGGCAATCTTCCTGACCTGTTTTGTCTTTAGCCTCGTCATAGTATATCGCTTGAAATATTACAGCTAGTTCACTTCCTTCATTTTCTGCCTCACGGATAGTACTCAATGCAGATGTGGCTTCTTCCATAGAGAATGCCTTTTTTGCCGCTTCAATAGCTTTAGCCTCAGCGGGAACCGATTGCTTTAGTTGTTCCAATTTTGCTTCAACTTCCTCATTGAAAGATGGTGAATCCATAATCTCAAAAAGCAATCTGAAAGGATGTCCCTCATCAAAGAGTTCTACAACATCCTCAATATCTCCACCTGTCTTTTGGCTGTAGATAGCATACATACAAAGCATATTGAGCCAGCTCTTTTCAACGCCATCGCCATCACGATAGCATAATGCCAACGAATTGTATGCCTCCACGTTACCTTGTCTTGCCTGTTGAATTAGATTCTGCACTCTCTGATCAACAGCACGAGTCTTCATTTCCACACTCGGACTTTCCAAGTCCATAACACTGTCGTTACATGATGTATGGAACACTAAAAGTGAAACCATACAAAGTATCGTAAAAAATCTATTCATTTCTTTAGAGTTAGAGGTTGGTATTACTTTTCATCATCTTCATCAAAGAAGTTCTCATTGGCTTCTGCTGCGCTGAAATCCGGCTTCGCCATACAACAGTAAAGACGCTCACGGCTTCTATTCACACGGCCAGTCATAACTTGAGTGCCGACAGATGTAGTTTCAAAGTTCATCACATTGGTAATTGAAATTGTCGCTGCCACTGCCTCGACATCCTGATTTGCTCCGATGTAGGCAAATACCCAGCCTTTTGCTTTGAGTTCATCAACAAGAGCCTTGATTGCCTTACCACTGTACTCCTT
>JAZRQU010000106.1:0-1222 GCA_045650045.1 Candidatus Egerieisoma sp. | reverse complement strand
TGCACTTGTCAAGAAAAAGTAGACACTAAAAAAGCATAATTACACGAAGCCCAGTTCGGTCTTGTACTGAACTGGGCTTTTGTAGCCCAAAGCAGCAGCAGGTCGGTGGTTGTTAAAGAAATAGACATATCGATTCAGCAGATCCGGAACATTGTCCGCATCTGCTAAACCATAGTCAAGGTACAGTTCTTCCTTGATCCAGCCATTTAATGCTTCAATTATTGGATTATCTGTTGGAGTTCCCCCTCGCGACATTGAACGAAGTATGTTATAATGTTTATGGGCGTGGCAAAATGCCCTTGAGGAGTAGACGGCTCCCTGGTCGGTGTGGAAGACTACCTGGGGTCTCTGCTCCTCTTTTTTGCCTGCTAAGCGGTTGAGCTTGTCCAGACAGTGGTAGTAAGGCTTGTTATCTCCGGCAACAGCTGAGACACTATGTGCAATAATCTCGTTGTTAAAGGTATCGACCAGCAGTGTCCATTCCCATTGCTTTCCGTTATTTTTGAGCATTGTCATATCTGACACTACTATTTGAAGAGGCGCTTTTGCGTTCCAACGGCCTTTTACGAGGTTTTCGTACTTTATGCTTTCTTCTCCCGGTGGACGGTATTTGCATTTCCTTGCTTTTGAGCGAATACCGGCAGCTTTACAGCATTTATGAGCCAAATTGTCAGAGAATACCCATCCTGTATTGTGAAAAATATTCCTTGCAAGCCGATGATAGCCAAGAGAAGGATGTCGTTTGTGTTCTTCCTGAAGCAGCTGTGTTAACACAATACGATCTTGCTCATAGCGGTTCAGTTTCCCTTGCCTTGATTTCCATTTGTAATAACCGGAACGATTGATTCCCATAAGTTTGCACAGAAAATCTACCGGATATTTTACTTTGAGTTCTTCGAGAACTTCGTAGTCTTGCCGCTGCCAGTAACGTACTCCTTGTTTGCACCAACTCCTTCCACCCAATATCCTTTTTTTAACCGAGCTATCTCTACTTCTTGCTTGGCTACCAGCAGTCGCAGACGCTCTACCTCTGACAGCGACTTGCTGCGATGAAGTGCTGCATAAGGATTGCCGTTGCGAGGCTCCAGCGCATCCTCGCCGTCCTCTAAGTATCGCTTAACCCAACTGGATACCAATGCAGATCCTAATCCATGTTCTCGGCCTATCTGCTTTATGGATATGTGTTCATCCAAATGCATTCGTACATACTTCATCTTTTCTT
>JAZRQU010000105.1:0-4689 GCA_045650045.1 Candidatus Egerieisoma sp. | reverse complement strand
GTAGCAGGTATGACCGTAACTTCAACAGGTGGTGCTCCAGGTGCTTCTACAACTGTTGTATTGAGAAGTATCACTTCAATCTCAGGTAGCAACCAGCCACTTTACGTTATTGACGGTGTTCCTATGAACAACTCAACATTTGACCCAGGTGCAGGTGGATTTGCAAATACTGATGCTGTTGACTCAAGAGAGTTGGACTTCTCTTCTAGAGGTAATGACTTGAACCCTGAGGACATTGAGTCAATGACAGTATTGAAAGGTGCTGCAGCTGCTGCTCTTTACGGTTCAGATGCTTCTAACGGTGCTATCATCATTACCACCAAAAAAGGTGCCAAAGGTAATGGTAAAGTATCATACAGCAACTCATTCCGTTGGGACAAAGCTTATGGATATCCTGAGATTCAGAACAAATATGCAAACGGTATGTACGGTACTACCAACTACTATAGCCAGAGCCGTTTCGGTGGTTTGTATCCGGAGGGAATCAAACTTTATGACAACGTGGCAGCATTGCTTCAGACCGGTTTTGCACAGACTCACAACATTTCAGTAGAGGGTGGTTCTGATAAAGTTACCGTTCGTGGTTCCGCTTCTTACCTTGAGCAGCAGGGTGTAGTAAAAACTACTGACTATACACGTTTGAACATTGCCCTTTCAGGTAAGGCTGAGATCACCAAATGGTTGAGCTTTGAGTCAAATATGTCATATGCAACAACTACCAATACAAAAACTTCAAAAGGAACAAACGGTCCGCTTAAAAAAGCAGTACGTTGGCCTATGACTGATGATATGTCAAATGTATTTGCTGAGGGTAGTATTGCAATTAGAATGCCTGAGTTGTATACAGATACAGACTTGTTGAACCCATTGTACGCTTTGTACAAAAACAGAAACTATGATGAGAGTGAGCGTATGATGGTTAACGTATCATTGAATGCTACTCCAACCAAAAATACTTTTGTAAGAGCAACTTTGGGCTGGGATTCAGGTATTGCTGATTACGAGTACCACATTCATCCTTACTATGCTAACCCAACTTCTTCATCTTATGGCTCGGGTTCATTCAACCTTACAAAGAGCCAGTGGTTGGACAAGACAGTGAACGTTATTGCTGGTTACAACAACGAGTGGGGCAAATTCACTTTCAATGCACAGGTTGGTTACCACCAGCAGGAGAATGGTACAAACAATATGGCTACCAGTGCTTCTAAATTTATCGTTAAGGATTTCTACGGTCTAGCTAACTGTGACCCTGCGTCTGTACTTACAACTACAAGACACACAACACGTAGAATTCAGGCGGTTTCTGCTCAGGCAGAGGTTGGTTACAACAACATGGCATTCGTAACATTCCGTGCAAGAAATGACTGGTCTTCAACTCTTCCTGTTGACAATAACAACTACTTCTATCCAGCAGTTGAGGGTTCATTCGTTATGACTGAGCTTCCTTTCCTACAGGGTAATTCAGCAATTTCTTACTTGAAACTGAGAGGTGCTGTTGCTCAGGTAGGTAAAGATGCAAGACCTCTTGCCATCTACCCTGCTCTTGAGGCAACCGGTAACACAGGTGGCGGTTTCAAATATGGTTACACAGGCCCTAACTTCAGCTTGAAACCAGAGATGACAACTTCATATGAGATTGGTTTTGAGGGACGTTTTGCAAATGACAGAATCAATGTAGACTTCACTCATTTCTGGACAGAGTGTAACGACCAGTTTGTAAAAGACATGCGTCTTTCATACGCTACAGGTTTCGTATTGAATGATATGAACGTAGGTACATTTACAACTCGCGGTTGGGATTTCCATATTGACGGTGACATCATCCGTTCACAGAGCGGTTTCCGTTGGAATATGGGTTTGAACCTTTCACACTCTACATCAGAGGTAACATCACTTCCTGAGTCAGTTTCGGAGTACTATAATGCTTACACTTGGATTCTTGACGGACTAAGAGGTGGAGTATCTGTAGGTCATCCTGTAACAACTCTAACAGGTCTTACTTATGAGAGAAACAAGAACGGTGATGTGCTTATCAGCCCTACAACCGGACTTCCTGTAGTTGGTTCAGTTTGGAATGTTGTAGGTGACCGTCAGCCAGATATGGAGTTCGGTATTACAACTTCGCTTTCATACAAGAACTTCCGTTTGTCAGCTTTGGCATCTGGTAAATTAGGCTTTACTGTAGCTAACGGTACAAAACGTGATATGATGGATACAGGTTCTTCATGGGAGTCAGTACATCTACGTGAGGGCGGAGCTTTTGTATTCAATGGCGTATTGAAAGATGGCTTCCAGAATACAGATAACCCTACAGTGAACACTATTGCTGTGAATTATGACATGATGTCATCAACAGGATACAAGAGTGGATTTGAGGACTGGTTGGAGGAGGATGTGAACTACATGAGACTTTCAGAGGTTCGTCTTTCATACAATGTACCTTCAAGCTGGTTGAAGAAAGCAACTAAGGGCTTTGTTTCAAATGCAAGTGTATGGGTTAAAGCAAATGACCTTGTAACCCTAACCAATTACTCAGGTATTGATGCAGTAGGTAATGGTAGCTCAGCAGCTCTTGGTGGAGCAGGTGGTATGGGCTTCGATAACTGGGGTGTTCCTAATCCAAGAGGATACTCATTCGGTGTTAACCTAACATTCTAATAAATGGTGAAGATTATGAAAAAATTATTAACTATACTTTTATTGGCATCTTTGTCATTTACATTCACAAGCTGTGAGAGTTGGTTGGATGTAAACAAGAACGTAGATGCACCAGATACGGTTCCTGCTGATTTGTATCTTGCCGGTGTGTTGGTTTCATTGGCAAATGGTGTAAACCAGGACACTCAGGCTCCTGCACTGATGACTCAGATGTTTGGAGGTACAACTTATACAAACTACGCTGCGCACTACTATAGCAAAGCATCAGACTCTGCTGCCGAGATGTGGCGTGTAACCTACTGGTTGAACGGTATGAACCTTGAGAATCTTATCAACCAGTCTATTGAGGCTGAAAACTGGAAACTTGCAGGTATCGGTTATGCTGTAAAGGCATTCTCTTGGGATGTTCTTACCAAACTTCATGGTGACCTTCCAATGAAAGAGGCTTTCGTTCCTGGTCTATTGTCTCATAACTATGATTATCAGGATGCGATTTATCCTCAGGTCAGAGAGTGGGCAGAGAAAGCTATTGAACTTCTTGAGATGGAGGATGCTTCTGACTATAGCTTGACAACTCTTAAAGATGCAGACCTTTTCTATGGCGGTGACGCAGAGAAATGGATCAAATTTGCTCATGGTGTAATTGCAAGACAGCTTATCTCTTTGGGTAACAAGACAAATTTCTTGTCTGATTACGCTGATGACCTGATTTATCATGCAAACCTTTCTCTTGCCAGCAATGCTGACAATGCAACTGTTGCCAAAGAGGGTGGTGCTGCTGCAGCTCAGTTCAAAGAGTACAACAACCGTTGGGGTGTACACTATGGTACAATGGCTGACAGCCGTTTTGCTTCAGACTTTGCTGTTCAGGTTATGACCGGAACCCTAGTTAAATATGATGAGACTACAGGTGAGAGAATTGATGGCAAACGTGATGACAAAGGTAACCTTGATAAAGTATATCCTTTTGAGTTGGCTGAGAAACAGTATGTTGCTGATACATCAAAAGCTCCTGGCCACTTTGATCCTCGCGTAACTGCAAAGATTGGTACTCTTGATGCAAGATTCTACCAGAACATGGACAACATTGACTCAATCAAGTCTTGGGTCTACTATGGTGGTGCACTTACTGGTTGGGCTGGTCCTATCGGTTCAGCAGCTAACCTTTGGGGTACCAGAACTTCTGCTACATCAAATGCAGCAAATGACGGACAGGGCAGATGGTTGTACAGAAACGATGCTGACCTTATTGTTATGACTGCTGCTGAGATTCAGTTCTACTTGGCTGAGACTTATTGGAAAAAAGGTGATAAGGCTTCTGCCCTTGCAGCATTCAAGAAAGGTATTGCTTTGGATGTAGAGTTCACAGGCAGCTACTTGGTTCCTGGTGCTCCACTAGAGACAGGTTTGGATAAAAACGGTAACATAACTTACAAACAGGGTGGTGCAAATCCTGGTGGTGATGTAATCTCTAAGGCTGCTTACAACCAGTTGGCTGCTGAGTACATTGCAGGTCCTTATGTTAACGGTATGACAGAGGATGAACTTACCCTTTCTCACATTATGCTTCAGAAATTTGTTGCTATGTATGCTTGGGGTGCAGTTGAGATTTGGACAGATATGAGAAGATACCATTATGATATTGACTTCAGCGGTGAGGTTCCTACTTTCGGAGACGGTTACGACCTTACTACTGTCAATCAGAAATGGGATTCTGACCCTACAAAAGTTTACAAAGGTTTCTATCTTGCTCCTGCGCAGGTTGAGTACAGAAAAAAACCATGGAATGCTGACAACAACGGTTCTCCTTGCTACCGTATCCGTCCACGCTACAACTCTGAGTATATGTGGAACAAGGCTTCTTTGGATGCTTTGAAACCTATCTCTGGTAATGCTCCAAACTATCAGTGCTCAATTCCATGGTTTGCATACCCTGGTGATATGCCTAAAAACTAATGTGGAATTTTAAAAAATAGAAAGATGAAAATTTTAAAATATTTGACATATTCGTTGGCAATGGTGCTAATG
>JAZRQU010000104.1:0-2211 GCA_045650045.1 Candidatus Egerieisoma sp. | reverse complement strand
AGAGCACCTGCTTTGCAAGCAGGGGGTCGTCGGTTCGACTCCGACTATCTCCACAATTCGGCCTGAAAGCCAAGCAGTTAGAGGTTTTACAAACAGATTTACAAACAGATGTTGTAAGTTGAGATTGTAAAACCTCTTTTGTTTTTATCATATTCTGCTATACCGAAATTTGGGCTCAACGTAAAATCCCGGTTGTTTTATATCCTGTCCACCAGAACCCACGATTTCATGGACAGAAGTTGATTTTGATACTGTCTGTCCACAAAAACCGGTGTTTTCATGGACAGGAGCGGCACAAAGCATGCTTCGCGAGCCCCTTGGCGTAGCTCGCGAAGGCGTTAGCAAGTCTTCGAGGATCTGCTTGCAGTCCTTGAAGTCTTGCCTGTGCGGTGGGAATAGATGGTTGCCTTCGACGGCTTTCGGAGAAAGGCGACGAGGGCAAGTGCCGCTTTACATATAAGAAGATCCCCGGTCAAGCCGGGGATGACGGTGAGATTTATTCTTTGTCTTTCATCAGTTGCTGTTCCAGTTCCTCGCATGTAGGAATGGTTCCTTCAACATTTTCAGGATAGAGTTTTGAGAGTTCAAACTCTGATATTCCTATTGGCTGGCTGCTTGATTCAAGTGCGTATTGAGCCAGAAGAGAATCCTTGCTTTTGCAGATTAGCAGCCCAATCGTTGGATTATCTATGCCATCTTTACATAGAATATGGTTGACAGCAGTGACGTATGTTCCTATCTGGCCGATGTCTCCTGAGTCGAATTCTCCCATTTTTACCTCGATTACGACATAGCATCTGAGATTGAGGTTGTAGAAAAGAAGATCAATGAACTTTTCCTTCTTCCCGATCTGCAGCCTGTATTCTTTGCAGACATACGCAAAGCCGGTGCCCAGTTCTAGAAGGAACTTGGAGATGTTATTCAACAATGCCTCTTTGAACTGTGCTTCGTTATGCTTCTTGGTCAACTTGGCAAATCCAAAGTTATATGGGTCTCTGGTCATTTCCTGTGCAAGATCACTCGTTACAGCAGGGAGAGTGTATTTGAAATTGGTCAGTGCCTTACCTTCTCTCTCAAACAGATTGGTGTCGTAGAAATTCTCCAGCATTGCACGGCTCTAGGCGTTTTCCACAGTTTGCCTTACATAGTAATATGCCTTGATTGCATCATTGCTGCACTTGTCAATCAAGAAAAGATGGTGGCCCCAAGGAACCGAGAACAAATTTTCAGCAAGTTGCTGAAGATTTGTGTCGTCAGAATTTTCAGCAAGTTGCTGAAAATTTCCAACCAGTTCATTATAAAGAAGATAGAATCGTTTTGTATATCTGAGGTTGGAAGGAGACAGGCCATCTACTCCTGGCAGTTCCTCTTTGAGGTCATTGCTGAGGGGGTTGTAAAGGTAAGAAAGATTTTACTCCCCGCAATAACTTAGTTTTATGAGGTCGCCGCCCACGCACCGGAGGACCGCCTTAAAGGCAAGTCTCTTGGCTTTTTGGAAAAAAGACTAGAGTCTTGCGGCGGTCCGGAGTCATGGATAGCTCGCCGTTTTATATGAGATCCCCGGTCAGGTCGAGGATGACGGAAAGTCAGAAAATCATCAATTCAATCGACAAATCAGTAGAAAAATTTGGAAAAGTCGGGAGTGAGCAAGCGGATTCAACCTTACTGCCCTTCATATGTGGAATCCTAAGGACTGGAACTGGACTCCAAATCTTGGATGGTGGTTTGTTGATGCTGGTGCTTTCGTTGGCGCAGGACATGGACAGGTAAACTTCGGTGTGGCTGGTTCAGCTAAGTTTGGTATTCTCTTTAAGAAAGTTCCAATCCGTCTTGCAGTCGATGTGACTCCTAAGATCGGTCTTTACGCATACAATGGTGGCATCCACTTCTGGGCACAGGTCTGTTCAACGGCGGTCTTACTGCAACATATTGCTTCTAATCTTGAACGCAAAATAGGGTTATGCGGTTCTCTTAGGCAAGAGGATCCAAAAGTATTCCCCTCTGGTAAAGTATCCGAGGGGAATGCTTTTGTTAGGGAATATATTGGTGTTTTATTGCTTAAATATCCTTGATAGGAAGGAATTCCTCACCCGGGACAAAGACTGTTGTTCCTGTATATTTATCAACAATTGGCAGCATTACTTCCTTCTGACTCTTTCTTAGCAATCCTCTGCCAATCCAGTTTTCTCCGACCCAGAATCTTGAACCATT
>JAZRQU010000103.1:0-29676 GCA_045650045.1 Candidatus Egerieisoma sp. | reverse complement strand
CAGGCGGCATTGGCTCCCGAAAAGGGAAGGGGCCCACGCTGTGGGAAGGACCGACAGGGGCTATCGCCACATCGCGATCCGTACATATAAATAGAAAAAAAGGCTAACCTCAAAGTCTAAATTGACTTTTTAGTCAGCCTCCCATTTTTTATCGGATTTGTTATTTTTTCAACATCACGCACTCATCATATTTATAAGAGCATGAAGTTACAAGCATAATCCTGTTCTTGTCTTCCATTTCAAACACGTCAGAAATGTCACAATTCGCAAGTTTTGAGCGGACGTTGTTCTCAAACCTGTCAAGATCTGGAGCAAGAGCAATAGTGGTAGTAGCAACATAACCGCGCTCTATAAGGTTTAGCCTCATAAATATTCCCGACTGATATTTCAAAGCACTGATCATATTAGGGACAACACTCTTAGCCATATTTTCATAATCATGGCCTGAGATATGAGCAGAAATATTGAAGCCTTTACTCTGCAATACCTCTACAAGGCGTTTACGGATTCCTTCAATCATCTTCAACTTGAAAGAACTCAAAAACTCAGCTGTGATTTCATAATTCTCCAAGCCTTCTGTCAAATCAACATCAAACACATCTGAATTGCCCAGCGTGCTGCTGAAATAGCTGTTAAGTATACCCTTATCCAACAATGATATCTCAAGCGGACTTGAAGTCAATGCCATAGAAGAATTGTCTTCATTAACTTCCCTATACCACTCTCTAAGATTATTTATCAATGAAATCATCTTAGTGTACAGATTCAAGAAGTGCTCATTTATATCCTCAAGAGTCCTTATAATCATCCAAGCCGCAAAAGAATTGAATCCAAGTACTTTAATTTTGTGATTTATTACGTTAATATCCTTTCTGGCTTTTACAATCTTGTTCTCTATAAGATCTCGGTCATTAATCCATTCACGCTTCTTCAAATAAATTACAACAACAGCCCAAAGGAATGTCAATCCTGACAATATAGCATAATACTTATATTTCAGATATAAATTGGTTTCAAGCCAACTGTTGATATACTTTTCGAAACTGAAATTTGCAATTATCCAAAAAGCAAAAAGAGATACTATCACTATTACCATAGTTATGATAGTCTTCTTCTGGAACGACTCAAACTCCTTCTTGAGTTCTTCCTGCTTTTGCTCATGGTTAGCAATCTGTTTCTCCAATTCTACCTTATCAGAATTCAGTTTAGCTTTATTTGCTGCCACATATGAATCCCTGCTGTTTGCACTTGCAAAAGAAGTCCTTACTGTCTCAAGGTATTCCTGTAGATAAGCTTTCTCCTCCCTCAACTTCTCAACCATCTGCTTCTCAACATTCAAAGCAGCTTTATTTACAAAATATCTGATTCTGGAATCAGTGTTGTCTATTCTCAGCGCTTTTATCTCCTTCAAATCAGGTATAACGCGCTTCATAGAAGCAACCTCTGTCATAATAAATGCCCAGTTGAACAACTTCTCATTGTTTATATACTCATAAGGCATATAACAATATCCGTTGATACCAAATCCGGAACCCCAAGAGTTTCTTACAAGGAACATCTGAAGGTCGTCATTGAAACCTACAATCACCATTGCGTGGCTTGAGCTTGACTCTTCATAAGCTTTTGCAATCTCCTCCTCTGTAGGCATTTCAACATATGGATCTTTAGTAAAGTTCTCTGTAAGTTTGAAACTACCTGCTACAGGATATCCTTCAGCCAAAGCAGACCTGATATCATCAGATTTTTTATTTAGTTTCAACGCCTTAATCAGTTTCCTGGTAGCTGCATCCTGATAAGCAGTCTCTGACGGCTCTTTATCAAATACATCAGGATTGTACGGACAATATTTTTCCAAAGCAACACCATACTGCACCAAAGAATCTACAGATGGCTGAAGGATACTTCCCACATCACCCTCATGAAGATTACCAGCCAACTTTCTTGAGTTATAGTAAACGAAAGCCTCACTCAAATCACATTCCTCTGCCTGATTAACCTTCATCATAAACTCAAACATTGAAACCAATGTATGCGACATACATGATCCCTGATTGCCCTGATTCTTTATAGAAGAAAAATAAGGTCTCAAATCCACGCTGTTAACCGCGAACGGTTTTGGCTCATATGTTTCAAGAAGAGGTTCCTCAATAACGTTAGGCATAAGACGGAACTTGTTCTCGCCAAACTTGAATCCCTCATCATCCTTTAAGCATTGGTCAACCTTACTGCTGTTATCAATATAAGACTCTGATTCAAGAAGTCTCTTCTCCAAGGTCCTGATCTGCTCCTCACCATTAATGAGCATCTTATTTACAACCTTTATCCTTTCAATAGGGTTGATAACTTTCTCGCCATTTATCTGATAATAATCAGCCTCGTCATTTTCAATGAAATGATTTATAGACTCATTATAAAGATCCAGGTAACAAAGACTTGACTGATTATATACAGAACTTGAGAAAAGTTCGTACTCCGTCTTTGATAATAGAGCCGCCAAAAGAGCTGCCTTAAACGGAATGCTCTTCTCTGCTGCAAAAATCTTCTCTACATCTTTCTTCAAAAGTTCAACCTTAGTCTTCAACCCCTTGAAAAGTTCATTCTGCTGATCCTCATCAATATCATTTTTCTTATTTTCATCAATGAAAACAGATAAGAATTTGTCTCTATTGGAAAACAGGCTGTTGATTCTGGTAAATGCATCATTAATATCAATACTCTCCACATTAATGGAAGCGTTGTCGATAGTCTGCAATATTCCCTTCTGAAGAAGATACCTTGAGAACTTATATTTGTCAAAACTTAAAGAAGAAAATCCCAAACCTATAACATCATGCGGCTCCATAGGGTAAATCTTATCCATATGCGCCGGGAAAAGAATCATTAGCTGTAGAAGCATATCTGCAAATGCATCAGGCTCATCAATCCCCAAAGGAATGCCTTGAACATTTGAATTCTGTATAAAAATGAACCTGTTCTGATATTTTGACAGGCCACTCATTCCCCTCAATTTCTCAAATGCTGCAACATTTGATGAAGACGTAGCCTTAACTTCACTGTCGGGATTAATGACAGACGCCATATCATCGCCATAACCAATAAAGGCAATATCTACAGGTAGGTTTGATTGGATAATTCCCTTGCACAAAGTCTCCATAAGGGAAATACTCTCCTTTTTATACATAGGGAAATGGAAGAATATAGGCAACGAGCCTTGTATTGCCCTATTCACACTCAAAATCTCCCTATAGATAGATCTTTCAAATGTAGACGACCAGTTATTACCCTCTCCAGAAGCAATATCAGTCCACCCAATTGGAGTGGACTGAATATTACCTGTTTCTTTTGATGCCTGGTCATGTACATTCAAATTTGAAACTGCAAGAGTTCCAGAAGAGGAAGAGTCCACCATATAGAGATTGGCATGCTCCAAAACCTCTCCACCACATTGGATCAGTTTCCTGCCTAGATTCTCTACTGATTGGGTAAAATCGACCCCAACAAAAAGATGTACATTATATTGCATTTTACATTTTATTTGAGGTTAGACAAAGCATTCTTCAAGCTTCTGCAGATATAATCAAACTCTTTCTGGATAAGCTCTACTTCCGCATCAACTCTTGCAAAGTAGGTTGAACTGTTCTTATTTGCACAAACAAGCTTGTTAATATAATCTTCAATGCCGCCACCAATAATTGAATCAACCTTATAGTTATAGTACTCTATACCCTTCTCATGAACATTTTTCACAACAAGTGTATGCATACTCTCCTTCATCTTAGGAAGAACAATAGTCTTGAAGTAGTTGAATGCATTGTTTCTCTTAGATGTTCCACCGCCGTCATCCAAAAGCTGCCATTTCTGCAATTTACCCGCAGGCTTTTCATCATCCCAGTAATAGTATTTCTGTTTGATGCATGCAACATATTTTGTATGCTCAACATTCTCAGTACCTTCCTCAGCACTGCCATCAGCTTTCATAATTCTCTCAGTCTCAACAATAGGCCAACCGAAAATGTGTCCACAAACCCAATAGAACAATGCCTCATCCTTCATCTCAGGTTTAAGTTTGAAATTATTCTTAACCATATCTCCAAACAATTTCGCATCAAAGTGGGCATTATAAGTCTGAGAACCTGAAGCCAAAGACTTCTGGATAAACTCTTCATACTCTTTTCTCATTGTATACTCATCAAATGCTCCAATACAATAAGGTATAATTGCACCGCTTACCCTATAACAGATAAGTTTTTGTTTCATAACCTCTGAGTTTAATTTAGTAAACTCTTTATCAACAACTTGAGGCAAGAAATACTGGTCATCTTCAAATCTGGTCCTCTGACCATTATTATCATAACTTGCAATCATAAAACAGTTGACCATCCTGTCTCTCACTGGAACACGCTCAATTGCCTGACCTCTACCATCAACTTTCAAAAGCAGACTCGATTTCTCATACATTTCAGCCTTAAGTTTCTCATAATCTTCATCTGGTAGATTTGCAATTACATCAAGAATGCGTTTCTCCTTATACTCAATTGCATTAGCAAGATTTCTCGAATAATTAAGGATAAGATCATCCAAATTTGCAATATCAATATCCATTAAAGGTGACGATAAAGATGCTATGAATTCAGCTACCTGAATCTCTTCATTATTCACCCTCATTTTCACTCGGTCACTGTAAGACAAATCATATTCAAATACCAATGATGAAGTAGTATCTCTCTGCAAACTCTCCACCTTCTGAGCAAAGGTTGAATCTATTGATTCAATTTTGGATTTGATTGCCCCTACCTTATCTTCAAGCTTCTCAATTTCCTCAATAAGACTTACAAAAATCTTGGCAGCTTCCTCTCTACGTTTAGCCTCATGCTTATGCTTTCTGATAGACAAGACTGGTCTTCCAATAATGTCATCCAATAACTCTTGATTTTTCTCATCTCTACGTATAGTAAGAGGCCCCTTCTTTTCTGATTCATATGTCTTCCAAGCGGAAGCATCATATTTTTCATATTCAGTTTCAGCCAATTTTACAAAATGAGCCTTTTCTGTATCCATCTCTACTTTGTAACCCTTACATCTGCTCTTCAATGAAGCCAAGAAAACCAAAGCGTCACCTACGCCATTTTCAACTGTAAGATACTCTGCTATCTTCTCTTGAAGAGTTTTGCACAAATCCTCTATTCTAGTCTTAAGTGCCTCTTCTGCAGGGAAATCTGGAGAATATGTCTCCAACTCTTTAATGACTACACCCTTATTTGCTGGATCAGAGTTCTTTACATCAAGCAAAGGAATTCTCAAAGCTGCTATTTTTGCTGGTGGCAAAATGGTATCAATCAACAAATTAAACTGATCCCCATCCTCCCTGATATTTTGTGCCTCTGTCCAATCCAAAGCAGACTGCTCAACATCAGCACTCCTCTGTATCATTTTACGAATAAGCTCACGCGCAGCTTTATGCGCATAAGTTTCACTCAACTCTTCACCTTTGTAAACAACCTGACAAGCTCCAAGTCCATATACCCAACCACGCTTTGTCTGCACATTAAAGTTTCCGTTGGTCCAACCAATATTGCTTGCCAAAGAATCCTTATTATGTCCAAGCTCACTGCCTGAAACATAAAGACAAGTACCTATCACCTCGCATAGTTGCTCACAAGTCTTTACTATCTTCTCGTTCTCTGTTACATTATCAATAACATAGAATTCTTTGAAAAGAGGAGCCTCAAGTTTATGTGAGTCGGGACCCAATTCTACATAAATAGGGTTTGTAGGGCTGGCATGCTGCAAATAGTCAAGGTCAACAACAGAAGCAATTGCATTTGTAATGACTCTTGGCGTTTTTGCTCCAGACGGATCCATAGTTCTAAATACACCATGAAGAACTCCGTAACCATATAGGTTTACATTTCCCCCATACATCTGGTTAATTAAAAGTGCAAGAGTAAGGAATGAACCAGCTCCTGTACCACCGGCCATTGACATAGCAAGGTGAATATCAACATTTCTGATACCTCTCGCGTTTGCAATGTTCTGAATGCTAGTATAGCAGGCTCTGATTCTAGTCTGAATCTGTTGAAGTACAATCTCAGTATACAGTCGACCTGTTGTCCTCACTTGTTTTGCTCCATTAGCGATACGTGTATCAATGTATGCAGAGTTACCAGGAAACATCCATCCGAACTCATTATACTGTTCATTTCTCACTCTATAATGCTCCTGAGGATTAACAGCTGATACCAATGCAAGATAATCACCTGAAAGATCAGTAATTTGTATTTTCTGAGGTTCAGTTTCATCAAAGTCAATTGCCAAAAAAGAAATCTCCGGTGGAATATTTCCCACACCATACTCCTCTTCGTACAATTTTTTTGTTTTTGCGATAGCTTTTATACCGGTACCACCTAGTCCGATATAAATGGAAGGTCTTCTTGCCATAAAGCGTAATTTATTATTGTGTATTTAATTGTATAATTTATTGTCTATATAAATAAGTAGAGCATCAAGTAGTAGTGAATGTTGCTTTTTTACCATCAGCATTATAAATAACCCACTCCTCTCCTCTGCGCAATTCACCATCAGTACTGTAAGTCCTTAACTTGCAAAGTTTAACAGTATTTCTTCTGGCTCCATCTTTAAGAATAATTTCATGATCCCAGAAATCGTTGCACTCGAAGACTCTCTTGCCTACAAAAAACTTTTTAAGGAACGAATCACCAGCTTTTGGATTACCGGTAAGAACAAGTTCATATGCACCTGACATCCTTATAGGCCTCTGCCCAGCTCCATCATGATAATCAATAAGAACCTTTGAGAATGAAGTTCTTCTCCAGAAAACCATACGGGACAATATCATCCATGCGATAAAGAAAATTACAACGCCTCTAATACTCCAATTCACACCAACTTTAAGAGAGTTCCTTACTTTGTTGATATACACTCTCATTGGGGTGTAGTTGTCATTATCAGGTGTAAGAATAGGGGTATTTGACGCTCCGCCATATGTAGAAAGCTGCAGGTCATTGATGCGGTCAAGACCTGGATTCTTTTCAACTTTCAAAATATAGGTAATGCTAAAGTCTTTCTCAATTTCATGAAGCATTCGATTATCAAGAACCATTGCAACCTTAATGCGCTGAATCTCATCTGGAACTCCAGTTGGAGAAACTGAGATAGTATTGTCTTCCGAAAGCTGTCCGTCAACAAAAAGCTGAACCTCCGAAGGATTTACTTTAACAGGATTCTGTCCATCAACTGTTTTATACAAGGACATCACCAAGGTGCGATTATCTTGAGGCATACTCTCAGACTCTTTGTTGAAAGAGACCACCAAAATCTTCTGAAGGGTATCTGCAGGACATTTTTTGAACCAGAAATCGTTATAGTGCGAAAGTGATCCCCAGTTGTTTGACTCAACTGCACTGTCACAAGATACAAAGGCTAAAACAGCCATAATGGCCATAAGGCCCAAACTGATATTTTTCATTTTCATCTACTCCCAACTGATTGTTACTTTCTTTTCTGCTATAGTAAGAAGTTTGATTTTCACTTCTGAATTGTCTGGCAAACAAATTAACTTATAGTCAAAACTCTCTTTCATCTGAGGTGTTGCTGAAATCCTCAAAGAAACCTTTTCCCATCCCTCTGCAAGAATAACAGCCCTCATCTCATCTGGAGTCATCTTGAACTTAGGGGTAAAAACAATTGTATTGTCTGCTGTAGACACCTCACAAACTTCATCAATTTCAAAAAACGGATTGGAATCAGCCTTCACATGAACCTTATATCCTGGTTTCAAAGGAGATGAAGATGATGCTACAAACTTTAATGTCAAATCCTTCTTGTAATCGTCGTGAGTATTGAAAAGCAGTTCCTCTGGAGTACGAAGGTCAATAACATTAATTACTATATCATAATCAGGCTTAACTAAAACAAATCTCGAGCAAATTGTATCCTGTTTGATATTCACATTTGCAGCTTGTTCTGTGAGCATTACATACAAAAGATAAAGTTCCTTTTGTTCAGCGATACTACAGAATTTTTGAACCATTTTGTTGAACCTTGCAGCATCTTCCGGGAAATCGCTCACACCGTCAGTCATAAACTCAAGATAATTGTACTTATCATCTTTAATTATATTCTCCATACAAAAATTCAACGGCTCATATAATGCAGTCATTGTGGTTTTTCCTTTCTCACCTGGAGCAACTTCCTTTCCAGCTGCCGCTGTACCAACCCACATATATGGGATCTTATAATCCTCAATGAATTTCACCAGTTTATGCTTTCCCTCATTTGTTGCATAGACAACCTGCATATGCTCAGACAATGCCCTGTGTTGGAATGGAATCAAAACTATCTCTACATTGGGATCACTGATAAGATTTATCTCATCTATAAGTTTTGTCTTAACTTTGTTCCAGATATTAGGACAACCTGCCCTACCCTGCATAGACAATGTAACGTCCCACATGTATACTCTCCTTACAGGCTTAGGCTGTGCAAAGGATACAATACATACAGAACATAACAGCAACGTTAGTACAATCTGCTTGATTTTCATGTTATTATTAAGAATATTAAAACAAAAAGAAGTCCATTTCAATACCTAGCCGCGCGAACGCGCAGACATGAAATGAAATCTTTCATCAGTTAAGTTTAGTGTATCGTTACAAATTTATAGAATTATTTTTTATAATTCAAACCATTCTGACTCAGAATTCCAAGCAAAATGCGGAATATTACAGATATTGCCAGATATGTAGTACCCATTCGCAGTTCCATCACTATAAACGCAGAATTCATCTTGAAATTGAGAAGCAGCATGGCCACTATGAAAACATCGAGCATGTTCCATTTATCCAGGTTGGCGGAGTATTTCATACGTTTGCCAAAGAACATATCCATGGAGAGCTCAATGTATTTGAGAACAGGGAACAGGACTGTAAAGACGAATATGATGGCTGCAATCAAAAAATCTCCCGACTCGTAGAATATCTTCACCGAGTCAAGGAGATTTACTTCATTATTGCTGAACGATATACCTATAAGGCTGTATTTTGTTGCCATAATGGGGCACACCACACCCAAAACATAGAATACGATGGACCCCAAAAGGAGCAAAATGCGTATGACCTTTATTTTTGCCACTCTCCAGCAAGACTGTCAATTGTTTTTCCTACCTCCTCTGCGGCCTTAACGATCTCCTCTCCTACCTCCTCAAGATCCTTCTGAACCTGCTCCATATCAATTGAATTCACAAACTCTTCTGCAGCTTTCTTTGCTTCCTTGGCTGCATCCTCAACATCTTTCTTCATCTGGTCAACATCAATACTCTCCACAAAGCCATCAACAGCAGACTTTCCCTCTGCCAATGCCCTGTAATAAGCATATTTCATTTTGTAACCCTGCAACTTGAGTTCATCTTTAAAAGAGAGTTCCTGCTCATATTTCTGATACCACTCTCCATTAAACTTTTCAAACTTCTCATCCATTGCTTCCCAATCCTTTGGAGTATAATCCTTATATTCCATAGATACCTCATCCAGGAACGATACATATTTTTCCATATAGTTCTCTTTAGATGTAGGGGCACAAGAAATCATCATTGCCATAACTAGGGCCAAGAAACCCAATTTAGAAATAGTTTTCATATTTAAATGTTTTTTTAGTCTGCGTCAAAGTTATAAAAGAATTCTTTAAAATCCTACTCCACCTCCCGTCCAAAATCATCCAGAACAACTCCGTGGGGAGAGCACAAATATCTGTCGGGAGCAATGGCGGTAATGTCATTATAAATTGGAGGGGTAAGTATTTTTCCTTGTCCCGACATGAGGCCGTAAGTACCAATGGTTCTGGGGGTTTCCACCTTATAGAGTTTGCTGTTGGCCACTTTGAACTCTTTCCGGGTAACCTCATCGCCGTCTTCATCGAGATATGTATTTTCCTCACCGGTGCAATAGACCATATGGGTTACTTCTTCCACAACAAAATCTGAAAGGAGGTTCATGTCAAAGTCATACAGTTTTGGGGCATCAGTACCCTTCCTTGCAAGAATGGTCTTGCCGGAAGGACTCACATAGATATCACTATATTCCAAAGGCAATACAACTTTAAGATCTTTTGTATAAAGACCCGCAACAGAGTTGGCCTTTACATGAATAAAATCCCCAATATAGTATATAAATGAGAAAGTTGGCTCCATAACCCAATTTCCCATAGTATCTATAACTCCAAGCAATCTGCTCTTTTTGTCCCTTATAAAGCAGTATCCGTTTTTGAACACATAACTGTCGTCCATAAGTGACGGTTCAAACCCTTTGGAGATAACAGTATTTCCACTATGGTCAATAAACTTGAGCTCCCCGTCCTCAACAACAGCGGCCATCCCTTCTGAGAAAATCCACGCTTTGCTGTACTTTGCAGGTATCACAACCTTTCCTGTATTGCGGTTAAGGAAGCCGCGTTTTCCATCTTTGAAAAACACCGCAAGAGTGTCACTTGTATTGTATGATGTTACAACATTCTCCACCCCCTTCATTGTAACCTCTCCGGTAACCAAATTTACAATTCTCGACTTGTCTCCATACTTCTGAAACGAAATATGATTGCTCAGACAGCGCTCCTCACTTGGTGTTCCAATGCATGCATATCTACGGGCAACCCTATACCATTCATCACAAATGATTTCATCCACAAACACATACAAAAACATCAACGAAAAAATAGTAACCACCGTACACACGCACCCCACAGTAACCTTCCAGATGTTTTTCATATACCTGTCGGATGACTCATAACCCAACAGCCTTGCCAGCTTACCCAACAACTGACAAAATCCCCTCCACACCACTGTGCAGAAAAGTTTGAAAGAAACAGTTTTTCTCATTTTATCTTGTATTTAAATTAATTATCCCGACAGAATACAGATATAATGAGTACAAACCTCTCTGAAATCTATCGGGATAATTAAAATAAATACAGGATATCAGATAATTTTATCAGCTGACCTCAATCATGTATGCAATCTTCTTCAGTATCGCATTCTTGGCAGAATCGCGGTCTGAATTATAGTAGTTGACAAAATCTATATTTACAATATCATATTCTATACTTGGCGTATATGGCACTTCATCAAGCTTTACAGGGATAATCTTCTTTCCATACTTCATGGCAAGGCTTACTTCACTTACAACATTCTGCGAGCTATTGGAATTCTCAGAAGACATGAACATAAGAATCTTTGAATTTTTGATAGCATCAACAATAATGGCTTTATAGGAATCACTGCTTGACATTCCCTCAAGATCAATCCAACATTTATAACCTTTCCCTTCAAGCCAGTTATAAATATCCTTAACCGTCTCTGTGTCTTTTCTTGAATAGCTGATAAAGATATCCTTCTGTTCAGACAACTTGCCACCAGTTGCAGAATTGCCGTACTGCAGAACCTCCGGCACCAGGCCATTGCGGACATCCCCCTGCTTCATCCCGGCCATTGCCACCTGGGCAGCAAACTGCTCAAACATTGGTAGGAAATCCCACTGCGACATTCTCTCAAACTTGTCTTTCAAATACAGTTCTACAACAAATGCCTTATTTGTTTTCTTCAGATTTCTCACAATTGCCTCGGCCATGGCAGTGGCTACCTTAACAAAAGGAATGGCAGCTGTACCGGCCCCAATGGAAGGAAAAGCTATAGACTTCATATCCAAAGCATGCAGCAAAGAAAAGCACTTGTCTATAGAATTATTGATAATATATTGGTGCATATCAACCTTAGTGAACAAGCCTGACCTGTCCGTATATGAATCAAGGATCATTGTAATGATATGGAATATATATTTCTGCTGGAGTGATCCGGCCGTTGTAACAACAACATCCCCAACCTCTGCCGGCACATACTTCCTCGCATCAATCTTTATAGCCAATGACCCTTCCTTCGTTCTGATAGCTCTTGACACACCGCCGCCCATTGTAATATGGCTGTCATCACTGCTGGCAATCACCTCAGCCTTGGTTTCCATAATATCACCAAATACAATTCTGATGGTAGAATTATTCACAAAATACTCTTTAACATTTTCCATAATGTTCAGTATATAGATTAGAACTCTACAAAATTAACATTAAAATTCTTCATCCCGATAGATTTTAAAATCAATCTAATCTATAAATAGCAAACACTAAAAATAAAAAGAGAATGGAACTTAAAGATTTTTGGAAAAAAGAGAAAGAAGACGGTATCCTGGATATGGTTATCGCATTTGACACAACAGGATCAATGGCCGAGTACATAGATGCAGTGAGGAAGGAGGTTGCAGAGCTTGTTCCAAACCTGTTCAAGGCCAACGGGAACCTGCGTTTGGGCATTGTGGCTTTTGGAGACTACTGCGACATGAAAAGCGCACAGGAGTTTGGAAATGCATACCAGTGCCTTATGCCAACAGACAACGAGAACGATATCATCAAATTCATCCGCGAATCCAAAGACACCAACGGAGGTGACGGGGACGAGTTCTATGAACTGGTAATAAAAAGAATTGTTGAGGAGACACCTTGGCGTGAGGATTCTACAAGGGCAATCCTGCTCATTTCAGATGCCAATCCGCATCCTCTGGGCTACACTTACAAAGACCTTGTTGTGGGCAACCAGATTGACTGGCGCAAAGAGGCCGAAAAGGCGGCCCAGATGAAAATTAAGATTGACACCGTTACCATCACAGATGCCCCATGGTACAAGGAACTCTCAAGGATGACAAACGGCATAAGCGTACCGTTCAGAAGCGGCCACAAGACCGGAAGACTTATTGAGGCATCAATTATGGCACGCGGCTCCATGAAAGCGCGCATGATGTTCGACTGCATGTCAGAGAGATTCACAGAACCTGAACTGAAAGGTATCTATGATTCCTACAAATGCGAACGTGATGATGTCTAATAAAAAAAAGACCGGTCTAATGATTGCTAGACCGGTCTTTTTTTATATTTAACACTATTTGCTAATCTCTACACTTACACTACCAGAATCCATAACGCTGTCTGATCCTGATTTGTAATCTACGCTACAGGATATGTTATATTGTCCAATCTCTACATCCTCAGTGCTTATCTTCAAAGTATAAGGGGACTTGCCAACTGACTTCTCTTTATCAAAATAAGAGAAATCAACAACCAACGGTAAATCTTCTGCTCCTTTTGGAGGGGTATACGTCAATTCCAATTCATCACCTCTGCAAACATACAGGGAAGGACCTCCACCTAACACAATGCCAATGTTGGCAATTGTCTCTCCTGTAGAAAGATTTTTCACCACAAGGTCTGCACTTCCCAAATTCATTATAACTGTATCTTTAATTTCACAAGAAGATAATGCCATCAAGGCAACTGCACATATACCCAAGAATTTTAAAAACTGTTTTTTCATATCTATCGCATTTATTTTCACAAATATAGCGTTTATTTGCTTATCTTAAAACCCAGCTTGCAGATAAGTTTGAGAGTTCCAAGTGCGGTATCACGGTCATAAGCTTTCTCAACCTCAGGAAGATCCTCGTAAGGGACAAGGCACGGATGTGTCTTTAAGGCATCGCTTCTCTCCTGGCCATAAACCCATCCCTGGTCCATGCGGCTCTGTGCCCAAACCTCATGCACGTTTTTAGCCATCTTCTCAACCAACTCATTCAACTCCAATGGCAGCTGGACATCACTTGTGTCCATAGGCTGCGGTACATATTTCTTTTCCATGTTCTAAAAATGATTTGTATTAAAGAACAATCAAAAACCAAAATCTATCATTTCCATCCAATTTTTATTGAGGTATCCACCACATTACAATCGTAAGACTGTGTAACCTCATCCAAATCATCCCAGGCACATATGCACTTATGGCACTTTCTTACGGGATCATTCTCAGGAGCATATATATACCCCTTTATCTTGTGGGATGCCACCCATCTCTCGTGCTCCACCATAGCCATATTCATCAACAGGGTATTCAAATCGTCATTGCAAACATATGCAGTCTTGCCCTGTTTCCTGGTTGCAACAACCTTTCTCAGCTCCTCAAGTTTATGGAGCACGTTCTCCGGGCTGCCACCCAGTCCCATGAGCATCAGTTTGGTACGCCTGTGCAAAGCATTGGACATGTTCTGCAGAATGCGTCTGTTGATGTCATATACCGCATGATATCTTGTATACCCCTTCTTCTCTATAAGTCTTTCTATCTCAGTGCTTCCCAGGGTTTTCTCCCAAAATTCGTCGGGAGTAAGACTGCAGCCTTCATACATCCAATGGTACTCTTTGGCCTCGCGCAAAATGACATCTGAATGGATCATTTCACATTTGTACAATGATGCCATCTGCCCAAACAGCTGCAACTCTATCTTCTTGTTTCCCACTGTCTTGTTCAGCATCTGCTTTACCTCCATAATCCTCTTCTCATTGCCGCTGTTATAGCATCTGAGCATAATCTTAAGATGAGGCTGGGAATCATCTCTCCACAATAAAGCCTGCTTGAACAGGTTAACTGCCAGAGCAAGGCTTTTGGAATCATCATTCAGGGCAATTACAATATAGTTGAGCTTGCCCATAAGCTCCCTGGCTCTCAACCAGAATTCCTCAGAATCAGAAGAAGCATCAATCATCTCCAGCTCATCCGGTCCGATAGCCGGCATCTTGGCCTTCACAAGTCCGGAAATGGATCCCATTCTGGAATCAAAGGCATAACACTTGAACGGACTCTTGCGCCTGTCCCTTCCCACAAATGCAGAAAACTCGTACAGAAACTTGAACGCCTCCAATCCAGTACTGCCAAAACCAACAATCATGGCATTGAATGGAGACTCCACCACTCCGGTAGAAGGATCAATTTCAACACAATTTACAGGCAAAGTTGAAGGATTCAGCTTAAGATTGGCAACTGACAGATACGCGGAGTCAATCACATTTATCTTTATTCCATCCTCACTGCCGTCATACTGCGAATAGTGGTCCAGCACCTCATTATGGGCATCTCTGCGGGCATGCACATAAAACACAGGCTTCACCCCTTTTTTCTTCTGCAAAGTAGAGTCGTATTGCATGTTAAGCGCACCGGAAATATTCCTGGCCTCATTCTCGGACAAGAAATAAACACAAACCTTGCTACATCTTGAAACCAGGGAACCAACCGATCCCAACCTTAAAATTCCAAAGACATCAAACACACCGTCACTCCCCACAGACTCCGGACCGTTGCAACAATGGTCAACGAGGGCTCTAATAGCCTCAAGCCTTGCCATCTGGCTGTTAGTAATTGTAATTCCGTTTACAATACCGCCCAGAGTAGCTTTCTTGTGGGTACTCTCCTCATTCTCCTGGTCTACATCTACAAAAACAATAATATCATTACTGTAATTAGCACGGATATCCTCCGCCATAAGGCATGACGGCTCATTAACACCCCAAAACAGATGCACAACCTTCCCCTTGCAACCAAACCACTTGCACCACATAATCTTAAGGGAAGACCTCACCTTGTAGCCCACCATCTTGAACACAAACAGGAACGTAATGAAAGCAGCCACAAAATGCAATACCGAGAACACCCCCATATAAAGCACATCCTTCTGCAACGCGCTATTAACCCTTGCCAGTTCATTGGTCACCACAAACATCTTGAACGAAGAAATTATGGCCCGTGGCACCACTGCAATCAAGTTCAGCTCCGGAGAATAGAATCCAATAATATAGATCACCACTCCCAAAAACCATACTCCCGACGAAATGAGCAACAGATGTTTTGTCACCGCCTGCATCATCCTGGCCCCCCTCTCCCACGACATCAGCACAACAACGCCTGCAACAGCAACAACAAACCATAAAATCCACACGGCCACACTGGCCAAATCAACGCCAACTGTATCCTGCCACTTCAGGGCGTCAAACAAATCTCCGTACATAACAAACAATCATTTGTTCTACATTCCAGTATCAGCATCACGTTCCAGGTGCTCCCTGATGCTTCTGATACCCCTTTTCCACAACTTGAAACAGAAATAGAGCAATACAACAGCTATCAGGATAACCGGACTTCCAGAAACATTCATGCCAAACACCAGCGAATCATATAATCCATGCGCCAGAATAGGGGCAGCGATTGCAAGGAAAACATTCCGCCATTTGCGATAAGGATAGAATCTTGCCATAGAATAATAATATCCCATAAGCACAGCATACAGGAAATGTCCCGGTACAGCAAGCAACGCGCGTGCTATACCAACAGATACGAAAGAATCCGGATCTTCAAACACGTATAACAAATTCTCAAACGCTGCAAATCCCATAGAAACACACACTGCATACACAATGCCGTCCATCTTCTCATCAAACCACGGGTTTTTCCTCAAAACCAGCAACAATATGGCAAACTTTGCCAGCTCTTCCGGAATTGACGCTCCAAAAAAAGAAATCCTTATAGCATCCACATATGTCTCCGACGCACTAGGGTACAGCCCTGCCAATTCAAAACATGATGAAATGAACAATGAAACAAATGCCGACATCACTCCCAATAAAAACGCCTTCACAAGCTGCCACACAGGCTCCGGCTTTCCCCTGTCCTTCCAATAAATGTAATAAATAAGCACGCCAACAGGCAGCAACGCCGCCAATAACATTGATAAAATCTGCATAGCAAGAACTATAAATTATAAATCAATACTCTATTCTGTTCAGCAGTTCCTCTGCCTTGAGATATCCTGCATTCAGAGATTTGAAAGCCCAATATGCAGCCTGTTCATTTGATTTCTCCACCAAATGGCCCTCGTAAAACCATTTGGCAAGTTCATACTGGGCAACAGCATCATCCGATTTTGCCTTATTCATCAAAATGTCAAATCTGTCTTCTTTCATCTTACTCATGACAATAGTTTATTTTTAAGTGTTATAAGTTCTATATTGGATTGCAACTGCAGACTCATGTCGCTGTTGAACAAACATACCATACGTTTATTTTTAAGTTCATCAATGAAATCACATTGCTTCTGCATAGCATATTGCTCTTCCCCTGGCAATTCCATCATTTTTTGTCTGTAATCGTCGAGAATATACACAAGCATTGGAATTCCAGCATTAGAGGCTACACGATACTCTATCTCTGTCATGGATTTGTTCCACATTGGTTCAATAAAGCCGTATTTTGCTCCTAAAATGCAGACAAAAATGTCGCTTTCCAATACATGGCGGCAACAAATGTCTCTAGGATACTCATTGCCTTGTCCCCAACGTTCATACATATCTGCATACATTTCACAAGCCTCTATCTGCTGTTTGATTATATCCCGGTACTTCTTCATATCGGAAGTTGAACTTATAAATACCTTAAGCGGAGTATGCAATTTATGTCTTTCATTATATCTTATAAGTTCTATACACCTTTCACACAACGCTATTTCCGCGCCGGAATTTTCCACTTGACCAGCTTTAAGTTCCTTCATTCTGTTTTCAAGAATTCCAATCAGCTCCTTACCACTATCATGCATTTCAACATTCTTATCATAGGGACTAAATCCAATATTACAGCATGGAGTGTGGTCCGCCTTCGCGCTCTCTTCTACAAGATTGATTTTAAATATCATATCTCCAACCATCTCTTTATTCACCGCCATCTTTATCTTTCCAATAAAGAATGATTTAGCCACATTTTCATTAACAGACACAACAAACTCTACAGATTCAATATTGTCATCCCAAAAGATCTCTTTTGAATACTCATCAACTGTTATTCCTTCATACTGCCTTTCATTGAATTGGAACTGGAACTCAATCAAATCACCTTTCTTCAGCGATGCTTTCAAAAACAGATGGTTCCTTTTCGTTGCATCTGAATCAATACTCCTTGCCATAATCTCTATTTCTCCACTTTCATCAGTCTTATGAAGAAAAATTGAGACAATAAAATCATCACCCTTACAAACCTCAGACGGAGCATATACTGTTGACTGAAATTTTGAACCGAGCTTTATATCCTCCTCCACTAAGCTCGGGATTGGCTGTTCATTGCAGTTATCCACCTGATTATAATAGAATTCCCATGCCTTCTGAAACACCTCCAAATAATTTCCATTTCCATTCTCTGCCATGGCCACTACTATATATGCAATCACATTCAGTCGTGTATTCAAGGATGTAGGAATATTTATTCCAATTACCTTACCGTATGGTATCCTGGCTTTAACCCAAGGGATAAGGTGCGCAGAGTAACATGAGGTAATATCCATTATCACTTCTTTATTTACAGATGGTATATGCTTTACAAAATCATCTGTACGTACCATTCCCAAAGCTGTTTCAATCTCATCTGAAAAATCGCTATGGTGGGCCAACACTATTACAATATCATTTTCAGGTATTCTACCCAAATCATCGGATCTAAAACTTTTTACAACTGTTCCACCGTATTTTTCAATCAGCTTGAATACTTTACACAACTGTATGGCATAAGGCTCATACCGGCTCCACATGGAATCAATATCACATGCCTCAAACTTATTTTTCAAAGACCGGATAAAATCGCTATCATTACTGTTAAATGCCTTATCAAATGAATCCCTGTCATATGGAAGGGAAGACAACAGCAACAATTTTTTAGGCAATCTCTTCTTCCTTCTTAAAAAGTTGAATAGCATAAATACAATCGTTTTTCAAATTCAACACTGCTACCATAATATAATCGGACTCTTTAACACCAGCCTTATTAACCTTAACTTGAATTGATGTCTCTATATCTTTACCAACCTCTATTCCGTTCTGCTTCAATACTAACTTTAATTTATATTCATTAAAGAAGTCTTTTCCGTTTTTGAAAAAATCTTTAAGTACAGCAAGAATCTTGCTCAACTTAGATTGGTTTACAATTTTAAAAGATATATTACCCTCAAGCACATTTACTCTTACACCAACATTAGAACTTCCACCCATGCCTGCCTTATTCAAACCGGATGTTGAGCCCAATTCCATTACACCTGGTTTGATTGGGATGGTATATTTTACACCACCTTCCGTTGCAGTCTGTGTAGCGTGCAGAAAATCAAACTTAGACATTGGCAACATAGTATTACCTCTGGCAAGATGACTATGGATATTATTAATTATCATTTTCTGACTAACTCCAGCTCCATCAAGACATTGGATACGAAGTTCCAAAACATCCTCTGGAGATGAAGTTCTACAGAAATCTGCCAACAGCATATCCAGGCTCTTATACTCCTTGTCTCCATATTTGAAAAAGGACTTGCCAATAACCATAGTATGGTCTTCCTTATTGAATCCTCTGGCAGTTCTCTTTGAAGCTGCATCTCCAACCAGACTACGAGGCCTTATTTCCACAGCTCCATCATTAATAGTTGCATCACCCAATCTTCCAACCCTCCTCAAATAAGACTGGCTGGTTATATGCGATCTGCTGTCTGTCCTTGAAACTTCAATAATATTTTTCCCTCCCGATGACACTGTCCTTGTCTGTCCTGGTTTCAAATCGTCCGCCACACGGAATCTGGTAACTTTTGAATTCAGATTGTGACCTCCTACTTGGTAGATGGAATCCACTATGCTCCACGATTCAACCACTGTAGGTGTTTTCATCCATGTACGGTTTCTGTTAGCATTTGCCTGCACCAGCAACTTTTTCGCGTTGTTATGACTATAAGAAGAAAAAATTTCTATAAAATTTTTTACATACTTTTCCTTGCTGAATACCGCATCAAAAGCCTCACCAACCTCATCTTCCTTACTCCTGAGTTTTTTATTTGAATCAATAACGGATATTGGTCTTATCTCTTTGGAATATCTGATATTGTCAATTTCATTTCTATCAAGCAATGCATTTGCAAGAGACTCCATGAATACTCTGTCAGTTGCTACCCTGCTGAGATACATGTGCAACGTATCAACTTCATGCATTAGTACTGATGCACGTGAGAGATTAATCAAATCTTTCTGTTCGGCAGAATCCAACTCACCAATAAACATATAATACAAACTTATCCCAAACTGATTTTTGGGCAGATTTGGATTATTGCTCACTAAACCATAGCCATTACCCAGAGGTATGCCCTCTTCACTACCCTTTACAACTTGAGCATTATAGTACCTGGCAATTGAATCTCTATCTTCGGAACTGTAATTGGCAATCTTTTTAAGCATCTTTCCTGTTTCCAATTGCAAATTCGATGACATAACGAATTTTATATCATCATAATCCTGAATATTATCATAAGCCATATGCACACCAAAATTCTGGAAAATCTGGTACATTGAAGCATATTGCACAACCTTTAGCAATTCCGGATTTGATAAAGAAGAGAAAAAGTCATACGCTTTCTGCTCGGCCTGATACACAGGATCCTTCTCAGTAGTCTGCTTTGCATCTCCAGGGATATAGCTTACCGGTAAAGATCCTGTCCTGTTCAATGCATATACTGCATAATCATTATCATCTACAATATATCCAACACCCTCTGTATTCCAGTTATATGTAAGCGTTGACACATCCAAATCGCTAATGGCACCCTTTTCAAAAGTCCAGAATACAGGTTTAGGATAGTTGAAGTCAACATAATCAATCATACCATTTTCAGACCAAGACTTGAGCATTTGGTCGGTAACATTCAAAATATTCCCATACTCAGTATGCCATAAAGCATCACTCAACAGGATAGGGGCAAAATCTTTTCCTCCATAAGCATCTCCTGTCTGTTTTCCTGCAAAAAGATTGTTTCTCTCATAACTTTGAGACAACTCATCATCCCTGGTATTGGCTAGAAGGCACAATGTTTCGGCTCTCATTGGAGGTAGCTGAGTAATAGGGATACAACGCTCTCTTGCAATAATTGCAATATTGTCATCCTTTGCTATAGCGCCAAGAATAATGTCTGAATCCAAAGAAAATTTCCTTGCAAAGATTCTGAAATCCAACTCAGGAAGACTATTTGTCTGATCTATTGTCCATATAACAAATCCTGGGGCAACACTTGAATACAACTGCATCCCATTCTCTATTGTTCCCGAAAGAACACTCTTCATATCAGTAGCAATACCACTCCCCCCTTCCAAAGGCATTATAGGCTCCGCATTATCTATAAACCATTCTTTAAGTTCCTCAGTTGTAACATTATAGTTAAGAGTATAATCCAAATACGGAGTATGGCTGACCATAACCGACATATCTATCAGTTCCGCCTTATAGTCAGTTTTATAAAGTAGCATCGACAATCTTTTTACAAAAGAGTTGTAATCATCGTCATCAAGATCATTAAAGGCTACCACATAATCCCTCATCCATCCGTCAAAACCAATCTTTCGTTTATAAGTCTTGGTCAAGGAATTATACTTTCCAAAGAACTCGTCCAATTCTGCTTCAGAAACGAAATCCGAAGGTTCACTTAAAATTACAAGTCTGCTGTTGTCATCAAAATTCCTGATACACTCTAACTGTACATTGTATGGATTGTTCTCACTGAACTCATTCCATACTGCATCCATATTGGCATACGCCTGAGTAGTGTCAATCGCATCAGGTAAAGACAAATAATAAATACCAGCTATAAGAGCCAGCAACGCAACTGCAGATGAGATTACTACAGCCTTCATTTTTGATGAGAGCCCATACCATATGTTCAGAGTTGCAATATACTTGTCCTTTTTCTTTTTATACGGCAACTCACCCTTATTTCCTTTTGCCAACAAATCAATATCTATCATTCCCTCACCATGGGCAGATGTCACATATACGCTGCTGCACTTGCTGCATTTGACAAATGGTGGACGGCCATCATATATCTGAGGTTCTTTACATTTTGGACATTTATACACATGTGGTTTTCTAGTGTCTTTTCCATAATTATCCAAAACAATATACATTCCGCATTGCGGGCATTTTGACACAGTTTTCTCTACTGGCAAATGCGAAATTGAAAGTTGTGTCCTACAATGAGGACAAACATGATAATAAACTTGTGACATATTGGTTATATTTATTACAGGCTATATATAAGATTTAAAATTTCTTGTTTGCTTAGTTCCATACTTGGATGGGTTTCTATCAGTTTATCTGTAAAATGCTCTGGGGACATTTTCCCTTTAACCTTTGTATAATTATTAATTATTGCATTAATAGAAATGCTATTGTTTAGCTTGTCAGATATCTGAATATCATTCCGTTCAACATTTATACGCAAATGATCTGGAACGTCAACCGAAATTTTTACTTCATTAGTTTCATCTGGGTGGTATTCTTGTTTTATTTTTTGTTTTTTATCATAGAGAATACCACAAAGAAATGCAATAATAGTCAGCGCCACTATTGATATCCTATTATTTATATTATACCATTTTTTGTTATTTTTTGAGCTGTTATCTGAAACATTATGGACATTATCTTCATTGACAGACATCTTTCCTTCATATTTGCCATTTAACGGCAAATAGTTAATAACATCTTTGAAATCTTCATATAAAAAAGATTGCTGTCTTCTTAAACTAATTGGAAGTTCAGACAAATTTACATTTTTGAGGATTGTTATAATATTCCCCGTTTTTCTTCCACATCGTTTTTCTTCCAAAAATGTACGCCACTCACTTTCAACATATGAAGTACCTACATACTCCTTTTTAGAAGTAATCAGTATCAAATGCTGAACAGACTCAAGAGCCTCATCTATAATTTTACCATATTCGGCTTCACCTTTTTTTCGCAATTCAGCATCCGCTAAAAAAACTCGAATTTCATTTTTAACTAGAAAAAGATATACATCCCATGCAAGATCGTAATCCTCGCTTTTACAACATATAAATACATCGTATGAACACATATCCAACTCTTTTTTATTAATTTTCCTTCTCCACATCAATGATATTCCGCACAATTGCGCGGTCGTAATCTTTTGAACCTTCTGTAAGGTCATTGTATGGAGTAATGTCCTTGTGCTTGAAGCACCCGGTCTTAAGTTTTTTGTTTATAAATTTGAAGTTAAATTCATCGGAAGAAAGTTTTCCGCCTATGAGTTTGATGAGTTCATCGCGTTCATCATCTGAGATGGCCTCGCCTCTTTCCAATTTAGACAATGTCTTCCTTTGACTGATGGTGAGTGCAGAGAATCCCGTAAGGAGCTTCTCCATGTTCCATCTGTTGTGCTCCATTCTGGCCAGAGTTTCTACCTCCTGCGCTGTAAAGGCAGGGCAGCCGCCCAGAACGGAGGTATCCCTCTGCATAAGGCGGAGCTTGAGCGGAATGGATGCAGCTGCATAAATGTTGGAATACATAAGCACATATGAGGTGATGGTGTTCCACAGCCCGTCAATCTCCTTCTGTGAAGGCATGGACATAAAAGTTTTGGAGTCATCCTGAAGATGGTACAACCAGTAGATCTTCTTGGCTTTGGAAAGCCTGTTCTTGAAGAGAGGGTCATAGCAGTCGCCCTTCATGCCAAACGGGAACACATTGCTGTATTTGCCGGTTCCGTTTGCAAACGACAGAATATCGCCTTCTCCCGGCTGGTATACAAATATTGGAACTTTCCTGTCATAAATAGTATCCGGCAGGTAAAGCGATGCTGCCACATTGGATTTTGAATCATGGTTGCATATTGCAATGCTCAGCTTCTCCTTTTCATCTGAAGCGTAACCGGAAAGGAGCTCCCTCACATGCTCATCCTCTATTGAACCGTCAATAAAAACCCACTCAACATCAAGGAAATCACCATAATCAGTATCGGGTTCATCATGAATTTCATCCCAATCCCACTTGTCATCATCCTTTTTCACATACTTCATATAGGTAGAGTGCGACAACTTGAACAAAGACTCATAATGTCCCTTGAAGAAATTCATCTCCTGATGTATATCGGGAAGAACAAAACAGATCCTGGTCCTTTTTGCCTTTGCACCGTGGGTTTCATTGAAATTTGGTTTGTGCACTATATGGGCAACTGTTGTTGCCATAACGTAGGCAATCTGGGTCATGCCAAATACCACAAACCTCACATCCTTATTAAAATCTTCCTCTGTATCACCAATGATTGACGGATACATCCTATCATCATCCATCTTCCTGGCAATGAGGGTTCTCTGGGCCCAGTTCTCCAAAGAATTGATTACTGTAAGCCTCAATTTGTCATTACCCTTATCGCTGCTGAACTGGAACACATGAAAAGACGAAAGTCTGTCTACAATCATGAAACACTGTATCTGATAAGAGATCCGGTTGCATAACTGCGATAGAGTCTGCCAGCATTTTATATTCTTGGAATCATGATCCTCCTCATTGTCCTCGCCCAAAATATAGATAGAATGGGCCTCATCTGCCTGCACATACCTGAGCGTCTCCTCCTGCTCCCTCAAACCATAAAGGAAGGTAACATCAATCTTTTTGGCATAACCGGGGAACTTAACCGCCACCGAGTCCTGCAGCGGACCGGTCTCAGTCTCTGTAAGCACCACAACCTTCTTCTTCCTCAGCTCCCTGTCTGCAGCAATCTCCTTGAGCATATTCACCAACATGGAGCCAGCGCCCAAGATAAGTATATGATTGTCAAAATCATACCTGAGCAATCCCCTCTTAAACTCCTTTATTCGATTGCTTACAATATTCCCGATAACTGTAATCAGCATAGCACTGAAAAGAACAGCTCCGGAAATGGCAATAATCCATTGGAAAAATATATAGAAATTGTGTCCGTCCATTTTGTCGCTATTGACAAAAGCACCGGGATCCATCATAAGTTCCATAATTCTCAGGAACTTGCGGTCTCCCTCAAAAGGCAATGACACAAGATACCATATTCCTACAAATCCGAGTATGGTAGCCGTAAGGAAGGCCACCTGATCCAACCATCCACGGGAAAAAGATCGGTCAAACCACCTGAGATAACTTTTCCAAAGTTTCCTTACTACCATAACACTCTTTTATTTCAAATACTTGGTCCCTAATTATTTCTCTACTTTTTCCTTTTTCTTCTGCTCCTCTTCCTTCATCTTCATCAACTTATCCTCTTCCTTTATCTTTCGCTCAAGCATTATCTTCCTGTATGAGTCATACATTTCCAAATTCTTGTTGTACAGATCATTTGCCTGCTTATGCATTCTTGCCAACAACTTCAACAGACCAAAAATTACAAACGCTGCAAACCCAAGCACAAACATTGAAACAAACACAAGATTGTTGCATGACATTTCACAAAGCCCATTTGCACATACCTTATATACGGTAAATAAAGCCGCACCAACAACACACAGCGTAGCTGCTACAATTACATATGCTGTGTTTTTACATGAGTAATCAGCAGCATTAGGTGCATTAATGCCGTAACCCGCCAATGTAGTGGGAATACTTTTAATCTTATTATCAGTCTCTTTCTTAATGTCTTCAAAAGGTTCTTTCATATCTCATTCCTCTATTTTTTAACAATATCATATCCAAGTTTCTTAAGCAGCTTAATGGTATTTATTGCCATCTGGCGGTCATACTCCTTCTCGGAATCGGGAAGCTGGCAATACGGAACCATGTCGGGAGTCTGCTTGAGCTCATCACTCCTGCGGGGGCCATATCTCCACCCCTCCCTCTTGCGGTTAAAGGCCCACACCTCATGGGCATTCTCAGCTATCGCCTCCCTCAACTCATCAAGTTCGGGTTCCAGTTCTATTCCCGACAAATCCAACGGTGCCGGCTCATACTCCATCTCTCCCGGAGCAGCCGCTGCCACAAGCCAGTTCTCCGAATCATCCCAAGCATCGAGGAACCTGTCAACCGGGATTGACTGGATCCGGGACATGCTGTCGGGATTAAAAATATTGATTGAATTGGAAGAAACATCCAAGGAAGTTACCACCACAGCGTGGTCAGGGATTTTGCCAACCACAAGGTCTTCTATCTTCTCCTCCAGCATGTTATGGGGATCAAGCTCCCCTCCGTCCAATGCTACTATAATGCTGGCGCCCTGGCTGAGGTACTTCTCTATATCGTTGAGATTGGCATTGCTCTTTCTCACAACTGTGAGTCCGGCATCCTCAAGGTGGCGTCCCATATTGAGCAACGGGGTGCCCTCGTCCTTGAGCCAATGATGATCAATGGCATCCAAAAGCATCTGCTGCTCATTGAACTGGATGTTCCTCTGCTGGAGCACAAACTTCTCACACTCCAGACAGCACAGGTTTTCATCACCATATGAGGCAGCCATTGCCGCCATTGGGAAACTTGGGGCAGCATCTACAGAAACGGCAATGGCCATCAGCTCCCTAAGGTCCCTGTCATCAGAAAGTGCAGAAAGCACCTGCTCCGTCTCGCGGGCAGTAGCGTTGCCGTCTAGATATGCAGCCAGCACCTCTGATGAAATATTCAAATTGTCAGATTCCGGTTTCATACTCTGGAAATTCTTTGAGGGCAATCTGCGTAAGTGCCGCAATGGCCCTCTTTTTTATATTGTAGAGGTTTGGGACCGTAACCCCAAGCTCTTTTGCAACCTCCTTAGGTTCAGCATCCTGCATCACCAGCCTCCGTATCACATACAGATAACGGCTGTTGTTGAGCCGCAATAGAAGCTTCTGCACATCCATCCTGGCCACACCGGCATTCTGGTTTGGGGCCACACTTGCCCTGCCCGAGTTGTGCTGCTGCTGTAAAAGAGGCTCCTTTGATGAATCTTCTATCATCCTCTTCCTCTTGGCAATAAAAAACCTTATGGCCACCACCTTCAGCCACTGGTAAATGGAGCTCCTTCCCTCAAACTGCCTCAACCTGGCCGCATCATCCTCCATGATATGCAAATAAAGCTCGTTCACAAACTCATCATAATCAACAGGATACGAAAACACATCATTAATGATAGACACAAAAAGGGGCCTGCACTTCTCAAAAAAGAAATGCCTTGTAACCTTCTCATCCTTCTCAATGAGTTTTGTAATTATGATTTGTGTCAGATGCATAGAGTTCAAAGATAGTAAATAATATTGTCAATCCCTCCTGAACACATCCCTGGTATACACCTTCTCTGCCACGTCATCAAGGCATCCACAGCCATAGAAAGGCCAACATAACCGGTACCTGCAACTGCTATCTTCATAACTCCAAGAAATTAAATCATACAAAACTAACAAAAATAATTCATTTTACACCCCACCATAAACATTCCCAGCCACACGATTGTATTACAGCAAACATCCCAAAAATAGCAATATGCCATGAAGAAGCTGCTGAAACATCTGGCAATTATGGCCATAGGAATATCACTGACAACCACCTGCATAATACACTCCACAGAGGAAGATATGAACCCTGGCGTAAAAAGCTATGCCACCGGCAGCAGCGGCTACCTTCAGGTGCTCCTCAAGAACAGCGCCCCAAACACGCTGCTGGCAATAGACAGCATCATACTCTTCAACACCCTGGAGGGCAGCCTCGCAATTGCTGTTCCACCGGAGGGGATACTCCTGCTCAACGGAGAAAAATCCGCCACCCGGGAAACCGCACTCCCGCCACAGCGCTTCACCCTCTGGACTCCCGACGAACTGCCGCAGCAAACCTCCAGCACATACCTTCAAATCCACGGAAAAATCTACTGCATTAATCCCGACAGTACACTCCTGCTCCTGTCCTGCTATCCAATGTACACCTCCATCACCGGAAACATTGCTGCAGGGCATAGCACCAGCACAACAGTTGACCTGCACAGCAACGCCCCAATCTACATAGAGCAGAATGGGGCGATGATAAAAGTCTTGCAGGAAATAGGATTCTCCCCAACTGTAGGCGGATGGGAGGAAGATGACTGAATACGCCGTGCAGGAGGATCAGCCCAATACTGCTCAACATCCCCAGGGCTGCGGGGAGCAATCTTATAATTGAGATTCACACCGGTAACCTTCATAAAGGCATTCATCAGCTCCACCGCCACATGCGACCCAATATATCCCGTTGCCCCCGTACGTAGTACTCTTTTCATTGCTGCTTTGTTTTTAACAAAGATAAAAATAATTGCAAGTTACGTCGTACACCTTCCTGACCTTTCCTGCAAAACGTCTGCCACACCTACCCCCTCCACACACACCTCCAGCGCACCCCACCGTGGACAACTCAACAAAATTGTTGAATTGTCCACACCCACCCCCGCCAGAACACCTTCCCAGCAGGGTTAGCGTGGACAACGAATTGCAGAAATTGCAGAAACTCTTCCCGACAAAAAAACACACCCCGCAACCTCATCCCGAGACCGCAGGGTGTGCCCGACTTAACCTAACTTAAAAAAACTATTTCTCTTATATAACAAACTTCACTACGGAAGGTTCAAACTTTAAGAAAAAATTCTTCTCATAATCTCTCCTACACTAACAGCACCTGCATTATCCCAATACGCACACGCATTGTCTTCCACAATCAGCAATCCCTTCTCAATCAACCTTTGTTTCACCGCTTCTTTGGACATTCCAAGTCTTCCCGACAATGCTCCAACAACACAGTTATACAATTCACCTAGGCTGTATGTTCACCGATAATTTTCAATTCCATAAACGAACTGAACACTTCACATAAGACACACGCTGACAATAGTCAAAACATACTCAAATATTGTTTTTATCCAGTATTTCCATATTCCAGAAAGCACCGAAGCGAGTCTGTGCAGCATAATAAAAAGCAAGCCTTCTGAACGCAGCGTTAGCAAAGTGAAGAGGGCTTGACCGCTTGATCATAAGACGATTTCTTTGAATAATAAATCCAAACCACTATCTTTGACACAGCAATTGCATAGAAAAGCAATGGAAGTGCCATAGAAGTCAAGGATCCTGAAATCAGAACCGGAAAGTTCACCAAAGATTTCGGAGAAGGATTCTATTGCACAAAACTCAAGAGACAGGCCCAAAGATGGGCTATGAGGAAGGAAACTCCCACACATAGCCAGAGCAACAAAGAACAGGAACAGAGTCATAGTATACGCCCTCGGCGAAGAGCGTCTGACCAAGATATATAAACTAGCAGACATCTACCACAGCGACAACATCGCCCGCGTAGCAGACGACCTCATCAAAGAGTGCAACATAGAAAACGACTACTTTGACATCACCGATGTAAAATACGCAGTCCCTACCCATTGGGACATAGCCAAGGTATACAAACGCCTAATCATAAGCGTATCACAAGACAATCCAAAACAGTACATCATAACCCTCATCACCGTGTATAACTCCTGGATTGCAGAAAAAATTGATTAGTACTGAGTCAGAAGCCAGTGTTTAAAGACAGGGTCTTGAAGATTGATTTTATCCGGGAGCACATCTATAAGCTCCTTTTTCTCTAACGCCTGTTTGATAGCAGTAACATTGGCAGAAGAACCTAAGCGGTACTTATTCAAGACATCTTGAGACGAAAACTTAGTTTCACCATTAGCTACAGCCTGCATAAAGCCTATCTGAGACGGAGTAAGAGAATCCAGCATAAGAGAAAACACTAATGCTAACTGTGCTTCAAGTCCGTCAAAGGCCTCATCAACAGCAGATTTTGTACACTCTTTAGAAGTCCTGAACCAAGACAACTGACTTAACTGCTGAACATAATATGGATGGTTCTCCACCTTATCTGCAATATATCCGGCCAACTCATCAGAAATAAATTTATCTGTATCCTTAAATCGCTTTACAATAAACTTCACC
>JAZRQU010000102.1:0-2040 GCA_045650045.1 Candidatus Egerieisoma sp. | reverse complement strand
TGTCAATGTCAAGAACATGGTAGTGGTAAACTGCTCGGATGACTCGTTCGACTGGACGGAAGGATGGAACGGAAAGGGTGAAAACCTGGTAGCATTCCAAGAGTCGGAAGGTACTTTGGGTTATGACTGTGACTGCTTGATTGAAGCGGACAACAATGAAAATAACTATGCAGCCACACCGGTTTCACATCCTGTACTGCGCAACCTTATTCTGGTAGGCAATGGAGGTAGCAAGCAGGGTATCCGTCTGCGTCGTGGTACTGAGGTAGAAATTACATTTGCGAAAGTATGCGGCAAGGCAAAGGCTCTGGCTGTAGAAAGTGCTGAAACGGAAAATGCGTTGCTCAATGGAACTTCCAAACTTGAATCTGTGAGCATCAGCGGTACTTTGGACAGCAAGGAAGGCATTTATACAAACGAACTGTTTGTCGGTGCAGGGAACCTGACAGAACAATCCTTTGAATATGCTTCATTGGATGATATTGAAAAGGAATGTACCTGGATGAATGGATGGACCAAATAATGCTCCTTTCTCTATGATTTCCAATTCGGAGCATTTGATTCCTCTTGTTAGAAGTGATTTCTGACAAGGGGAATCCTTCTATATATAGAGAGAATAAGCATTTCACAAAAGCCTAATTTTTTTGAAACCTTTATGAAACAATATCTCCGTTACTTTGCAGTGGAAATCAAAAATCATAGAGAAATTGAAAATGAAATTTATCATGGCAGGTCTTTTAGCCTGCATCGGTATCACTGCACAGGCGCAGGATACTAAAGTCGAAGAGCCGAAAGGCAAAGCGATCGTACAGGTGTTCGGGAACTTCCACACAGGTTTTGGTCCGGAGAATGATAATCGTGGCTTCGAGTTGGATAGAAGTTATTTCGGTTATGAATACAACTTCGGCAATGGTCTCTCTGCAAAAGCAGTAATGGATATAGGACAGTCATCTGACGTAAACGACTATCATCGTATTGCTTATATAAAGAATGCTATGGTGTCTTGGGAAAAGGGCAACCTGGCTCTTAACGGAGGTCTTATCTCAACAACACAATTCAACTTTCAAGAGAAATTCTGGGGCTACCGCTACATTATGAAGTCATTCCAGGATGAATACAAGTTCGGAAGCAGTGCAGATTTAGGTATTTCAGCAACTTACAAGTTCGCTGATTGGGTATCAGCCGATGCTATCATTGTAAATGGCGAGGGTTACAAGAAGATTCAAAAAAATGATGGTCTCAATTATGGCTTGGGTGTAACGCTTACTCCGGTCAAAGGCTTTCAAATCCGTCTCTACGGGGGATTGAATGAAAGCAGCGAAGATGGTGGTAAGGATATTGCAAACCTCGCAGCTTTTGCAGGATACAAACACGAGAAGTTTACAATCGGAGCGGAATACAACAGGATGTGGAATGCCTCGTATACGGACGGTGCCGACCAAAGCGGTTATTCAATATTTGCTTCGGCAAAATTGTCAAAGATTGCAGACCTCTATGCCCGATTTGACGACCTGTATTCCAAAGATGATTGGAACATCTCGAAGGATGAGTCGGTTGCAATCCTCGGCGCCCAGTTCAAGCTCGGCAAATACGTAAAGATAGCTCCAAACTTCAGAATGAGTATACCAAAGGCTGATGGAGCGGATAATGGATACTCAGCATATATCAATTGTTATTTCGGTTTTTAACAGAACAATCATTTAATACTTAAATGTTATGAAAAAGATTTTTTCGTCAATTATGACATTGGCAGTTGCCCTTGCTTTCACAGCTTGTGGCGGTAATTCAAACGATGGTGGCCGTAAGGCTCAGGAACTTTCGGGAGCAGGTGCAACATTCCCTCTTCCGTTCTACAATGTGGTGTTTGAGAACTTTGCTCAAGTAAACGGTGATGCTGTTGCGTACGGTGGTATAGGTTCAGGTGGCGGTGTGCGTAACTTGCGCGACAAGATTGTGGATTTTGCCGGTAGTGACGCTTTCCTTTCCGACAAGGAGATGGCTGAAATGAATCCTGTAATCCACGTTCCTACCTGTATGGGT
>JAZRQU010000101.1:0-13314 GCA_045650045.1 Candidatus Egerieisoma sp. | reverse complement strand
CTAAGATATACTCCTCCATAATTAAAAGCTAGGAGAAGTTAAGGATATAGATATGTGAAAACTGTTAAGGCACACTTTTGAAAAGTTGGGGATTTAAATTTGCTTAATTCAACAAGAGTGTATCCCTTTTAGCCAGCTCTGCTTACAATTGCTTTACCCTCTCTTCCTGTGTTATTTTATTCCTCCATATAGCGAATGATTTTTTGCTTAGAGCTGTTAAACCATCTTTGGAAAAGAAAGAGCATAAGCAGATTGCTGTAGGGTTAAGTCTGCTTGCGGATTTGGTTGTTGATCTCTTTTCGGCTAAGTGATTTTTTGAATTTTTGTCGGGAAGATTGAACTTCCTGCACGGAAGATTGTTGTGGTATTAAGTAAGCGCCATTTTGAGATTCTGGTGGATAAGGTGAGAGGGAAGTAAGTGGCTGCTTGCTGATGTGTCTGGAGATGAGACTCGTAAGCAATTGTACGAGTGATGAGGATGTGACGTATGTTGTGGAGTGTATTGGGGAGGCGATGGTTGAATAATTTTATCGGGAATAAAAATTTTACTTAGTTATTGAACTTTTTGCCATTGGTATTGTTTAGATAAGTGAAATAGTTTTTTAAGTTAGGTTAAGTCGGGCACACCCTACGGTCTCGGGATGAGGTTGCTGGGTGTGTTTTTGTTGTTATTGTGAATGTTGGAAAAAATCTCTAACTTTGAAGAATTAAGAAGTTTATATGTTTGAGAATATTAAGATAAATAATTTTAGGGGCATAAGGAGTGCTGAGATAGAAGGTCTAAAAGGAGTCAATCTTTTTTGGGGCAAGAATAATTGTGGTAAATCTACACTTCTGGATGCATTATTTATTATCAGTGGTTTATCTAATCCGCAATTGCCTTTGACTGTTAATTTCTTGAGGGATTATGTGAGTTTCGGTGAAAAGGATTTGTTTTTGAATTTCTATAATTTCCAGACATCAAGTCCAATAGAGTTCTATTCTAAGAATGAACACGAGAGACACTTGAGCATAACTCTGGTGTCAAATTCTAAAACCGATGTGACAAATTTGGATTCGGATTCAGCAACTAATCTTATTAAAAGAGAGTTTGGGTATAGGTTGGATTATTCTTATGATGGCAAGGCATATTATTCTGAGCTGATTTTTAAGTCTGAAGATGGAAAGGCTACAATGCTCACTGATGACGAGTACAATGAGAGTTTGCGTTGCAAGTATCTCCCTCCTAAATTCAAGTTCATTGCCTCTATTGATGGTCTTAAGGAGATGTTTGAAAATAAGGATGAAAAATTCCTGCTGGATATTTTGAGGGTTATATCTCCTGAAGTGGAAGATTTGCAGTTGGCAGAAGATACAGTATTGGTAGATATTGGAAAGGAACAGAGAATTCCTATTAATTTAATGGGAGATGGTATTCGTAAGTTGTTGGCAATTATATTGGGGATTTATGAGTGCCGTAATGGTGTTCTTCTTATTGATGAGATTGATAATGGCTTACATTATAGTGTAGTGGGGAAAGTGTGGGAGGCTGTTATAAGTTATGCTAATTATAATAATACTCAGGTGTTTGCTACAACGCATAATATTGATTCGTTGAAAGGGTTTAATGAGGCTGTTAAGGTTATGGATAGGGCTGGTTGTGTGTCTGCTTTTAAGTTGGTTCATACTCCTAATGGTGAACTTAAATCTTTTAGGTATTTACCAGATCAGTTGGATTATGCTATTAAACAAGAGATAGAAGTAAGATAGGGTGGTATGGTTAAGATATTTCTTGAAACTCAAAATGACAAAACTCCAGAGCATTGGTTTTTTTATACATTGTTGACTCGTGCAGGTGTGTCTGCAAATGATTTTGAAATTATTCATGTTGCAGGTAAGGATAAACTATTTTATGCTGTAAGGAACATATTGGAAGTAAATACAATTGAGGGAGGAATTAATCTGGTGATATTTGATGCTGATTGCAGTGAAAATAAAGGCGGTTTTGCAAAGCGTTCAGAGGATATTCTTAAGAAGAGGGATGAATTGGGATTGTCTTTTGATTTATTTTTAATGCCAAATAATAAAGATGATGGTGATTTTGAGACAATGATAGAGAATATTGCCAGAAAAGATCTTCATGAGGTTTTTTTTGATTGTTATAATGATTATGAGAAGTGTATTGAGGGGTCGAAGGATATTGATGGTAACCAGAAGTATTTTGCTCCAAATCTAAAAGGGAAACTTCATACTTATATTACGTCTATGAGGATGTCGAATACTCAACGGAATAAGGTAAGAGGAGGTAATTGGCAATTTGATAATCCGGAGTACTGGGATATAAGTGATTTGTCATTGGAGCCTCTTAGGGAGTTTATATTGAAATATTTTAATAAATAGAAATTTATACTGAAAATAGCAGTAGCTGGTACAGATCGGGCACACTCCGCTTCTCGGGATGAGGTTGCGGGGTGTGTTGTTTTTTTGTCGGGATAAATGCTTTATTTTGTGGAAGGTTTGATTTTTATAGGAAGGTTACCGATGTTTTGATAATGGTTTACCAATCAGGTAGGATTGGTAGATGCAGTCTGCTGAGGAGTAGTTCATACCCATACTGTTATTGATAATGCTGGTAAGGCCATTGAATCCTAAGCGCATATTGACGGGCTTGTTGTAAAGCCAATAGCGCATACTGTTATTTAGGCTAAAACTTGCGCAATTTCTCTAATTCTTACCCCTTTTTCAATAAAAATGCTAGCATTTTGGGTGGTAATGTTCCGAAATGGAGGGCGTTTTTCTGGGTGGGTATGCTCCGAATTCACCAGTATTGTCGTGAAAATCTCCGAGACTTTGAATGTCTCTATGAAGGAGGCTCTTGACCTTTTCTACAAGAGTGAGACCTGTCGTAGGTTTCATGATGAGGAAACGGGGCTCTATATTCAGGGAAACCTGTATGTGTTGAATGATTTCCTGGCAGAGATTTCGAAACAGAGAGTGGCGTAAATATGTTAAAATAACTCTCGTGAATCGCTATAGAATGTATCCAAATGGTCGTAGGCTATCTGGATATATTCGTTTTTGAAGAGCTTGGTTTTGCGGTCGGACCAGTTGTGGATGGCATTGATGGTGTCATTCAGACCTATGCCAGGGGTTGTGTGGCGGATGAAGTCAACTGATGCAAGGACCTCAAGGGCTAGGGTTGATTCAAAGCCGGAGATGAGTCTGATAGTCTCTTTCAGGCTGTTTTGCTCTGTTTTATCAAGAGTTCTTACATACTCGCTTACTTCGTTGATGCGGTCGTACTGCATTGTGAGTGGTTCAAATGCAGTGGCGCTCATCTGTTCAAATCCTTTGATGTAGCTGCCGTTAAGGTCATATACTATATGGTCTATCTGGGTGCTGTATGGTCCGTAGTGATGTGCTGTGAACTTAACTTTTGCAAAGGTCTTGGAACCGTTGCGCTGCAGGAAGTATGCTAGTTTGTTTGCCACGAACAGGCTGCAGTTCTCTCCAAGAGAGTCGTAGTAGTACATGGCGTATGTGATTAATCCTCTTGATGGGGTTAATTTTATCTCTTTGTTCTTTGGTTTTGCCTGAAGGGTCTGCTTTATTTCTGTGTTAGGCTCATAGATGTAGATTTCGCATTCTACATCTTTCAGGGCTTCTTCTATCATTCCTTTTACGATATTCCAATCGAGGCCTCCATTGCCGCATCCGAGTGGTGGAATGGCTATGCTTTTGATATTGTGTTCGCTGATGGCTTTTACGAGTTCCTTTAGGCCGTCATTGATGTATTCGTATTTGGAAGGGTTCCTCCAGTGGAGTTTTGTGGGTAAGTTGATGATGGTCTTTTCTTCTCCGTTGCTGTTCAGTTCTTTTGTGATGAGTAGTTTGCCGGGAGTCAGTTCTCCGGAGCTGCAAGCTACTTTATATGTGAGGAAGTTCTTTGGGAATTCTTCTTTGAACTGCAAAGCGATACCTTTACCCATAACACCTACGGTGTTAACGGTATTTACAAGGGCCTCAGCACCGGAGGTCATCATATTGCCTTTGGTAAAGTGTATCATGGGTAGAAGTATTTTCTTTTGTTGTCTACGTATATCGGGATGTTTGTCCCAGTTAGTTGCTGAATGGCTTTAGCTCGTTTCTCTTGCTCTGTAGTGAGGACTATGAGTCCGCAGATACAGTTTGCAGGAACGTGTCCTTTTACGAGGAATTCTGCTTGTTTGCGACGCATACGGTCGTAATCATCTTCGGTGTCGTGCCAGTACTGCATGCTGATTACCTCCCAGTCTAGCTTTATCAAATCATCTGTGTGGTTATAGAACCTTGTTAGGTGATTTTTTGCGTGTCCGTCTGTAAAACACCACTCCGGACAGTGTTCTATAATGCCGGATATTCTGCACACCACATAAATAAGGTCTTTTTGAGGGAGCTGCTTGATTCCTCTGCTGCCGTTTTTGATGTTCAGTAGCATTGGCGAGTGCCCTGCAAAATAGAAAGGGATATAATCGCCGAGATTGCCGTTAGGTGGTGTAATTCTTACGGTGAATGTTTCCCTTTGCTTGATTAGTGTTGTGTCACCGATGTTTACATAGTTTGGAATGACATGGCCACTATTCTTGCTGTACATTCCGTGCTTTAGAATATGCTCCAAATTGTCGAAATGCATCAGCCTTAGAATATGATGGTCGGTGTATGCCATTCTACTATGTGCGGTTTATCCATTCAAAGGCAAATTTAACAAATTCTTGTTAAAGTCCTATAGCTTTTGTTAATCGGTCAAGCCCTCTTTCCTCCGCTGAGGCTGCGTTCAGAAGGCTTGCGTTTTTAAGATTTGAAATTTTATGGTTCAATATTTGAACTTATTGTCGGGAAGAATGAACTTTTTGCTTGTGGCGTTGTTCTTATGAGTGAAATAGTTTTTTTAAGTTAGGTTAAGTCGGACACACCCTGCTTCTCTGATGAGGGGCGGGGTGTGCTGTTTTTTTCTGTCGGGAAGGTTCAATGTGAGTGAATGTTCCAGGTTAGGCAGTGTAAGGCACCCCCTTCTGCGGCAATTTCGGTCATGTCTATTTGGCTGAAGCAAATCGACTGTATTTGGGATATTTTTTCAGCAGCAGAGAAGCTTTACAGGAGGCAAGGAAGTACTACACTAAGGTTGATGGGTGTTTCTATTGTTGTCCAGAGTCGCATACAAGATAAATGATGGTAATTATCTCTGAATCTTGTAGGTATGCAACGCCAAAGTGCGCCGTAGTGGAATCGGTTGGTCACCACATAGTGTTAATTTAAGCAGATATCTTATGTCAAAGACTGTAGAAAAGGCAAGAGACGCCGGGACAGGTAAATTTGTTACAAAGGACTATGCGAAATCGCACCCTAAGACTACTGTTGTAGAGAAGGTTAAGGTGGGACCGACTAAGCATAGAAAGTTTATTTAAGCTAAGGGTTTATGTATGTCTTGTTTTGTCGTAAAAAAAGATTAAATTTGCGACAGGATAGATGTGTAATATGTATGCAAACTATTGAAGATAAGATATATAACAAGGTTAAAAAGTGCGGGAGGGGTACAGTATTTTCCTCTAGTGATTTTACGGCCTTTGGAGAGCCAAGATCTGTGTTGAAGGCACTGGAGAGAATGGCGTCTTCGGGAAAGATTATAAGGGTGGCTCGTGGTATATATTGTTATCCTAAGATTGACAAGGTTTTGGGGCTTGGAACTATCTATCCTTCTTTTGAGGATGTGGCTCAGTATATCGCTAAACGTGATAGGGCGAGGATAGTGCCGACTGGAAGTTATGCGCTCAATGTTCTTGGGCTTTCTACGCAGGTTCCTGCTAATGTTGTCTATTTAACGGATGGAATGTCCAGAAAGGTGAATCTATTGTCAGGTAGAGGTGTTACATTTCTGAAAACAGCTCCGAGAAATCTTGCTTTTACAAACAGGCTTGCCATGCTGCTGACATTTGCCCTTAGGGAAATTGGAGAGGGAAATGTTACCGAGGAACATAAACAGCATATTGCAGGTTTGCTTAAGAATGAAGATAGGACTGCTGTTGAGAGGGATTTTCCCTTGATGCCAGCGTGGGTACAGGTTTTAATAATGAAATTGTATGAGTAGCTTTCTGTTGTTGTCGGATGAGTCAAAGAGGTTTGTAGTAGAGCAGACAGCTTTACGACAAGGTCTTTCTAAGCAGGTGGTGGAGAAGGATTTGTGGGTGAGTACAATTCTAGAGATTTTGTTTACCTTGCCTTATGCTGATAAGCTTGTTTTTAAAGGAGGTACGTCTTTAAGTAAGGTATGGGGATTAATAGAAAGGTTCTCGGAGGATATTGACCTTGCTGTGGATCGTAGTTTGTTTGGATTTGAGGGGGAGTTGACAGTAAGGCAGATTAAGAAGCTACGTAAGGAGTCTTCATTATTTGTGAAGAATGAATTCTGTAATGATCTGAGAATTGCTGTTGATCATTATGGACTTACTGATTATCTTGAAATCGAACCTCAAGCCGATGGCGAGGGTGATAAGACTTATCCTGAACCGCGTCAGCTCTTTATACGATATAAGTCTTTGTTCGATACAGAACTGTCCTATGTGAGACCGCAGATAGTATTGGAGATTGGAGCGCGTTCTTTATTCGAGCCAACTCAGAAGGCTAGCGTGGCTAGTATGATTACTTCGGAATTTCCTGAAATTCAAACATCTGTCGTGCAAACAGAGATTACAACAGCTGTTGCAGGCAAGACGTTTCTGGAGAAGGCATTCTTGTTGCATGAGTTGTTTACTACATCCGGATGTCAGAAGGCAGAGCGTAAGAGTCGCCATCTATATGATCTTGAGAAGATGATGGATGAGGATTTTGCTTTGTCGGCGATTAATGATGATAAATTGTGGAATACTATTTCACGTCACAGAGAAATGTTTACTCATGTCAATGGAGTCGACTATGATCCGGATGTCCGTGATAGGATAGTCTTGGTTCCTCCTATTGAGTTTCGCCAGATTTGGGAGAATGATTATGCAAGTATGCGGGCAAGTATGATTTACGGTGAGTTACCGTCATTTGATGCAATGCTTGAGCGAATGAGAGAGCTGGAGAGACGATTCCGGAATCGTGCTTAACTGCTTATCCGATCAGCATACCTTCATGTTTTAAGGCGTCTGCCATTTTATTTTTCAGAAATCCAGGAAATCGTTGTACCATTGGATGTGTGTTGATTTATCAGAATCGCTCAATTCTGTACTGTCGGGAAGAATGAACTTTCCTTTTGGAAGGTTGTTTAGTATACGAAATAGTTTTTTTAAGTTAGGTTAAGTCGGGCACACCCTGCGGTCTCGGGATGAGGTTGCGGGGTGTGCTGTTTTTGTTGGTTTGGGTTTATTTCTTTATATTTGTTGGATATCAAATTTTGCAGTTTATGAAAGGTATTGTTTTGGCGGGTGGTTCGGGTACGAGGCTGTATCCTATTACCAAGGGGGTGAGCAAGCAGCTGCTTCCGGTGTTTGACAAGCCAATGATATATTATCCTATTTCGGTGCTTATGTTGGCCGGCATAAGGGATATTCTTATTATTTCTACTCCTCATGATCTTCCGGGGTTCCAGCGTCTGTTGGGGGATGGCAGTGATTATGGGGTGAGTTTTACTTATGCGGAGCAGCCTTCTCCTGATGGTCTTGCGCAGGCGTTTATTATTGGGGAGGAGTTTATTGGGAATGACAGCGCTTGTCTGGTGTTGGGTGATAATATTTTCCACGGAAGCTATTTTACCCCTATGTTGCAGGAGGCAGTGCGCGCCGCGGAGGAGGATTCAAAGGCAACGGTGTTTGGCTATTGGGTGAGTGATCCGGAGCGCTATGGCGTTGCAGAGTTTGATAAGGCGGGCAATTGCTTGAGCATTGAGGAGAAGCCGGCGAACCCGAAGAGCAATTATGCGGTGGTGGGACTTTATTTTTATCCTAATAGGGTGGTTGAGGTTGCAAAGAGTATTAAGCCTTCTGCGCGTGGTGAGCTTGAGATTACTAGTGTTAACCAGGAGTTTTTGCAGAGGGGTGAGCTTAAGGTGCAGACTTTGGGACGCGGTTTTGCTTGGCTGGATACCGGCACTCATGATTCATTGAGTGAGGCTTCTACTTTTATTGAGGTGATTGAGAAGCGTCAGGGTTTGAAGATTGCTTGCTTGGAGGGTATTGCTTTCCGTAAGGGATGGATTACTCCGGAGCGTCTTAAAGAGGTGGCGCAGCCTATGATAAAGAACCAGTACGGACAGTATTTGATACGGCTTGTTGAGGAGTATGAGAAGGGCGTGCTGTGTGATATAGAGTAAAAAAATCAGGGAAGGCCTAACCTTCCCTGATTTTTTTGGTATTATCTTCCTTTGTACATTTCGTTGTAGTATTTTTCATAGTCACCGGAGGTGATGTTGTCCATCCATTCCTGGTTTTCAAGGTACCAGCGGACAGTTTTTTCAATTCCTTCTTCAAATTGCAATGACGGTTCCCAGCCAAGCTCGCGCTGTAGTTTGGTGGAATCTATGGCGTAGCGCAAGTCGTGGCCAGCACGGTCGGTTACGTATGTGATGAGTTCTTCCGATGAGCCTTCGGGGTTGCCGAGGATGCGGTCTACGGTTTTTATCATTACTTTAATGAGGTCTATGTTTTTCCACTCGTTGAAGCCTCCAATATTGTAGGTTTCGGCAATGTTGCCGCGGTGGAATATAAGGTCTATTGCTCTGGCATGGTCTTCTACGTATAGCCAGTCACGTACGTTTTCTCCTTTGCCGTATACAGGTAGCGGCTTTTTTTTGCGGATGTTGTTTATGAACAGCGGAATGAGCTTTTCAGGGAACTGGTATGGGCCGTAGTTGTTGGAGCAGTTGGTGACAATTGTGGGTAGGCCATAGGTGTCGTGGTATGCTCTTACAAAATGGTCAGACGATGCCTTGGATGCCGAGTATGGCGAGTGCGGATTGTATTTGGTTGTTTCGTAGAAGAAGTCTTTGCCGTATGCGAGGTGGTGCTCGCCGGAAGAGGCAACGGTGGTGAACGGCGGTTCGATTCCCTCCGGGTTTGTCAGTTCAAGGGCTCCGTATACTTCATCGGTGGAGATATGGTAGAATCTTTTGCCTGTGAATTTGTCGGGAAGAGATTCCCAATATATTTTGGCGGCCTGGAGCAGTGATAGGGTGCCCATTACATTTGTGCGGGCAAATGTGAATGGGTCTTTGATGGAACGGTCTACGTGCGATTCTGCGGCAAGGTGGATGATGCCGTCTATAGACTCTTTCTGCAATAGTTGAAGGATTCCCTCAAAGTCACAGATGTCCATCTTTACAAACTTGTAGTTTGGTCTTGTTTCAATGTCTTTCAGGTTGGCCAGGTTGCCGGCATAGGTGAGCTTGTCTAGGTTTATGATGTTGTACTCCGGGTATTTGTTTACAAATAGCCTCACTACATGACTCCCAATGAATCCTGCTCCGCCGGTGATAAGTATATTTTTCATTGTTCTGTTTTTTTAATTTATGGTATGTTTCTGGGGAGGTTTTATGTATTTGCTCTCCTGGTATTTTAGGTGTTTTTTGCAAAGATAGTGATTTCTTTAGTTTTTTAGTTAGAGTGGACCTGTCCCTGTTAGTGAGAATGCCCATCTTGAACATGTTTTACTTCCCTTCTGCAAAGGGAGGGATTCTTATGTAAGTTGTTAAGAATTTTTGAAATTTTTGTCGGGAAGAGTGAACTTTCCTGTTGGAAGGTTGTTTAGTATACGAAATAGTTTTTTTAAGTTAGGTTAAGTCGGGCACACCCTGCGGTCTCGGGAGGAGATGGTGGGGTGTGTTGTGTAATATAAAAATATTACATTATCTTTGTTTTATGAAAGGGACTTATTTTGAAGAAAAGGGAGTTGAACTCCTGAATGTGCTGGATATAAGCAAGTCTGAATTTGCGCGCAGAATGGGAATTCAGAGGCAGAATGTTAATGCGCTCTTTAAAACTAATAATCTTGAGATTATATCACGTGCTGCGGATGTGCTAGGAGTCTCACTGTCTTTATTAGTGGGATATGTGGAGGAGCCTGATATGGAGGAAGATTCTGTTGAGTGTACGGGCTTTGGTAGTGTATGTCCTGAAGAGGTGCCAACAGGGGATTCTGTTGAGGATAGAAGGATTAGACAGGAGATTATCAAACAGTTTTATTACCATTGGAAAATGCTAAATCCAGAATTGTGTAAATATAATTCTTGCCTTAAAGAGAATATCTATATAAATCATACGTCTTTAGTGGAGACGGCTGGTAGAGCTTCCTTAACATATTTATCTACTTTAGCTGTTCTTCAGCTTGATGCAATTTTGCAGAATGCTAAAACATGTTTTATTGATAAAGTAAAATTAGGGAATAAGCAGCAAAGCAAGTTTGAGAAGATGATAGGGATGGAGTATTCTTGTCCAGGTATAGGAGATGTTAAGTTGTTGGTAGGTGTGAGAAAACGCGATAAAACAAAAATACAATATTGTATTACAGCAATGAATCCTATAATAAAGGTCAAAAAGAAAGCAGTCACAAATAAGTGACTGCCTTAAGCTTACCCCAAGGATACATGCTGGAATTACCTCTCGGGTCAGGGCATCGCTGGCGGGGATTTGTGCACGTCCGAAAGCCCATCCTAAACATGTTTTATTTCCCTAGCGCAAAGGTAGGAATTTTTATGTTAGGTGGAAATAATTTTTGAAATTTTCATTGGGAAGGGTGAAGTAAGTAGATTTTTAATTTTTTTGTCGGGAAGAGTGAACTTTCCTTTTGGGAGATTGTTCTATATACGAAACAGTTTTTTAAGTTACGTTAAGTCGTGTACACCCCACAGCTTCGGGATGAGGTTGTGGGGTGTGCTGTTTTTTAAATAACCACTTTAAAGTGTGTTTATTTGATAATTTGTTGGTTGTGTCAGTAAATCTGTATATATTTGTGTTGAATATTAGATGTAGAAATACTGTCAATTAACGGAATGATTATGATGAGAGAGATTACAGTAGAGGATGTGAGAAGTTTCCTTAATAGCATGAATGTCAAATTGGATATTTATGGAATGGTCTTTGCCGACAGAAAGCGGTGTCAGGAGACTATGAGGATGTTAGGGATTAATGAAATTGTAGCTAAAAATATTGTAAGATCGTTGGATGCTACAGATTTCTCAAAGTATTTTGATGATACCTCCCAATGGGGATGTGATTTGTGGGCGTTTGGTAAAGATATTAAAGGGGAGGAAGTTTATATTAAAATTGGTTTGGGACTGCCGGACAGGCAAACTATTTGTGTTTTTTTTCATAAAGCTGATTTTACAATTCAATACCCATTTAAATGAAAGATGTTATTTTAAGTCCTTTTAGAAATTGTGAGGCTCATCTTAAGAGAGTGCCTGATACAATGGAGTTTAGGGGTAAGACTTATCATTTCTTGAATCACTTTTATGTGTGTGAAGAGAGTGGTGAGGAGTTTACTGATGAAGCTACTGGGGAGATTAATTTTGCTCAGGTGTATAATCAATATCGGGAAGAAAATAATATTCCGTTCGTGAATGAGATTATTAAGCTACGTAAGGATTGTCAGTTGTCTAAAGCTGATATGGGTAGAGTGTTGGGTTTTGGGGAGAATCAGTATTATCATTATGAATTGGGTGAGGTTCCTTCGCCTTCAAATGGCAGATTGATGCGCACTTTTATTGACAACCGCAAGGCTTTGTTGTCTGCGATTGTGGAGAGTTCAATTAAAGAGAGTAATAAGGTTAAAGCGTTGAAGTCTTTGGAGGCATCATCTGAGATTGAGTTGTCGGAGAAGACTATATATGAATTGCTTTTTCCTGTTAAGCGGAGTATCAATAATGGGTATGCCTTAATGAGTGTGAATAAGGTAAGGCAGATGATATTGTTTTTCCTGGGGCAAATGAATGTGGGGTATAAAACAGCGTTGAATAAGTTGATGTTTTATGCTGATTTCCTTATGTTTAAAGAGCATTGTGTAGGGATCAGCGGATTTACTTATAGTGCTCTGCCTTATGGCAATGTGCCTAATAATTTTAAGGTGCTCTATGGGGTGTTTGATGAGATTGAAGAGGTTGATTGTGAGAGGCCTTATTTTAAGCCGCTTAAGGAGTGTGATTTGAGTGTGTTTAATGAGGATGAGATAAGAGTGCTGGATTTTGTGGCGGATAAAATGGCAAAGCAGATGAGTTCAACATTGTCTGAGATTAACCATCGGGAAGATGCCTGGTTGAAATATAAGCATGATACAAAGCTGTTGGTGCCGTATAGCGAGGCCTTTTCTCTTAAGGCGTTGTAGTTATATATTAAGTCGGACACACCCTGCGGTCTCGGGATGAGGTTGCGGGGTGTGTTGTTATTGTGGGGAAGGCGACAGGAGGAAGTAAATTGTTAGTGTGGGAATAAATTTATGTAAGAATTTGCTTTGAAAGTGTTTTCTTACAAAGTAAATTCTTACATTTGTAAAAATTACTGTTATGAAGACTCCTTTTGTTTTTGGAAAAATAGCCTCTGAGCAGGAATTTACTGACAGGCATTATGAAACACAGCACCTTTTGAATAATTTCAACGGTCTTGTGAATACTATACTCATTTCCCCGAGACGTTGGGGAAAGTCTTCTTTGGTTTCTAAGGCTGCAACATTGTTTGAGAAGCAGGATTCTGACAATATTGTAGTATATATAGATCTTTTCAATTGTCGTACAGAGGATAAGTTTTATAAGGAGTTTGCCAGAGCAGTCATAGCTGCTACAAGCAGTGCATTTGAAGAATTCGTAGCATCAGCACTGAAATACCTCAGTAGATTTGCTCCGTCATTCTCTGCGTCTGACCCTGCGGGCTCGTATGAGCTTTCTTTCGGGATTGATGTTAAGGACAGGAAGATGGATTTTAATGAAATCCTGGATCTTCCGCAGAAGATAGCATCGGAGAAAGGAAAAAAAGTGATTGTCTGCATTGATGAGTTTCAGACTATAAAGAATTATCCGGATACGCGCTCTTTTCAGAGGGAGTTGAGGTCGCATTGGCAGAAACATTCCTATGTAGCTTATTGCCTTTACGGAAGTAAGAGGAATATGATGATAGATTTGTTCGCTGATTCCAATAACCCGTTTTACAAGTTCGGGGACATGCTGTTCTTGCAGAAGATATCAAGAGATGAATGGGTGAAGTTTATTGTAAAGCGATTTAAGGATACAGATAAATTTATTTCTGATGAGTTGGCCGGATATATTGCAGATAAGGTGGAGAACCATCCATATTATGTTCAGCAGTTAAGTCAGTTGTCTTGGTTCAGGACTTCTAA
>JAZRQU010000100.1:0-1922 GCA_045650045.1 Candidatus Egerieisoma sp. | reverse complement strand
AACGGTCTTGGTAAGGACGCAGCTCAGATCATCGCTCGTATCAACGGCTTCACATATGTACAGACTGAGTTCGACTACTTCACTGGCGAGCTTAAGGAAGTTAAGAGAGTTGCTTACAGCGACGGTCCACGTGCAAAGGTTAACTGCTACGGTGCAGATGACGTACGTGAGGGTGTAGCAATCATGTGGCACGAGGGTGTTGACGTATCAATCACCGGTAACTCAACAAACCCTACACGTTTCCAGCACCCAACAGCAGGTACTTACAAGAAGGAGCGTGTACTCGCAGGCAAGCCATATTTCTCAGTAGCTTCAGGTGGTGGTACAGGTCGTACACTTCACCCAGACAACATGGCAGCAGGTCCTGCTTCATACGGTATGACCGACACTATGGGTCGTATGCACTCTGACGCACAGTTCGCAGGTTCTTCATCAGTTCCAGCACACGTTGAGATGATGGGATTCCTCGGAATCGGTAACAACCCTATGGTAGGTTGTACAGTTGCTTGCGCTGTTGACGTTGCTACTGCACTTAATAAGTAATCTGACTTACTTTATAATAGATAAACTCCTGTGGTCTAAATGATTACGGGAGTTTTTCTTTTGTGGCAGATCGAGGATTGCTGAGGTCTCTGACACTTGCTTCCGCTATCTTTTATGGGTTGCAATAGATAATGGAAGTGAGGTCAATGAGTGAAGAAATCTGAATTTTTAAGTAGTGTTCTTTATCTGAGAAAAGCATCTGTGACAGGATGAGAATTGGCTGAAAATGGCAGTTTTCCAGAGGACATCATGCTGCCACTTTCGCATTTTTCAAAAAGTGGCAGCAAAAAGTGTCTTAAATCGCTGGTTTATTGAGAATTACGCTCCGCAAACTTTATTTTTATGGAGAAACATTGCAGTACAATCAGCTTTTGGTTGAAGAACAGAACAGACAAAAACGGGAAGTCTCCTATCACTATGATCATTGGTGCAAACGGAGAAAGAGCAGAATTTCAGACAGGCAGGAAGATTGAACCTGAGAATTGGGATAATGGCAAGCAACAGGCAAAGGGCAAGACATCAGAAGCCAAGCTCCTAAACGCTTACCTGAACCAACTGAGGAATAAGGTCTATCTGAAAGAAATTGAACTGATGCAAAGGGGCTTCCTCATTACCGCGAAACTTCTGCGTGACGCAGTAACGGATAAGGTTGAAGCTCTTAACGAAAAGACCTTGTTCCAAGTCTTCACGGAGCATAACGAGGAACAGAGAAAACTGGTAGGTAAAGGACTATCAAAGGCAACCTATTGGGTGTCTGAATACACCTACAGATTATTAAAGGAGTACGTAGAGCAGAAATACAAGCGATCAGACCTGTTCCTGCGTGAACTCAACATAGGTTTCATTCAGTCCTTTCACACCTTTCTGTTGACAGACAGAAGAATGTCGCAGAACTCCTCTACTAAGCATTTGAAACTGTTGAAGAAGATTATCAATATAGCGATAGCGAACTCCTATATGACATTCAATCCGTTTCTTACATATAAGGTAGAACGTGAACCTGTGGAGATAGATTTCCTTGATGATGAAGAACTCCGCAAGATCATCAACTTTGACACACCTCTGCCAAGATTGGAGAGAGCCAAAGACATGTTCCTGTTCGGATGTTTCACAGGCTTATCATATATTGACATCAAGACATTGGCTCCTGAACATTTTGAAAAGGATAGTGCAGGGCGAATATGGATCAAGAAACGCAGGGTAAAGACAGGCGTACTGTCAAGGATTCCACTTCTCCCTGTAGCAAAACTGATCTTGGAGAAATACAAAGGAGGTGACAAACTCCTGCCAATCCAAGACCCAGCAGACATCAATAAATATCTAAAGGACATTGCCATACTCTGCAAGATCAACAAGCGGATAACATTCCACACCAGCAG
>JAZRQU010000099.1:0-23584 GCA_045650045.1 Candidatus Egerieisoma sp. | reverse complement strand
TATTGTGAAAGGAATCCTTCTCTGACGTATAACTGTCTTAACATATATATTGAATGCTGTATTGGCACTCATGCCAAATTCTTCGCACAGTTTATCAAACTCTGCCTTCAATTTTGCATCCATTCTGATGGTTGTTGCTATTTGTCCCATAATTTTATTCTTTTTTACAAAGATATACAAAGTGATGTCATAATGCAATATATATGCCATCAAACATGCTTAAACTATTAAGAAGAAGCATCTATTTCACTCCACATACGCCAACGTAGCAATACTCACCCTGCACCCAAGTTGCTCCACAAGAATTGCCGCACAGGCTTCCAGGGTTGCGCCGGTGGTCAAGACATCATCTACAAGCAGAAGGTGGCTGTCGGGAGGAGGAATGACCTTACTCCGGGTGTTGAGGCGGAAGGCGGAGGCAACGTTGTGCCAGCGTTCAAGGCGGTCTTTGGCGGTTTGGGTGTTGGTGAATTGAGCCCTTTGGAGCAGATTGCCTAATAACGGAGGGGCAGATGAATTAGCGGATTTAAGCCCGGCAGCTATACCGCGGGCAATTATTTCAGACTGGTTGAATCCCCTTTTGAGTTTCTTGCGCCAGTGGAGGGGGATGGGGACTATGTAGTCAAAAGCCGGCACATCGGGTGCGGAGGCAATCTTTTCCCCAAGCATCCTGGAAAGGTACATTCCTACAGGCACATTGCCATCGTATTTGAGCATGTGAACCGGTTTGCGGTAGTTGTTGGTGTAGTAGAAAAGGGAATAAACGCGTTCTACAGGGCAGCGGCCCCAGAAGATCTTTTGGGCGGGGTTGTCCTCCACGCTCCAGAAGTGGGTGAGAGGGAGGTCGGCGTAGCATTCAAGGCAAAGATGCTCCTCGTGATAATTCAGCTGAACACCACAAACCGCGCAACACTTGGGGAAGCAAAGGTCAAACAGCAATCTCCACCACTTCATCTTCATAGACCTGCATTTTCTACAAATCTAGCCAAAATTTGTGTAATATGCATTGGATATTAACAATTTATATTACCTTTGCAGCCGCTTAGGGCGATAGTGGAAGGATTTGACTGCTTGCAACCACATTAAAAAATGCTAAAACGATTCCAATCATTTCAGCACAAAGTCAAAATCTTGCACTAAATTTTGTTAATCGGTATACTTCTTGTGGTACAGGGAGTTATCGGGAGTATTAATTTAATTTAGTTTTTAGAATTATGTCTTATTTGTTTACTTCAGAGTCTGTTTCAGAGGGTCATCCCGATAAAGTTGCAGACCAGATTTCAGATGCTATTCTAGATGAGTTCCTACGTCAGGATGCAGACAGTAAAGTTGCTTGCGAGACTTTTGTGAGCACAGGTCTTGTTGTAATTGGAGGTGAGGTGAGAAGCGAGGATGCTTATGTAGATATCCAGCAGGTGGCTCGCCGTGTGATCAACAAGATTGGTTATACCAAGGCAGAGTATATGTTCGACGGCAATTCTTGCGGTATCCTTTCTGCACTTCATGAGCAGTCTCCCGACATCAACCGTGGTGTTGTGGTAGAGGAGAAGGATGAGCAGGGCGCTGGTGACCAGGGTATGATGTTCGGTTATGCTTGTACTGATACTGAGGAGTATATGCCATTGGCAATTTACCTTTCTCATCTTGCCCTTACAGAGCTTGCTGACATCAGAAAAAACACAACTTTGATGCCTTATTTGAGACCTGATGCAAAATCGCAGTTTACAATTGAGTACAACGACAATGATGAGCCTGTAAGAATCCACACTATTGTGCTTTCAACCCAGCACGATGAGTTTGATGAGGATGCAGCTATGCAGCAGCGCATAAAGAGTGATATCAAGAACATTCTTCTTCCAAGAATGCTTGAGAAGCTTCCTGCTGAGACTGCAGCATTGTTCAAGGATGACTTTATCCTTCACGTGAACCCTACAGGTAAGTTTGTGATTGGAGGCCCTCACGGTGATACAGGTCTTACTGGCCGCAAGATTATTGTTGACACCTACGGCGGAAGAGGTGCTCACGGTGGTGGTGCATTCTCCGGCAAGGATTCAAGCAAGGTAGACCGTTCTGCAGCTTATGCAGCACGTTACATTGCAAAGAACCTTGTTGCAGCAGGTGTTGCCAAAGAGATTCTTGTTCAGCTTGCTTACGCTATTGGTGTTGCACAGCCTGTAAGTATCTTTGTAAATACCCGCGGAACCTGCAACCTCAACGGTGTAACCGACGGTGAGATTGCACGCAAAATAGGAGAGATGTTTGACCTTCGTCCTGCAAAGATCATTGAGAAGTTCCAGCTTACCAACCCAATCTTTGAGGAGACAGCCGCTTACGGCCACTTTGGAAGAAAACCTTATACCAAGGAGGTTGAGGTAAAACAGAACGGCCAGTGGGTGAAAAAAGATGTACAGTTCTTCGGATGGGAGAAACTTGATTCAGTTGAGAAGGTTAAGGAGGTATTCGGCCTGTAATCCGTAAATCTTCTTCCCGACAGATATAAAAAGAGGCAGATCCAATGGGTCTGCCTCTTCTTGTTTATCGGGAAAATTCTAGAATTTCAAACCGAGTGCCACTCCGAATGAGCCGTTGAGGACAGAGTTCTCTCCGCCGCCCAAAAGGTATGCTGCATCTATGTTGAATGCCTTGAAGTTTACTCCAAAACCAAAGCTGGCATATGAAGGAATAGCCTCTTCGTTGCCCATATGGTAACCGGCCCTCAGGTTAAAGGTGTTTTTCAACGAGTATTCAACTGCGGCACTGCCCATGAATGCAGAATCGTTCATAAGGATATCACCCTCAAGGTTTACGCTTAGGTTCTGTTCATCAGCAATGTTGAATATGTATGCACCTCCAAATTTTACCATTGAAGGGAGGTCATATTGGGTCTTTGTACCGTAATCCATGCTGCCGCCAAGATTGGTTGCTGCTGCCGCCAAAGTGAAGTTCTCAGCTTTGTAAGTAAGCGAAATGTCTGCACCTACAGTTGATGCTGAGGCATCCTTTGCCAGTTTTGAGCTGATGCTTCTTATGTTTGCACCAATAGAGAGTTTTTCTGAAATCCTGTATGCAACGGCACCTTCAATTGCGCTCTCTTTAGGGGTGAAGTCACCTTTTGGTGCACCGTTGGCATCAATTACCTCGTATGACTGGTAGCCGAACATCTTGCCTCCAATACCAACGGCCCATTTTTCACCAATTGTTGCAAAGCCTGCAAATCCTATGATGCTGTTGTCCATATAATCCGGCTGCCATGAGTTGTATGATCCTCCTATGCGGAACTTGTTCTGTGAGAATGCCATTGCAGAGGCATTGTTGGTTGCTGTAAAAGCATTCTCTCCAATTGTGAGGGTATTTCCACCCATCGCTGCTGCGTGCGGATCTGAATTTACGTTCAAGAACGGAACGCTCTGTGCTGATATCTGGGTTGCAGCAAACAGCAGTGCTGCAAGTATTGACAATTTTTTCATCTTCTTATTGTTTACAGTTTAACAACAGTTTGCTTGCATTTTTTGCCGTTGATGGTAACCTCAACAGAGTATACACCTGCTCCCCACTCCGATGCATTTATGGTATGAGGGTTGAAAGGTCCTGTAGAAACAGAGGTTTTTGTATATACTGCAGCTCCTGAAGCACCTGTGATGAGAATGTCAGCATTGCCGTCGGTAGCAGTTCTGATATTCAATGTGCTCTGTACGCTGGTTGGGAATATATCAGCAGCTTCTTTGGTGTTTCTTGCAAGGACTTTCATGGTGGCAGTTCCAGATTTTGCGTTCCTGCCGTCTTTAGCCAGTACTGTTATGTCTGATGAACCATATGACAAGGCGCTTACTGTTAGGGTATTGCCCTGTACTGCACATGTTATGGCCGAACTTTCAGATGATTCAAAAACATATGTAAGTTTGTCTCCGTCTGCATCTGAGAAGTACTCCTCAAGATTGAATGTTGCACTCTGGCCTTTGTCAAGAACAAGGTTGCTGAAACCCTTCATGCTTACAGGAGCATTGTTTGGCAGGATAGTGTACGCAATCTCTACGCTAACAGTGTTGTATACCTCATCCCTGGCATAAAGGGTTGCAGTATAGGTGCCCGGTTCACCTTTGAGGGCATCAATTGTTACGGTGGCAGTGTTGCCGTTCCTGTTCAAGTTTGCCACACTGGATTCACCCTCGAGCCATACTGAAAGATTGCCATTTTCAGGGTCTGAAATGTTGAATTCAAAACTCTGTTTCTGTGTTGCCTTCAGTGTGACAGCAATATCTTCATTTGGGGAGATTGCTGGAGGAAGGTTGGCAGGCGTAGTTATGCTTATCTGAGGGGAAACCTCGGAATATTTAAAAGTTACACTTTCCGACTGTACAGCAAGGTAGTATGTTGTGGAATGTTTCGTATTGTTGAAAGTGTAAGAAATCTTCTCTCCTGCTTTTTTACCGTCACCGTTTACTTTGTCGAATGATACTCCTTCAATGTAATCATTAGGGTTCAGATCCATGCCGGACATGTCCTTCTCGCTAATGTACAGATTATATTCGAACGTAGGTTTGCCTGCAGTTTCTGTTGCCTCCCATGTAACAGTAATGGAATTTGGTGTGGCAGTTGCCTCAACTTTTGTTACAGGATCTGGAATAACATCGGTAGGCTCATTGTCATCATCGTCATCCTCCACGTCTCCTAGGAAGGTGACAGCCTTGTATGCGTCAAGTGCTCCCACGCCAAGTTTGTCGGGAGTAGAAATGAGTGCTGAAACTTGTCTTGCCTTGTAATCCGGATTTACATCGTACAATTTGTCGTAGTCTGCAGAACCGAGCAGAATCTCCTTCAATTGGGTATTGGTGAATCCTTCTCCACCGTATCTCGATACTACAAGGGCTGCAACACCTGAAACGTGAGGGCAAGCCATTGATGTACCGCTCATCTGTCCGAACGCGTTGCCGCATACAGTGCTGTATACGTCTCCTGCAGGATAAGCTCCGTTCTCTCCGCCAGGTGCAGCTATGTCAACCCATTTGCCATAGTTGGAATATGTTGCTTTTTTGCCGGTAGGACCTGTAGATGCAACTGCAATTACCTGGTCAATCATTCCCGGAACACCAAAGTCTTTGTTGTCATTGCCGGCAGCAAATATTACAACACCTCCTGCCATAGGGCCAACCTGGTTTTTTCCGCTTTTATCCATTCCGGCATATTTGATGAAGTAATCAATTGCCTCAACAACAAAAGCAGGTGTTGTTGTCTGGCCATCCAATGACCAGCTGTTCTGTGAGATTACAGCACCATTGTCAGCAGCATAGGTGAATGCCATACCAATATATGCACCATCCTTGTTGTTGTTCATGGTTTGGCAGGTCATGATGCGTACACCTTTATTTGTGCCGTCACCACCTGCAATTCCACAACCGAAAATGCCGTTTCCGTTTACAGCAGCAATTGTTCCAGCCACGTGCGTTCCGTGGTCGCCAGGTTGGATTGTTCCGTACATTGCGTTGGAGTTTCCTACAGCACAGAAGTTGTAGCCATATATGTCATCAATGAATCCGTTGTTGTCGTCATCAATGCCTGTGGTTCCATTTTTCTCTGCTTTGTTTATCCACATGTTGTCTGCAAGGTCTGCATTGCTGTATTCCACACCCTGGTCAACAACAGATACAATCACCTCTTCCTTGCCGGTCTCAATCTCCCAAGCCTTGAAAAGGTTGATGTCCATACCGCTCACATATCCTGTCTTCTGGCCGGTATTGTGGTAGTGCCATTGGTATGAAAGGTACGGATCATTGAAAGGGGCTGCAGCCTGTTTGATCACTGGTACAAACTCAACAGTCTCCACGTGCTCAACACCTTTTACTGCTTTGAATGCTTCAGATACGGAAATCTCAGGATTGAAGGAGATTCTGTACCATCTGTCAAGGCCATGGGCCTTGTGCCTTTCTGCATATTTTTCATTTTCCGGGAAGAGTCTCTCCATTCTTAGCCCATCCAGCTGAGGTAACGATGCCTCTACGGATTTTGTCTGGGGAACCTCAGAAAATTTTACAATTATGTTGCCTTTTACTACCTGGCCTACTCCCATGATGGTGGAGGTAGCGGTATCTGGTGGCTCTGGAGAATAGGCTTCCCTTTCACAGCCTGCAATGACTAAGGCTGTTGCCAATAGTGTAAAGAATGCTCTTAATTTCATAATGTATAAAGTTTAGTTTTTACAAATATAAGTTTTTTATACCAACGATGCTATTATTTTTTTAACTTTGGAATTCATTGTATTTGGCTGATATGTTTGATATTATAAATATCCATATAATGGATGTGGTTGACATCCTGCTTGTGGGCCTGCTGGTCTATTATGTATATAAACTTATAAGGGGTACTGCTGCTATCAGCATATTCCTGGGAATCATTATCCTGTATGTGGTATGGGCAATAGTGAAGGCTCTGAATATGAGTCTGCTTTCAGAGATTATGGGGCAGGTGCTCGGAGTGGGTGTCATAGCAATCATAGTGCTTTTCCAGCAGGAGATAAGGAAGTTTCTTCTCAGCCTGGGAAACAACTATATCCTTAACAACGAGAAGATAAAGGTGTTCAGCAAGTTTCTTGGCAACAAGGGAAGTTCAATGGAGCTTCAGGCGCTTGATGAAATAACCCAGGCCTGCAGAAAGATGAGTGAAACCAAAACAGGAGCCCTCATAGTTCTTGCACACACCTCATCCATGGAGTTTGTAATTGAGACAGGAGACGTTATAGATGCAAGGATAAACAGAAGGCTCATTGAGAACCTTTTCTTCAAGAACTCCCCTCTTCATGACGGTGCAATGGTGATTGCGGACGGCAGGATTGTGGCAGCCAGATGTACACTCCCTATAACTGAGAATCCGAATATTCCGGCCCATTACGGTATGAGGCACAGGGCAGCTACAGGTTTGTCTGAAGAGACCGATGCCAGCGTGATTGTAGTCTCAGAAGAGACCGGAAACATCTCTTTTGTAAAGGATGGCAAGATAAAGACAATGGGCTCAATCACAGAGCTGAGGCTTGCCATTGAGAGCTCATACAAGAGTTAGGCCTCATTTTTCTTGTCGGGAAGAGGGCAGGATTTTTCCTTGAGAGGTTTCTTTATGACAAATTTTTCCTCTTTGCCATGGTACAGCCTTTTGAGGTTGCTTATGTGGCATAGCCATATTGTGCATCCTGCCACTATGCTGAATATTTTTATTACCAAAGTTTCCTGAGGGTCGAGCCAGAGAGCGAACAGCGTGTTTACCAGAAAAGGGAAACATGTTACCGCCGTAATCACGCTCACCGATACGTACCTGGTAATGAGCAGCATAATGCAGAATATTGATGTGCAGATAAGTACAGCAAAAGGATGGATGGCCAGCAGTACCCCGCACATTGTGGCAACACCCTTTCCACCCTTGAAGTTGTGGAATATAGGAAACACATGTCCCATAATGGCTGCAAAGCCAAAAACTATCTGGGTCCCGACAAATCCGTTTGTCTCCCTTGGAAATGGAAGAAAGAACACCAGGGAGGTGGCGGCTACTCCCTTGAGGATATCAAAGGCAAGCACCAGCAGTCCTATTTTCCACCCGAGCACCCTCTGTGTGTTGTTGGCTCCAGGATTCTTGCTGCCGTATTCCCTTACGTCTATCCCATAAAAATGCTTTCCCAGTATGATTGAACTGGAGATGGAGCCCATAAGATAGGCCAGCACTATAAACAGCACATATAAAGTAATCCCAAGGGGCAGAGTCATATGTCAAATTTTAGAGTTTGCAAATATATAATATTATCTTTGCAACGAAAAATTAATGCAAATGGAGAACTGGGTAAAGATAGAGCAGAAGCTGGGATTTGAAAAGATAAAGGAGCAGCTTGCAGGGCGTTGTTCAACCAATTATGCCAAGGAGAGGGTCCGGGCGGAAAAAGTGTCGCACAATGCCAGAACCATAGAGAAGAGGCTGGCCCTTACAGATGAGATGCGCGTTATCTGCATGTTTGAAAGCAGTTTTCCCCAGAGCGGCTTCATAGACAGCATAGAGTTCCTCAAGCCTCTTGAGGTTGAGTACTCTTCCATTACCCTTGAGAACATGAACCGCCTGTACACCTTTGTGGAGAACCTTAAAGGTGTAATCAATTTCTTCCGCAGCTGCAAGGAGGGGGCATATCCCAACCTCAAGGCTATGGCAGAGCCAATAACCTTTTTCCCGGAGATCTCGCGCAGGATAGAATCCATTGTAGACCGCTTTGGAGAGGTGAGGGACAATGCCAGCGTGGAGCTCTTCAACATCAGAAAATCACTGAGGGAAAAGGAAGGATCAATTTCCCGAAAGATACAGGCAATCCTCCGCAAGGCACAAGAGGAGGGACTTGCTGATGAGGAGGCAAGCGTTTCTGTGAGGGACGGGCGTCTTCTCATCCCGGTAAGCGCTTCAAATAAACGCAAGTTGCCTGGATTCGTATATGATGAGTCAGCAACAGGCAAGACGGTTTTTATAGAGCCTATGGAGGTGGTTGAGCTGAACAACCAGGTGAGGGAGCTCATGTTTGCACAGCAGAGGGAGATTCTCCGCATCCTCAGGGAGTTCTCGGAATTCTTGCGTCCATACCTTCCTGAACTTATAGACGGTGCAAGATTCATTGGAGAGATAGATTTCATAAGGGCAAAGGCGCAGGTGGCAATGCAGATGGAGGCCGGCAAGCCCATCATCTCAGAAGATGAAACCCTCAAGATAGTGAAGGGAAGACACCCTATCCTTGAGGCAACCCTCAAGAAGGAGAAGAAGCAGATTGTCCCACTTACCCTCACTCTTACTCCCGACAAGCATATCCTGGTCATTTCCGGCCCCAATGCGGGTGGAAAATCGGTATGTCTGAAAACTGTGGGAATGCTGCAATATATGTTCCAGTGGGGACTGCTGATTCCGGCGAGCGAGGTGAGCGAGTTCAGGATATTTGATGACATTTTTATTGATATTGGAGACGAGCAGTCAATTGAGAATGATTTGAGTACCTACAGCTCGCATCTTACCAACATGAAGGAGGTGCTCCAGAGGGCAACAGACAGTTCGCTGGTGCTTATAGATGAGTTTGGAACAGGTACTGAGCCTACAGCGGGAGGTGCCATTGCATTGGCAATACTTGAGAATATAGAGCTGAAAGGGGTGTTTGGAGTAATTACCACACACTATACCAACCTCAAGTTCTATGCAGAAAAGGTGAACGGGGCCATTAATGGAGCAATGCTGTTTGATGTGGCCAACATTCAGCCGCTGTATAAGCTGGAGGTGGGTTTGCCAGGCAACTCTTTTGCATTTGAGCTGGCCCGCAAGATAGGTTTGCCTGATCATATTATAAGGGTTGCTGAGGAGAATGCCGGTACCGGATATGTTGATATGGAGAAACAGCTCAGAAAGATCTCCCGTAACCGCAAGGCACTTGACGAGAAGCTTGCCAGGATTAAGAACACCGACAAGACCCTGGAGAACATTACCGAGAAGTACGAGAAGGAACTCGCTGATATACAGGCTGTGAAGAAGCAGCTGCTGGCAGAGGCCAAGAGAGAGGCCCAGTCTATAATTGAGCAGGCAAACAAGAAGGTGGAGGCTACAATTAAGGAGATCAGGGAGGCGCAGGCTGAGAAGGAGCGTACCAAGGCTGCCCGCAGGGAGTTGGAAGAGTTCAACAGTGCCCTTGAGCAGGAGAGCCGCTCAGAGAGTGATCTTAAGATAGAGGCCAAGATGAACAAGCTCCTTGAACGCAAGAAGAGAAAGGAGGAGAGGCAACAGCGTAGTGCTCAGAAAGGCGGTGCGGCGGCAGAACAGAAAACTGCTGTTGCGGCCCAGCCGCAGGCTCCAAGAGAACTGAAAGTTGGCGACAAGGTGAAGATTAAAGGGGGAGACCTCATAGGTGAGGTAATGCAGGTTGGCGGCAACTGGGTGAATGTTGCGGTAGGAAGCATTATAAGCAAGGTTCAGAAGGCCAATGTTGAACATATCTCCAACAAGGAGTTCAGCAATGCGGTGAAGAGCCTTCCAAAGACAATGAGCTCCCATTCGGAGAGCCTCTCGGAACGTAAGCTCAACTTCAAGCCAAATATAGATATCAGAGGTGAGAGGCTTATGGAGGCTTTGGAGACAGTAAGCCGTTTCATAGATGATGCCCTTATGGTTGGAATAGGTGAAGTGAAGATACTTCACGGCAAAGGAAACGGTATTTTAAAGGAGGAAATAAGGAAATATCTACGCACTGTGCCGGGAGTGGTGAGCTGCAAGGATGAGGATATCCAGTTTGGCGGTTCCGGAATTACGGTGGTAAAATTAGATTAGCAGAATATGAAGAAAGTGTTTTCAATTTTGGCGTTGTGCCTTCTTGCAGCAGGTTGTACAGATAAGGCCGGTCAGGCACAAGGCTGCGCAGACAAGTTTTTGGATTCATTCCTTAAAAATGATCTTGATGGGGCTGTGCAGTTGTGTTCAGGAAACCTCAGCCCTGAGTTCAGCAAGGCAATAGAGGATTTCAACAACCTTTCCCAACAGGAGAAGGAGATGGTGCAGGAGCAGTGCTCTGCTCTGGTATATGAGATTCTTGGAGTGGAGAGGGTAAACAAGAGTGATACTTTTATGGTAGAGTATAATATAAAGCCGGCCAAACCAGACACCTCAGCATTCAGACAGCAGGAACTGGTTAAGGGAGTCTTGAGGATTGTAGATGGAAAGGTGGATGCTCTCAACAGATAATATTGTATTCAGCAAATAACATTGTATAGCATTATAAAAACAGGTTGGTCCGTATGGGCCAACCTGTTTTTATGGTAACTCCTGTATTTTACTGCATTACTGTGTATACAAGCTGCAGCTTAGGACCGCCTTTAGGGGATTTTGTATTATTTCCGTTAAGCTTGCCTGTATAGTAGGTTGTAGATTCAATGTTGTATGATGTAACACCATAATATGTGTCAACCTCAGATTTTGTAGGCATTATCCAGATATTGTGCTTAAGCTCGTCCAGCTCAGAAGCATCCTTGCTTACAAAATCCTGGATCAGTGAAGGTATATCCATTCTGTATTCGCAAAGCGATCTGTTTATTGTGCCCAAATTCAATGCGTCAGCCTGTATATCTGATGCTGCGTAGAACAGATTTGCTTTGTATGTTGTGTCATATTCCCTGATGCAAGGGTATAGTGTATTGGGGAATGTGGTCATGTCAAGGTTGTCGGGAATTTCAAAAGGAAATACCAATGCAGCCTTGGCTATAACGATATCCTTGCCAATCAAACCTTCTTTTGCTTTCCAGTTCTCAATTGCCTGTTTGAGGTCGTCTTTGTCAATGTATGGTTTAAGGCCTGCAGCACCCTCAAATGCAAGGTCCTCTTCAGGGTTTGCATTCTGCATCTTGTCGCTCTCGTAAGACGAAAGGTTGAGGCAATGGTCCCTGCCATAGTTGATGGAGAATAGAGTGTCTTTTCTGCTGAGACCCTCTTTCCATGTAGGCTGGAAATTGATGGTTATGTAAAGCGCGCCTGTTCCAAAGTTTATAAGGTTTTCCCTTCCTCCGCATGTTCCCTCGTCGGGAGCACTGGTTCTTACAAGCAAACCTTTGAATCTCTTGGCAAACAGTTTTACTGTATCCCTTTCATCTTTAGTGGCTGTAAGAAGTTCCTTTGCATAGTCGAGGTTGAGGTGGACTTTCAATGAGTCGGTTCCAAAATATACCACCTCTCCGGCATTCAATGGAGTAGGGTCGTAGTCTGCGGCTGTGAATGAACTGTTGTACAGTGTGGTGGAATCCACATTCTTGTAAGTTCTGTGTACAAACACCTGCTGCGGAATACCTTCCTGCTGGTCATGGGATGTAAACACTGTGGAAATGTTGGCCAACAGATATATTCCTTTAACTGTTGCATCCTTGCCAAAGTCCCATCCTGCTACTGTAGGATACAGGTCTGCTACTGAAGAAAACTCCACAAGGCCGAACTCTTCTGTCCTTATTGCGCCAAATGTACCCTCTGAACTTGAGAGTGTCTGAAGCGGCTGCGAAGACTTCAGCTGTACCGGTACATCAATCTCGGCTATGCTCACAGGCAGGCTCTGGTTGCCTGGAACCAGGTCCTCTCCCATTGTCTTGTCTACTGTAACGCATGATACAGCCATTATGGCTGCCAAAGCTAGGACAATTGTATGTCTAAACTGCATCTTCTCCTAAAATTTTGTCGTAAAACTGGTTGTACTCTTTAATATATGCAGAATCAGACTGGTCTACATATGGAAGGACCGGCAATTTTGAAGCGGATACTGCCTCTGTAATCTCGTCGCACAATTGCGGACTGCCAATGATGATGCCGTCTGAATTCTGGATTGCGAGTTTTGCAAGATTTGTGCCATTTGCGGTCTTGAGGATCTCCACGTCCTTACCCTTTACACCCGGGATGATCATTTTGCCCTTCATGTCCTCGGCAAAGGTTTCCTGAGCAATCTCATCATATAGGGAAAGTACAACTTTACAGTCCGTGAAGATAGGGTCATCCTTGTAAGCTTTTTTCAGATATAAAGGAAGTACATGCGAAATCCAGCCCTGACAGTGGATCACATCCGGTTTCCATCTGAGTTTCTTTACTGTCTCAAGAACTCCTCTGGCAAAGAAAATTGCGCGCTCGTCGTTGTCCTCAAAGAATTTGCCATCCTCTCCCGAGAATACAAATTTTCTGTGGAAATAATCCTCATTATCAATGAAGTATACCTGCATTCTGGCAGAAGAGATAGAGGCAACCTTAATAATCAGGGGCCTGTCTATGTCATTCACTACCAGGTTCATACCTGAGAGCCTTATAACCTCGTGCAACTGGTTTCTCCTCTCATTTATATTGCCGTATCTTGGCATGAATGAACGGATCTCCCTGCCACTTTCCTGGATTCCCTGTGGCAAATAGCGGCCAATGTTGGAAATTGTGCTTTCAGAAAGATACGGAGTTATCTCTGAGTTTACGAACAGTATTTTTTTAGTCTCCTTCATAAAAATGGAATTTTAAGGCACAAAGATAATAAAAAATAATCAAACATTTTTAAATAAACAATTTGTGTTTATCTTTGGAGGTTAATTCGCATGGGTAGGAAAGAGAAAAATATAATATCCAGGAGGTTGGTGCATTCATACCTTTCATCAATCATAAGCATAGCGCTTGTGCTTTTGCTTGTGGGGCTTTTCGGTATGCTTGCTGTGAATGCCGGTGCTGTGCAGAACTACTTCAGGGAGAATGTGAAGATTACGGCAATCCTCAAGGAGAATGTTCCTGACCTTCAGGCAAAGAAGCTCCAGCATACCCTTGATGTGCATCCTGCAGTGAAAAGGACAGCGTTCATTTCCAGGGAGCAGGGGACTGAAGAGATGAAAAAGATGCTTGGAGAGGACTTCCTGCAGGCATTCGAGCACAATCCCATCCCCACATCAATTGAAATAAACCTCAAAGGGGAATATTTTAATCCCGACAGTCTCAACCTGTTTTCTGCCGTGTTGGAAAAAGAGGCTGTGGTTGAGGAGGTGGCATATGAGAGGTCTCTGATGGAGATACTCAACAGAAACCTTGAAAAGATAGCAATGGCATTTATGGTGTTCATTTCGCTGCTCATGTTCATCTCGTTTGTCCTTATCAACAATACGGTAAGGCTCAACGTGTACTCCAAGAGGTTCTCAATATACACCATGAAGCTGGTGGGGGCAAAGAAGAGTTTCATAAGGGGGCCGTTCCTGGTAAAGGCGTTTTTCCAGGGAATCCTGTCGGGATTATTGGCAGCTTTGGCCCTGATTGGGGTGCTCTACCTGCTCAGGGACAGTTTTGCGCAGATGTTCTCAATATTCCAGATGGAACTTGTGGGGGCTGTGCTTGTGGGAGTGGTGTTGCTGGGTGCATTCATTTGCTGGATATGCACGTTTTTTGTAGTGGGGAGGATGATTTCATTTGACAACAATGACCTATATTATTAAAGGAGATATATTATGAAAGAAAATACAGAGGATACAGGGTTTGCGATACCCAAGAAGAATGTATTATATATTATTGCCGGTTTTGCCATCATGGTTCTTGGCTATGTGCTCATGAGTGGCGGCGGAAGTGATGACCCCAATGTGTTCAACTCCGAGATGTTCAGTTTCAGGAGGATAACATTGGCTCCGGTTGTAATTCTCATTGGAATGGTTGTGGAGATATGGGCAATAATGCATATTGGAAAATCTAAAAGAAAATAACATATGAATTGGTTTGAAGCAATTGTGCTGGGTCTGGTACAGGGATTGACGGAGTTTCTGCCTGTGAGCAGCAGCGGACATCTTACTATAGCAAAGGAACTTTTTGGAATAGAGTCAAGCAACTTGAGTTTTGAGGTTGTGGTGCATGCGGCAACTGTCTGCAGTACCATTGTGGCTTTCCGCAAACAGATATGGGATCTTCTAAAAGGATTCTTTAATCTTCAGATGAATCCGCAGAAGGAGTATATCTTCAAGATAGCGGTTTCCATGATTCCTGTATTTATAGTGGGCGTATTTTTCAAGGATCAGGTTGAGGCGGTTTTTGGAAGCGGACTCATGGTTGTAGGGTGTATGCTTTTTGTTACAGCGGGACTTCTGTCATTAAGCGAGTATCTTTCAAAGAAACAGAGTGGTAAAGGCCGTCCTGTAGGCTGGAAAGATGCAATTGTGATTGGTCTGGCCCAAGCTTGTGCCGTACTGCCCGGCCTTTCGCGTTCGGGGTCTACAATCTCAACCGGACTGCTTTTGGGAGTAAAGAGGGAGGATGTGGCCCAGTTCTCGTTCCTTATGGTGCTTGTTCCAATTTTAGGAGAGGCTTTCCTTGAGCTTGTAAGTGGCGAGTTGGGTGGCGCAGAGTCTGGAATTCCTGCCCTTTCGCTGGCACTTGGCTTTGTTGCAGCATTCCTGTCAGGTCTGTTCGCCTGCAAGCTTATGATCAATATTGTAAATAAAGCCAAGCTTTGGGTTTTTGCACTTTATTGTGTGATAGTTGGCGTGGCTTGTATTGTAAGCGGTCTTGTTTAAAGGGTTGTTTGCGCAATGGAGAAGAGCCTTTATTATTTTGTGTCGGATGTGCATCTTGGTCTGGATCATAAAGATCCCCAAGCCAGGGAGAGAAAATTCTCTTCTTTCCTCTCTTCTTTGCCCGAAAACACAAAGGCTTTGTATCTGTTGGGGGATATCTTTGATTTCTGGTATGAATACAGGAATGTGATTCCGCGCGGATATACACGTACACTTGGGGCCCTTGCGTCATTGGTGGACAGGGGGGTTGAGGTGTATTTCTTCAATGGTAACCACGATATTTGGACATATAATTATTTTGCATCTGAGCTTGGACTAAAGATGATGGAGCAGCCCTATGTAGTGGAGATAGAGGGGAAGAAGTTCTGTATGGGACATGGAGATGGCCTGGGTAAGGGTGATTTTGGATATAAGCTCCTGAACTGGGGTTTCAAGAACAGGTTCCTGCAGTGGCTTTTCAGTGGAATACATCCCCGTTGGGCGTTCTGGATGGCCCACAAATGGAGCCGGCACAACAGGCTTGCCCATGAAGACAATCCTTGGCGCTGGAGAGGAGAGGATGAGAGGATTGTAAAGTTTGCTAATTCCTTCCAGAAAGAGAGCGGGGGCAGTATAGACTATTTCATCTTCGGACATTTCCATTACAGGACTCAGATGGAGTTGCGCGAAGGGGGCCAGATGTATCTTCTTGGAGAGTGGGTGAACGGAAGCGATTACCTCATGTTTGACGGTTCCCGGCTTCACTCTCTGAACATGGAGTAATACAGGTACCAGAAGCTCCCTTCATGGTACATATGTGCCAGCTCCTCCAGCATCCTGTCTTCACCGTCCTTGTCATACTTCTTTTTCAGGTCTGAACCGAACAATTTGGCAACACCTTGCCAGAATCCGGCAGCGGCGCCTCCCCTGTAATTGCGTATAGCCTGGTAAGATGATACGCCGGCCTCCCTGTCTATGAGTTTCAGCAGCATCTTTCCCTGGTTTATGGAGAGCTTCCTCAGCGGCTTTTCAAACTCTTTGAAGAGCCTTTTTTCGTATGCTTTCAAATATTTTTCCTTCTCCCATCTGGTAAAGTTGGAGTGGGCTATGGTACTGTCGGCATCTTTCATTATCTCGCACGCTTTCAGTGCATACGGATAGGTTTTGGCAAAGTTGTATACCGTACGGTAATATTTGCGCCACTCGCGGCTCTGTTGCCAGTTTTTGGGACGGTTGAAAACGTATGCCGGCTTTATTTTGTCTACATATACCGTATCCCCGTTTTCCACTATATAGCCAAGATGTATCCTCTTGTCCTGTCCTTGCAGAAAGTGGCTGCATGAAAAGACAAAAAGGAGCAAAAAGAGATATTTTGGAAAATATTTGGCCATATGTCTGGCAAAAATACTAACTTTACAAACATTGTAGAAACTTAAAAAGATAAAATATGTTCAACACAGATGTATTCACTCCATGGGTTCTGCTTTCAGACCTTGGAATCATATCGGCCTTGCTGTTGGTTGGAAAAATCATCAGAGTAAAGGTGAAGCTTATCCAGAAACTGTTCATTCCACCTAGCCTTCTTGCCGGAGTGCTCGGACTTGCCCTGGGCCCTAACGGCTTGGGATGGCTTCCGCTGTCGGGAAGCATGGGAACCTATGCGGCGGTGCTTATTGCACTGGTTTTTGGTGCCCTTCCGTTGTCTTCACCTAAATTTACAGTAAAGGAGGTTGCCGGCAGAGTTGGTCCAATGTGGGTGTATGCCCAGCTGGGAATGTTGCTTCAGTGGGCTTTGGCCGGCCTTTTCGGACTTTTTGTAATGAAGCTCATCTGGCCTGAGCTTAATGATGCTTTTGGCGTGATGCTTTCAACCGGATTCTACGGCGGTCACGGTACTGCAGCGGCAATTGGCGAGGCATTCAATGGCCTTGGATGGGATGAGGCGGCTTCTCTAGGTATGACAACTGCAACAGTTGGTGTAATCTGTGCAATCATAGGTGGCCTTATTTGCATCAAGTGGGCGGCAAAGAACAAGCAGACGGCATTCATATCGGATTTTGCAGATCTTCCCCAGGAGCTCCGCAGCGGACTTGTTCCACAGGGGAAGAGAGACCCTATGGGAAGCGCAACAACTTCTTCAATCTCAATAGAGCCCCTTACTTTCCACCTTGCACTTGTCCTGCTGGTGGCATTTTTGGGCTACTCGTTGAGTGTGGGAGTGAAGCAGTGGTATCCGCAGCTTGAACTTCCTGTATTCAGCTGTGCATTCATTGTGGGCCTGATCCTTAAGAAGATATTTGATGCTACAAGTGTTACAGACTATATATGTCCGCAGACAACCCAGCGTATAGGCAGCATGGCCACTGACCTTCTAGTTGCCTTTGGAGTGGCTTCAATCAAACTTGGTGTAGTTGTAAAATACGCTGTTCCGCTTGTTGTACTCATAATTGTGGGTGCAGTTATGGTATATGCAATCACATTCTACTTTGGAAGAAGGCTTTCAAAGACCTACTGGTTTGAGCGTACAATTTTTGCATGGGGCTGGTGGACAGGTACCATGGCAATGGGCATTGCGCTTATACGAATTGTAGACCCTAAGCTTTCAAGCAAGGCTATGGATGATTATGCTCTTGCATATCTGCCAATTGCCCCTATTGAGATTCTGCTCATCACATTTGTTCCAATCATGTTCATGAACGGAATGGGATTGTGGCTTTCATTGGGATGCCTGGTTTTGTCGGGATTGCTTATATTGCTTGCCATAAAGATGGGCTGGTGGATTAAAAAGAAATAATTTGCAGAAATGAAAAAGATAGCGTTGTTTTTGGCTGCGCAGCTCCTTTTTGCAGGGGCCTGGGCGCAGACATCAGATGAGGCCTTGTATAAAAAGGCAGAGGAGATACATAAGAAGTATCTCACAATAGATACCCACAATGATACCGCAATGTATCTCAATCATCCCGACAGTGAGGATTGGAGCGTGTCAAAGGGGCAGGTGAGTTTCCCACTGATGAAGAAAGGCGGGTTGGATGCAGCATTTTTTGCCATCTTCCTGGATCAGGGGCCTTTGAGGGATTCTTCGAGGGATTCTGTATATCAGTATGCAATGGAGGAGATAAGGCTCTTTAAGGAGTATGTTGCAAAGCACAGCGATGAGGCGGCAATCGCATATTCGCCAAAGGATTTGCGCAAGCTTAAAAAGCAGGGAAAAAAGAGTATTGTGGTTTTTGCTCTTGAAAATGGATACGGAGTGGGGCTTGACCTGGCAAAAGTGGACTCTTTCTACAATGCCGGATGCAGGTATATCACTTTGTGCCACAACTATACCAATGATATCTGTGATGCCTCAAGATATCATAATCCTAACGGGCATGGCGGACTTTCTGAGTTTGGAAAGGAGGTTGTTGTAAGGATGAATCAGCTTGGTATGCTTATAGATGTATCACATGCAAGCACTTCAACACTATATGATATCATAAAATTGAGCAAAGCCCCTATTTTTGCTTCGCACTCTTCTGTAAGGGCCATTAAGGATCATCCAAGAAACCTTACAGACCAGGAGATTAAGGATATTGCTGCTACAGGAGGCGTGATCCAGATTGCCACAGGAAGATGGTGTCTTACAAACGTTCCTAAGAGTGAGACCAAAATAATCCATCTGGCAGACCATATAGACCATATAAAGAATCTTGTAGGCCCTGAGCATATAGGTTTGGGAACAGATTTCGACGGCGGTGGCGGTATGGTGGATTTCCAGGACTGTTCCAAGATGAAGGATCTTACTGTAGAGCTTCTCAGAAGAGGTTATACAGAGAAAGAGCTTGAAATGTTCTGGGGTGGAAACTTCATGAGAGTTTGGGAGCAGACCATTAAAGTTGCCCGGGAAATGGCAAAAGAGAAGAAATAATCTGTCGGGAAGACAATATTTGTACAATGTGTTCCGCACTTTCCAATTCAGACCAAATTGGGGGTGCGGAATTTTTTTTGATTCGTGTAACTGCGTGAGAATGCAGATGTTGGCTATTGGATTTTTTTGACCAAAACTTATAAAATTTTCAAAAAAAGATTTGCATATTAAAATAAATGTGTATCTTTGCAACCCGGTAATTCGGCTCCGTTACAGCCAAGTTGCTGAGAATCAATAATTTATATTAAGAGTTATGTTACAACCTAAGAAAACCAAATTTAGAAGACAGCAGAAAGGCCGTATGAAGGGCATCGCCCAGAGAGGTAATCAGTTGGCTTTTGGATCATTCGGTATCAAAACCTTGGAGAGCTGCTGGATGACCGGACAACAGATTGAGGCTGCACGTCAGGCCGTAGTTCGTTATATGAAACGTGAGGGTAAAATTTGGATCCGTATTTTCCCTGACAAACCATTCACCAAAAAACCTGCAGAGGTACGTATGGGTAAAGGTAAGGGTGCTCCAGAGGGATTCGTTGCACCTGTTACTCCAGGTAGAATGCTTATCGAGATTGAGGGCGTTCCAATGGAGGTTGCAAAAGAGGCTCTACGCCTTGGCGCACAGAAATTGCCTGTTACTACAAAATTCGTAGTTCGCAGAGATTATGTTGAATAATATTTAATGGAGATCAAGAAGATGAAAATAGCTGAAATACGTGAATTGTCTGCAAAAGATTTGCAAGAGCGCATTGACGCAGAGAGAGCAAATCTTGACACACTAAAGATGAATCATGCAATCTCTCCATTAGAGGATTCATCTAAAATTAAGAAAGCAAGAAAAAATATTGCCAGAATGCTTACAGTGTTGAGCCAGTTGGACAAATAATTGAGGATTCATGGAAAGAAAACTTCGTAAAGAAAGAATTGGTGTAGTGGTTAGCAACAAAATGGAGAAATCTATCGTAGTTGCAGTAAAAACAAAAGAGAAACACCCTATTTACGGAAAGTTCGTAAATAAAACCACTAAGTTTGTTGCTCATGATGAGAAGAATGAGTGCAGCGAGGGCGATACTGTAAGAATTATGGAGACTCGTCCATTGAGCAAGTCAAAATGCTGGAGATTAGTAGAAATCGTAGAAAAAGTTAAATAAGCCATGATACAACAAGAATCAAGATTAATGGTAGCAGATAACAGCGGTGCAAAGGAGGTTCTTTGTATTCGTGTGCTAGGCGGTACTCGCCGTCGCTACGCTAGCGTTGGTGACAAGATCGTAGTTGCTGTAAAAAGCGCTATCCCTGGTGCAGATGCAAAGAAGGGCTCAGTTTCCAAAGCTGTTGTAGTTCGTACAAAAAAAGAGATTCGTCGTGCAGATGGCTCTTATATCAGATTTGACGAGAACGCTTGCGTTCTTTTGAACAACCAGGGTGAGGTTCGCGGTACCCGTATTTTTGGACCAGTTGCCAGAGAGTTGCGTGACAATTACATGAAGATTGTTTCACTAGCTCCAGAGGTGCTATAATAATAAGGACACTATTATGAATAAGAAGTTACATATTAAGAAAGGCGATATGGTTTATGTAAACGCAGGTAACGAGAAGGGTAAAACCGGTAAAGTTCTTAGCGTTGATAAAGATAACAATCGCGCCATCGTTGAGGGGCTCAACATGGTAAGCAAACATACTAAACCAAATGCTCAGAATCCACAGGGTGGAATCGTTAAGCAGGAGGCTGGTATTCATATTTCTAATTTGCAGGTTGTAGATCCAGTTAAAGGCGGTCCTACCAAAATTGGCCGTAAACTTAACGAGAGCGGTAAGCTGGTTCGCTATGCTAAAAAATCTGGGGAGGAAATAAAATAATGGCAGAGATTAAGAATGTTACTGTAGAGGGTTATGTTCCTTCTCTACAGAAGAAATACAAAGAGGAGATCGTTGCAAAATTGATGAAGGACTTCGGTTACAAAACAGTTATGCAGGTTCCTGTTTTGGAGAAGATCACCATCAACCAGGGTATGGGCCAGGCTGTAGCTGACAAGAAACTTATCGAGGTTGCTCAGCAGGAGCTTACAATGATCACTGGTCAGAAAGCAGTGTTGACTTACTCTAAGAAAGATATCTCAAACTTCAAACTTCGTAAAGGTATGCCTATCGGTGTAAAAGTTACTTTGCGTGGTGCTAGAATGTATGAGTTCCTTGAGAGACTTATTGCTGTATCTCTTCCACGAATCAGAGATTTCAAAGGTATCAACCAGAAACTTGACGGCAGAGGTAACTATACACTAGGTATCAAAGAGCAGATCATTTTCCCTGAGATTGATATCGACAAGATTACCAAAGTTCTAGGTATGGAGATCACTTTCACTACTTCAACCGAGAAAGACGAGGAGGCTTTTGCACTTCTACGTGAGTTTGGTTTGCCTTTTAAAAAATAGTACGAATAACTAAAGAGGAAAGATAATGGCAAAAGAATCAATGAAGGCACGTGAGGTAAAACGTGCAAAACTATGTGCCAAATATGCTGAGAAACGCAAACAGTTGAAAGAGGCTGGCGACTACGCAGCTCTTGACAAACTTCCTAAAAACGCTAGCCCAGTTCGTCAGCACAACCGTTGCTCACTAACAGGCAGACCAAAAGGATATATGCGTATCTTCGGTATTAGCCGTATCCAGTTCCGTGAGATGGCTTCGAACGGTTTGATCCCCGGTGTAAAGAAGGCTAGCTGGTAGTCTGATTCTAACATCACCTTGGTAGCTTAAGGCTGCCAAGGTCGATGGTTTAGAGCGATCACATCAAGGAGGTGTTACCTATATATATAATATACGCGCGTAGAGCGTGTTGTGACACCACCTTATAAGTAGGATTGTGGCTCGTCGTGAGGCGAAAGCGCATCCGGTATAGGAAGATCCCACGCGAGGTGCCCACGGGTGCCTCGATTGTAGGGTCGGATAAGGCAGAATATTTATTGCTAGGTGCCAGTTTATTGTTTGGTGCCAGGGTGATGGGGTGGTTGTGAAACTGCGTGCGTCACAAGCAATGTCCGCCTTATATGGGTGCAAAGCCCGAGTATTATGTCTCTCAGAGTGGGGAAAAGTGCTGCGTGTGCAGTAACTTCTGTGCTATGGGGCGTAAGGAAGGGTGATGTGCTGGAGGAAAATCTCATGCAGAGTGTCGTATGTCGTATTGTGTAACGACGTGACGCGAGGATTACTGCAGTGGTATGCTGTGTAATCTGCCCGACAAAAGCTGATGTGAGAAGTTGTACGAGGGGATGATGTGCTTATGTGCATCACTTGTCGTTTAACTTTATGAGCATCGAAAGCATGGTTTTTCGCATAACGATGTTGGTAAGCTATGGTGTGCCAGCATTTGTTGCGTGAATCAAACAATGCGTAAATGCTTAAAAATTAGCGTAAAAACTTTGTTAATTCAGATTTTCTTCGTATATTTGCCCGCTTTTATGCGCGTTATGCCCTCGTGTGCGAGGTGAGCAACTGGGGTTAAGCGCTTGAAAGAGAGTGAAATAGAATGCAATAAAGCAGAAATAGACAATTTTTAATTTATTAATTTTTAACTTTTAATTCGCTATGACAGATCCAATTGCGGACTTTCTAACCAGAATTAGAAATGCGGTGAAAGCCAACCATAAGGTGGTTGAAGCTCCCGGTTCAAAAATTAAGCAGGAGATCACCAAGATCTTGTTCGATCAGGGTTACATCCTTGCCTACAAGTTTGACAAGGATGAGAAGGGTCATCCTTCAATCAAGATTGCGTTGAAGTACGACGCTGCAACTAAGGTTAACGCTATCAAGAACCTTAAGCGTGTTAGCCGTCCAGGTTTGCGTCAGTATGCTTCAGTAGCCGAGATGCCCCGTGTATTGAACGGTTTGGGTATCGCTATCGTGTCAACATCTAAGGGTGTTATGACAGATGCTCAGGCTCGCAAGGAGAACGTAGGTGGTGAGGTAATGTGCTACGTTTGGTAGTCCAACCCCCGCGAAGATTTCAGTGATTACTGTAAGAATTAATTAACAAAAACAACTATCAAACATGTCAAGAATTGGTAAACTACCTGTAATCTTGCCCGCTGGTGTTACTGTAGAGATCGCAGCTGACAACACGGTAAGCGTGAAAGGGCCACTTGGTACATTGAGCCAGAAGGTTGACTCAGACATCAAAGTTGAAGTTGGAACACACATCGAGAAGGAGAGCCAGAAGGAGGTTCCTGCGGTTATCGTTACTCGTCCTACCAACCAGCCCCGTCACCGTTCATTGCACGGTTTGTATCGTGCTCTTATCAACAACATGGTTATCGGCGTATCGAAGGGTTACGAGATCAAGCAGGAGCTCGTTGGTGTAGGTTTCAAGGCTGAGGTAAAGGGTCAGCTTTTGGAGATGAGCCTTGGTTATTCTCACGATATCGCAATTTTGTTGCCTAAGGAGATCCAGGCTACAGCCGTAACAGAGAAGAAGGGCAACCCTATCCTCACACTCAAGTCTATCGACAAGCAGCTTGTAGGTCAGGTAGCAGCGAAGATTCGCTCATTGCGTAAGCCTGAGCCATACAAGGGTAAGGGTATTAAGTTCGTCGGCGAGGTAATCCGTCGTAAGGCAGGTAAGTCGGCAGCTAAATAGTAAATAAGTCAAGATTATGGCATTGAATAAGAT
>JAZRQU010000098.1:0-5371 GCA_045650045.1 Candidatus Egerieisoma sp. | reverse complement strand
TATAGACATTATATCATGTATCTATTGGTTTGTCAAGCATTATTTTTGCCCGGGCCCCCACCCCAGGGGTCACCTGGGGCAGAATGGCATTATTTTACACCTAATGCCAAGGTTTTTACCAAGGGTGTCGACCCCCAAGGTCAGTTTACTTTCCAGTGGCTAAACCTATAGGACTGGAAGAATACTGAAAGAAACTCTCCAAGGCTAAATTTCATTTAGTCATCTATTCCCATAAACTCTGAGGGAATAGGGGGAGGGCAATTATCCCCAAATCACACAAAGAATATTTAGCAAACAAATTTGACTTTGCCCAGTGCAATCTCTAGTTTCTTACTTTGAAACTAGAAGTAGGGGGGGTGGTCTTGGCACTCACACTCACCTCACTTACATAAGTATTATAGCACAAACCTTGCTATTTGTCAAGGGGTATTTTTCATTCTTGTCTGTGGTATCCAGAAAAATCCAGAATAATGGGTCTGTCATTCTTAAATCCCACATTAGAGCCATGTAAGTCATTTATGTCATGTTCCTGCACAAACTTACACAGGGCTTTGGTTGCTTTCTTGCCATAAAGGGACAGCAGACAGGCAATCCAAAGGGTGTTAATGTGTCTGGTGTAACCAGTCACTTTATTCATGTCCTTTTGGACTTTATCCACCATCTTGGGGGGAACAGTCTTGGCAATCTTCTGGTACTTGACTGCCATATCACCCCACACATCACCTGCTTGAATGGTGACTTTCTCCTGCATCACAAAGTCCACCCCATTATGAGAGAAGAAATGCTCAGTTCTGGGGAAGAACTTTGCAAGGTTAGCAATCTTTGCTTCCTCATAGTAGTAAACTTCCTGCATGGCTTCACCCTCACCCTCAGTAGACCACTTGAGAACAAAGTCCTTGTCATGGAATACAAAGCAAATCTTGCTTGCACCATCAGAAATGTGGAAGTTAAAATGCTTGGGGTAGGGAATGTCAGCAACCTTGCACTCCACATTTTCCCAACAGTCATTGGGAGAAATATCCAGTTGCATAAGCCATGTTTTCAGCTCATGAGCCATCTTTGCATCAATCATCTTTGTTATCTCCTTTCCTCTTGGGAACACTGATATATTATCATATCTTAACAGAGATTTCAAGTTGGAATATTGCACAAATACAATGGCTTCTGTTTGTGCATTTTGCTTGGCGCCCGGGCGATTTATGGGGTCACCCCATAAATCAGCTCTTCAAACTGTGGCTTATATATATCCCACAGGGCACTGGCTTCCTCTTCTTCATCAGCCCACACAAACAGGTAATACTGTACAGCACCAAAGGCCTGGTGCATGAAGACCAGGGGGTTGGCTCTCCTTGCTTGGCTCAGACAGTATTTTAAAAACTCTTCCAGAATACCCATGTTATTCTCCTTTCATCAGCTTGTCCATCTGCTCCATCAGAGCCAGCATCTGGGAAGCTCTGGGGAAGTCCACAATCTTCCACTCATAAATCTCCACTTCCTTTTCTGCAGGTTCAGAGTGGTCATAGACAGGGAGAGTTCCACCCCAGTCAAACTTTTTCTCCACATACACAGGAATTTCAATCTTGACAGTCATCTTCTTGGTATTACCAGTCTTGGCAATCCAGTTGTTTCTGTACATGGCACCAATGGCACCACCAGACAGACCTGCCTCAGAAGCATAGAAAGGCTTGGTGCCCATGGCAATCAGCTTGGTATACTGGCGAATCAGTCTCTCCCTAGTCCAGGAGTAGGAAGTGAAAGAGGTGGGCAGGTGAATTGCAGTAGTATAGTTAGCCATAGTTCATTTCTCCTTTAAGTAGAGGTGTTGTTCTTTATGTATGTATTATACACCATGATTAAAGATTTGTCAATAGGAAAAATAAAAAATGACCCGGGCGTTACCCCTTCCTCAATCTGAGGAAGAAGTGTCGCTTCCAAGGTCTACTCCCATCTGGGTCATGTGCATAGTAAATTTGTCCAATCAGCTGTTTAGTTTCTGTTCCTGGGGCACACACAAAACTTTTATATTGTGCATGGCTGACACCCTTGAAGACCAGGCGAAACATAATCCAAAGAATAACAAAGGGGGAAATCAGGAATGTGAGTAGCCAACCAACCACATCCTTGACCAGTTCCAAAAACTCCAAACCAGAAAATGCTTCCCATGCAGCGACACAGGCCAGCGCAAACAGGGCACCCAAAATGTAGGCCATGGTTATTTAACCTCCCCCATAAATACATCAAAGTCAGTGGAACTAGTGGTGCAACCATTAGCCATCATCAGAGAATAAGTGGCAGTAATGTCCACAGTGCAGTGAATGACCTCTTTGCCCAGACCATAGGCAAAGCCACACTCCCATGCAGTACCTGCATCAGAGTAATGACCATGGTCAATCACATAGACAATGTCAGCCTGTTTAATGGCCTCAATGTCCTCCATGAACACAGCCTTGCCCCATGCCTTGTTGCTCATATCCCAAGCATTAGGAATGGTATGCTCAAAAGGGGCATACACTTCTGCATACTGGGTTCGCAGGGTAGACAGGGTTGCTTGCATGACACTTCTTTCCATATCATTAAAGAAAGGACTTGCCAAGTAAACTTTCTTGTTAATCATAGTTATTACCTCATTTCTGTTCCTCTCTTGGGAACACTGGTATTATACCATATCTATAATACAATGTCAATAGGTTTTGCAAAAATATTTTTCGCCCGGGCCAAAACCCCCTGTATTACAGGGAGTTCAGCAGGTCAAACTCTTTGGACAGTTCTGCCTTTCTGTTGGCAATCTCCTGTGCAATAGCCAGGTGGTTGACCACATACCAGTATCTGACTCTGTGGCAGACATACCAGTCCAGAGCATTCAGCACACACTGGGGCAGGCTCTGGTATACTTCAAGGGTAATGTTCTGCTCATCACCCCATCTGCTATCCAGAATGGTGGAACAGTCTTCTTCTCTCACCTTGGTCACCAGACCCATATCTCTCAGGGTCTCAAAGACAGAGGAAGCAGAGGTCATGCCAATCAGGTGTCTGCTGGCAACCTGCTCAAACTGTCTCTTGTTAAACTGGCCACAGGGCATTTCCTTCAGAGCAGTAACAGCCTTAAAAAACATCAAAGTATTCATAGTATCATTCTCCTTTAGAAGTTCAGTTCTTTTCTTTATGTATACATTATAGCATACCTTTTAAGATTTGTCAAGAAGGATTTTTAATTTCCTTCTTGAATTTCTGTCTGTTGTAGGAACCTTTACCTTTTTTGTTTTCAACTTTACTTCCTCTCTTTCTGAAAGCAAGATACTGTTGAAGCTCCTCACCAGTTTTTTTGAAGCATCTTCTATCCATGTCTTGTCCTCCTCACATGATTGATTATAGCATACCTTTAACCATTTGTCAAGCACAAATTTTTGCCCGGGCCTTGGCCCTGCCCCCTTAGGAGCGAGGGCAGGCAAGGGTGACTTTGTACTTCTTTCCATTGTATACAAAAAGGAATTCCCTTTCTGCATTTGTGACCTCATAAGAATCACACATGGGCAGGACTGCATTGAACATAGCATTGACCAGAGCCTGCTTGTCATTGTCCTCTTTCTTTTCTCTCTTGACAGGGGTAGCTTTTCTTTCAGCCTGTCTAGCTTTCTTAGCTCCTGCCTTAAGCTCATCATCAAGCTCAAACAGTTTTTCACCCCTGTCAATCCTCTTGTCACATTCCAACATATCCAGAACTTCTTCTCTGGTGCTGTTGGTCAGCTTCATCAGCCTAGCAACTTCAGCTTCATTGACAGCCATTGTATTTCCCCTTTCTTTTATTTCTATAGGTATTATATCATATTAAAATATAAAAGTCAAGTGGGAATTTCAGCGCCCGGGCCGAGGGTAGGGGGGTTCTACCCCCCTTACCTTACTGAGCCAGAGAGAACAGGGACTTACCCTTGTCCTTGGTCTTTTCAACCAGACCATCCTCTGCCATCTGAGTGAGCAGAGCAGTCAGTCTCTGGCTGGTCATGTCCTCAGTGGTGTCAAACTTCTTCAGCATTTCACCAACAGTGTACAGGACATTGGGTTCCATCTGAGAAGCAATCTTCTCCTTGACCTTGGTGTTCTCCACCTGTCTTGCAGTGGGCTTTCTCTCAGCACCACTCTTCTTCTCAAGCTGAGTCACCATGGACTTCAGCTTTTCAGCAACCTCAGCAGGGACATCATAAGTGTCCAGAACAAACTGCAGAGCACCCTTGTTAGTCATCTTGTTAGTAGCCATAGTATCAATCTCCATTTCTTGTGGTAGGTCACAACCCAGTTATTTTTGTGTTCCTCTCTTGAGGACACCCTTATTATAGCACATCTGGTGCTGATTGTCAAGGGGTTTTTTACATTTTTTTTCTTGACTTCCACTCTCCTACTGGTGGCAAGGAGCTCCTCTTGGCAGACTTCAGAGAGTTTTCATCTCCCCTTGACTCCTATATATTACCACAGAATATACTAAATTGCAATATGGAATGTTGCACAAAAACAATGCCGATTCCAATATGGGAATTGTGCATTTTGACGAGCGCCCGGTCATTTTCAACGACTTTTTTGCCAAACAAACGTTCTACTGAAATGCCGGTGCCCGGGGCTCGTGGAGGGCGCGCCGGCCCTTTATCACTTTCAATTATTTAGGAAGCCATATGCAAAATGCAAAATGATAAAAAGAAAAAGCCCCCTGCTCACAGGGAGCAGAGGACTTCCAGAATCTGGTCAACATTGTAAGCCTTGCCAGTCCAGTTCTGTCTGTTGGGAGCTTCATCATCAAAGAGGACATCCTGTACAGTGTGGGCAAACATCTGTTTGGGAGTTCCATATCTCACAATGTGAACCTCATCCCATTCAACTGTGGGCAGGTACTGGGCGAGCCATGCCTTTTTGGTTTCAGTCACAACTCTGTCATATGCAGGTGTGCCTGTCTTGCTCAGCCAACTAATGACTCCCACTCTGTAGCCTGCTTTCTGCAGGGCATTGAGTTTCACTGCCAAAGCTGTCATATTAACCAGAGGTTTCGCCACTGCATAGGGAGTGGGGTCAGACTCTTGCAGGTAAGCAAGCCAACCAGGAACACCATAAAAGTTGGCGATTGTTCCATCCATATCAAACCAAATAGTAGCTTTCATCATATTAACACCTCATATATCACTTTTTTTCTTTATTATATCATATTGTTTTTTATTTGTCAACAAGTTTCTTTGCAGGGGTGGCTTTATGCCACCCGAGCTTCGAACCAGTTCAGCATTTTCTTGCTTTCCTTCCGGCACTTGACTTTCAGCAGACCGCCGTTTTTCTGGCTATCTCTGTCCATATAACCGAAGGTTCTCAGAAACTGCTCGAACTCGTTTCTGTCCAT
>JAZRQU010000097.1:0-11041 GCA_045650045.1 Candidatus Egerieisoma sp. | reverse complement strand
AGTAATCAGATGAAAACTCTTAACAGTGATATTCTTGTTTGTGCCATAGAACCAAGTTATCTCTATGAAAATTTTGACACACTTCCTTTGGAACTGAAGAATTTATCAGAAAATATATCATCTGATGACAATCCAGTACTGGTGATAATGAAGTTTGGGAAACCAATAATGCAATGAAGAAAGCGGAAATTGGATGAAATTCAAATAAAACAGGATATTATTCAAGCAACAGTCCTATTGTAATATTCATAATATCAGATATGTAATGGTGTTGCAGGCGAAACAGCCCTGTGTGCGGGCACATTTTGTGTATTTAGGATATAACTTTGATTAGGATAATTTAAGAAAGTACAGATATGGCAAAGTATTTATTGGCAATTGTAGCACTTCTTTTTTGTGCATGTGTATCGGAAAGTACTGATGTGAAAGATGGAGTGATAATTTTTGATTCATCAAAAGAGTATCCCCATAAGGATTTGAAGCTTTCGGATTTGGCCGATGTGTCGTTCATTCCTTTAGGTGGAGAGGATAGTGTCAATTTTCTCACTTATAGTTGTTATTTGCCTGAATCAATATATATAGATTCTTATAGAATTATAATTGGAGATGTTGTACCTGAAAGAGATGTTGTTTCTAAAACCATTAAAAGTATATTTTTTTTTGATCATACTGGCAAATTTGAAAGAAGCATGGGAATATGGAACAAATATCCACGAAATCTTTTGAGTTATAAGAGGATGGCGGTTTTGCCATTGCAGGAAAAAGTGATAATGCATTTCAGATACTCTGATCCAGAGGAAATGGTTGTATTTTCGTTTGATGGGAATGTTGAGATAGCCGAATATTTGGAGAAAGGATACATGTCTTCTGTAATGAATGACAAGCTTGTCCTGTTTGATCCTTATTACAAACTGGAGTCTCACCCGGATTTTCATATAGGCAGGGCTTTGGATGTGTACGATATGGAAAAAGGTTTTATAAGGGATTTTGAAGATTTGGATGCAGGCAATTATAAATTGGCGCCAGTGGATGCTGGTTGGGGAATGTACAGTACAGATACAAGGACATATATTACCAATTGCCGTACAGACAAGGTATATGCATTGGATACAAATTATAAAATTTCCACTGCATTTGATTGTGTATATAAGAACAAGGAGTATCCCAATGACCACAATATAATTTATCCGTTGATAGAGACAGATGAGTATATATTATTCTGCAACGCAATGGACTGTCATTCAGAAAAGGCAAAGCGCTACAAGTACAGCAATTGGATTTTTATGAAGGTTGAGGGTAAAATATATCATATTTCTAGTTTGGGAGATTTCAGATTCTATGTAAGTGACACCCCGGCTCATGATATCTGTAACAGGAGTTTGTTGCAAGATAAGGTATGCTTGAGTAAATATAACAAAACTCTTAATAGTGACAAGCTGGTTTCAGTAATGGATATAGAATTCCTAAAGGATAATATTGACATATTACCGGAGCATTTGCAGAAGGTTTTGGAGAGCAAGAGCTCTGAGGATAATCCTGTACTTATGGTGATGAAATTTGGAAAATCTTTAAAACCGCAGATATGAGAAACTTTGTTATGATTATGTTGGGGTTGCTGACAGTGGCCTCATGTAAGAATGAAATCAAGGATAAGATAGGGTACAAGACACCTGAGTTTTATTTTGCAGATGCTATAGAAATTAAAGGAGAACCATTGGATGCAGAATATGTGGCATCGAATGTTTTCAAATGCTTTTATACCCCGTACGGCTTTTTGGGAAGTATGCGTAGTGAGGATGATAAACTGGCTCATCTGGCAGATTTGAAGACAGGTGAAATAAAAGTTTCAGCCTGTTCTTTTGGTAGAGGACCAGAAGAGATTCTTATAAGTTCTCCAGATTTGGCTTTGTATGGGAACAGCCTTTATATGTTGGATCAGCGTGCAGACTGGATAAAGAAAGTGGAGATTCATGGGGATACCCTCAAGACTTTTGATTTGCAGAAACTGTCATTGGGTGAGCCGATGTTCTTTATAGAAATTCAGATTGTTACTGATTCTCTGTTTGTTATTTTTGCGGAGAACTTCAATGGGGAAAAGAAGATTGTGCAGGTTGACAGAGACAATAATATAGTTGACTCTGTAGTTTACTCATTTTTGGATGATGAAAATGTTGATTGCGGCAAATGCAGATATAATGTGGAGATGGAATTGTCTCCGTGTAAAAAATACTTGTATGTGAGCAGTCATCTGTTCAGCGGCATTTCAAAATATCAGATAGAGGACGGTAAGATTTCATTGGTTGATAAAGTTATGCTAGTAGAACCCAAGTATGTTGTAAAGAATGGAATTCCGGTGATGGAATCGGAGAATGTGATTCTCAACAACAGAATTTTTGTAGGGGAGAAATATCTGTATATGACAGCAGATCCTGAGAAGGTGAGTGATATGAAGGAGAGGGAGAAGAGGGCAAGGGAGGAAGGGCGTAGAGAAAGTGCTGCACCTGGCAACGATAGCTATATAGTTGTATTTGATTATGACCTGAATTTTATAAAAAGTTTTAGGGTGGATAGTGATGTATGGCACCTGGCATTAACCCCGGATCCATCTGTGGTCTATGCTTTGGACTATCGGGAAAACAGGTTGAAGAGATACGTGCTGGCAGACCTTAAGTAAAAATAAGTATATGAATAGGAACTGTGTCTTGTGTGTAGCCATGTCGTTGGCTACACTCTTTATGTATGTAGTAGTGATACCTTGTAAATCTCAAAATGTGAACCAGTTGTCACAATTGGAGTACAGGCAGCAATACACTTTCACCATGACCCTTCAGGATGTTATAGAGACGGCGCACAGCCAGTCTCCGGCAGCGGTATTGGCCAAACATAACTTTATTGTAAACTACTGGCAGTTCCGTACCTATAAGGCGCAGTTCCTTCCGGTTCTCAAGCTGCAGGGTAGCCTGGGCAACTATAACCGTTCGCTGGTTTCATTGCAGGATGCCCAAACCGGTGAGATAGGATACCTGGAGAACAACAACCTTTCCAACTCGTTGGGGCTATCTGTTAACCAGAACCTTCCGTTTACGGGAGGATCGCTTTCTGTTCTAACCTCATTGGACAGGCTAGACCAGTTTTCGCCAACAGATATGGTTACCTACAATTCCCAGCCGGTAAAGATAACCTACAGCCAGCCTATAAATGGGTACAACACTTTAAAATGGGAGAAGAAGATTGAGCCCAAGCGTTTTGAACTTGCCAAGAGGGAGTATCTGAGTTCCATGGAGAGCATTACTGTTACGGCGTCAACTTATTTTTTTGATCTTCTGCTGGCCCAGAAGAAGGTTGAGATGGCGCAGGAGAGCTACTGCAATACAGGGCAGATGTACAAGATTGCCAAGGAGAGGTTTGCCATAGGATCCATTACAAAAGACGAGCTGCTGCAGATGGAGCTCAAGCTGCTGAACGACAGCCTTGCCATAGGAGACAACCAGCTGGGGCAGAAGACTGCCATGCAGCGCCTGCGCAATTACCTGGGCTATAATGAAAAGGTGAATATCAGTCTGCAGGAGCCTCTGCAGAATGCGGATATAATACTTGATTTTGATGATGTGATGAACCTAGTAGCCCTTCATTCTCCGGAGAACCTTGATAATGAGATACAGAGCCTCTCCGCTCAGGCAGAAATAGCCAAGGCCAAGGCCAACTCCGGACTTACCGCATCCTTCTATGCACAGTTTGGCCTTAACCAGGTTGGGGATGACCTTCGTCTGGCATACAGATCCCCATTGGACCAGGAGATCATAGGGTTGTCATTATCCCTCCCGATAGTTGACTGGGGATTGGGCAAGGGTAAGGTGAAGGTAGCCAAATCGCAGGCCAAGGTTGTAGAGAGCCAGATTGAGCAGGCCGGCAACAAGATGCGTGAGGAGATAACCTTGCAGGTGTTGAGGTTCAACCAGCAGGGAGGACAGTGCAACGTTTCCCAGAGGGCTGATGAGGTGGGCAGGAACAGGTACGCCACCACAAAGGAGAGGTTCCTTAACGGCACGGTGAGCGTTACTGAGCTCAATAATGCGCAGCAGGAGATGGACAATGCCAGGTTGCGCTACCTTCAGGAGTTGAGCAACTACTGGATATATTACTATAACATACAGAAGGCAACCCTTTTCAATTTCATTACAAATGAGAAAGTGGATGCCAATTTTGAGGAACTTACAAATGAATAGACTGCATATCTTGGGAGCCATATTGTTGGCAGCAACCACCTTTTCATGTAAAGGCAAGGGCGAAGAAGAGTCAGCGCAGCTGGCCAGAGATACATACCGCACAGAGAAAAACAGGGTGGATACCATCCACCTGAGCAAAAGGACGTTCAGTATGGAGACCATCAGCAACGGAATACTCAAAGGCGCCACCAAGGCTGAGTTGAGGTTCAAGGGGCAGGGGCTTGTAACCTCTGTTGCCGTGCATAACGGCAGCCGTGTGAGGAAAGGTGATGTTATTGCAAGGCAGGAGACCCTGGCACTTCAGCTTGAGTTTGAGAGGACAGCACAGAGTCTGGAGAAAGCCAGGCTTGACCTGTATGATGCCCTTATAGGGTTCGGATATGGCCGGGATACGGCCAATGTTCCGGCAGATATCCTTTCTGTAGCAAAGATCCGCTCAGGTTATGCCGGAGCCCTCAATTCATATAAGGTGGCGCAGCTGGCATTGGAGAATGCAGTGCTTGTTTCACCAGTAAACGGCGTAGTGGCCAATCTTGCGGTAAAGCCCCATGAGTGGAGCCAGCAGACAGCGTGTGTCGTAATTGATGACTCAGCCTTTGATGTTGAGTTCAAGGTGCTGGAAGGAGAATTGCAGAACATAGCTGTAGGAAGGGAAGTTGAGGTAAGCCCGTTTGCAGCCCCTGCCCAAAATTATAGCGGTACAATAAAGGAGATAAACCCGTTTGTAGATGATAAGGGGCAGATTGTTGTAAAGGCTTCAATTAAGAACAAGGGAGGAAAGCTTGTAGAGGGGATGAATGTTAAGGTACATGTGAAAAGTGCTGTGCAGTACCTGCACACTGTTCCCAAGAGTGCTGTTGTGATGAGAGACGGCTATGATGTGCTGTTTGTGTACAACCCAAATACCGGCAAGGCCGAGTGGCGCTATGTAGATATCCTCCAGTCCAACAGTACAAGCCATGTGGTAGCAGCCAACAAGGCCAAGAATGCCAGGCTTGAAGAGGGGGAGGCTGTAATTGTAAATGGCAACCTTAACCTTGCCGATGGGTCTGATGTGGAAATTTCTGAACACTAAACTTACCGTTTATGCTTGGAAAACTAGTTGAAAGGCCAATAGCTGTCTCCATGACAATAGTTGCAATACTCATTGTGGGCATTGTTGCCATTGGCAAGCTCCCCATCTCCCTTATGCCCGATGTGGATATTCCGCAGATTACGGTACAGGTTAGTGAGAGCGGCTCCTCAGCCAGGGAGATAAACGAGCAGGTTATCAAGCCACTGCGGATGCAGCTTATCCAGATCCCCGCGTTGCAGGAGATACGCTGCGAGGCTGTAAACGGCAGCGGAACAATATTTATGGAGTTCAACCATAAATCAGACATAGACCTCAATTTCATAGAGGTTAACGAGAAGATAGACAAGGTGCTCTCCTCCCTTCCCAAAGAGGTTGAACGCCCTAAGGTTATAAAGGCCAGTGCTACTGACATACCTGCATTCTTCATAAACATCTCTTCAGAGGGATGTTCTGTGGAGAAGTTTCTTGAGCTGAGTGTCTTTGCCAAGGAGATTGTTAGCAGACGCATAGAACAGCTTCCGCAGGTGGCTCTGGTAGATATAAGCGGAGTGTTGGGTACACAGATACTTGTGGAGCCGCACACCCATAAGCTCAAGGCCCTTGGCATTACTGCAGACGATCTTGAGCAGGCCATCTCCAGAAACAACATAGCACTGGGCAACCTCACCATAAAGGATGGCCACTACAGGTGGAGCATAAGCTTTGACTCCCAGATCAGGAACAAGGAGGATATAGAGAAGATCTTCATTAATGTTAACGGCCGCATATACCCGTTTGGAGAACTGGCCAGTGTAAAGGAGGTAGCGCAAACCCCGCAGGGGGTGGTAATGCAGGGAGAGGAGAGGGCAATCTCCATGGCTGTAATCAAACAGTCGGATGCCCAGATGTCGCACCTGAAAAAATCATTGGAGGAGCTTACCTCCAATCTTGCAAACGAGTACCCGGAGATAGAGTTTACCGTAACCCGCAACCAGACCGAGCTGCTCGACTATTCAATAGACAACCTCAAGTCCAATATCCTTGTTGGAGCAATCCTGGCTGTGCTTGTCATCTTCCTTTTCATGAGCGATCTGCGCTCTCCGGTGCTGGTTATGATAACCATCCCCCTTTCTCTGGTGGCCTCACTGTTGCTGCTGTATATGTTGGGGATAAGTATAAACATCATATCATTGTCGGGATTAATATTGGGATTGGGAATGATGGTGGACAACTCCATCATAGTCATTGACAACATCACCCAATACTGGCAGAGGGGTGCTGCGTTGAAGGAGGCTGTAGTGGAGGCAACCCGTGAGGTTGTGGGCCCGATGCTCAGCTCAGTGCTTACCACCTGCTCTGTGTTTGTTCCGCTGATTTTCCTTAGCGGCATCTCTGGCGCACTGTTCTATGACCAGGCTATGGCAGTAACCATGTCCCTGTTCACCTCGCTATTTGTGGCGGTGCTTGTGATTCCGGTGTACTACTGGCTGCTGTACAGAAAGCAGGAGAAGTTCGTTTCCATGGGGCTATTCAGAGACAGGGAAGGGGAGAAGAGACGTTTCTCGTTGGACAGGATTGATGATATGTACGAGAAGGGGCTCAAGTGGGTGCTAAGGCACCAGAAGACAGCGTGGGGCGTGTTCATTGCCCTGGCTGTATCTTCGTTCTTCCTTTATGGAGCCCTTGACAAGAGCAAACTTCCGCCAATAACCCATAAGGACATTATCCTGAGCATAGACTGGAATGCTCCTCTGTCCATAGATGAGAGTATCAGGCGCTGCAGCACCATAATGGGTGGATTGGATGGGAAGGTAGAGCATTATGATCTTCTTGTGGGCAAACAGGACTTTCTCCTTTCCCACTCCGGAGAGATCACCCCTTCACAGGTGAGGTGCTATATAGATGCTGTCTCACCCCAGGCATTGGAGGAGGTAGAGCAGCTCCTGAGGGATAGGATACGGCAAAACTACCCTCTGGCAACAGTGGGGTTTGAGGAGTCTTCAAATATATTCAATACCATCTTCGCCGACAATCAGGCTCCGCTTGTGGCAATGATCAGCCGCAAGGACTCCAAGTCACTGGAGCCAGACCAATTGAACGGGGTTCTCCAGCAGATTGGAGAACGCTTGCCTGAGGTTTATCTTGAGCCAGTGCTGTGGCAGGAGCAGATCCTGTTTGTAACCCAGCCCCAGATGATGGCCTTGTACAATGTAACCTATGGGGCAATATGGCAGGCCTTGAGCACCGCCACCAAAGAAAATACCCTGTTCTCCATCAAGTCAGGCACATTCTCCATTCCAGTTGTTGTGGGAGATGCTACAGCGGGGAACAGCCTGCTCAATGTTACCGTAAAGAACAGCGAGGGAGCGGAGATTCCGTTGTCATATGTGCTTAAAGAGAGAAGGATAAGGGACCTCAAGAACATCATCCAGGGAAGGGACGGAGACTATTATCCTCTGAACATATCTGTTCCCCATAGAGATATCCCTGCGGTGGAGCAGGCCATCAAGGAGGTTGTCCTTGCGCAGGATGAGTTCTCGGTGGATTTTGCCGGAGCATACTACACCAGCAAGGGGATGATTGCAGAACTGGCAGTAGTGCTGGTAATTTCCCTTCTGTTGCTCTACTTCATCCTGGCAGCCCAGTTTGAGTCCTTGGTGCAGCCGCTGATAATCCTTTCGGAGATAGTGGCAGATTTGTCTGGAGCATTGTTTGCATTGTGGATATGTGGTGCGGGGTTGAACATAATGTCCATGATTGGCATTGTGGTGATGTGCGGCATTATCATCAATGATTCCATCCTTAAGGTTGACACCATCAACCGCCTGAGGAAAGAGTACTCTCTTGTAAGGGCCATCATTGTGGGAGGCAACAGGAGGCTTACCCCAATCATCATGACCTCCCTTACCACCATTCTGGCCATAGCTCCATTCCTTGTTAGGGGCAATATGGGGGCAGACCTCCAGTTCCCACTCTCGGTGGCGCTCATTGGCGGAATGGTGCTTGGAACCATAGTGAGCATCTTCTTCATTCCGGTACTTTATTATAACATTTACAGAAAAAGATAACTTATGAACCGTCTCCCGGCATTCTCAGTGATACTTGTGTTTGCTGTGCTTACAATTGTAGGTGCGGGGATGGTTCCGTTGTTGAGCCTCCAGTACTCGCCGTCATCAAAAGAGGGTGAACTGAGTGTCTCATACAGCTGGGAGGGGGCACCGGCCAAGCTTATTGAGAATGAGGTTACCTCCAAACTTGAGGGACTTGTGATCTCGGTGAGCGGCATAAAGAAAATATCGTCTGTAACAAAGAAGGGTTACGGAACAATAGATGTGGTGCTCAAGGACAAAAGGGATATAGAGAGGGTAAGGTTTGAGATAGCCACCTTGCTCAGGCAGACCTACAACAAACTTCCTGATGGAGTCTCTTATCCCGATATCTCTGTGGCAACCGGGGGTAGCAACATTGAGCCAATCCTCATCTATACCATAAACTCACAGCTCCCAACCCAGAAGATTGAGCAGTATGTGCAGGAGAAGATCCTCAAGGAACTGGCTCTGGTGGAGGGGGTGAGCTCAGTGGAACTGTCGGGAGCCACGCCATTCTATCAGGAACTGAAATTTGATCCTGCCCGGCTGAAGGCTTTGGGGATATCTGTTGGTGAGCTGGTGCAGGCGGTGAGGGGATTTGTTTCAGACTATAACCTTGTGGGAAGTGTGGACGGCACAGGAATCCTCCTTACCAATGATTTTAAGGAGGAGGGGCTGGAGTCAATCCCGGTAAAGAATGTGGAGGGGAGGATAATCTCTGTAGGGGATCTTTGCAAACTGGAGTACAAGGAGGGTCAGCCAAGCAGATACTACAGGCTCAACGGACTCAATACTATAAACATTACCGTTTATCCGCAGAAGGGGGCCAATGCCGTAGCGGCGTGCAATGCAGTAAAGGAGAAGATGGCTCAGCTTGAGGAGGGGTTCCCGAGCAACTTCTCAGCGTTGGTGGTGAGGGACATTTCAGTGGAGATAAAGGGTGAGATAAACAAGATTGTCCGCAGGACGGTTCTTTCGCTTGCCATCCTGTTGCTGTTTGTGTATGTGGTGAGCCGCAGCCTCAGATATCTGCTGGCCATAGCAGGCTCTCTGCTGGCAAACATCCTCATATCGTTCATCTTCTATGTGCTGCTGGGGATAGATATCCATATTTATACCCTGGCAGGTATCACCACCTCATTTGGAATAGTTATAGATACCTCCATAATAATGCTGGCCCATTACAGCTATTGGCGCAACAGGAAGGTGTTCCTGGCCATCTTGGCGGCATTGCTTACAAGTATAGGCTCGCTGGCTGTAATATTCCTGCTTCCACCGGAGCAGCAGCTTGTGTTGCGTGATTTTGCAGCGGTAATAATGATAAACCTTTCGGTATCTCTGTTCATAGCACTGCTGCTTATTCCGGCACTGGTAGAGCAGTTTCATGCGAAGGCCTCGGAGGTGAGGAGTAAGCTGTCGGGAGCAAGAAGGGTGGTGAAGTTCAATACTTTTTATGGCAAGTACATTGTTTTTCTCCGCAAATGGAGATGGGCTGTGCTGGTGCTTCTGGGTGTGGCATTCGGTTTGTCGTACAACTATTTCAAGGAGAACTCCAAAGGGAACTTCTACAGGTCATTGGAGCGGCCTAACCTTTACATCAAGGCCTCGCTGCCACAGGGATGCACCATTCATCAGCTCAATGAGATAGTGTTGTATATGGAGAACTACCTTTCGCAGTTCAACCAGATAGAGATGTTCCGCACCTCCATAACCGGTGTGGGGAATGCCAGCATTGTTGTCACTTTCAGGAAGGATGTTGAGAATACCATATTTCCCCTTGTGCTCAAGGAGGAGATCATCTCCAAGGCAGTAGACTTTGGTGGGGCAAACTGGAGCGTCTACGGTATTGATGAGCACGGTTTCAACAATAATGTGGGCGGGGCTTCATATATAGGGAACAGGATTGTCCTTACAGGACATAACTTTGACAAGCTTTACGGATACTGCCTCAATCTGGCTGAATCGCTGCAGCAGAACAGGAGGGTAAGGGATGTGCAGATACAGGCCGGAAGCAGTTGGGGCGAGGAGAGTACCAGCGAGTACTTCATAGACTACAATCCCAACACTATGGCTTTGTACAATATCTCTGCCCAGGATGCCTTTGCCTCTTTGCAGCAGCAGCTTTACAGCCAGTATGCGGGAAGCTGGTACAAAGACGGCGTGAAGACAGATATCTACATTACCAGCACCAATAAAGATGAATTTGATGTGTGGAACCTGCAGAACGAGTATGTTGGTGTAGGTGATGCAAGTGCTCGTTTCTCCCAGATAGGTTCCGTTTCCAAGAGAGACTGGGGGATGGATATCTATAAGGAGAACCAGGAATACAGCATGGTAGTGGCATTTGGCTACCTTGGGCAGCAGAAACAGGCAGACAAGATTCTGGAGACCGAGGTTGAGAGGCTCAACTCTTCAGTACTTCCGGTAGGATTCAAGGCCAAACAGCAACGTTGGCTATACAGTGCAATGGATGACCCCAAGAACATCTGGATGCTTCTGCTGGTAATAGCCATAATCTGTTTCATGTGTACGGTCCTCTTTGAATCGCTTCTCATGCCGCTTGTAATCATAGGGCTCATCCCGGTCTCCTTTATTGGGGTGTTCCTTGTATTCGGTTTCACCGGCTGGAGCTTTGATCAGGGCGGCTATGCCTCCCTCATCATGCTGAGCGG
>JAZRQU010000096.1:0-1426 GCA_045650045.1 Candidatus Egerieisoma sp. | reverse complement strand
GACTAACAAGAATGCTCTGACCTATGTTCTGGACACCTTTGGTGCAGACCTGCCTGCTGATGTGGCAGAAAAGCTGAATGGCATGATTGCCCAGCTGGACAAGAAGTCTGGTGCAGAGCGAAAGCCTACTGCTCGCCAGGTAGAGAATGCCAAGGTGAAGGAGGACATTCTGTCCAAGATGGAGGACAATGTTCTGTATACTGTGGGTGATATGCTCAAGACCTTTGCTCTGGGTGAGGATATGACCTCCCAGCGACTGACTGCCATTCTGTCCCAGATGGTGGAAGTTGGTACTGTTGCCAAGTCCAAGGAGAAGGGCAAGTCCCTGTTCTCCAAGGTCTAACCCCACTAAGGGGGGTAGGGGAAACCCTACCCCTAGGGGCCCGGGCGAAAAATTTTCTCATAAAACCTATTGACTTTTGAAACTAGATGTGGTATAATCCTCTTGTAAGTGAGGTGAGCAAATGAGTAAGCAAGTTGAGCAGATGAAAAAGATGGGCTATTCTGATGCTGAGATTGCAGATATGCTTGCTTGTGACAAAGCCATAGACCAAGGCAAGAAGATGCCATGGGATTTGAGTGATGCAGACCACAAGAAGGCTATAAAGCAAGCCAATGCTGGTGAAAAGAAGGAAACTTCTAAAAAACCCAGAAAAGCCAAGGAAAACCCTGGAAAACAGATGATTATTTCTGAAATTTCCCAGGTTTTGGAGAAAATTTCTGATTCTGTGGAAGTTGTAAACCCAGAAAGAGAGATTTCTTTCCAAATTGATGGAGTTTGCTACAAAATTACCCTTTCTGTGCCCAGAAAGTGAGAAGAAAAGGAGATTTTTACATGAAAACTAACCTTATTCCTGCTGGTTCTGTCAAGATTAATGACATTAATGTGGGTGATTCTTTCATTTCCATTGCTACCTCTGACCTGCACAAGGGCGAAAGAGCCCTGTATATTAAGGTGGATATGTATGCCTATGCCAAACAGCACAACCCCAGACCCTGGACTGACCCTTTCTGCTATGCTGTCAACCTGTCCAGTGGACACATTAGAAAGTTTAACAAGGACTTTCTGGTTGAGCCTTGCCCTGATGCCTGTGTCAATGTGTAAAGGATTGTGTCTCCCTATGGGGGACACTTCCCGGGCGCCAAAAATTTTTTTTGAAAACCTATTGACATTTGCTTTTCCATGTGGTATAATCAGTACATCAATTGAGGCAAACAAAAGGAGTAAACAAGTATGAATGTGATTGTGTTTGACACTGAAACTACAAATGGTTTTGATGACCCTCTTTGCTATGATGTTGGCTGGACTGTTATGACTGAATGTGGCTTGATTCTCCAGACCAGAAGTTTTGTGGTTGCTGACATTTTTCTGGATGAACCTCAGCTCATGCAGGAAGCATTTTTTGCCAACAAGATTCCCCAGTAT
>JAZRQU010000095.1:0-57817 GCA_045650045.1 Candidatus Egerieisoma sp. | reverse complement strand
TCTCATACAGGAACTTGACGTGGGTTTCGTCGACCATTTCGCCCTCAAATGTGTTGCAGGTCCTTTCCTTGTGCATTACCTGGATGTCTGCAGGTCTTATGAGCAGACCCACTTCAGAGTCTGGCTCGAATGCATTGTAGTCCTGGATCATAAGCTCGTAGCCCTTGTCGGTGTCCACGAACATCTCGTAGTGAACTCCCTTGAATGTGCATGACTTCACTTTAGCCGTGAGCTGAGCTCCCTCGACCTTGTTCATGATGTAAATGTCCTCAGGACGTACAACTACGTCAACATCCACATTCTCTCCGAATCCCTCGTCTACGCACTCAAATTCGTGTCCTACGAATTCCACAAGCTTGTCCTTGATCATCTTTCCGTTGAGGATGTTGGATTCACCGATAAAGTCTGCCACGAAGGCATTCTGTGGCTCGTTGTATATGTCTGTAGGGGTACCGATCTGCTGGATCTTACCCTCGTTCATAACGATGATGGTGTCAGAAAGCGTAAGGGCCTCCTCCTGGTCGTGGGTCACATAGTCGAAGGTGATGCCGAGCTTCTTGTGCATTTCCTTGAGCTCGATCTGCATATCCTTGCGCATCTTCAGGTCCAATGCGGCTAGCGGCTCATCCAACAGCAACACAGTAGGCTGGTTGGCAATAGCCCTTGCAATGGCAACACGCTGCTGCTGTCCTCCCGACAAAGACTCCACATCCCTGTCCTCATAATCATTCATGCTCACCATCTTAAGCACCTTGCGCACAATCTTGTCTATCTCGTCGGCAGGTGTATTCCGCAGTTTTAGGCCAAAAGCAATGTTTTCATAAACATCCAAATGAGGGAAAAGAGCATACTTCTGGAAAACAGTATTTACAGGACGCAGATGTGGCGGCACATGGGCATAATCCTTGCCGTTGATCTTTATCTCGCCTGAATCTGCCTCACCAAAGCCTGCAAGCAGACGGAGCAAAGTTGTCTTTCCGCATCCCGACGGACCCAGAATTGTAACAAACTCACCCTTCTTCACCTTAATGCTCACGTCATTAAGGATCACCTTATCCCCAAAACTCTTGGAAATATTGTTGAGTTCAATAATGTAGTCTTTGTTTTCCATTCTCATCTAGTAAATGCCATCAAAAATAGGTATTTTTTTCTATTAAAAGCCCATTTTGCACGTTTTTTTGCAAAAGTTGAAAAAACCCGCTCTACAAGTATCTCAGAGCAAAGGTTTTTTTATTTTCTCTTTTGCCTTCAGCTTTTATACTATCACACCCAAGAAACATATTCCAATAACCGCAGCTCTCCTTTTTGGAACAGCCGCCTTTGCCCATTGGGACGACGTCCTAAAGGGCATTTTTTGAGGGAGGGGAGAACAATGTGGGAAAAATTCCTTAACTTTATACCGCTGTGGGAAGAACCGTCTCTTCCCCCATAAAACATACGGTTATGGCAGTTATAGGAGTAGATCTTGGAGGTACAAAGATTGCCGCTGCAATTTTTGACCATTTCGGCAACATGAAGGCAAAGGAGGTAAGATTGCTTGATGGGGCTGAAGGAGACAAAGTGGGCAAACTTGTAACCCAGACAATACTCTCCCTCATGGAGGGAAACCCCAGACAGCACATCAAGGCGATTGGTGTCTGCGTGCCGGGGATTGTCTACTCAAAGAAACATACCGTATGGGCTCCAAACATTCCCGGATGGACAAATTACCATCTGTTGAAGAGGATTGAAAGTGTCATCCAGAATCCAAAAATCAAGATAGCCATTGAGAGTGACCGCACCTGCTACGTATTGGGTGAGGTGTGGAAAGGTGGCGCCAAAGGGTGCCAGAATGCCATTTACCTTGCGGTAGGAACCGGTATTGGTGGCGGCATCCTCATTGACGGAAGGGTTCTTCACGGACATAGCGATATTGTAGGAGCTACCGGATGGATGGCTCTTCAGAACCCTTATCACGAGGATTTCATCCCTTGCGGCTGTTTTGAGCACTATGCCTCCGGCAACGGCATTGCCCTGCAGGCCCAGAAAGCGTTAAGATGCGAGAAGAACTACACAGGCCCACTTTCAGCAAAACCTATAGAACAGGTTACTTCTCCCGACGTATTTGCTGCATACGAAGAAGGAGACCTCATTGCCCGCAAGGTGCTTGACAAGGCCATTGAGATGTGGGGAATGGGAGCAGCAAACCTGGTTAGCCTTTTCAACCCTGAAAAATTCATATTTGGAGGCGGCGTATTCGGGCCGGCAGCCAAGTTCATTCCAAGAATCTATGATGAGGCCTGCAAATGGGGACAGCCCATATCAATGAAACAGGTCAAGTTCTCCGCCTCCAAAGTTGACGGCGAGGCTGCCCTTTACGGAGCCGGCTATCTTGCCATCAGGGAATCTATGTACGAAAAATAAAACAAAGCTCTATGGAAAAGAAATATTCCACTCCCCTTGTATTTATGGCAGCCTGCGCAGGGATGTCATTCTTTGGAATCACAATGCTCTCGCTGGGTCCTATCCTTGGTCCGCTCAACGCTCTGGTAGAGGGAGCAAATGCGCTTCCGTCAACCATGTCAATTGGAATCATTATCGGGACAATACTGTTTGGTCCTGTTGTGGACAAGTTCGGATACAAATGGCTCCTCATTCTGGCCTCTGCATGTGCATTGGGAGGTGTGCAGGGTTTGGCTTCATTCAATGAAATAATACCGCTCCACTGCTCCATCTTCTTCCTTGGATTTGGCGGCGGAATCCTCAATGGCCTTACCAATGCCCTTGTTTCAGACATCTATGATGATGACAAGCGTGGCGGACGCCTTGGTCTTCTTGGTGCATTCTACTGCATAGGTGCCCTTTCATGGACATTGCTCAACTATTTCATACCTGATTTCAGAATTCCGTTGAATGCAGTATCCATCATTATGGCAATTATGATTGTGGCATTCATATTCATTGCATTCCCTAAAGCCAAACCTCAGGAGAATGTATCATTGAAAAAATCACTGGGCCTGCTCAAATACCCTGCCCTTATCCTGTTTGCTGTTGTACTGTTCTTCCAGTGCGCATTTGAGGGTACCAGCGGAAACTTTACAGTACAATATCTGAACCATATTGGCGGAATGGACAACGCAACTGCAACATTGGCCATGACATGGTTTACAATAGGAATGCTTTGCGGCAGACTTCCTCTAGGAAGCATCATGAACAAGCTGGAAGAGCTCAAGACTTTGTACCTGTACCTTGGTATAGGCCTTGTGGGTGTAATCCTCTTCTTCGTTGAGGCATCAAGCACAGCAGCCGTATACACAGCAATGACACTTATAGGTTTTGGTGTTGGTGCCACATTCCCTGTAGTTCTGAACTTTATTGGACGTGCATTCAAGGATCTGAGCGGGACCGCATTCTCTATTGCACTTTTCATTGGATTGTGCGGACAGTCTTTTGGGAACAAGTTCATGGGAATGCAGTTTGACGGAGCAAACTACACTACACTTCCAGTAACCCTTATCATATGCGTAGCGGCAATGGTTATACTCGTACCGCTTGCAGTAAAGGTATCAAAGAAATGACACACTGAAATATAAACACTTAAAATTCACAGAAATGTTAGCTAAAGAATGGAAAAAGAACGCTATAAGCGTTATGGACAAAATTGAGGAGACTCAGATGGAAAACATCAGAAAAGTTGCAGAAGTAATGGCCGATACAATTGAGGCTGGCCGTTGGGTGCATACTTTCGGTTGCGGTCATGCAAACCTCCCTATTGAGGAGATGTATCCAAGAATCGGTGGTTTTGTAGGCTTCCACCCTCTATGTGAGCTTCCTCTTACATTCTTCACCCACATCACAGGCGAGATGGGTATCCACCAGTTCTTGTGGCTGGAGCGTGCAGAAGGTTACGGCCAATCAATCATGAAGAGCTGGAACTTTGATGAGAAAGATGTTGTATGGATCTTCTCACACACCGGAATCAACGCCGTTAACATTGATGTAGCTCTTGAGGCAAAAAAACGCGGCATGAAAGTTATCGTATTCGGTTCAGCTTCAGAGACTGGAGACAAAGTTCCACGCCACTCATGCGGAAAGAACCTGTTCCAGATTGCAGACTACGTTGTTGACACATGCTGCCCTATCGTAGACGCATCTTGCCAGCTCAAGAAACATCAGGATAAAGTTGGCCCTCTTTCAACCATGGCTTCAGTAACTACAGTTTGGATGACCATCTGTACAGTAGCAGAGATTCTAGAGGAGAGAGGTGTAAAACTTTACATCCACCCTTCACACAATGTCCCTGGCGACACCACTGCCCACGAGCGTTTGGATGCCTGCATTGCAGAGTACAAGAAAAGGTCTGCAGGTCTATAGGACTTGCCATCAATAGAGCATAATAGAGCACAATAAAGCAGCCCCGGAAGCACAAGAAATAGCTTCTGGGGCTGTTTATTTCTCATAGTAAAGATCACAATAACTGGGCAATAAGCACACCCAAATGATTCCCGATAGCGTATCCCACTATTCCTGCAGCAAGACCGGTAACAAGAGCATCCCTGTTCTTCATTGCAGCCGACACCATAGGTACAAACGGCGGTGAATTGATGAACGCCACAGATGAGATTGTCATGGAATCTGCATCCACCTTCATCAGACGGCACAATACAGCATGCAATGCCAAAGAGATGAATACAGCCACCGCCATAAATCCCAGCAGCCCTACCCCACTCTCCAGGCTCAAAGTTGAGAAATCTGCCATAGAGGCAATGGTAATGCTGAAGATATAGATCAGATACATTCCCGCATCATAACTCACATCAAACTTCTTCGCCGCCGGGAGGAATGAACATGCCACTCCAAGGGTGGTGATCATAAGGATGAAAATGGCCATAAAAAAATTGTCGGGACAAAGGAGAGCCACCCCGGCAGATACAGCTGCTACCCCCACCGTAAGGGCAAGGATCCTCCCAAGCTGCAAAAGGCCTTCCCTGGTTGCAAGTTTGCTGTAAGAGTTCTCCCTTGCTTCCCGATAGCCAGCTACATTATCCTCCTCCGCAACGGCAGAGACATCCTCCCGCACTGCCTCCTCTCCATAATGTTTCCTGAACATCTTTATTCCAAAGGCAAACAGGAACACAAAATAGAGTAACGAGATAAGGATATCGTATGAGTTTATAAGGATAAAAGTCTCACTCTCCACACCGAATACCGCCTGCAGCGCAGCCGCATTTACAGTGCCTCCGGTATACATCCCGGTGATGATTCCACCAATCTGGGCACCTTCCGGAAGCGACTTTCCGAACACCCAGTATCCCAAGGCAACTGCCAACGATACAGAAACCACACCGCTCAACACCACCTTAACCTGCAAACCTGCTGCCCTTCCTGTAAACTTGCATCCGTAAAGCATCATTGGAATGGCCAATGGTATCAGCATATTTGGGAGTATATCCTGAATCACTTTCATCTCAGTACGTGGCATAAAAGGGATGTTGGCAACCCCTATACCCAACGCATAGAGTATCATAATTGGCCCCAGCTTACCAAGCACAGCCACTTTACGGCACAGCCACATCACTCCTGCCGGGGCAAGGCTGAAGAGGAGCAAGATATGGGTGTAGTTAAGTATTGTCATGGTAATGTCTCATATCCGACCAATACGGAAGCTATTTATTTGTCATATACAAACTTTCGTTTCCACATCTTTTGCATCTTGCAATAACTCCATTTTCAACGCGGCTCAAAATTTCCAATTCTTCAAAATCGCATTCTTTACATTCAAGTTTGTATCTCTTTCCATTGATTGTCACTTTTGTATTGTCTTTAATCATCAGGCCATATATCATGGCCAATACCACAAGAACTAACAATGCAACCCAAAAATTCACTGCAATCCATACACAAATAGGAGCACCTAGAACGATCAGTCCAAGTACAGTATCCACCCACTCATATTTGGAACGCAGGAACCTTAAAACAAAAAATACTACCAGAATAAAAATTATTATACCCATAACATTATAATTTAGAAAAACAGTTTCATTTCCAATGGAACTATTTTGTCCATACTGTCAGCCAACCATGCTTCCACAAGACTTTCAGCAATGTAGACCAACTCTTTATTGCCAATGCGATATATAAACTTAAATATACGCCCGTTTTTGATATCTGTCAATTCTTCCTCAGTAAATATGAAGTCATTCTTGTCCATTTCAAGGAAAGCGTACAGCTCTGGATAATTTGCCAAAGCCTTTATTCCAAAATAAATTACATACTCCGGGAAATAATCCATATACGGAGACAGTAGCCGGTTCCCTTGTCGGGAATGATGTTGGAAACAAAGTTTTCCTTTCACATTATCCTGCTCATCATTCAAAGTTGGAGTGTACAAAGTATCATAATCAATGAGGAACAGACTGCCATCATCTCTTACCCGAATATTGGCAACTTGCAAATCTCCATGAGCAATCTTTGCTTTATGAAGAGCTGCGGCCATAGTTAAAAATTTATCAGCAAGATTATAAAGCTTTTCCCTATCATAAAGATTCTTTTGAATATATTGCTTCAAATCAGGAGCAGATATCCAATCCATTATCATTACAGGATATATTCCTTTACATGTCAAGATCCCAGATTCATAAAAACTGAATTCTTCAAAATATGGCAATCCTGACATCCTGACATCCTCACTTATCACCGTCATTCTACGGCAAATTGAAACAGAATCTTCATATCCGATACATTTCCAACATCGTAATGCCATATCCTTATTGTCCAATCTGATCTTGAAGACAATACTATATGCTCTCTCGCAATACTCCACACCCACACTGTCTGTCACAACACCATCTTTTACCAGACTCCCGACAAGCAAATTGGATTTGTCTGCAATGGCAGCAATATAATCATATTTGTTGGCAAGAGGATAAAGATCAATGAATTTTTCATGTTCAGGGATATACTCATCCAAGAACTTGGCCAATAATCTTGAAGCTATAATATCAGCATTGTTTCTGGCTTCATCAACAGTCTCGTTTGGAGATATAGAATAGGACTGCTGATATATTATCTCACCGCCATCAACCACATCAGTAATTCTGTGTAAAGTTACACCATTCTTCTCCTCCTTATTCTTGAATATCCCAATCCACGGATTCAGACCACGATGTTTGGGCAAAAGAGAAGGATGAATATTGTAAGCACCAATACGTGGAATGGAATAAGCTTTCTTTGATATTATAAAAGGGCAACGGTAAACAAACAGAAGATCAGGACTGATGTCTGAAATATAGCTATTCACCTCGTCCTTTGTTCTGATGCATTTTTCTTTCAAATCTAGAATATACAAATCCAAATCTGTGCGTTTCCCAAGATATTCCACACAAGAATTTGTACCAGATGTTACAAGCAACAGCTTTATATGATTTCCAGACTGCACAATCCTATAACGGAATAAAATTGGTGATTCTTTTCTGTGCAATCTCCTGAATTGAATACATTATGATATCCACAGCGCTTCCTATGTCCTTAATATGACAGAACTCAACAGGAGAATGCATATATCGGCATGGAATATTGATATTGACAGTAGCTACCCCTCCACACTGCAACTGTACAGCTGCAGCATCTGTCCCTCCATATATGAACCTTCCCAACGATTTCTGGTAAGGAATATTGTTCTTCTCCGCCACATCACATACCACCTTCCTCAACACTGGATTATTGTCTGACTTAATGTGGATTCCTATCCCCTTCCCCAAATGCAGCACACCCAACTGATTTTCATGAGCAGTAAGCGTATCAGTCGCATAATCTACGTCAATTACAAAACAAGCATCAAGCTTGCATTGTGAAGCAATTACACCGGCACCTCTCAAACCTACTTCTTCCTGAGTGGTACCTATCAGATGCAGACAAACGGATGGTGACTCTGCCTTAAATCTCTCAAGACACTCATTGAGTATAAAAATACCCAACCTGTCATCCAGACCAGTACCGCATATTATATCATCACTCATTTTCCTGAATTGTGGTGACAATACTGCCAAATCTCCCACCTCCACCTTTGTCGAGGCATCTTCATAGTCCTTTGCTCCTATATCCAACCACAAATCATCCTCAACCAGACCTTTTGGCTGTCCATATTGAGAAGTTGGATCAAAACCTATTGCACCATTCACACACCCATTCGCGGAAAGTATCATCATATGCTGTCCCAAAAGCTGATGAGGACGCAAGCCTATACTCCGGAACTGGAGCAATCCGTTCCCCAGAATTTTGGTAATCTGAACTGCAACTGTATCCATATGGGCAACAAGACCTATATGAATAGTCTCATCATTACTGACTGTTGCATACACATTTCCCATAACATCCGTCTTCACTTCGGCTCCTTTGTCCAGCCACATCTTCCTTAGATATGAAGCCATCCTGCACTCCTCCATTGAGGGTGCCACTATATGCACAAGTTCGGATATCTCTCCAAAATGTCTGTCTTCGAAACTCCATCTTTCCATACTGGCCATTATTTGTTCTTATAGTATTTCACATTATACTTGCGATAATTCATCTTCTCTACAACCCTTACCAGCTCAGCAAACTCCACGTCATTCATCTGCGATACATTCACTATAGGACATCCGTCCTTCAAGAACTCTACAGGATCAGGAATTACGCCACTTTCACACGCCCTTTTATATAGCACAGACCCAGGAAAAGCTATGATCATATCCACAAACATCCTGTATTTTGTATAATTTTTCTTGAACCAGTCCAAAGTGAACATCGCTGACTCAAACGTCTCAACCGTATCGCCGAATATAACTCCGGAACGGGAGTTGAGACCTGTATCTTTCAACATATCAAGAGACTGTTCAATCTGCATCAAAGTAATGCCTTTACGCATACTCTTCAGCACCTTATCATCAGCACTCTCTACTCCTACAAAAACATAACGGCAACGAGTATTCTTCAATATATCAACCAGTTCCTGGTTTATACTATCTATTCTCAACTGAATTGACCAATCAAAATCATATGGTTCAATCCTCTTGCAGAACTGGCGCACCCTCTCGTTATCTGTGGCAAACAGTTCTTCTCGTAATGCTATATATGAGATATCATAATTCTCAACCAGATAATCAATCTCATTAAAAATAGAGTCCAATGAACGTTGCCTGTATTTGGAACCTGACGGATGGAAACAGAACGTACAATTATACTTGCACGAACGTCCGCCAATAACAGACACTTGGGAATATTTCTTTCCCTCATCACTGAGGTCCGGATTCAATTTAAGATACTCTGCATAATTGAATCCTTCATAATCAGGAAACGGCAAGCTGTCAAGATCATCTATCTCCAACCTCCTTCCCGTCCTTTTCAGCTGGCCGGCCTCTCTGTATATGAGCCCGTCAACAGAAACCACCTCACGCTTACAAGCCAATGCATCTATCAGTTCAACCGAAGTCTGCTCACCCTCACCTATAATACCATAATCCACATCCGGCATAGCCTGCATAGTTGCCTCAGGGTCTGCAGTCATAATTCCGCCCCCCACCTGTATAGTCACACCTGCATTTATCCTGCGCACAAAAGAGACTATTCTTACAATATCTGAATACTCCCCAGACAAGCCTCCTATTCCTACAAACTCTATGTTGTGCTCCTCTATATAAGATTTCAACACATCATACTCATCCCCGGCAATATGATTAAGATTCAGGGTGTACACATTTGCCACCCCACTTCTTTTAACATAAGCCGACACGTACAATATACCCATCGGCATCACATAATGTCCCTCCATCCCATAAGTTTTATACCTTGGAATTATATAAAGGACATTCATTTTCTTACCCATGTTCTCAGATTTCATTACTCGCTATTTTATCTGAAATGAACTTGTCAAGATCTGCTCCAGACGTTTTCTGGAAATTGTCAGACAAAACTTTGACCAACTGCAATCTCAATGCCTTACGGACAAAGTCACATCTTACAGCCTCATAATCCTGTTCAAATGAGTGATGGAACAACCGGCATCCACCACCGCAGTTCCATCGTGCAAAACACTCCTCACACATAGGTTGGGAATAAATATTGCTTTGGGAAATTATATTTTCAAATCTTTCCTGATCAAAAGCAAGCCCGTTTTCACCAACTTCTCCATATATATAATCCTCATATCTCTCTTCCAATGGAGAGGAAACTCTTGCACAACTTGAGATTGTTCCCATAGGCGTGAGTACTATCTTGCCCTCACATGTCCTGTCCCTTACCATAGAAAGCATCTCAACTGCCACACTTTCAACCAAAATTCCAATCTCCGCACCTTTCTTCTTTGCCTTCCAATACTCTTCAAGAAAAGTGTCATAATACTTTTTAAGATCATCTGGAGAACTGAACAGCGAAGGGGCAAGCACTGTATCATAAACCACTTTCTTGAGTTTTGGGAACCTCTGGGAAAGTTCATCTATCATCTCACACATACATGAAACACTCTCAGGTGTAAATGTGGTCCTAATACCGAACGGATAACCTCTTTCCAGCATCATATCAATATTTGCGGATACTTTGTCGTATGATCCTCTCTCCTTATTCTGCAATCTTTCTAGGATTTCAAAAGAAACAGCCATATCCACCTTATGCTCCTGGAAAAAATCTATGATTTCAGGTGTTATAAGACTTCCATTGGTTACCAGGCCTATATTGTAGATATAATTTTTATCATTATTTACCTCCTCAATATAGTTCACAGTCTTCATAATAAGGTCAAAGCTCAACAAAGGTTCTCCTCCACCGCTAAAGTTAATGATGTAGGGGTTTGTCTGCTTTTTGCCACTACAGAACAGATAATCTATTACAGACTTTATCTTCTCAAACTCAATCTGTCTGTTGGAACGCCCTTCAGCTGAATAACAATATATGCACTTGAAATTACAAGTATAGTTTGCAAGGATATCTATCTGATACAGATCGTGAGGAGTATCCGGCAAATAATGCACCGGTACGCTTCCCTTTGCTTGGAACACACTCAACGACTCCTGTATTGCCTTATCCCTGCTTTCACCACTGGCACATGCCTGAAGGGCTCTAACGGTATCAGGTGTGGCCAATGATATGCGTCCGTTCAACGGAGCATACAAAATAAAGATCCTGTTATTGTCCACATTCCATATATCTCCAGCCGGAACGGCAAATACATTCTTGTCTATCACTATCTGACTACCCATAACCTATAATTTTGATTTGATATCTTCATAAAAATCTCTGCCGGTGGCCTTGGTATGCTTCTGGGCCAATGCCACTATAAGACTATGGCACAACATCTTGCGATAATGGCCACAAATGGCGTCAAATATCTCAGTGCTATATACCCTACGACTGCTCGGACAACCGCTGCCACAATTCCACCTTGCATAACAACTGCGACATTTTTCAAAAGTATGTATACTTCCCTTAGAAAGACGGGCAAATGCATCCTGGTCGAACGTGACCTTATCATCCTCAATTACACCCACAACCGAACTGTTATAGTCCCTTTCATTAGGAGATGACACATCAGGACATAGCGTGAACGTTCCATATGGAGTCAGGCATAGCAGATTGTAACAGAAACGCTCTCTCTTTGAGTAGTTAAGAAGATGGGACGATGATGAACGCAAATCTACACCATACTCCTTTGCTTTTTCTTCCGCCTTACGGTACGAGACAAAATACTTATCAAAGAACTCCCCCACTTTCTCCTCTGAAGTAAAATATGAAGGATCCACAACCTGCTGGCAACTCATCTTTTTAACAAGAGGGAAATTGACATGGCAATATTCCACCATCTCCGGTATCCTGTCCACATTGAGCTCCGTAATTGTAGAACGTACATAGTTGTTGATTCCCTTTTCTGTCAACCTAACGAGATTTTCTGCCACAGCATCATAAGAGCCTCGTTGGGCATTCTGTATCTCGGGCAATATTTCAAAGGATATCTGCACTGTAAAATTATGCTCCTTCATAAAATCGAGCATTTTGTCTGTCATTATCGAACCGTTGGTTGTTAGAGAAAAATGTACATTAATTCCCTGCTCTTTTGCCAAGTTCTCTGCATATAGGGTAGCCTCTTCCAACAGTTTCCAAGACAACACCGGCTCCCCACCTCCCATAAACATCACTGTCCTGTCTTTAACGGCACCTCTTTCAGAGGACAGAAAATAACCTAGCGCAGCCTTTATCCGGTTCATATCAAGCTCTGCTGACGACCTTCCCTCCGCAGAATAACAGTACTTGCAATGGAAATTGCATTTCTCATTCAACAACAAATGCAGCGTACAGAACGAATCTGTTGAAACCTCATTATCGCCAAAATCCTTAAAAGCTGTCTGGTCAAGCAACCTGTCCAACAAATCCGTTTTAGTTCCCGCCACAACCGCCTCCTCCAGCTTTTCTATATCTCCCTGCAACGAGAGGTAGAAAATATTTGCCAACGGAGAATATACCAGATAACATGCATCTTCCTGTTTGCCAAAATACGATCCAACAGGAATGGCATAAATACCCTTATCGTTCAATTTTTGAAATCTTGTATCCATTATTGTATAATCTTTTCATCAATTACAGTTCCAGATGCCCCATTCTCCTTTTTAAAAGAGAGCAGCACCTGAATCTCATTACTTGTTGATCCTATCTTTCTTCTCGATATTTTCATTCCATCTCTCCACCAGATTACATTCATCATACCCAATGTATCATAAAGGCACCTCAAATATTTGTCTTCCGCAGAAGCCGTTTCAAGCTCACATAAAACCGCAACATTCTTTATATGTTCCACCCCCAGCAAAGCATTCTTGTATTTAAGGGCTCCCGAATAATTCCATAATGTCCTGTCACTTAAAATCTTCTGCAACCCCTCCACCGTCTGGTCATCAGTATAAAGATAGATTTTTCCCGACAAATCTTTTTCAAGATGAACTACTATATTCATCTCCGACGAAACAAGCTGCCTGGTCTCCTTCACTTCGGGCAAAATTCCAATCCTGATATGCAAATCTTTACCCCCAACAATTCTGGTGCTTACAGGGTATAACGAGACACTGTCCTCCAACCAAAGTAATCTTTTGTATGTCACTTCATTCGTTTCAGCAACTCCAAGACATGAAAAATTCTGGATTGCAGACTGCAGATCCTCATTATCAACCTCCCATTTGTCATTATACAACTCATTATGGAACTCCATTGAAAGCTGATACAGCTCGTTGTATATATCGCCATTGATAGGATTATCCAACTCCATTTTGCGTATTATAGAGTATACTTGCCCACTGATTGTCCGCAATCTTTTTGAATCAGTATGAATGGAAATATACGCAACCTGAAACTGCATATTGATCTTGTCTTCACTGGAGAGGTTCCTTTTCACAACAATAGAGTTCAGATTTTTCAGAAACTCCTGATATATTTCCAGTTTTTTCCTAAATATCGCAGTATTCTGCTGTACTTCATTTTCTGATTTAGTCTGACCATCCAATAGTAGAAGTGTAATGACAGCCACAATGGCAGCACCTGATAACGAAGAAAAAACCTCTCCAAGAAAGGCTGTAGATGGCCATGCATCAAAGAAAAAGGCTAAAAATAGAAAAGTGCAAAGCAAGGCTGAAACAATAAACAACCAATCATACACTCTTCCGGAACGGGTTCTTTTATCTAACAGTTGTTTTATTCCTTGAAACATATCTCTATTTGATTTAATAACAAAATAGGGGTGGGAGCCCCTTTAAGAGGAATTCCCACCCTCATTGTTTTTAGCTGTTGTTGCAAGCACAAGTACAGCCATAACCGAATACATCGCAGCATCCTGAAGCACAGCTAGCAGCATTCTCATTTACTGTAAATACATCAGTTAACATGATTGTGTATATTAAGTTATCCCCTACTCTATTATGGCTTTTCGGGATACGCCATTAATCACACTTTATCTTTTCTTCTTAGCTATGAATTTAGCATTAGCATACCCAATACCAGATCCATACTTGACTTTTGCAAAGCCGTTATTTACTTCATATACATAAACAGATTCTCCCCTATTTACTTTTCCTAAAACCGCAGCTTTGGTATTTGGTGAGACTCTGATATTTATAAATTCATTTGCAATGCAAACATATTCAACTGTGCCTTCAACACTCTCGATATTTGATTTATTTTTAGGTTTAGAAGAACCTGAATAATTATATAGTTCTATTCCACCCCAAACCATCAACACAACTCCTGCAACTGTTAAAAACTTGACTAATCCTGTTTTAAATGAATCGCTGTCAAATATCCAGTAAAACACTCCACAAATCAACCAGAAAACAATTTTTACCAACCAAAATATAAGTTGAAAGCAAATTCCCAAACAATAACCAATCATAAATTCCCGATAAAAAAACACATTGCCACGCTCATAGCAAATCTATACAGGAGTACATTAAGAGCAGTTGCCCCCCTACAAATAAAGACTTTACTTTAAAGAATACCCATTCCCTATACTTTAAAACAACTTTTTAAGAAAAGAAAACAGCCCAGTCTTCTCTTTCTGCTGTTCATTAGCTGATCTGAAATAAAGTCTGCTCCTTCCCCAACAAAGAGTCAACCCATAATTTTCTTCATGCAAGAACCAAAACACAAAACCCGATGAATACGATCCAGGGGTTACATGTGTCATTATCTTCTTTCCATCTCTGTATATCTCCACCAAACCATTATAATTAGAATCACCTATATTATTGTAATAGAATGTTCTTTTACGAAAAGACCACCTTCTGTCGCTAGTTTGCAGCCATACACCATCAACTCCGTTATCAGTGGCAATTACAAATTCTTCTTTTCTTAATAAATCGAGGTAATATAGAACCTCCCTCTTTTCATACCCACATGAATTCAACTCACTCCAATTATTAAATTCGCGGACGGTATTATTATACAAATTGTCTAAAGTATATCTGGCGTTTTTTATTTGTACATGGCTTGGATTATCTCCACGCACAAATTCCACGTTATCACTGAAACAAAAAAATCTTTGGCATGCATCTGACCTTTCAAATTTATCGCTCATACTACATTATAATTATATTGATTATACTTATCTCACGGACACACTTTTTGGGACATTATCCAATAAGCAAAGCAATACCCCCTATTATCCATGAAAAAAACTCCAGCAGAGTCATTAACACAACTTCTATCATAGCTATAAAAATTGCTTAAATATACATTTGACCATAAAAAATGCGTGGTAACTTGCCTTGTCACTCGTTCCACGCATTGAAGCCTTCGCATTGCCCGGTATAGTAAAACGAGCAACGCAGAAGCCCACGCCGATATGCAGAATCAGCACCTGTAGAATACAGGTGTAATAAAATAGCATACCCCATGAGCATCTACCGTTGCTTTGCCTTGACTATACCTGAAAGTTGCGAAGTTTCAATGCATCAAGAACATAGCGTTTAGTAAACGCTTTTTGTATGTCTTACCCCCCCATCCATTGTTGGATAAAATCGGCGGGGTATATTTCTTACAAATATAAGATAATTTTCTTATTCAAAGGTTCTAATATCAATAAAAAAAACTGCGACGGTCTGTCGCTGTTTTTTTTATTGATATTTCTACAGCATAAACTCCACCAATATGGGCCTGTGGTCCGACGGATGCCAGAAGTTGGAGAGTTTTTGAGGATTTCTTACTGGAGTGGTGTAATCATCCGAGATTATTTCTGCTCCGGTTATTTTTTTGTACAGCGGCTGCGTGCAATAGAAGAAATCTATTCTGCTCTTGCCCCCGGTAGTTGTAAAGAACCCGTTTGGATACTTTTCTTTAATAACATCAATGTACGGAGTGGTTGCATGGATGTAGTCATGTACCAGGAATGCTGTTGTATCTTCCGGCCATTTATAGAAATCATTGTCAACCCTTGATTTGGCATTGAAGTCTCCCATCATCATCCAGTATTCCTGCGCTGCATCCGGATTCTGAGCAATAGTCTCTTTGCAGATGAATTCCATCTCCATGCGGCGGTATTTGTCGCCACCATTAACAGCCTTGCTTGAATCACGCTGCTCTTTTGTAATGCCAAAGGCATATTTCTGCGGCCAGGTGTGAAGGGTTACAATGTTAAGGTCTTTTCCGTTAAAATTGATTTTTGCCCAACCGGCGCCGTGAGTAACTACGCTGTCCGCTTCGTTTCCAATGATTCTCTTAACGTTCTCAATAGGATATTTTGAAGTGATTACCTGCGGATAGTTGTCCCTCCTTTCCACCCATATACACATAATGATGACCATAACGTGCTGCAAGCTCCTCCCAACCGTCGGGAAGATAACGCTCTTCCTGCGGCATGCTCTCTGCGGTATTGGTAATATACAGGGTAACTGACTCGCACCAGACACAGATATCCGGATTCTGCTGCCGCACCCAATCTGTAAACCTTTCATAGTTATCTGTCTGCCCGTCCCACATTCCATTCTGGATGTTCCAGTAGAGGACCTTCAGGGGTTGTGGGGTGCTTGTACAGGCTGAGAGTATGAATATTGCTGTTGCCGCTATCAGTGTTGCCAGTGAATGTTTCATGATTATTGGTGTGTCTGTTTATGAGGGTAAAGTTAGTATAACTTTCCTTTCCTGCAATTCACAGTGGGCACCACCCCACCCCAGAGTACTTCCTTGCAAGGGGTACTGCCCACGACGAAACAAATTTGTTGCACCGTGGGCACGAACATTGCTTTCAGATAGCTGTGAGAGGGATTGGTGCCCACGGTGAATTGCAGGAAGGGTCCGTGCAGGTGGGAGAAGTGGCGTAGGGAATAGGATTTGGCCTCCGGCATTCCTGGCAAAGCACAGGATTTGGCCTCCGGCATTCCTGTAGGAGCCGGGAATACAGCCCAAGCGGGGGAAATCCCGCACAGCCTTGCCTGCGGCAGACTGTGCAATTATTACTTGAAATAAAGGTTTGTAAAGTATTATGTTCTTTTTAAGCACTTTACGCATAGTACTTACTTTATAAATCTTTACTTTGACTTACTTTCGGAACATTTTGTCGGCAATATGTCGGCAAGAATATCAATACAAATCATTTCAAGACATCGTAACATTGATACAGCTAGAAAATGAATCTCGGCTAATATCACGACTAGTCTTTTTCTTGATAAAATTTAAAAGTCGCAAAAGGTGGTGACTTACCACCCCTAAAGGTGGTATATAGTTTATACCAACTGAGCCACCCGTCTTCTTCTTTTTCTGTAAAAATGCCCGACTTGTCTATGAAGCCAATTCTGCCGTTGAACCACACTTTTATTATGACTCCCAGTAGCGGCACTTTATGCGGTCCGACACGTTAAAAATGAATTGAGTTAATTCGTTCTTGATATTTTTGTTGTTGTAAAGCCCAGTTAGAACTAAGTATATCGCTTCAATAATCGTTGATTTACCAGATTCATTGTCTCCAACGACTATATTGATTCCTTCGTGCAATTCTATGTCGAATGAGCCGTAGAATCTTTTGAAATTTTCAATATGTACTTTTCTGATATGCATAGCGACATTATTTACTTTTCTATTCCCAACATCTTAAACATCCTTCCCAACTCGGAAAAAGTATAGCCTCTCTCCTCAGAAGTAGCCATTGACTTCTCTGCATTTGAGATTGCTTCGTAGATAGATCCGCCCTGCTGCGTGAAGAACTGGTGCAGAGGATGCTTTCTGAAGAAGTCGGTTGTCTTCATATAGCCGCATTCCTTGCTGAGGTCTGTCTCTACTTCGTTCGAGTGATTGTACAGTTTTGTGGTGTACTTGAAGTAGTAAAGAAAGAACAGCTCGGTACATCTTTCTGTCTCAAAGAATTCAATATGGCAGTCAATACCTTTCTTTGGCTTTGAAACATGCTTGCCGTGATACTTCTTTTTCAAGTTGATATAGTCGGTCTTGTTCTTGCCGGTCTTCTTATTGTCCATGTCAATCATGCAATATACATGATTATATCCCCGTTCTATGGCATTCTTGATTTTCTGTTCAAGCTCTACCATATTAGTGTGCTTTGGATACTGGGGATCAATGTTCTGAAGCGTCCTGAATTCATCTTTCAATGAAGTCAGAAAGAAGTATTCAGTAGGGCCTTCGCCAATTATGATGAATGTTTCTTTCATAGCACCTCACTGTTACTCGTTTAGGATAAAAGGTGAACCCAGAGCCGGTTTCGCTCCAAGTTTTCCTATTTTGTAAGCATTGTACAGTGACTGATTCTTATGTAGTCCATATTTGTCCGCTCTCTTGCACGATGATGTCGCTGTCTCAATATCTTTCTCCACAAAGTAAATCAGATCTCTCTGCTCGTTAACCAGATCCTCGGCCAACAATGAAGTAAGATGTGAGGCAATAATCATTTGCGATTTATCTGAATTGTACAAGAATGCATTCAGATAGAATAGAAACAGGTCATAATGCAAGTCATTCTCCGGCTCGTCGAACAGGAAGATATTGTTTCCATATATCATTTCATAAAGGAGTCTGGTCTTCTCCAGAAATGCTATGGTACCACCTGACTGATTTATTGTCTTAAGATCGAATCTATCTTTGCCAGCTACACTGGTGAACATAATATCCTTGGTCTTCTCACCGCTCTGAAGCACTACTGAATCCTCATAGTGAAAATCCACGATATTGAAGTCAGCCTTCTTAATCATCTGGAGAAAGAAACTCTTCATCTTTGGATCCTCATCAACCTTTCTCATCATATCCGCGAAAGTCTCTTTCGGATCGTGGTATTCGTTGATGCCATGCATAGACTTTGTAATCCATGCATATAAGTCTGAAACAGCCTTTACATCTTCATCAAATGCCACTTTTGCATAGGTAGAGAGAACTGTATGGTTGTTCAGAGTATTACTCACGAATGTATTTTCAGTCTTCTTCTTAATCTCAGTGCTGGTTCCAAATGTAATATTGGCAGCTGCAGATTCAGAAACAAACTCGCGGCTATAGAAGAGAGCTTTGTAACCCTTTGGATAAAAATTCAAAGTCTCTCTGAGGATATAATCCTCATTATATAAAATCTCATAATCATATCTGATTCCATTTACATAGAAAGACAATCCCATCTGTACCGGCACACCTTTGGCCAATGCAAACGGATGGTAGCAGAAAATCTTCTTATTCCTGGTAGACTTTGGTGTAATCAATAGTCTGAACACTGTCTGCAAAGCATACAGGATATTTGACTTACCGGAAGCATTTGCTCCATAAAGGATAGCAATCTTATTAAGCCTTACTTTATCATCCACCATAACAGAAGCAAAAGAGTCTGTGTTGCCCTTAGTCTCAAAGTTTAATGTCTGCCTATCCTTGATAGAGTAGAAGTTTTCCACCCAAAATTCTCTAATCATACCTTAAATTCGATTAATTTTAGCCTTATTTCGTAAGTTTTTTACAAAAATAAACGATTTTTCTATAAAAACAACTAAAATTGGCAATTAGTCAATGAATATACAATATAAATTTTCTATACACTGATGAAATTATAGTTTTCAACTACGAGAAAAGAGATGAGTTGGTGGAATATTCATATTATTCTAATCACTTTACATATACTGTAAAGTGTAAGGAAACTTTACAATTTTTTCTTTTCAAGAAATGCGTAACACGCATAGAATAAGGTTAATACCCTTCTTGGCACGGTTTTATCGGTACAAACATATTTAACTTTAATTTTTCAATAAAGTGTAAAGAAACTTTACAGACCTTATACAATCATGCTTGAATACTTGCGTTTCCTGTTCCGGAATAAATGGTATATCACCGTAGAGGTGATAGGTGTTAGTGTTGCCTTGGCTTTTGCAATTCCACTTTTGTCTTTCTTTTCTGACAAATGGGAAATAGACCACGGAAAGGATTTCAAACGCGTTTATGCCGTTTGTCCAGTCGATGAATCATTTGAAACGACAATAGGCTTGGGGCAGGAGTTGATTGAGGCAGTTCCAGAAATCGACCGGTATGCGCAGGTTTTCGTTAGCGGGAACAATGCGATATCCGTTGGTGATAATACACTAAGTGCCTTGGGTATTGCGGTCAGTCCGGATTTCTTCACATTCTTTGATATCAACTTATCACAGGGTTCACCGTTGTCACTATCAGACCGTAAATCGGTTTTGATTTCCGGGAGTTTGGCGGAAAAAATCGGCGCTGATGCGATGGGAAAACCATTGACCTATGCAGGAGAGGAATATATTGTAAATGGAATTTTTGACGATTTGCATAATTCTTTACTCCCATCAGCAGACATAATTTTCAGCATTAATTCCCCGATGCTGGATGCCCAATGGGCAAATCCATCAGGTTATTGGGAAAATGTCGTTACGTTCATTCGGATTCAAGATGGTTTCAAGGCCAAAGACATATTGAACAAGTGCAAGGTCGCTTGTAAAAACTTTTATTCATCTTATTATGCGCAACATCCGGATGCCGTTATAAAACTGATCAGATATGACAAGATATCGTCCAATATACATAATTACACTCTCACCCAGACTTGGGGATTATCCCTATGGGCGGTTGAGATTTTTGGTATAATCCTTTTCATCTTCGCCTTCGTCAACTATGTCAATCTGAATGTTGCCCTTTCTACTAAGCGAGGGAAAGAATGGGCATTGAAGAAACTGCTTGGATCTTCCGAAAGTGGAATCAGGATGGCTAACTTTCTGGAAACACTCCTCATTACCTCCGTATGCTTTGTTTTGGGTTATGGCCTGTCCAAATACATCTTCCCTGTTTTTAACAATTTCTTTAATGTTACCCATACCTTCATCGTCCTGGACAGTTCGATAACGCCCGGAAAGATTCTTTTTTATGGAATTTTCATTCTTCTTCTCTCAGCTATAACCGCTTTGATTCCCTCAAAGATAGCGAAAAGGTATTCTGCTATAGATATAGTAAATGGTGGATATCGTGCACAGCTGAAAAAGGATACGAGCAACATTCTCATAGGTATACAATGCTTCATTTCTATCGTCCTTTTATCTGTGTCCATTCTGTTTTACGCGCAATACAAAAAGATGGCGGACCGGCATCGCGGAGAAATGGGTGAGAACGTCTTTGTGATATCTGGGAATTATCCAAGGGAAGTGCTCGCCACAGCGGCAGATGCTCTGCGTTCTTTACCGTTTGTCCAGGCAGTGGGACTCTCCAATGATTGTCCTGGAGATGGTAGTTATTCAAGAGTCACGCTAAAGTCTGAAGATGGTGCATCAACAGACCTTTATGTAATCCATTGTGATGCAGATGCTTTTAATGCGTTTGGCTTTGTTACGGAAAGCGGGAAAAAAGTTTCTGACGGTTTGTGGCTCACCAATAGTGCCAGAGATATCATCTCACTGGATAAAGCCGGTATTGATGATGGATATCTTGCGAGCAGGTTTGGGGCCGAAGTCAAGGGTATTGTATTAGATTTCGTTATCAATGCAGAGAATGATATACCCGCTGCTTTGAAAGTATCAGATTCAGGTGAATTCAACCGTTTGGTAATCAATACTGCGGGCCGTTATGATTCTTATCCGGAAGAGATACTAGGGACTTTCAGGAAGGCTTTTTCGGACACCAATTATGATTATGCACTACCAAAAACAGCTGGATATATCGATAGTTATTACGAGAAATCGTTATCTCCTACGAAAGCAATATTGTCAATGGTAGTGATTTATGCATTGCTTGCCCTTTTGTTGACCGTTCTTGGCTTGGTTGCAATGAGCACTTATTATATTTCATTACATAGGAAGGATTCGGCTGTCCGGAAGGTTTTCGGGGCAACAGGAAGTGAAGAAATCCGTCGACACATCTATCGATACTTCAAAATAGTAGTAGCCGCAAGTGTTATAGGGATCATCCTTTCTATTATAATAAACGATGCAATTATCCTAAGCTATTCCTATCGTTTGGACTCTACATACTGGGTTTATTTATTGGCTATTATAATTGTTGCCAGTATTGCTTTCCTATCCGTTTATCTTCAAGCGAGGAGGGCTGCATTTAAGAATCCTATTCTTTATCTGCGGGATGAATAACCATCTCTTCCATCAGCTGATGGAAGTGATGTAATGATGGGAAGCGACTACTATGCATAGTAGCCATCGTTCCTGTCTGAATATTGATGCTCTATCAAATCTTCCTTGACCATAGCTAAACAGGATTGGGCCTCCGGCATTACAGTAATTACATCTTATTATATTAACCTAACCCCAAAATAAGCTTCCAGCTGATTTTAATCATATTATTTACACTGGAGTTTATCTTAATAAAGAGATTCATATAATGCAACTGGTCCCAAATGCCACAATTTAGTCTCTTCCTTCTCCAATTGCTTGTACAGGTCAGATTTATAAAGAGTTTCTATAGCTTCAGTTATAGAAACCCCTTTATCCTCCACCATCAACATTGCCAACCAACTGATTTTGGAAGGGAGAAGCAGATATAAATTATCTTGAGTAATATTCAGATTCATCATAATTTTACCTCCTCTTCTCAATAAATTCATCTATATCTTCCAGCAACCACTGATAACTTTGCGTATGTAGAATATCAAAATGATCTTTCAGATAATCCAGAACACCAAATTTTACAAATATATCCAGGACCTCTGCTCCCGACAACCCTTTAGCTTTCTTGTATTGCTCAATACAGAATGATATAAAGTATGCTATGTCCTGATCCTTATTATTCATAATTTTTGATGTTAATAACATCAAAAAAACTTATAAAGTTATAAAATAAAACAAAAAAAGCATCCAAAATTGGATGCTTTTTTGTGACTCCGACAGGACCTATGCAGTAATATTAAAAAGCAACCACGTATAATTATGTCTATAAAACGCTAGTAATTTCAGCAAAATAACCCACATAAATTGTACATAGTTGTACTATATGTTACACATGTCGGAAAAATGTCGGAATATAATCTTTACCTGATTTCTAATGTTTCCACAAATTTATCAATTCTTTTTTGTTATAACAACTTTTTGGATTATTTTCGTCTACAGTTTTACTATTCACAAACTTATATACCTTTAAGTTTTATGACAATTAAGTTTCTAATTATTGAGAGCAATTCTAATCAAACTTCTAACTATGCTGTATACGTTAGGGTAATAAATGGAAGATCTTTTGACAAAAAAGCTAAAACCAACCTGTTTGTAAAACAAGAATGGTGGGACCAAAAAAGAGAAATGATTAAATCGCGTGTCCTATGTGATCCTACATTCAGGGATCAGGTAAATAGTGAGATTGATGAATTAAGGGGATATATTACTGACATGTTCAATAAAGACAGCTTTGCCGGAACTCTACATAAAAGGTGGCTGAATGAATGCATTGAATCTTTTTATGCAAAGAAGCAGCAGAAGAAAGAGCAGGAGACTAAAAAGCTTATCAGGGAAGAAACCGAAGATCTGTATAACATTTTTGAAGAATTCCTCAATAAGAGTAATTTGTCATATAGTAGACGTAAACAGTATGAAGTAATCAGAAGAACCTTATTAAGGTATGAACTATATATAAGGAGTACACGCCAACATATGCGCAAATATAAAATTGACGTAAAATCAATCGACAATAATTTCCTGTCAGATTTATATTGGTATATGGAGAATGAACATCAAATCTTTACTACCAATCCTGAGATATATGAGCCTACTGAAAAGAAACAGGAGCCAAAACCTCGCAGCAAGAATACTCTTGCAGACTGTTTCAAGAAATTACGTGCATTTTTGAACTGGTGCTACTCCAATGGCTATACTAAATCAAAAGCGTTTTCCAATTATAAGATTGAGAGTGAAAGATACGGCACTCCATACTATCTAACATTAGATGAACTCAGAACTATCCATAAAAAAGATTTATCTGACCACCCAGAATTAAATATTCAAAAAGATGTGTTTGTATTTCAATGCTGCATTGGATGCAGAGTCAGTGATTTGTTGTCTTTCAGGAAAACTGACATCATTAACGGGAATATTGAATACATACCCAAAAAAACTATTGGTGAAAACCCTAAAACAGTTGTTGTACCATTAAATAATATGGCTCAGGAAATTGTTGCCAAATACGATCCAATATTGGAAAAACAACTGCTTCCATTTATAAGTGCCAGCAAATATAATGAAGCCATAAAATCAATTTTGGAAAAATGTGAGATCACCAGGATGGTTACAATCCTGGATCCATTGACAAGAACAGAGAAAAAAGTACCTATACATAACATAGCCAGCAGCCACATGGCCCGAAGGACATTCATTGGCAACATATATAAACAGGTAAAGGACCCAAATCTCGTAGCATCACTTACCGGCCACGTAGAAGGCAGCAAAGCATTTAGCCGCTATAGGGATATTGATACTGATATTAAGAGGGAATTGGTTAAGTTGCTGGAGTAAAATAAATATAAAAGTAAACATCCCAACCAAATTCACCTTCGAACTCGAGATCGAGCCGGATGACGTAGCAAACCTCAAGCTCATTGTCAAACGGTGTGACACACACCAACAGCAAGGCCGTACAGATCGGTGGAGTCCTAGAAGCAGTAACAGAAGAGTACGACCTCAAGCAGGACTATAATGGCAAACACGGCACACCAAACGCCGCAGCTCGAAGGTCTACATCAAGAACTTCTTCGTGAACACCAAAACCGGCAAAAAATCCGGTGAAATGCTCACCATTGCCACTCTCCATGAGGATGCTAGCGAGTAATCTAATCAAAAAAAAGAGCTCAACTGAGCTCTTTTTAATCATTAAACAGCATAATCTGCTATATATTCTTCTGGATATATAACCTTGTATGATCCTGCAATTAGAAATGATTTATCTATTATGCATACTTGCCAAGCTGGTTTGCTTTCCATGAAATAGACATGGTTATTTGCTATAAACGGTATCCTTCGTGAAAATCTTCCAAAGGAGTTTATTGCAGTAGCTCTAATAGCTTTGTAGATAAAGGCATTTATAGATTTTAGATATTCAATTACGAAGCATACTGGTATGTCATCATAGTTTTTATAATGATATTTTTCCAATAGAGCTTCCCTCATATCTGCTAATTCCTCAATGTGATCATAATTGTTGATAAGGTCAAATATATCTTCCGGCTTAAACTCACTTTTCGCTTGGCATATCATATACATATTATTATAATGAGTCTCGCCCCAGTGTTTGGCTAAATCAATGGAGCCTTCCCAGAAATAATATCCAATTCCTAGCCAAGCAGTGTCTACTTTACATAGGATTGGGCCGTTTCTTTCAACAGCGTCGGGATTGCCTGTGTCTTTTATGGTTTGATATAAAGTCCTCATTATTATCCATTATAAGTTAGAGGATTTCTATATTTGCTTTTAAGGTCTCCTCGAGAGATGTTAAATTCAATGTAGGAATAATAATTGGTGGAGTAAGATTTGCCTGCAGTGTTAGTGTGCTAACAAATGCCCTGACATACGGGAATAAAATAGCGATGCTATTAGCAAAGAACATTGACGGAAAGCTTTCGTATGCGATAGGGTCGTTAAATTTATATGTGGCTTTACAACGTACAGATATTATTCTATTCGGATTTTCTTTTCCTTGAGAAGCATCAAAAGTGAATGATAGAATAAACACTCCGTTAGATTGGTTGTATTGTCCTTTTGGATTGATATTTATGGTAAATGGCAGATTATTGTCCAGTGTGGACAAATCAATAGATACCTTATCAAAGATATAACTCTGAAGAGAAAAGATTGCAGGTGTCATATAAACTCGTATATTAAATAAAAGAAATATCCAGAGTAAATTCTGGATATTCAATTGGTTGATATTCGTAATTTTGATATTCTCTCTGAGGAAGCGTCTCTAGATACTCTCCAACGAGAGTTTCCGCTGCAAGGAATTCCGAGAGTTCCTCGAACTTTGCATCTAACTGCTCCTGAGTTGCAGAATGCAAATACTCTCTTAATTTGTCTAACATAATTCCCATAACGCCAAATTTTTCGCAAATGTAAGGTTTTTTTTTGAATAAATTGTTATTTTTTCAAAATTTTAAATAGCTTGTATATCGTGTAAACAATTATTGAGCCGCTTTAGTCATTCTATTATAGTTTTGTATTTAGATATACAATAAAAGAGGCAAAATGTTTCAAATTCTATCTTACTAAAAAAAGTGATTCGACAAATCAGAATCTTAACTATAAGAACTTTAATAGATGTTTGATACCATTACCTATCATATTTTGCATTATTGTTTCTATCCGGCAGACAGTATTAGATTACATGTTTTATATAGTAAAAGCACCTATCTCAGTTCAAAATCCGTAACTACCCTCTCCACATCCGATTTCCTATAAAGCGTCTTCCCTCCTATCTTTACAGGAGTTAGAAAACCTACACGATACCATTTGGCAAGGACCGATTCACTGATTTTATAAATATCCATCAGTTCCTGCCTAGTATAGAACTCACTTGAAAGCTTTTTACGGTATGCTGCATGAGCCTCTTCTCTAGCCAGTTCCCGTATTTTATCCACAAATGACATCAAATCTTCACCGTTAATTGTAATGGCCAATCTACTATCATGGGTGTTTAATATAGACATTAGTTTATCAGACATATTTTTCAATTTTAAGTTAAATATACAATTTCAATTTATCCGGCTGCATAATATCCCACAACTCGTATATAGTCATATCATTTTCTAATCCGGTTTCACTCAACATCGTTTTCAAATGGCAGCATGCATATTCTACAGAAGCATTCTCTGATGGTTTTTTTTCAAATATTTCTGCACAATACTCTTCCACAGCTGTAATCCAATTCTTATAAATCTTTAAATAGTGGTTGCGGTCTTCTATGGTCATTACCTGAGTATATATTCCGTTTAAAAAATTAATATAACGCTCTCCCAACAGTTTCTTCAGTCCATAATGCGCTATCACTTCATGGATAATGGTTGAGTTAAGATGTCTTATACTATTATGATTATTCACAACTATGTATACCCTATCATAGGGCCTATCATACCACCCCAACACTCGGGAAGATCTTATATCTTCTCGAGCAAGATAATCTATAAATACACCGTTAAACATTGGGTAATAGTCTCCAATCCCCAGAGAATCATTGGTTTCATTTTCTCCTCTTTTAATACTCTTTAACAATGGCTGTAGATTATTTACTATATCTTCCTTTATGCTGGTAGTAAGATCTATGCACCACCAGTTATTCTCCAGGTATGGGACTATATCCCATTGTTTGAGATATTTGGTAAAGTATCCCATGATTATATTGTCGTAGAGGTCTTTCAGTCCGTTATTTTCTTTTTCATCCAATGAATATCTGGATATCTGCATATCGCCACTTGTTATCCTCATCTGTGAGTATTCATTTGAAACAGCATATTGCAACATCCTTTTTGAAAGAAATCTCCACCATTTCTTGAAAGGAGTGTCTGGTACAGCATTCTTTACGGCAACAGAGTTTCTATAGATATCCTCATAATACTTGTTAAGCTTCTTGCACCTATCATCTATTGATAGTGAACGGTCATCCAAAATATGCCTTACCACGTCATCACTCCAGTAATTTGTATAGTCTGATTTGTATCCGTATTCACGGGCATCCTGATGACGTGATGACTGCATCTCATCAATGACCAGTATCTTGCATTCCTCATAATAGTCAGCACATCTGCACCAGCATATTTCCTGTCCATCAGAAACATCTGAGAAATGTATTTCATCTGTATAGTATTCTTCCAGATCAGGCACTGTTATAACTATTTCCCGATAGTTGGTAAGGTTCCCAGTCGTATATTTCTTCCTTATAGGATTAATAGCATCTTCAGGTATTATTACTTCATTAATCTTCAGTCTGTTTTGGTTTATGTATAGCAGCAGATCGTCTTTTGATAACTTGGAGTTACCTTTTTCTGTTAGCCAATCCAATATCCCCAAGTGCTTCTCTTCCTCATCGGTAATTTGCTTACGTAATATACCATACCATTGAGCTGCCGAGGCTTTACTTTGGGCAGATTTATTGATTATCCTTTCACTTGTATAATAAAACAGACGTTCAATGTTTTCCATAACAATAACAAAAGAGGTGATTATTTCTTATTGGCTTAAACCGTTACTTTTCTTGGCTGAATGCTGTTGGCTCTGTGTTTTCTGAAGACTCTTTTCCTGGATAAATACCAAGCCCTTATTTACAGAATTGTATGAGACCTTAGCATCAAATTTCTCCCCGTTTTTCTTTTGCATTCCCGTTACTAGTATTTGCTTACCGCTTTTTAGGTCTGCTTTTTGAGCATCAGTCAATTTTATTCCAGCAATACTATCTTGTATTGAAACTTTGGATGCATCTAGGTGATTCAACTGGTTAGTATCTGGGTCCAATGATACCAGAAGATTCAGATCTCCATTCTTGGTGCTGCATATTACGTTTGCGCATCCACCACTTAGTATTTGATGCTTTTGCGTGTCATCCAGGTATGTACCATATATTGCACCTTTTAGATTTGGTGATTTTCGTACCAGTTCCAATCTCAATTCCGGCTCTCCATTTTCGTTATTACGCATCATCAGCTTTGCATGGCCACCTGTAATTTCAATGTTCGGCAGTTTTCCCTTGATTGACAATAATGATGTTTTCTGATAATTCAGCAGATTATCCAAATTGTTTGATTGAACGAGGTAATCTTTTGTAATACCCAGTTTTGCCAATGCATCCCAAGGGATGTTTTCTTCTTTAAGTCGTGCCATAATATTGTATTTTAAAGTTTTTGTCCCAGTACTTTTTCTTTTATTCCAGCACTCATCAGAATTTTGTTGTTTAGAAGTTCTTGTTTAAGTGCCTTGATCCCTTTGTCATCAGACATTAGGAATGAATAGGATTTGCTCTCGCTGTCATACTTTACCCTCAGGTCCACTTTCAAAGTTCTTTTTTCGGGTTGCTTGTCTATGACGTTGAATATAACATCTTCTATAGCAGAGTTTATTCTCAAACTGTTTTTAGGATCATTTATTGGAACAAACAGAGTGAATTGAGGTCCTTTCCTTTCTTTATATGCAGTAATTTTCATATTCTTCATAACCTCAATAGTTTTTTAGGATTGCATTTTACCAGATATTCATTGAGGTCCTTACAATTGTTCTGCTTATAGAAATAAGACATATCAACAGCTCTGTCCCCATATTTGTCTTTAATCCTTTCAAATACTCTTTCCCCCTCTACGTCAGTATCTCCATAAACGTATATGTCTGTTGCACCCAATGACTCAAGTTCTTTTAATCCCATCAGTAGATTGCATACAGAATTAAGAATAATAGCATTACCATCTACATATGGATATATGGCTTTAAAAGATAAGAAATCAAAAAAACCTTCAAATACCAGATAGTCGCTACTGTCGTCAGTTTCAATAATTGTAGTTACATGTTTGTTTGTACATCCCTTGTAATTCTTACTCCTAAGTTCCCATCCATTCTTATTGTTGGAGAATCCAATTGCATAGTAGATGTTTTCTCCCATGACATATCTCACTTCTTTGCAATACTTGTTTGCAATTTCAATGGGGATTCTTCTTTCCAATAGATACTTCTGCAAAGCGATGCTGCAGATCTCTGAAGTATCCAGGATGTTTATTTGTGAAGGCTTGTGGATAGTGCAGTTGTCAAATACTGGAACTACGCCTGTATTTTTCAGCAAGTGGGACACGGCTTGTTTGAAATCACAGCAGTTCATCAGTTTTACCAGTTCAATAATATCTCCTTTTTGTCTTGTGGAGAGATCAAGGAATGTATTAGTGTTTCTATAAACTATGCACGATGGGTTTCTGTCTACTCTGTATGGCGCATGATAAAGAGCATAAGAGCTTTTTTTACAGACAGGTGTAATCCCCAATTGTGAGAGATATTCTACAATTGGAAATTTGGATTTCAGTTGAGTAATATCATTAAACTTTTTGTACATTTGTAAACAAGTTTAGCTTAAGGGCTATATCCAAACTTTTACAAAGTTAAAAGTATTTTTGTAAATAGTTTTATAATAGTAAAACTTTTTGCAAAATTTTATATTTATTGTGCTAATATAATCAAATTATAAAATGGCTGCAGAATACAACAAAAAGACCATTCAGAAGTTGTTTAAGGAGAATCATGTTGACAATAAAGAGTTGTCAGAAGCTCTTGAGATGCCTATCCAGTCTGTTTGGAGGAAAACAAGATTGGGCCTTTGGACTGTTGCCGAAATGGAGCAGATAGCTGAAATGAAGAATTCCAAGCTACAAATTGATTTTATCTCCAATGAGATGGGTGGTGTAACTTCATATAACCAGTTGTTATACACCATCAACTCTCAGCAGAGAACCATCAAAATGCTGATGGAGGACATTGAGGAACTTAAGAAGATGCTTCCGTAATGATATAACTTATCTGCACCTGAATAAGGTGCAGTCTTTTTTATATATAAGGGGATATAATGTTATCCACCTCTTCTTTTATCCTCTCGTAATTTCCTTTTACAATCTCATTGAGATCACCAGTCTCTGAAGATGCCAATTGTGGAATAGGTACAAATGAATTGATATTCTTTTCTACAAACTCATTTGGCAGAACTTCTGCATGAAAAAATTTCTGCTGTATCTTTTGCTCATAGTTGTCTGCTACCTGACCTACAAAAGTACCTTGGGATAAAGTTGATATAATACTCGATGGTATCATCTCTTCCAGTTGGGTATTCAGGTTTACATTATTCGAGCTGTCTTTCTCATGGTATGTTATACCTCTTTTTTGTTTGTTTATTTTTCCGAATGTTTCTGAGAGGGATTTGGCTGTCTTGCCTTTTACTTGACCGGCAAAGATATTTCCAATTGTATTAACAATCACATCTGCTTCTACTTGTCCATAGTCTCGTGTTATCTGGCTGTAGTCCTGTGCTCCGGCAACGATGGCCACTTTATTGCTTCGTGCAGTTGCAATAAGATTGTCCAGTCCTCTGATATAGATTGTTGGAAGTTCATCCAGCATGACAAAACACTTTTGTCTTTTAGGTCTGTTTATGACTTTGAACATCCTAGATATATAAAGAGACAGAGCCGCAGCATAGATGTTCTGCCTGTCGGGATTATTGCCAAGACATACTATTTTAGGTTCTGCAGGGTTATTTATATCCAAGGTAAAATCATCACCTGACAGGGCCCAGTATATTGTCGGTGAAGATAACCTAGCAAGAGGGATCTGTCCTGATGCTATCTGACCTTGCAGCTGCTCCTGAGCACCACCTTCCATAGCATTTATGAATGGTGACATGTAGTTCCTTACATCTTGATTCTCTTGTAGCATGCTGAACACAGCTTCGTATGGTCTCATCAGCAGTTCTATTGCATGAGGGAGCGTGCAATATGCTCCATCTTTGTGTTGCTTGAGGTACCAGATGATAGCTGTGAAGAATACAATTGCTGATTCAATGAAGAAGTCACCTTGTTTCTTTACCCATGATTTGTTCAGGTTGATCATCACCATATACGCAGCTTCATATGCATCAATTATGTCAGTGAGGAATGCTGGATTGAGAGGGTTACATCTGTTTGATTTATGCGGATCATCCAGATTGATAACATAGAATTTTGGTGTTACGGGGTATTTATTGGCATTCTTGAGGAGTATGTTGTATACTATTTCCGAAAGCTCATCAAATTTGAAATCATAACAGAATCCACAGTAACCTTTGGATATCATCTGCTCAATGTAATGATAGAAGAATGTATACGTTTTACCAGAGCCTGGCAGTCCTACAGCCATACTGCCACGGAAAGGATTGACAATATTCAACCATCCGTTGTACTGACGTCCCTGAAAGGTGAATCTTGTTTGAATGTTTACGCTGTATTCATTTGTCTTCAGCTTAGTTTCTTGCATGAAATCCACCTCTACTGGTTTATTGTTCCTGTTTTGTACATCTCCATAGCTTACATATGTGCCTATAGCGCATGAGAGGAAATAGGTTGAAGTAAACAATAGACAGAAAAGAATGATATAAGCCCATCCTTCGCTGAACATGATATGCAAAGACAGGAAACAAATAATTGAACCGACCAGTAATATAGCTACTCTGCCCAGTTTGATCTTACGGATTACAGTTGACGCCTGACCTGATAATACCAGCATTGTTATAATGAGCATTTTATTCAGAAAGAGGTTGCTATCTAAAGATAGACATCTAATAAATTGTACCCATGCCATTATATGCTCGTTATAGTGAAAATATCCTATATTGTAAGATATCAAGTGCAGTGCAGACAGCCCAAGAGCCATCACTGCAAATATGTGGAAAAACTGTTTATTCATTTATCTTTTCCTCCCCATTTCTCTTCTTCTCGAATACTTTAGATCCTTGTACGACAAATCTGCATTCTCCCAGTAGTTGTACATATAGTCACCTGCGTATATCAGGTTAAGGCAACTGTATTTTCTTTCAGAAGATTTGTCTGTCATTTTAATTTTATCCCATTGCGTGTTCTTCAAGTCGGCCCATTGGTTTGCTGCAATTTCTTTTGAAATATCTGAACCTTTTAAGACAACCTTGTTTTTGTGGTCAACTATGTATACCCCATATATGCGTCCTTCATCATTTTTCAGCAGAACCAGCCCAATATCCTTATGTGAGAGGATATTCTTAGCGTGCTGCTCATTTAAAGATACGTTCATGGCAAATCTGACCAGATTGTATAATCTGTCTGTATCCCGTTTCGAAAGTTTCTTTACAGATGTAGGGTTTATCATACGGCTGTCAAGCTCAACAGCCCGTGTTATTCTCTTGCCTTGCTTTGTCCCGGCTGCATATACTTTACCATCTTTCTCAATCATTTCAAGTCCATAGCTTTGTAATATGGCATTCAGTTCATGGTTGTTTGTGTAAGTGTAAGAACTCGCTACAGCCCATATATCAAGGATCTGCTGTTTCTTTAATCCTTTGTCGTGATTAAAAGGTGCAATGATATTATTTGGTGTTTGCTTTACCTTTTTCGTCTGACTGATTCTCTTGTTGATTTCCTTTACAAACCTGTTTGTCTTGATTACTTCATTGCTGGAATTTATTTTTTTTCCGTTGGGCATTATCCTATGGGACACTATGTGATAGTGTTTTCTACCGGTGTCGTTATGCTCCACCACTATATATGGCTGAGAAGAGTATCCCATTCGTGTCATATATTCCCTGCACAAGTCCTGAATGTCTATCTTCTCCAGTTCTTGAGCAGTAGGATTTATTGATGCATGGAAAGAAACCCTTTCAGAGCGTATATTTGCAATATCCCTTTTCCTGAACTCTTCTCTTATTGCTGCCAAAGGATTGTCAGATTGAGGTAAGTTACCTGTCATAATGATTTTGTTGTTTTCATCATCCAGCTTCCCGATGACATACTTCAGACTGGCATGTACAGCAATTGATTTATGAATCTTTATTACCATTGGCAATTATCTCATCTTTAACTTGACGTACCTGTATAAGCAAAGCCTTGGTCAGATCCTGGAGCATAATTAGAGTCCTTATCATCTCTGCATTCTTTACTGATCCAGGCATCGAGTTGAATTTCTTTACAACCTGGTTATAGTTTACACCAATCTTTTTCACTTGAGCTGTAAGTGTACCTATATCCTTGGTTATTTTGTAGCTGTTAATGCTGCTAGCAGGAGCAGTCTTGGGAATACTGAATATTTTATGACGGATGTATTTTGAGACCGACATATAACCCTCTAACGATAATTCAATCTTCATTCTTGAAAATTCTTCTTCTGTCATCCGTATTGTCACTTTTCTTTCTTTCATTTCAATAAACGAGTTGCGAGTTTATTTCTACCGCCAGATATGGCGTAATAGGACATATTTTGAAGCCTCATAATATCGTTTTTGTCGGACAAAAACACATCTTGCTTTTCCATGCACCTCCCTCTTTTTGCCAGCGCTACAGGCAACCCCTTACAAAGGTATTATTTGTATATATTAAAACAAATAGAAATTTATAAAAATATAGTTTAATATATATCAAAGTTGCCTATATTTGCATAAATGTGATTTTACTCAAAAGCACTTTAGTATTTTGTAACTTTTATACTTTTATCCCAAAGTGTATTTGTGCTTTTATACATAGATACTTTTACACTTTTGTAGAATTATATTTTAGTGCTTATATACATTATGACATAAGTGATTTATAACATTTATATATATACCTTTTTGTACTTATTGACTTTATAACTTTTATATAAAACTCCTATGAAGCAGGAAAATAATACACCTACAATTTCCATTTCTGAGGATAGTTCATTCTCGGCACTTTTTAATACTCCCGACAATTCTGATCAGAAAGGCCAAAAGAAAAAAGAAAGTCAAGAGCGGGAGCAGATGGAGATAGCTGTAAAAATTTCTTTGGATACGAAATTGAGGTTACAAGCAATTTTGCAGCAAAAGCAAAGACAGACCGGCAAATTTATAGCCTTGAACAGATTCATTAATGGAATTTTGAATGAGTGGATTGCACAAAACGAATAAGGAGTGCTATTTCAGCACTCCCAATCTTTTCAGTTCTTCCAACTGTATTGCATTTGCATATTCTGCATCCGTCATTCCTGGGGATCTTTCCACCAGTTCATCCACTATTTGAGCCAACTGATCACAATAGACCTCTTCTATAGTTTTCAGTACTCTGTAGTTTGATGTGAGAAGGGTTATTTCATATAGGTCCAATCCTTCATTAAGACTTATATATACCCAACCTTTATGTTGCAGACCGGAAACATTTATTCCTAACGTGGGCATATCCCTAAACAAAAGAATTTTCATTTTGTTCACGCCCCATGAAAAAAATGTAGCAATATCCACATTCCACATTAGCTGCCGTTGGATTGTAAGAACTTTATCAGTCAATTCTACATTCATACCTTGTTTGGTTTATGGGGGCCTTAAGCCCCCGTTTGTCATTCTTTTACTTTGATTAGTAAGGACGTTGCAAGTACCTCAGGAAGGATTTTCTCAATTCCGTCTGCATTAGTGTATCTCACATAACGCATTTTACCTTCTACCTCTACCACTGCACCCTTATCTATTAGTGTGAAGTCCGGCATATCTTTTTTGCTCCATGCAACAACGTTATGCCATTGTGTTTCCTCAACCAATGCTCCATTTCGGTCCTTGATTATCTCATTAGTGGCCAATGAGAATCTTACTACTGAACCTTCTGCAACGTTGATAATCCTTGAGCTGCCAACATTACCTCTTAGATGAATTTTGTTAATTGAACTTTCCATAACGATATGTTTAGTTGTTAGTGTTTTTTTTGATTATTGTGAAGTCATCTTCTTCGGGGATTACTGCCAATCCACCCCATGTTCCATGAAGTTGACCTCTATCATCTATACTTGTGATGATTCCTTCTTTACCATCATATCGGTTATCCTCGCCCTCTAGATGGTTGATTCTGATTGTGTCTCCGATTCTTGCCATAGTTGTTTAATTTTTATGCGGATTTGTGAGTCTGGGAGTTTTGTTTTGATTTTCAGCCTTTCGTTTATTCGACATTTTTTTTATGCGTCTTTCGGTCGCCTTGGTCGTTTCGTTTCAGTGGCAAGAACTATGAAGGGTATAGGCTCAACAAGGTTTTGCAAAAAAATACTACCCTTTAGGTGTGGAGATTATTTTGCAAACGGTAGCTTGACCTTGTTTTGCCGGATGATACCCGTAAATATCTTTGCCTCTGTAACAAACACCAGGTGAGCTAAAATTTCAGAATTATGTGGAGAATAAATAAAAGAAAGGCTGTAATGAGAAAGAGCCACTAAGGCTAATTTACCTTAATGGCTCTACAAAATAAGAATATGATTATATTAGTCTTTTAGACATCCCAGAGGTATTACCTTGACTCCGTCCTCTCTGGTATATGCAAATTCACCTCCCGTCAACACAATAAGAAGATCTGGTTCTCGAAGAGGCATCTGCCTCTCTGTTTTATTTCGTTCTTGAATCAATTTTTTCATCTCAAGCAGATGTTCAGCACCATCATCAATATCTCTACTACCTAACTTACACTCAATTAATGCATATCTCTGGTCATCCAGATGAAGAACGATATCAGCTTCCAAACCATATCTGTCATGATAATATGACACTTTTCCGTTCATAGCTTGCGAGTAAACTTTCAAATCTCGAATACACATGCATTCAAAAACAAATCCAAAAGTTTTTAAATCCAGTTCCAAAGTTTTTGGAGATGCTCCCATTGCTGCAACTGCAATAGAAGGATCAATAAAACATCTTTTTTTTCCAGTCCTGATTGCTGATGCCGAGCGAATAGCTGGACACCACGCATCAATATCCTCTAGGACAAAAAGGCGTTTAAGTACATCCACATAATCATCAAATGTTACTTGTGACGTTGTCTCCATCTCTGCCCTCACATCTTCCAACATTGCTGATTTCTTTGCTAAAGTACATAAGTTGCGAGCATATGACCGTAATATCAATTTTGCCAATTCCGGATTGCGTTTCACATCATCTGCCTGAGAAATATCCTCATTACATACTTTATTGAGATAATCTTTAGCAATGAGCAATTTAGCTTTGTCATTAGTTACACTTAAGGAGTCAGGCCATCCACCTCTACACGCTAACATTATCAAATCCTCAATTGACAGTTTTGAAGTGATACCATCAATATCCAAATCCTTATTATCAAAAAGCTCCAATAATGATATTTCTCCTGATGACTCCTTAGACTCGTACAGACTCATAGGATACATTGTCATAGTTGCTATTCTACCAGTGCCCGTATGCATCCTTTTTTGAGCCTCAGATTCTTCTTCGTGCTTTTTATTTTTGATTACCGTAGAACCTGTTAAAATAAATTGACCCTTTAGCCTTCTTTCATCTACAGCATTCCTTACAGCATCCCATAAGATTGGCAAATCCTGCCACTCATCAATCAAACGAGGTGTCTCTCCTTTTAATAAAATAGAAGGTTTGGTCCTGGCAGTTGCTATGTATCCGTCACGTTTATCCGGATCTTGCAATTTGATCACACTTTTAGCTTGCCTTTCAGCGGTTGTAGTTTTTCCACACCATTTAGGTCCATTAATTTGTACTGCTCCAAAAGCCTCTAATCTTAATGCTAATTGTTCATCAGCAATTCTACTTAAGTACTCCATGTTACATGAATAAATTTTCATCAAAGATAGTGTAATATTTGCACCTATCAAATCTATTATGTGTTTTAGAGGCTTTTTACTGTGTGTTTTTGTGTGATTTCATTGTGTGTTTTTGTTATACTTTATCATGTATTCTTGTGCTTATTGGATATTTTTTATTTCTATTGCCACTTTTTGTGCAAAGCACATAAAGTGTTACGCGATAGAAATTCATTTTGCCGTATTGATTCAGTATTATATCTGTATTAGAAGTATTATGCACTTTTATAGATGCTTTAATCTACTGAATTATAAATAAATAACCTCTATTCCTTAAAGACAAAAACCCAACATTCTGTGGACAAATTCCCAACATTCTAAAGACGGATTCCCAACATTTAAAAGACAAAAACCCAACATTTGGCTCTTAAGCACAATATTTATGGACAAATACCCAACATTTGCGAGAAAAACACAGTAAAAATGCCTCTGAAAAGAGGCATAATTCATGTTATAGACAAATTCCCAACTTTTAGTAGTGATACTTAAAGACAAATTCCCAACTTTTAGTAGTGTTTTCTACAATTCAGGGTCCGTTTTTTAGGGGATTTGGGGATTTGGATATCTATTTCTTCCTGCATAAGGAAGGCTGTCATAGATTTTTCACAATACTCATCGGGATGCTTAATCTTGTTACCGTTCTCCTTCACATAGGAAATCAGTTCTGCGAGTTTAAGCATAGCACCCTGAATATTTTCAGGAGAAATCATTTTTACTATACGTGAGACTTTCTGCTCAGACATAAAAAGATGGCTCCTTAGCATATTACCAATAGATTCAATTCCCTTTTCATATATAGCTTTTTCAGATTCAATAAGAAGGGTACTGACTACTGTAAAGTTGAGTTTATATGGCTCCTTACTGAAAGGGTCATCATATATTTCAGCTACCTCAAACCAACAATCTGCATTTTCATGAAGCTCTTCATATGCAACCTTTATTGTCCTCCTGAATAGATCATTGTATGAAGGATACTTACTCTGTAGCCCCAGCCATTTACGGAACTTATCCAAACGGATAGAAAAGCCACCTTTCATTTTCCAGGCAGAGATCAATGAGTATATTCTTATGGTGTATTTGCTCTGTGAACGGAAAGCAATTTGCTTCATGTATTTAGTGAAGCCGCAATTTATTTCCAGGAACAATTTCACTATATCCCGGTCCACATCTATGGTAAAAAATTTGGAATATGCATTCTCTCTCACATATGGAGTCATAAGACCTTTTATGGTCCAGCAGTCATCTCCTGAAATTGGATCCTTTGAATCCAGTTCTACTGCAATGGTTGCAAGTTCACGAAGCATCGATTTCACTTCCCGGTACTGGTATGGTTTTACACCAAGATCAGCGTACTTTATCATAAGAGTAAGCTTACCTTGAGACTGTAGCTCAGGAAATAAAGTCAACTGCTCAAACCTGCGTCCAAGCAGAACTTCTTCCATAATACCTTGTATCTTCTCTACTACACAGATAAGAGTCCTTAGCTGTATTACAGAATAGTCCATATTCATTAGAGTGATGAGATTTGACTGCTTAAGCCATATAGGATTACTTGGCAGTTGTATGCTCTTGTCTGTTCTAGGCAAGGATTTGCGTTTCATTTGAACCTTGCCATCAACTATTTCCTTTCTAGATCTCATCTGCAGCCAATAAATCGTTAAGTACTCCTGTTATGCAAGAATATAGTTGCCAATAACTTTTACTCCCTTCATAAATTGGTGAAGCATGATAATGACGGTCAAATATATATCTGTAATTACGCACTAGAGTCTCATAAACAAATGTATCCTTACCTGTTAATGAAGTATTGGGGAATTCAATCTCAATTACTTTTGTAACTATATCCTGTCTTGTAATCATAATTCCTTCATTTACATTTTAACTCCCATATTGTGTTTGATGCAAAGGTCATTAGGAACACTTATATCATCTATCTCCTGTGAGATGCTTTGGCTTAAGTCCACACCCAGTCTATTACACATAAAACGTGATATGTTTTTAGAGTCAATCAGACAGTTGAAGATATAGTGAGAATCCTGTTTCATATTGTCAATCCAACATTTCAGGTAAGCAATATTATTCGCTTGCGGTTTTTGCTCAATACCCATAGCCAATCCTGTCAGTCCTGCTGACAATTCTGCTACCAGTTCTTCATGACCGTATGGATCTACACCCTCTGCAGCTTTTTCTGACCTGCCAACAGCATCAGGATGCTTTGTTGAATGAGCCATTTCATGTAGAGCAGTACTATAGAACTGAGCCATTTCCTTAAACTGTTCTCGCAATGGAAGGACGATATGGTGCTCTCTAGGGGAGTAATATGCCTGGTTGGATTCACGTTCATATATTTTACATATCCATGTCTGGTCACTTATACATCTATCCAATGATTCATTTCCCTTCCCGACAACCTTATTCTGAGCAACTACATTGTATTTTGATACAATTTTTCTGTATGCTTGGGGATTTACTTCCTGCAGGTTTGTCTGTGCAAGATTGAAAACAGTATAAGAGGACAGCTTTACTCTGCGCGTGCAGTCTTGTTGTTCAAGCTTAGAAAGTTTTAGAAACTCCTCCTCTGAAATATATTTCTTGTCGGGAGTAATATAATACGTGATGTATCTCTGTACGGGATATCCTTTTTCACCTTTATTGACTATAGCTCCAAGTTTCTGAGCCTGGTTGTATGTAAGAAATACCGGGCTCTTGTAATTCTTCATATCCATCATCATAGACAGAAGAAAAAGATTTGCTCCAGAGTATCCTGTCCCTCTTAGGTTGATGGGCCTGCATTGTATGTTGAACCATGGCTTTTCCCAGAACAGATCTTCATTGAATTTAGCCAGTAGAGCACTAGTGTATGCCTCACTTAGCTTATCAAGAGTTTGGTTAGAAACTTTCATTATTATAAAACTTTGAGCTATTTACCACCGCAAAGTTAGAAAATAATTAAACTATTTTAAATTAAAGTTGCATTTATATAAAAGTTTTTATTTACATTTGTGCAAAACTTTTACCATGATGAAACAAACAAGAGTAATTTCCTTTTATACCGACAAGGGCGGTACAGGGAAGACAACGATGAATGTAACTCTATGCAGTTACTTGGCTTATAAGTTAGGATACAGTACCATTCTGTTTGATGCTGACAATCCTAGTTTACATGCTCATGAACTGCGAAAGAGAGAACTTGAAGCAATTGAGAGAGATAGTGAGCTTAAGGATATGGTTCAGCAATCTTTCTCTGGTGATATAAGGCCATATGAGATTTTTGCCGTTAAGGATGACTTTGACAGAGTAGTTAAGATGTTGCAGACTGTCAAGAATGCCGGTAACTATGATTTTATAATCATTGACCTGCCTGGAGCATTGAATAATGAGTTTGTGAAAAAGATTGTACCAGCCAGGGTTATTGACAGCTACTACTTGCCAACTACACTAGACAAGACAGTAATGGTAAGTAATATCAAATTGGCCAACCTGCTGAAAGGATATGCAGACGATGTTCAGTTTGTGTGGAATAATGTATTCCACTATGACAAGCCTCAGATGTATGATGCTTACAGCAGGATGTTGACAGAAAGCTACGGGATAAGTGTGTTAAAAAGTAGAGTCAAGAACACAGTGTATTTTAGAAGAGAGATGGGCTCAGAGAATACTTTCTTCAAATCTACACTGTGTTATCCCGAAGCTTTCATCAACAAAAACAGGTCAAATATTTCTGATCTGTTCAATGAGATAATTGAGGTAAAAGCAAATGACGGATAATGATAGGGAGACTGCTCAAACTTTTCTTTTCTGAGCCATCAGAGAGCGAAAGCTCTTATGATGGGGAGATTGTTACCAAAGTAGTTTATAAGGCTGTCGAACCTGTTCGCCAACTGCAGGCAGATTACTCTATTGGAGAGTTGTCCCTTGAAGATCCGTTTACATTGCAGCAAAGTGATTTAACATATAATGTAAACAATAAGGATTATGAAGATCTCAAGAAAAACCTGCGGAAGTATATTTCTGATTAGTCTAGGAGTATGTATGCCACTTGTCGGCATATGTCAGACGATAGATCTTGCCGGGGGACTTAGCGAAGTGGATACTCATTTGGGTACTGCTACAGCAATGGTACTTAAGATTATTCTTTACCCACTTGCCATTGTTTGTGCTGCGGGACTTGTAAAGACTGTATCGGAGATGTTTACCGAGCAACATGGAAATTCATGGCATAAAGCACTTGGATGGTTTGGAGGTATCCTTTTCATAGTGTTGGCATTGTACATAGTCAACTATTTGGCACCATAGATATGATACAGGTTAACAGATCACTTGATTCTAAAGTTTCCTTTCTAGGATTCAGAGGTATCTACCTTCTATTGATGGCATTATGGATACTAGTTGCTTTGGTAATACTTTTTATATGCTTAAGCTGTAATGTTCCTGCTGTTATAATGATGCTTATACTGCTAAGTTCAACTTTTACAGTCGCATTATATCTTGCTATTTGCAGCAGAGAAGAAAATATTTTGGAAAAGAAAGTTTGTAAAAAACGTCTCAACTATTATTTATGCAAAAGATAAAACCGCAATATAATTTCAATCAATTATACCCAGTTCTGGAAGTCAATGATGAGTGTATCATCAGTAAAAGTGGTGATATCACTTTTGCTTATCAGCTGCATCTTCCTCCGACAAACTCCTTAGAGAAAGAACGATATGGTGACATTCGTTTATTATTGTCAAGAGCATATCAAACTTTACCTGTAGGCACTATTATTCTTAAGCAGGATATTTATTTCAAGAAGAAATACACTGGATGTGATGGCAATCAGCCTTTCCTTTTGCAAAAATATTCCGAGCATTTTGAAGGCAGGGAATATATGGATTTTCAGTCCTACCTGTATTTCTGTATGCCACATAAAGCAAGACGAGACATCTCTGCCAAAGAGAGCTCTCTCTGTTCAAAATTTATCCTGCCTGGAAAAACATCACCTGAAGCTATCAGATCCTTCAGACAGCAAGTAGAACAGGCTGTTGCAATCATTTGTGCTGATTCTGCTATACTTGGAGCAAGCAAGCTCTCAGTAAGTGAGTGTGACTCTCTTATTGCTAGTATTGTCAATTTCTCCTATCAGGAAGAGACACTTATAAATGATATCCAGGCATCATCGGATTCATATATTATTGGTAACAGGAATATATACAACCTGTCGCTTTCATCCCTGAATGATATGCCAAATTCTTATGAAGAGAATGTTAAGGATTATGACTTATCCACTGACAATACAACTCTTTATGGCAGTGTGCTTTCTCAAATAGGATTCAACATACAATCCAATCATATAGTCAATCAATTCATTAAGATAACCGATAGTAGAAAGCTGGAGACTGTAATGGCTACCAATGCACAATTCATGCTCTCCTTCAGTTCTATCTCAACCGAGAATTCTTTGAATCATGAGAATATTATATCTTATCTCAAGGATGACAGCAGACGACAGAATCCTACTATCAAATATTCTTTGCAGGTACTTGTAGAGGGTGATGACCATATAAACTCTATAGTTGCTATTATGCTAAGACAGGGTATCCGGTTAAGGCATAATACTTATGACGCCTCTATTCCAATGTGGGCAAGCATCCCAGGTAACAGTGCAGATTTGCCCCATAGTGAGTATATGACTACCAGTATGGATGTTGCAGTAGGTATGACAGCACTTGATGCAGTATCCAAATATATTAACAATGGTACTTTCTATATCACAGACAGAATTACTAATGTGCCTGTAACTCTGGATTTCTCGGCTGCTGCTCTTAAGGCCAACTATATTACCAATTATAATATTTTCACTTTGGGCCCATCTGGATCGGGCAAGTCGTTTATTACAAATGAACTTGTCATGCAGGCGTATTATAGGGATAATGCCCATTGTGTTATTATTGACAAAGGAGACTCTTACCGTCCGCTTTGTAATATCATTCGTGAGACTACCAATGGTGAGGATGGGATATATTTCAACGGAGAGGAATATCCATTCTCCTTTAATCCTTTTGTAGATGCAGATCCTGATGATCAAAATTCCATCTCTTTCCTCACTTCATTGATGTTGTCCATTTGGGGAGATAAGAATTTATCAGAAGCTGTTATTACCAAGCTGACGCAATCCATAACTGCATATCTTAAAAGTGATTATCCAAGAAGCATCAATGGCTTTTATGATTTCTTTTTCAATTCGTATTTAACAGAACAGTGGATAAATCTTAAAAATATAGAATTTAGGGTCCATGATTTTGAGACCGCCCTTTCTCTATTTACTAAGGAAGGGCTGTATAAAGACCTGCTTAACAGTCAGGTAAACAGCAATCTAAAGGATAAGAGGTTTATCCTTTTTGAGATTGATGGTATTTCCGATAACAAGAAGCTTTTTCCAATAGTGACTCTTCTGATCACACAGGTTTTTGCCGACAAGATGAAGGCTTTTGCGGGTAAAAAAATCATGCTTATTGAAGAGGCTTGGAAAGCTATTCTTTCTCCTCATATGGAGGGATGGATCCATTGGTTATGGAAAACAGCCCGTAAGCATAATGCACAGGCTATTGTTGTAACCCAGGAGCTGGATGATCTTATCTCTTCACCGGTTATCAAGGAATCTATTATTGCCAATTCTGATATTAAAATTCTGCTTGATCAGAAAAATAGCAAAAACAACTATGATACAGTAGCTGATTATCTCTCATTGGGAAGTCATGACCGTGATATGATTTTCTCTCTTAATAGGAACAATAACCCTTTATATAAATACAAAGAAGCATATATCTCTATTGGCAATTACAAATATGTATACGCACTGGAGACATCTCCACAAGCATATTGGGTTTATACAACAGAACCTACAGAGAAGGAAATCCGCAGACTTGAGGTTGAGAGGACTGGATCTTATCTGCAGGCAATAACAAATTTGGCAAAAAGGTAGTATGAGGAAGACTATTCTACTGACACTTGTCTTGTTATGGGTAGGACATACTAATGCCTCTGCTCAGTTTATAGTCCATGATATTATGGGCGAGATTACTGCGATCATGAACTCATTGGAAGAAGTCGCAGTCTCTACAGAAAATCTTGATGCAGCACTAGGCAATCTAGACCGAAATTCCAGGATGCTGGATATTGCAGTTGATAATATCAAGAAACTCAGGACTGTATCAAGAAAAGTGAAGCATGGTGCCAAGGCTGTTGAGATCTTAGCTATTACAGTGGAGACTGGCAACTTGTATACCAAGCTTGCAAAGGTGCTTGTTGACAGCAACTTCTCCCAACTCAAAAAGACAAAGCATCTTGCCAATTTGTATTCCATGTTCTGCAAGAGCACTCAGTATGCACTAGAACTGGAGGATATAATTACAGACAATACGTTTGAAATGAATGATGCGGAGAGGATACGCTTCATTAATGAGTTGCACTCAAAGGTTCTGCGTAACCATTCAAATATGTCGTATTACGGCAGGAGACTTATGGAGGATGATTATTACAATAATTCCCTTGACAGAGATTTAAGAATCATAAAACAAATCTTGTAATATGGATTTTATTAATGAGTTATATCATATCAAGACCTTAATGCTTGAAGAAGTTGCACCACAATTCCAGTATGTGGCGCATGGGGTGAGCATTATTACTATGGCTATAATGATAGTTGTAGTGGCTTTTGGTATTTTCCTTCAAAGCGGTTTTGATTGGGGTATGGCTCTTCGTCCTATATGTATAGTTTTTATTGTCAGCTTTTTCCCTCAGTTAATAGTTGCTCCGCTTGATACGATAGGTACTGCATTGAATAAATGGATGGATGAATCGAGTGAACAGGCCACTGAACTCAGAGAGGAACTTAGTGTAAAATTAAAAGAAAGAGTAGAGCAGGAACAAATAATAGAATACAATATTGAAGATACGGATATAGCTGAGATGGATGGGTTGTATGAGAGCACTGAACACTCACTTACACAAGTGCCTAACAAATTTCAGCGACTGATTATGGATGCTATGACATATATGGTGGAGATCTTCTCATATGTAGCTCAGATGTTCGTTTCTTTTCTCTCTGTGATCTATATGATTATTCTTTCCATTACCGGGCCATTGACTTTTGTCCTTGCCATTGTCCCAATGTTTAGAAGCGGTATAGGCAGCTGGTTGGCAAGATATATTCAGATAATGCTGTGGACTCCCATTTCACATATGATAGTGATTATAATGAACTACTTCCATATAGTCATACTTCGCACTTCGCTAGAAAATTCAATAGTTGTGACATGGCCAACTACAGTAATGCTATGCCTGGGATTAGTTATGACAATAGCGTTGTTCAAGATTCCAACTTTATGCGAATGGATTGTGGAGAGTACTGGAGGTACAGCATTTAATGCTGCCGTAAATAAGGCGGCCAGCAAGATAGGTACGATGGTAGTCAAACAAGTATCAAAATAGCTATGGAGAAGACAATCAAATCATTCAGCACTATTGAGAACAGTTTTTCAAGGTTGAAAATAATCACTGTTGCTTCCATCGTTATGTCTGGTGTAATTGCAATAACCTGTATCATTTCATACATGTCTTTTTGTGAAAAGCAACGTGAGAAAATTTATGTTCTGGACCAGGGTAAGAGCCTTTTACTTGCACTGCAAACTGATAAGGTCTCAAACAGACCTATTGAGATTACTGATCACATCACAAGGTTTCATGAGCTGTTCTTTACTCTTGCTCCTAATGTGGAGAGTATTGAGCACAATATCAATGCTGCTTTGAACCTTGCCGACAGAAGAGCCTATGAATATTACAATGACCTGCAATCTGAAGGTTATTACTCAAGATTAATTACTGCCTCTATGAGCCAGAGTGTAGTAGTTGACAGTGTTAATGTCAACTATAACCACTATCCGTATACTGCTACTACATATTCAACAATGTATATCATAAGGAGTAATGCTGTTACAACAAGGAAACTTATAACCAGCTGTACAGTAAGAGATATTGCCAGAAGCAATTCCAATCCGCACGGATTGCTTATTGAGAAATTTGAAGTGCTTGACAATTCAACAATCAGAGAAAACAAGAGATAGTTATGGAAGATGTCAATAAAAAACGTAAGATAATTATTACCGTTATTATGGCCCTGGTTGTCATTACAGCATTCATGTTGGTTTGGAACGTAAATCCAAAGAAGAATAATGCAACCACTGAAGTAAGGGTCACTCTTCCTGATGCTCAGGTTGAAGCTCTGCCAAAAGCTAAGATCAAGGCATATGAGAAAGAAGATAAGCTGAAGTCCCGTGACCGTTATATGAGTGAAATAGCCCTTGCGCAAGCTGCTCATGATTCAGTGAGCGCACAGGCAATGGCCGTACATACTCAAGCTACACAAAGATTATCAAGACGTATTAATACTAGCACTTCAAGAAATGGTGATTCTATACGCCAGCGGGAGGTAACAACATCTGCTGCCAATTCATATTCACCGGCCAATAGGGACAATTGGCAGGAAAGATATGATTATCTCTATGAAAAGATCTATGGTGATTCGCAGCAGCAACCAGCCCATCAAGACGCCCAGCATCAAGCAGAACAAAAACCTGAGACTATTCATGCGCAAGCAAAGCAAGAGGATAAACATGATAATGGTTTTATAACCATCTCTGTAGTCACCTCAGAAGGACAGCAAGATGGTATTATGAAGGTTGCAACTACAGCAGAGCAAAAGATAAAATCAGGAGACAAAGTCCAACTTAGACTCCTTTCTGATGCTTTCCTGCAGGAAAATAAAATTACCAGAAATACATACATCTATGCCATTGCCAAGATTGAAAATAACAGGCTGCAACTTACAGTTTCAAGTATTAACCAGCCTTCTGGGGCCATCCCTTGCAATCTGGTGGCATATGATACCGACGGATACAAGGGCTTGGCTTTCACTAGTGATGATTCATCGCAGCAGATCAGTAATGAAGTAAAAAGTGCTCTGCAAACAACAGTAGGCCAGTTGGCAGCTATAACCAGCCGCACTGCAGGGAATATTATACGCTCCACATCCCGGATAGGCAGCAATGCTATCGGGAACAAACAACAGACAATTACACTACCGGCTAACTATATGATGCAATTGAAATGAGAACTTTACTATTTCTACTATTATCTATATTATCAGGTCCTTGCATATTGCAGGCGCAGGATACTCTTTTCGTAAATGACAAGGCTACCCTGCACTTGCAGTGCTCGGGAAATATCATCTATTGTGATCTGGGATGTGACATCATTAAAGCTGCCATAGCACCCAATGTGCCGTCACTTTTGAGAATTAAAGCATCAGTTCCTTTTGACCAGACCACAACATTGTCAGTGATGACTGACAGAGAGAACTTCACTACCTATATAGTTAAGTACAAAGAAAATATCAGTGAATATATTGTATCACAGGCAAAGCAGAATCATAGAGAAGAATCCTTTTTGGAATACAAGGAAGAAGGCGGTGAAACCAGTCTTATCGCCAAAATAAATGCCAGTAAGCCTATGCTGAACCACATTTTTAGCAGCACTCTTAAGATTGATTTCAATATCAACTCTATCTACACTGCTGATGATAAAGTGTACATCACGGTCAGCATTATCAACAGATCGTCAATCAGCTATAAGGCTGATGCTACATTTATCCTTGCAGATATAGATCATAATCACAGCACGGCTCAGGATATAGTCATTATTCCCGATGGCAGACATGGCTCCCTGGAAGCCGTTGCCGGTAAAGCTACTACTGCAACATATTCTTTCAATAAGCTCACTGTCTCTGAAAATAAAAGACTTCAGATCAACTTGTACGAGATTGACGGATACCGTAATGTCACTCTTAAGATTGACTCCAAAGATATAGCAAACGCAAAACCATTTATACAATGAAACGACTTGTACTAATACTAATGCTCACGACTGCAGCCCTGAGTGTTTATGCTCAGCGAGGCAGTAAAGGACAGCATACAGCTGCCTTCACATACGGTTGCAATTTTACTGCTGACAAGGCCTGGACAACATCCCTTTCATACAGCAACTACAGATTATATGGCACTCTGGATGCCGACTTTACCTATAACCATTGCGAAGGAAGCTATAAAACCTATGGTGCTCCAGTTAACAATTATATGCTCAGCGGAGGGTATTCCCAGCGTCTAATGCAGAACTACAGACGCACGTTCATCCTTTATGCAGGCATCAATGCTGCTATTGGTTACACCCAATGCAATAAAGGTGACAGTAAGCTGGCAGATGGTATCCTGCTGACTACTAAAGAAGAGGTATCCTATGCCATTGCACCGGCATTGAAGATGGATTGGTTTGTCAGCAAACTGTTTGGTTTCACATTCCGTGTTCAGGATATGATTTTCATCAAGAGTGACCTTATGCAGTCACACAATGCCATGGCTTCACTCGGTTTCAAATACTTAATACAATAAAGCTATGAAATGGTTGCTCACATTATTTATTGCACTGTCTGCATTATGCAGTTGTGACAGGAAAGACCTTCAAGTCAAGGATTACTCTTTTGATACAACTTATTCAATGGTAGATACCATCTGTTGGAAAGATGAACGGATTGCTCTGCAGCTGAGTATAGATAACTATAATGCAGAAGAAGAACTCAAGTTGCAATATCGCATAAATGGATCCATTGAAGATACTCTTGTTATCAATGGGCAAAAGACTCTGGAACCGGTGACTTTTGATCCACATATAGACAAATCCATGACATTGCATTATTCACCCAAGCAGAAAGGGGCTAATGTCATTTGTCTAACCCTTTCCAATAGCCATTTTTCTCGACAGGATTATATCACTGTCAGAGCCAAAGAAGAGGTCACTTATGATTACAAGTATAACGGATATGAAATCCACATAACAACTATAGAAGGAGTATAACCATGAAAAAGACGTATATACTTTTCTTTATCCTGACAATGTTTTGTTGTCACACTGCCTCAGCACAGAAGGTAGCTGTTGGCACAAATCTCATTTCGTATGCAAACTTCCTTACCACCAATTTGGAGGCTTCATATGCAATCGCCAAAAACTGGAATGTTTATTTGCAAGGCAAATACAATCCTTGGACATTCAAGGAGAACCAACCACCTAAAGAACATATGCAAAATAGGCAGTTGACCTTTGCTGTGGGAGCACGTTATTATCCTTGGCATGTGTACACTGGATGGTGGGCATCTGCAGGTGCACAATATACCAAGTACAATACAGGAGGCATTATCCGTACCAGGACATGGGAAGGTGAAGTCTATGGCGTAACCCTTGGAGCCGGTTATTCGTGGCTATTGACCCGTTCACTGAATCTGGATTTTGGTTTAGGGCTGATGGTAGGACCAAACCGTTTCAGGACATACTCTTGTCCTGCATGTGGACGCATTGAGGAGATGGACAAGAAGGAAATTTATGTAGGTCCGAATGAATTGATTGTTAAACTCTCTTACCTGTTCTAGCATGAAGAAGACATTTTACTTTATGGTCATTGTCTTACTTGTCTGTTGGAGCTGTTCAACACAACGTAAGATTAGCAAAATAAAAAAAGAGAATCTTCAGGTTACAGTTGCAGTTGCTCAGGATAATGATCGGATGCATCAACTCTATTCCGCTGACACCACCTCTCAAATTGACAAGGTAGAAATACAGAACATTCATGGAGAGAGTATTATCATGAATGCTGTAAAGGATGATGAAAGTGGAGAGATGGTGGCAATGGAACAGCTACAGGCCATTGTCGTAGAAGCCAAATTCAGGAACTTGGCTGAACGCAATGGTTATGTAGATATAGCATTCGATATCATTGTGCCTGAGCAGATGCAGGATCCTGATTGGCAATTGCGGTTCCAACCACAATTCCATATTCTGGAAGATACATTAAAACTTGATGAGCTGCTCATAACAGGTAGCAAGTATAGGGAAGCGCAGATGAAAGGTTATGACCAGTATAACAAATATCTTGGAACTATCCTTTCTGACTCAGCCGATTTTTACAAGACATTTACCAAGGAGCATTTGCTGAACGTCTTCCTGGAGAGAAATGTAAGAAGGGAACCATCTTCATTTTTCAGAGGTGCCAATCAGAAAGCCAATGCCTTTGGTATATCTGAACAGGAGGCTGTTGATTACTATACACGACATGCTCTGGTAAGGAAGAACAATAAGCGCAAAAGCAGGAAGGAAGAGATGTATGCCAAGTATGTGCTTGCGCCTATTGAGAATGCCGGTATCAGGCTTGACTCAGTAATCAACAATACCGACGGCTCTATCAGATACAATTATGTCCAGACTATAAAGACACAACGTAATCTTCGTAAGGTGGAAATGGTTCTTGATGGTGCCATCTACAGATGTGATGATTTCAAACGTATCTATACCATGCCTCAGACTGAGCCGCTGACATTCTATATCAGCTCGATGTCTGCATTTACCGATAAAACGCCAAGGTATATACAAAAGGTCATTCATCGTAATGCACAAGCCAACTCTGCTGCCAATATTGCTTTTAAAGTGGGACGGTATGATATTATCGACACTTTAGGAAGCAATGCCAGTGAGATTAGCAGGATAAAAGGCAACATTAGAACCATACTGTCTGCAGAAGACTACATTGTGGACTCACTGCTCATCACGGCAAGTTGTTCTCCTGAAGGCACTGTTCAGTCAAATGCTAAACTGGCAGCCAACAGAGCCAGCTCCATCAGTAACTATTTCAATAAGTTCATTGCCAACTACCGTGACAGCTTGAGTGGCAATGTGTGGGAGCTCAACTACGAGGACGAGACAATGAAGAAGATGCAGGTTGCCCAATTGAACATCAAGACACATTCTATTCCCGAAGAGTGGGACATGCTGATTGATATGATTCATCGGGATACTACCCTCAAAGACAAACAACCTATTCTTGAGTGCCTGAAGATTGATGATTTGGATGCCAGGGAAAAGGCTCTTCAAAAGACAGGTGACTACAAGTACATTAAGGATGTATTGTACAGCAATCTGAGAACCGTAAAGTTTGATTTTTTCCTTCATAGAAAAGGGATGATCAAAGACACTGTCCATACTACAGAAGTGGACTCTGTTTACATGAAAGGTGTACAGGCTCTGGAGGACAGGGATTATGAGAATGCAGTCCAATTGTTAAGACCATATATGGACTACAACTCGGCCGTTGCCTTCGTTTGTATGGATTACAATCAAAGTGCGCTGTCTGTCCTGACGACACTCCCTCAAACTGCACAAAGGGACTACATGCTCGCAATCGTATATGCCAGACTGGGAAAAGAACAGAAAGCTGTAGAGCATTTCCTTCAGAGCGTAGAGCAGGACTACTCAATGAGACATAGAGGCAATCTTGATCCCGAAGTTTCACAACTGATCAAGAAATACGGTCTTGATGCACATATGGATACACTTTAACCAATAATACAGTTATACAATGAGAAAAAATTTATTTAGAATGGTGCTAGTAGCCCTAGTGGGCTTTTTAGCAATCTCTTGCGAGAAAGACAACACCACACAACCACAGCAGGAGCAAGAGAGTAAACTGTTGATTAACATTGTACCTGAATCCAATGCCAATACCAAGGCTACCGGTGCAGGTCATGGAGTGCAAGCTGAGGATAATACAGTTCAGCTCCTAGAACTTTTTGTCTTCAGGGCAGAGGGGGATGATGCAGGAATGCTGGATGCTTACAAAGCATTTTCAGGCAATGAATTGACAACACTTTCCAATCTTGAAATTAAAACTACAACCGGTAAAAAGCATATCTATGCCGTTGCCAACTCTCATAGAGATGATAACTGGAAAGGTGTGAGAACGCTTAATGATTTTAAGGCTCAGATTGCATCACTCCAGTTGGAACAGGCAAAGAACTTTACTATGGTTGGCAATGTGGATGCACAGTTGCAAGCTACAACTTCTGTAACATTCTCTATTAGCAGACTTGTCTCAAGAATCCAGTTGGCAAGTGTCAAAACATCTTTTGCCGGCACACCTTGGGAAGGGTCTTCTCTTCAGAATGTAAAGGTTTACATCATTAATGCAGCTGGTGATAAATTGTACCATAACGGTGCAGACCAGTCAACTCCAACTGTACTTAATTCTAAAAAAATGGTGGAAGCAGACGTGAATGCAAGTGCAATGACAGGTATGCTTAAAGACGATATTCAGACTAATATTTCTGATGCAGGTTACAACACTCTTCATTCTTTCTACTGTTATGAGAACGTTATTGATGCAGAAACTGATGTTAAGAGATTCACAAAGCTTGTAATCCAGGCAGATCTTAATGGTAAGACTTACTATTATCCTATCAGCATCAATAGGGAGGGATTCGGCTACGAGTCATCAAATGGTCATATGGGTGTAAAACGTAATACATCATATGCAGTCAATGTGACTATTCTCAGACCTGGTTCTTTGGATCCTGATACACCAGTTGAGCATGCTGCGCTCAAGACCAGCTTGAATGTAGTAAACTGGGCTACCATACCAACTGTAAATGTAACATTCTAGAACACCTAGCTATACAATAGAAATATGAAAAGTACAGCTTTAATAACATGTCTTTTACTATTGTGTAGTTGTACTCCTGAAATCTGGGAGGACCGCTCGGGTTGTCCGAGTTGGTTCTCTCTGGATTTCTCCAAAGTTGATCCAAATATCAAGCAACTGCACATCTGGTTCACTGACAGCGACTCGGGTGAGATGCTGCTGGTTGATACAGTATACTCATCTCAATATGATAACTACTATGAAGTTGAATTACCACGAATGGATAACCTCAAGTGTTTTGTGTGGGGTAATATCAACTCCAATACCATACTAACCGAAGAGAATTCGTTGAATACCTCTTTGAGGAAGAAGGATGGTATGTCTAGCGATTCCCTTTATTACTATGGTAGCAAGCATATAAATACCAGGAAGGAATTTGTATTTGATACCGTCAGATTGAATAAGGAGTTTGCCACTGTTGATTTCATCATGAAGGGCAGACCTCAGAAAGGCGATGATATACATATTGAGGTAGAAAGTACAACACCCGGGCAATATATTGATAGACGCTTTTTACAAGGGACGGCATATATAGCAGTAGATGACAAGGTAAACCTGGAGGGGAACAGCCTGTTCCGATTCCGACTGAACAGACAAGAGAGGCTAGAGGATTTGGTGGTTAAAATACTTGGAACAGTAGAAGGTATACCGGTAGAAATTGACAGATTCCCGTTGGGGGAATTTCTAAAAAAATCAAACTATACAATGACAACCATAGATCTAAAGGATGTGACTGTAACTCTAGACTTGTCGTTCAATTTTATAACAATCAAAATTGAAGATTGGTCAACAACATATCCTGTAGATATAGAGATATAAAAAAAAGGGGGATCACATCATAAAATTTCATTCATAATAGATTGTTTTATAATCGTTAGTAAAAAGTTTTGCTTGTATTGTCAGGGGTTACCCTTCCCCTGTTTTATAACATTTGGCGTGCATGTTTCATGGTAAAAGTTATCGCAGGGGCGCACGTCCCCCTGCATTTTTTATACTTATAACTTTCTTAAAGAATACCATTACATATGAAAAACATAACTTTAGCTATTTCTATCCTTTTGGGACTTGTGTTCAGTGCATGTTCCAAGGATAATAATGAAGAGGCAAGTGAGATTATGTACGGTCAAAAGGACAGCGTGTCTCTTAATATGAAATATACTCTGGAAGGTCTCAATACCAAAGCAATCAATGAGACTCTAATAGAGAATGTAAATCTTTACATAGTTAATGAACTTGGGGATTTGGTAAGTTATGGATATTATACCAATTCCACTTCAATTGAAGCCGTGATATACAATAAAATGCGATATACAGTATATGCCATTGCCAATGCTGGAAAACAGATGAAAGCAAAGACAGGTGCTGAAATTGAGAATCTTATCTATAGTATAAACTCAAGCTCTGATCTCTCATCACCCACTGGTGCTGTCCTTATGTCTGGCAAGAGTGCCCTGCAAACTTTATCAGATAAACAGACTCTAACCATAGATATGGTAAGGTGTTTATCTAAAATTGTAGTCCGGGCCGATTATTCTCAACTTAATGCTGGTGTTGATATCCAGGTTAAGAGTCTTCAATTGAAAAATATTCCAAAGATTGTCAACGTTTTTAAGGACAGTAAAGTGTCACAGTCATCAGATGCATTTGATGGACAAGTTATCTCCAATCCTACATCTTCACAGTTATTATCGGGAATCAGTTTATACCAGTTTGAGAACAAACAGGGAACGCTGATGCCAAATAATGGGGACCAGAAGTCCAAGGTATGGCCAGATGGTTCTTCAAATTCAAAAACGTGCAGCTACGTTCAACTGGATGCATCATATTCGTCTCCAAGGAAACGAGGAAATATCACCTACCGTTTCTACTTGGGTAAGGATATGACATCCAATTTTGATGTGATTAGAAACACTCAGCAGAATGTTACTGTTTACTTCAAGGGTGATGGAGCTGTTGATGAAAATACTTGGAGAGTTGATAACACTGATATTGTAGATCTTGTAACATCTATCTCCTTATCTCCATCATCAATTAAGTTTACATCCATTGGAGATACCAAACAGATTACAGCAACTGTTTTTCCTGCATCAGCTGCAAATAAAACTCTGACATGGAAATCATCCAACACTTCAGTAGCAAAAGTAAGTGCTTCAGGAGTTGTAACATCTGTAGGCGATGGCAGTTGTACTATTACAGCAACTTCTACAGACGGGTCCAATATTACTTCATCAATCAATGTTGTTGTTGATAGCAATATTTATGTGACAGGTGTTTCTGTATCACCATCTACTTTATCACTGTTTAATGGAGAATCTTATTCACTTACTGCTAATATAACCCCTTCCAATGCAACCAATAAGTCAGTTACTTGGAGCAGCTCAAATAACAATGTTGCGACAGTTGATGCCAATGGTAAAGTAACTGCAAAAGCTCAAGGCTCTTGCACTATCTATGCAACTAGCAATGAGAATAGTGCATTTAAGGGATCTTGTGCTGTTACTATTACGAATAAGCAGTTTACTATAACCCCAACTAGCAAGTCTTTGTATGTAGGTGAGAGCTTTACTATCACATATTCTGCCACACCAGATGCAACAGCTACATTCAGCAGTAATAATACTTCTGTCGCTACAGTTGATGCCAATGGTAAAGTAACAGCTAAAGCCAAAGGTACAGCAACTATTTCTGCTGTGGCAAACGGCATAACCAGAACTTGTAGTGTTACAGTATCGAATGCGGTTATAGAGTTTGATGGAGACAGCAGGAGTATGTACATTAATGATGTGGCCATACTTACTTTTGCCGCTGTAGTTCCATCCAACTCAATCATCACGTCAGCTGTCAGCAATAGAAATCTTGAGATCATGTCCTGTTCAGCAGCTGGTGTTATGGTAAAAGCAAAAGCAGTAGGAACATGTACTGTTACAGCATCCACAGGTGGAGCATCAGATACTTATACCGTCACTATTACTGAACGGCCAGTAGAGAATTATGAAATTGAATTTAATGGTTCCAGCAGAGTAATGTATGATGGTGAACAAGCTACTCTTACTTTCTCTAAACTTACTCCTTCCAATGCAAATGTAACCGCAACGGCCAGCAATGCAAATGTGGAAATTCTGTCAAGTTCTTTGGCCGGCGTATCAATTAGAGCCAAGTCTTCAGGCAGTTGCACAATTACAGCCACTGCTGGAAATGCTTCTGATACATATACCATCAATGTACAGAAACTCACTATTACAGCTTATGAAAGTTCATTTGTTGGATATCACCACTTTAATCATACGATAGGATATACTATCACACCTGCTCATGCTGCATCTTTAGGTGTTACACTTACTCCGGATGCTACAGCTAGTAGTCACGTTCTATTTACCAATGCCAATACAGTACAGTTCAAATCTGTTCCTTCAGGATCACCAACAATGAATATGAAAGTTGCTGTCAAGGGTAGGGATGATGTATATACCAATGTCCGATTTACAATAGAAGAGGCATCGATTACCGACAAGATAAAGGTAAATGTAAATAGAGGTTATAATCAGGTAACTCAAGACTTGGGTTTAAGGATTGCTCCTCATGCTAATATGAATTATTCCATTACTCCTGATGTAAATAACTCTCTTCAAAGTGCTGTCGGGAATAATATTGCAATTAATCTAGGTGCTTCTACAGCTACATTTGCCAATCCATGTGGAGCAAATGGCTTGTATCATCTGAAAGTTTCAGCTACAGGAGATGACGGTCAACCTATTTCTCTGAATTGCGATATTGAAGTTTATGAAACAATTTATCTTGTTGGAGTCAGCAAGACACAAAATAAAGAGAATTTAAGTAACCAGGATGGCATTTATTATGTTAGATACAGTAATGAGATTTTGGCCAAATGGATGGCACATCCTAATTCTATGTTCTATTCAAACGGAATAGTTAATGACATCACCATCCCATTTATCTATAACGGTACTCAGTATGAGGAAGAGCACACGGGTGAGTATGTAGATAATGATTTCTCTTTTGAAAAAGGTCAAACATATGAAATGGCTTTGACTGGAGAAACGATAACATTCAATGGAAGAAACGTTCCTCTGTATTATCATGAATATTTCTATCTCTCACCTGCAGATAGTAATCCATGGCAGGTAAATGCCCGAAACGGCAGATATTTCTATGTTTTCTCTCGAGATTTTGTTTCCGGTTTCTCAAATCAGGCATCTCCAGAGTGGAAGAAGATATTTGATTTTGTGTATTAACAGTCGCCTAATAAAAACGACATATGAAAAAGATAGCCAATTGAAAAAATGCTATGAACCTCGAAAATAGTTTGTCTAATTTTCGAGGTTCAAAAAGAATATAGTTTAATCACTTCCGAATTATATTTACCACTGCACATTATATGATAAGACTAATTTATAGTTGCATTTGAGTCCAAGCTAATCCGTAAAATTCTCAGCTAATCAAATGTATATCAATATTTTAAACACATCCATAAAAGTAAATTTATATATAATAAAAGACTTATTAATTTTTCAATTAGTTGTGTACCCACCCCGGCATAACAAAAACCAGCGCCAGCAAAGAGAACAGCAGTCCGCTCATTGTGCCTACAGCAAAGGCAAACCAGAACACCTCGTTGGAGCCGTCCATAAGGAATGGGATCAGTCCCAGCACTGTTGAAACTACGGTGAGGGAAATTGGAACTATCTTATGGTTGAAGGCGCGGATGTATAACTGAACAGGTGTTTTCTTCCCTATAGTTTTTTCACCCTGCGCAGCAGAGATTCCTCTATATTCATGCAGAATGTAGATTCCGGCATTTACAACCAGACCGCTCAGCATGATGAGGGAGGCATAGCCGCCCTGATCAAAGCTCCAGCCGGTGAAACCGAATACAAGGAACACCCCAATAAAGGAGACCGGGATGAGCCCTATGATTACAAGCGGCATGAGAAGCGATTCAAAGAGGACC
>JAZRQU010000094.1:0-62366 GCA_045650045.1 Candidatus Egerieisoma sp. | reverse complement strand
TGGTGCTATCCAGCACTTGGCAGGTATGGAGGAGTCTGAGCTTATCATCGCTATCAACAAAGATAAATTTGCTCCTATTTTCCAGGTTGCAGATCTTGGTATCGTTGGTGATGTTAACAAGATTGTTCCTATGCTTACTGATAGATTGGCAAAAGAGATCAAAAAATAATCTGATATATAATTGTATTTAGATATTTTGGGGAGCGACTGTTTGGTCGCTCCCTTTTTTTTCGTAGTTTTGTAGGTATCCAACTGAATTATTTACCAATAAAAACATAACAATTATGAAGAAACTTTTGCTTATGGCTGCTGTAGCATTTGCATTTGCTGCATGTGGCAATTCAAATTCAAACAAAGAGGCAGAGTGCTGCGAGACTAAAGCTGCTACAGAGCACGTTTGCAACCACAATCACGGAGAGGGGCATGTGTGCAATCATGCATGCGATTCTACAAAACATGAGTGCAACCACGCTGCAGATTCTACAAAACACGAGTGCAACCACAATGCTGAAGGTGAGCATAAATGCAACCACGAGAATGGTGAGTGCAACCAGCCTGCAGAGAAACAGTGCGATGCATGCAAAGAGGCTGCTGCTAAGAAAGCAGCTGCAGAGCAGGCTCAGTAATTTTTTAGTAAAATAGAAGAACGAGGGTGACCCTGAATAAAGGGTTGCCCTTTTTTTTGTAATTTTGCACCCGTAAAAATTTAGAGGTCATGTTAGGAAAACTTATAGATTTGTCGGTGAAGATGATAAGGAAATATCTTCCTGATCCTTTTGTATTTGCAATCATTCTTACTATTGTTGCGGCTTTGGCTGCCATTTTTTCTACTGGTCAGACAACGCTTGAGGTTGTTGAGAATTGGGGAGGAGGCGTATGGAGCCTGTTGGCATTCTCAATGCAGATGGCATTGGTGCTTGTGTGCGGATCTGCACTTGCTGATGCTCCGCTAGTGAAGAAGGGTTTGCGCAAAATGGCTGCATTCCCCAAGACTCCTGCTGCTGCAATTACTACAGTAACATTGGTTTCTTCAATTGCTTGCTGGATCAACTGGGGATTTGGACTTATTGTAGGCGCTATCTTTGCAAAGGAGATCGCCCGAGCAGTTAAAGGTGTGGACTACAGGCTTTTGATTGCTTCTGCATATAGCGGTTTTGTGGTATGGCATTCTGGCCTTTCGGCGTCAATTCCATTGGCCATGGCTACAGAAGGAGCTTCATTGGTAGAAGTTTCTAGAGGCACAATCACTTCCGCTATTCCTATTTCACAGACAATTTTTGCAACATATAATCTTATCATTGCTTTTGCAATAATAGTTGCCCTTACTGTGGTAAATACAATCATGCATCCTGCTCCCGACAAAACTTTCACAGTTGACCCTGCGTTGCTTGGTGAAGAAGAGGATTTGCAGGAGAGAGAGTTATGTGGTGCAATAGGAGAGAAGGAGTGCCGGATTGAGTGGAAACTTACCCCATCGGAGAAGTTGAACAACAGTATGTTGCTGTCGGGAATAACAGCATTGCTGGGATTGGGGTATCTGTTCATCAAAATTGTGCTGAAAGGCGGTACTCTGGATCTGAACAATGTGATTATGCTGTTCATGTTCTTGGGTATTGTGCTGCATAAGACTCCAATCAAATATGTGAAGGCGGTGAACAAGGCTGCGTCATCTTCTGCAGGCATTCTTCTGCAGTTCCCTTTTTATGCAGGCATTATGGGTATCATGACATCAGCTTCTGCGGAAGGTGTTTCCCTTGCCGGACAGATAAGTGAGGCGTGTGTGGCTATTTCAAATGAGAAAACTTTCCCAATGCTCAGCTTTTTGAGCGCAGGTATTGTGAATGTATTTGTTCCTAGCGGTGGAGGACAGTGGGCTGTGCAGGCTCCAATTATGCTTCCTGCCGGTGTGCAATTGGGTGTGGATCCGTCAGTTACCGGTATGGCCATTGCATACGGTGATGCGTGGACCAACCTTATACAGCCGTTCTGGGCCCTTCCTGCACTAGCAATTGCAAAACTTAATGCAAAGGATATTATGGGCTACTGCCTGATAGACCTTTTTGTAGTAGGGCTTATTGTAGTTCTTGGATTTATGTTCCTGGTATAAAGTAATGGAAGATATAAAAATAAGGCCGGCATCTGAGGCTGACGCAAAACTTATAGCCAGGGTTGTGGCAATGGCAATGGGAGAGGAGAGTGCAACCCTTTTGTGCGGAGCAGAGTACATGAAAGTACTCGAGCACATTGCTTTGTCAGTAGGAACCCAGTACAGTTACAGGAATGCTTTGATAGCCGAAGTAAACGGAGAGCCTGCAGGGGCTGTTATAGGTTATGATGGAGCATTGTTGGAGCCTTTGCGTTCCGCAACGGTTTCAGTCATTAAAAAGTCTTTTTCTGAATATTCTCTTCCCGACGATGAAACCCAGGCCGGCGAATTTTATATAGATTCTTTGGGCGTATTGCCCCAGTTCAGGGGCAATGGCGTAGGAAAACGTCTTCTTATGGCAATGACAGGCAAGGGGCTGGCCTTAGGCTGCAGCAAAGTTGGCCTTATAGTTGATGTGGAGAATCCCGGGGCATCTTCCCTTTATTGTGCATGCGGCTTTGAGGATGTTGGTGAGAAAATCTTCTTTGGCCACAAAATGCGCCATATGCAGTGCACCCATCTCTTTGCAGAGGACAGGATACTCTACACAGGCCTCAATTACCCTCAAGTTCAGGAATTTTGCGGTGACAAAATCCTTGCCCCATATATCTGCATGGGCTTCTCAATGCTCTCCCTTATTGTTCCCGACGGTTTCCTTACTGTAAACGAAGGGGATACAATCTGCAGGGACGGGTTGGGGAATTATTGGGTGGAGTAGTGTGCATAAGTCTTATCCCAGTACCTCAACGGTACTGGTTGAGGTTCCTGGAGCAAGGTTCACCTTTATCTGTACAGGGATATTCTCCCTTATTTCCTCCCTGTGGGAAATTATACCAACCTGGCGTCCCACATCTGTATGCAGGGTTTTAAGGGTGTTGAGCGCACTTTGCAGGGCCTCACCGCTCAGGGTGCCGAAGCCCTCATCAATGAAGAGCATGGAAACACCCAGATGCTGCCCGAAATCTGCCAGTGCCAGTGCCAGAGCCAACGAAACCAGGAATGATTCTCCTCCCGATATTGAGTTGGTGCTGCGTGTAGAAAATCCATTGTACTTGTCTTCCAGTTTTAGGTTCAATGTACCCGGATTCACCAGCAGACTGTACCGTGGGGCCATATTTTTAAGGTACTTGTTGGCGGCATTGAGTAGTGTGCCAAGTACATAACTCTGGGCAATGCGGCTGAGAACCTTACCCTCGCTGTCGCCAAATTCCTTGTTGAAACTTCTCCATTTCTCGTATTCCTCCCTCAGTTTGTCCAACAAGGTTGTATCACCCTTCTGCTTAATGGCAAGATCATCATCCTTTATCTCTTTCTCCAATACACCTTTACGTATATTGTGTGCATCCCTTTGGGCATCATAACAGGATTTTGTGGCATTCAAGGTCTCCAATGACATCTCCTCTTCAAGTGTTTCAGGCTTTCTTTCCAGATGTGTTGCAAGATCCTTTTGTGCAGATAAATATTGGGCTGTGCAAGATTCCACTTCCGTTCTTTTCTTGCTTACATATTCGGCATTGGCATTATGGGTCTGTAAACTTATGCGATTGAGTTCAGTTATCCTTTCCATTGAATATTGCGGATGGGTTCCAAGGAAACTCTCAATTTCATCTGAATATTTTTCTCTAATTTTTTTACATTTTTCAATAGCCTGCAATTGTAACTGTACATTTCCAACAAGATTTATCCACAACTCCTGCATATTTGACTTCTCTGCCGGTGCAATCTCTCCATCATCCCATCCAGGCATCAAATCCACAATCTGCTTTCTGATTTTATCCACATTCTCAAGTACAGTTCCCGCCGTGTTTATCCCCAATCTCGTCTTTTCAATATTCTTTGCATTGGCATCATATTCTGCAGCCTTGGCAGACAATTCGCTTATGAAGCCCAATGGGTTCTCATGTGGCTGGTTTTCCCAAGGGAGGGTCCCCGCAAGCATGTTGTCAATTTTGTCGGCCAACTCATCAGCGTTCCGGGACAGGGCTTTTATCCCGTCATTAAGGCGGACGATGTTCCCCTTAATATTGTCAACGCCATTTTTGTCATTGGTGTATTTTGTTTCTGCCTTTCCTTTCTCTTCCAGCAGTTTTGTGTAATCCAAAGAAATCTTCCTGAATCTTGCATCCAGTTCTTCCCCCTTTGCAACCAATTGTGCAAGGGATTCAATTTTTTCCAATATCTCCTTTTGGGCGAGATTCCTCAGCAAATCGGTATCCTCCCTTCCAGTTATCATCTCTTCCAACTGCAATGTGTCTTCATTGAGTTTCTTTTGTATTTGAGCAAGCGCGTTCTTCTCCAATGAAAGCATATTCACTGTTTTCATCACAGCATTGGAAGCAGTTGCCGCTTTTTCCTGTTGTGCTTTGAACTCTGCCTCTATTTTTTTATACTCATTGTCCAGCACCGCATCTGAAGGTAAAGATGTTACCTTCTGGCCGCACACCGGACACAGATTCTCTTCATCACCCAATCCCTGATGCAGCATTGAGCGCATCTGTTGGGCAAAGGTGTCAATTGTGACTCTGCGTCTTTGGTGCTCCTGCTGCAAACGTTCCAGTTCAGCCCTTTCTTTTGTCTCATTTTCTTTAAGAATTGCCAGTTCTGCCTCTTTTCCCTTGATTGAGTTTTCAGCATTCAGAACGGAAATGGTGTTCTCCTCAACCGATTTCTTGATGGCAGCCACTTGGGTAAGGAAATCCTTTTCATTTCTTTTTCCCGACAGGTCAAATTCCCCAACTTCACCTTTTATCCTCTCCAATTCTTTTCCCGACGATTCAACAGCTGCCATTACTGCATCCAACTGTTTGAATGAAACTTCAAGTATTTCTTCTGCTTTTGGAAGGTATTCTTCAGTTTCCCTTTTCAATTCATCCTTTTTGCCTGCAAGATCCCCAAGTGCAGCCATTTGGGCTTTAATGTGGGCAATTATTGTCTGGGACTGCCTGTACGCTTCTGTATTGGATTCCTGGCTTTGGGCAAATTCCTCCATCTTTTGCAGTTCACCTGTTTTTGAATCCAGCCATTGCTGCATATATGCCCGTGCTGCAGCAGCCTCTGTAAAATCCCTCTCCAGTGCCCTCAGTTTTCCATTGGCCTTTATTACAGCATCCCTATGCATAATTGAATTTATGAGTGCTCCTCTCACATCAATTGTCTCGTTCCATTGTCTTACATCGTGCTCCAGTCTGATGAACTCCTCAGACTTTACATTTGCTGCAGCAGTTTCCATGTTCTGCTTTGCCGCTTCACACTTGCATTTAAGTGCATTTTCTGTCTCCAGCCAGGCAATGCAGGACTGGATTGTGTTCAGTGCTGTTCCTGTTTCTGCAAGTTCTTTATCTATAAGGACCAATTCTTCTACCTTGCGTTTTCTTTCATCAGCATCCAGAACTGTTATAAGGGCATGCTTCTCCTGTTCTGCATCCAATCTCCTTTTTGCCTGTGAAAACTGGTTGAATATCTCTGCACCTATCTTTCTGTATATGCCGGATCCCGAAATTTTCTCAAGGATTGCAGCTTTGGCATCTTCATCACTTTTAAGAAATTCGGTAAACTCTCCCTGGGCAAGCATGGTTGTACGGCAGAACTGGTTGAAATCCAATCCTACAGCGTCAGTTATTATTCTTCTTACCTCATCCTGTTTCTTTGATGTATCTCCGGAAGCGGATTCTCCGGTTGTGAGATTCTCAATGCTCCATACCGCATTTGAGAGTTCACTGCTTGGCTTTTTCTTCTTTCCTCTCTGCACACTCCACTCTGCACAGTACTCTTTTGCGTCATTTCCCGTAAAATACACCTTTGAGTATGCTTCTCCTGTATTCTGCCTCATCATATTGCGGGGATCCACACCCGTAAGGCCATCTCTGTTTACCTGAAAATCCCTTGTGGCCCCTTTGGCAATTCTTGGGGTAGTATTGTAAAGGGCAAGGCATATGGCATCCAGTATTGTGGTTTTTCCGGCACCTGTAGTACCTGTAATCAAAAACAGTTCAGCATCAGACAAAGGTTGTTTGTCAAAATCAATCACGGCACTTTCTATTGATGCTATATTCAATATTTCCAGTCTTTTAATTCTCATTCTCAGAAGCGTTTATAATTTTGATTACAGTATTGAACATTTCATTGTATTCTTGGGAGAATACTATGTCATTGCTTGCTGCATATGACTTGAGTACATCCAGAGGCTCTCTCTTCTGAAGTTCCTCCATTGTAAGTGATACAATCCCGTCACCGGTGCTCTCTCTTGGCACGCTTACCTCCCTTGTTGGATTTATTGCTGCGTAATGTGCTTTCTTCCCCTGCAGAGCCATGGTTATCTGATGGTCTTTGTTGTAAGGGAGCATCTGCTGGTCTTTAAGCAGTACATTAAGTCTGAGATATGCCTCAATCTCCGCAGGAAAATTGTTGAGTTCCTCCATTACCTCATCCCAGCAGGCATAACCTTCTGCCGGTATGTTCACCAGCGGACAACCGCACGTCACCTCTTTTGTGCGGATTTCAGGGGGACTGTTGTGGGATGATATTTCAACTATTGAGAATGAATGTTCATATCCGCTGCGTATCTCATCAAATCCTACAGGCAGGGGTGATCCGCTGTATCTGGCACGTCCATTGTCAAATGTCTGCGCCTTGTGAATATGTCCCAGTGCGATATAATCATATATTGAACCTATCTCATCTATGCCGGTACATTCAATTCCACCAACAAATCTGCCGCTCATAATGTCGTGCCCCAGAAAATTGCATCCGTTGATTGCTGCGTGTCCTACATATACTGTGGGGAGTATCTCTCCGGTTACCTCTTTGGTGGCCTGTTCAAGATTCTTGTAGAACTCATCTGTGAGAAAACGGTCGTTTGTGTAGGGTACAGCCACTATCCATCCTTTATCGGGAAGAGGGATAATATTTGATGAAAGGTCTTCCATATCTGCCTTTCCAACCATCCTTACATTCAATGCTTCCCAAGGGGTTTGGTGTACCTCATGGCGTGAGGCGCTGTCGTGATTGCCGGAAATGCACACTATTGTCATTGCAGGGCAGGCATTGTGCAGTGCAACTATGTATTCTGCAAATGCTTTTTGCACGGCAGTACCTGGAACAGGAATGTCATATATGTCTCCCGCAATTACCAGCGCATCGGGTTTTTCCTCCTTTACCAGTTCTATCAGTTGGGCAATCATCCCGGCGTGGTCGGCACTCCTGTCGTAGCCGTAAAAATTCTGGCCAAGATGCCAATCGGATGTGTGGATCAGTTTCATATATATGTATACTGTATGTGTCTATACAAAATTACAATTTTTTGTTTAGGATGCATTGAAAATCATACCAGGCCAATTCTTGAGAAAATTTAAATTATTATAAGTATTATATTTAACTTTGTGAGTGGCATTATTCAGGTGAAACAGTATGGGATACAATATCTTTATTAGTTACCGCAGAAAGGAAACAGCAGATAAAGCAGAACACTTGTTTACTCTTTTGGAGAGCAAAGGGTACAAAGGTCAGATAAGTTTGGATAAAGAGAACTTTGATGGCAGGTTTGATTTGGAAATTCTCAAAAGACTTGATAATTGTAAAGATTTTATAGTTGTCCTATCTTATAGTACTCTTGCAAAACTTGACCATAAAGATGATCATTGGTACCATAAATTGGCAAATTGCCCGATAGATGAGTTTCAGCATATTGAGAGACAGATGATTGAAGCCCAATGTCAACTTGATTTTGTCAGATTGGAAATAGCCAGGGCGATTGCTAAAGGCAAACATATCATCCCAGTAGTACCTTCCGATACTGAGGATTATGAGTTTTCTAAACTATTACTCCCTTCGGATATCATAAATCTAAAAAAGGAACACGTTGAGAGGTATCACGATTCTAAGGATGCTTTATTTAAGGATATTTTACCCAAAATTGTAAAGCGTCTTAAGAGCAGGCGTAAATTGGTATTTGTTCCGGTTATTTTGGCCTCTTTAATTTTCATATCAGTGCTTTTGGGAATAATGAAATGGAGGAGTGAAAAAGGAGAGTTGGGCAAATGCCGCACGCAGGAAGATTATCAGGCGTTTGTTTCCAAAACATTTTTTTTTGAGAAACAGGCAGAAGACAGTTTGCTGCTGTTTCATCTTTTAATGCAGCGTAAAACTCCAATTAACGATGCGTGCAATACTGGAAGAGCAGATTCTATAAGTGTCAATTGGAACAAGAAATGTTCATTGGACCAGCTTCGTGTCTTGAGGCGACTGATAAACAATATGATGTATGTGGAGAAAGGGACGTTCGACATGGGTACCCGTAATCCTTTGGGACATGAGGGGACCATGCGGAAAGTTACCATAAGTGAGGATTACTACATTGGTAAGTTTGAGGTTACAGAACTTGAATGGAATGTAATAGTATCGGATTCTGTTGGAGGAAGAGACCTTTTTCCAATTGCAGGTGTGTCGTGGTATGATTGCAAAGATGTTTTTTCCAGAAAGTTACAGGCATTGACTGGTCTTATGTTCCAATTGCCTACTGAGGCACAATGGGAGTATGCCGCCAGAATGGGTGGAGAGCCGGAATGGGAATTTTCAGGTGGCAATAATCCCGACAAAGTTGCCAATTACAAAGAGTCTTCCATTAATGGAGATGTGGAGAAGGTAGGGGATAAAGATCCCAATTACTTGGAATTGTATGATATGTCGGGAAATGTGTCAGAGTGGTGTATGGATGGTTCGCAGAGCAGGAGAAGGGTTAGAGGAGGATCTTTTATGAGTTCTGAGGATGCTATAAAAGTTTCATTTTCAGATGCAGTGTCACCTGACCGAAAAAGTAGGGCCATAGGGATGAGGTTAGTATTAATACCGTAGTGTTTATGAGAAAACTTGTATTGTTGTCAATTTTTGTCTTTTTGAGCTTTTTTGCTACTGCTCAAAGTGGGAAGTTCAGGGATGTGGCAAAAGCGTGTCTCCTTGCCCAGGAATCAATGAGTTACGGGGAGGGTAGCAGACAGGAGATTGAAGAAGCATTGGAACTGTTGATGAAGACTGAATGGGAAACGCTTGTGCTTCAGGAAGTTGATACAAAAAATGAGGCGTCATTCAAAGGACATATGGTGTTTACTCCTGAATTCTTTAAGGAAGTGGCAAAGGACAGTTCTGTTTATAAGTTGGCTAAAAAATATGCCAAAGAACAGACGCCGGTTAAGAGGGGAGGCAATGTGAAACTTTGTACCAAATGTGTGAAAGGTGGGGAGAGTGTTGAGTATGCTGTGCGTTGTGCAGGGAGTAAATTGAATATAGCAGCGATTGCTGAAGTTAATGGACTTATAAATATGGAGATTGCATTTAAGAATGCCGATGGTAAAATTTTGCGTGTGTATAAAAGCCATTCGCAGGAATTCAGCGGAGCAGATTACAGGGAATTTTTAAATGTAGATGTACCTAAAGGGGTTGTAATGGTTCATATAATCATTGAAAACAAATCGTATAAAGATAAAAGTATTGCAATTGTTATAGAATAAAATATAAAGGAAATGAAAAGGATATGAAAAGGATATTGATTATTGTAGTGTGCCTTTTTATCGTAAATGTGTCTTTTGCACAATCTGATAAGGCAAAAAAAATGTATATGGAAGCTACGGGGGGGAATATGTCTCCCGTAGAGTATTTGAAGGGTGATTTTACACAGGTGGATTCTACTTCCATGCACGACTTGGCAGTTTTGTTTTATCAGGCGAATGATTTTGTTTCTGCGGGAAGTTGCTGGGAAATAGCATTGGGTAAAGTAAAGAAACATGGCAAGGCATATGAGAAGATAATCAACTGTTTGTCACTTGTATACTCTGAGAGCTCAGATATTTCAAAAATAGAATGGCTGATGCAGATAATAGAAGAACATAACCAACAGGAACTGCTAAAGGTGTGCAATGATTATAAGTGCAAAATTGAGAGGGCCCAATATTATATGGCTATAGGGGAAGAGATACAAGCAAAAGCCTGTATAAAAGAATCTTATGAGTTATGCAGTTCTGAACAGCAGAGGGTTGAGGTGGATGAGGCTCATGCAAAAATATTGTTTGACATTCACGATTTTGAAGGGGCGGCCCAATATTATCATTCTGCGGCCAACAGATGGTTGGCTATTGGTAACATGGAAAGTTATGCAAATGCCATGTACTGGTCTGCCCAGAACTATTTGATATCGGGAAGATTTGATGTTGGTGAGCAGAATGCCAAAAATGCTGTAGAGGTGTTGAATGGAAACGTAACTGTTGAGGGACAAAAAAAATATGCACTCTATCTTGCTTGCATGGCTGATGCAATGTTTTGTCAACAGAAATACCAGCAGGCATTGCAGATTTATGAACAGGAACTCGCAATTTACAGCAAACTTATGCCAAATACCGAGAAACATGCAGATGCATTTGAAGATGTGGGAAAGGCTCAAGTACGTTTGAAACAGTATGAGCAGGCAGAGTTGAATCTTCAGCAAGCCTGCAATTTATACAAGGAACTGAATTTGCAGAGCAAATATTCAAATACATATACTGAACTGCTTATTTGTAAGCGTAAATCAGGAAACAATCAGCAGGCAGATGCAATGGAACAGGAGGCTGACAATAAGCGCAAGGTGGTGTGGACACAATTGTTGGAGGATGAGTTGAAAAATCTTGCAATTACCGAGAAATATCTTGGAAGCAAAATTTATACAAGTTCTCTTAATACTATTGCAGGATCATACTACGGACTTGACAATTATAAGGAAGCTGCCCATTATTATGCTTTGTATACCCAGAATTTGAGAAGTATGTTGCAGGAAAAATTCCTCTTGTCTGGGGAGGCAGACAGAAAGATGATATGGAATGAGCAGCAACAGAATATAGATGATTATAGGTATAGAGTTGCTGCTTTACCGGATTCTGCAGTAGGATATTTGTCATTGTATATACCGGTACTATATGATATGGAGCTCATGTCAAAAGGTATAATGCTTAACTCTGTAATTGAATTTGAGAATGTGTTGGCAAATCATCCCAACAAGAAACTGCTGTCACTGTATAAAACCATTCAGGAAAATCAGAAACAAATTGAAGAACTTCAATCTGTAGTTTCGGATGAAAATTTGCAGAAAGTAATTGAGTTAAAACAGATTAATTCTACTTGTCAGGATGAACTTATGCACAGTTGTGCATCATATAGTGATTATACAAGATATTTGTCTTATACATGGAAAGATGTTCAGAAAGAACTTGGTAAAAATGATATTGCCATTGAGTTCACAACGGTATCATTATCACCTCTTGATAAGGATAACTATATATTGGCTCTTATTCTTGCTCCAACTGGAGAACCTGTAATGGAGGTGATAAGTACAAGAGCTATTCTAAATATTCTGGCGCAGAATGAAGACCTTTACGACAACAGCCAATATTATGGGATGTTCTGGGGGTTTATGCAAAAGCATCTTGTAGGTAAGGAAAAAGTATATTTTGCTCCCGACAACAGCTTGAGCAATATTGCAATTGAGTATTTTTATGATGGAGAGAAAACTTTCTTTGAAAAATATGAGGCCTACAGATTGTCGTCTACAAAAGAGCTTTGCCGTAAATATTCTGAAAAAGCAGATGAAAAATCCATAGCCATATTTGGCGATATAAAATACAATACCAATTTGAAATCTCAAAAAAGAGATGCTCTTTCATTTGGTGAATTGGAACACAGTAAAGAGGAGATTGATGGTATAGCTGCTGCTTTAAAGTCATCTTATAAGATTGATTCATACCGCGAAAACAGCGCTACAGAGGAGAAGTTCAGAAAACTGTCGGGAAGAAATCCCAAGATTCTGCACATATCATCCCATGGTAGTTATATTGGCGATGAAAATACAGGTGAGGCTGATGCAATGGAATATAGTTTGCTGGCCTTGAGCGGTGCAAACCAATGGAATGGTGATGTGCTCAACGATGGTTTGATTACAGCTGCTGATGTTGCCCAGATGTCTTTGCGACAATGTGATATGGCAGTGCTTTCTGCTTGTAATACCGGTATAGGAGGTAAGGGCGTAGATGGAATATTTGGTTTGCAGCGTGGCTTTAAAAATGCCGGAGTACGTACACTTTTGATGAGTTTGAAACCCGTGTATGACGAGAGTACTGCAAAAATCATGGTTGCTTTCTACAAAGGTATGGCTGAGGGCAAAACTAAGAGGCAATCACTTTTGGATGCTCAGCGTTGCATAAAATCAATGGGGTATACAAAAGGAGAACACTGGGCTCCGTTTATTCTATTAGACGGTTTGGATTAGATTACCTGAGTGTAATTACGGTAATCTCAGGCGAAGCCCCTAGACGGAACGGAGCAGTACATCCAAGGCCTATGTTGATGTAGAGTGATTGTCCGTCCTGTTCATACAGGCCGTGGGTGTGGTCGAAAGCCCAAGAGGCTGGAGTAACGCCAAAGAGCTTTATTTGGGCTGCGTGGGTATGGCCGGAGAGGGTAAGGGGGATGTCTGTTTGAGGGACAACCTCTGCGGCCCAGTGGGTAGGGTCGTGGGAGAGGAGTATGCGGAATCCGTCTGTCCCTTGCATTGCAGCATCCAAATCTCCGGTGTTGGTGCTCCTGAAGCCCTGGTTGGTGCAGCTTTTGTTGTCTACTCCAAGGATTGTCATTTTAGCTGAATCTTTTATTATCGGGATGAAAGAGTTGCGCAACAGGTGCCAGCCAAGGGTGTCTCTCTGGTAGGCTGCAAATGCTTCCACTGCAGCTGCGTGTGCTGTGGAATCTCCTCCAAAGCGGTTGCCGTAGATGAGGAAATCGTGGTTGCCCATTACTGATGCTACTCCGTATTCCGATTGCAGAGTCTGCAACATAACTGTGTATGGCTCAGCCTCTTGGGTCCCTATGGTAACCATATCGCCGGTAAAGCAGATAAGGTCTGCGTGCTGAGCATTGATGGTGTTTATGATGTGTTGCAGCTTCTCGGGGTGGCCGTCAAAAGTTGAAAGGTGCAGGTCTGAAATGTGCACAATCTTAAACCCTCTGAATTCAGAGGGGATATCGGGATGTGAGTATTCTATATGGTTGACATCCAGCCTCCAGCGCCCTATATTATAACCGTAGGCCACCAGACCCCACAACAGCAGTGCCAAGCCAAGTGCAGTGTATCCGAACGGTGCATAGGGGAGCCTGTACTTGGCAAAAATGCCAATTATTTTCCCGATAATCCACAAAATATTTGGTACCAGCGCCAGGAGCAGGCCTGCAATGAGCGAGGCTATGAACATGAATTTCACCATATTCTATTTGTCGTGCCCCGGGCCTTTGGGGAACCACCCTTTCTTAACTCTCTGCTTTTGTTCGTACACTTCCAGTATGCTCCAGAAGGATGAAAATGCGGTTACCCCCAGAATTGTGGACCAGATCATATTGGCCGCAACGAGTGACAGGATGGAAAATACAGCTCCAGCTATGGCAAACAGCCACCAGCTCTTTACTCCAAGATAATATTCCGCCTTAATTACCAGCGGATGAAAAAGGCCTATAATTAGAAATGTTGAGAGGCCTACAAGCAGTCCGATATAGTTCATGATTCAACAAATATAATATTTTTTTGGATTTTTGCGGTTGTATATGCCCTTATGCCGACATTATAATACAAACCAAATGATGAAAGCATATGAAAAAGTTTTTTAAAATCACATTTGCAGCACTGTCTTTGGTGCTGCTTGCAGGATACCTGATTCCTGAAAGAAAAGCAATGCCTTGCTGCAGGCCATCCGATTACAATCATCAGAGTTTCTGGCACTGGCCATGGACAAGGGGCGAGGCCGGCCATCCGCATACTGGTGTGGATATTTTTGGTAAAGTTGGAACCAAAGTGGTTTCACAAACCGGTGGCATAGTCCTTTTTGCCGGTGAATATGGCGGCAAGGCCGGTAACGGCGTAGTGGTTCTGGGACCAAAATGGAGACTTCATATGTATCTGCATCTTCATACAGTAGATACAAAGGCCGGCAAGTTTGTCCGTCCTGAGGAGCAGATTGGAACACTTGGCAAAAGCGGCAATGCGGCAAAGACCCCGGCGCATGTACATTATGGCGTAATCACCCCAATCCCGTATGTATGGAGACTTTTCCAGAATGAGGGAACCTGCAACCCTCCGGTATGGTTCAACTGGAGACTTATGTTCTGGCTAGATCCGGCAGATCATCTTCCAAACAAATAATAATCTCACATACTTTTGATATGAAATCAGTTTTAAAACAAATATTTAAAGCATTGGTCCTTAGTGTAGGTACTTTGCTTATTCTCAAATTTATTGTGTCTTTTTTTGTGGTTGTATTATTTGTAATAAGTTGTTTTGACAGCAATTCCGGTAAACCAATTTATTCCCGAGAAAAAGCAGTATCTCCTATATATAGGAGTGGTGAGGATTTTTATAAGCTTACAGGAGTAAGATTCCCTGAAATCACCATGGTTGACTCGGTATATTTTGAAGATGGAGGATTTCCTACCTGTGCATGGTGGAATGAGTACAAATATGTCCCTGATGAAGGCTTCAATAAGGATTTCTTCAGGAAATTGGACAAAGCATGCAAAGAGGATTCAACCCACTGGAGTCTGACTGATTCCTGTTACAGATATTATATTCTTCCCGACAGAGATACTGTAGACCGCGCAAAAGGAATGTGCGACAGGATGGTAAAGATTGAAGACGGGTCTCTTGTCCCGGATTGGGATGGAGGTTTTATAAGTGTTAATATTGAAAATGATACTATTTATCTGAAACAGGGATGGTTAAGGTAATTTTGAAATTGATGAAAAAGATAATTTGGATAATAGTGATTGCAGGGATGTGCACTGCAATGTATTTTGGATTCAGGTATGCCGATAGAGTCTGCAGGGAATATTTCAAGGCCTTCGGTAGGTGGATGGCAATTCTGGCAGTTCACCGACCGGGCGCTGGTACGGGGGGCCGGGAGTGTTGACTTGAGTGTGATGAGAGCAAACTAAGTTGCTTGTTTCCAATATTTTTTGTATATTTGGAGTGATGATCTTTGAGCCAATGTAGCAATGTGCAATTTGTTAGTGCAGGCCAGTCCCACATTGGATTTTTTAACTTCTCTATAGGGGACAAGGAGAATAAATGGAATGTGTTATGCAATTTAACGGGATTCAATTGGCAGCTATCCTTAAAGCTGCTCAGCTTATGTCAATGGCTGATGGTAAAACAGAAAAATCAGAGGTAGAGTTTATCGCTTCTGAATTTAACAGTTTCAATGTAGATAAAGATCAGTTTGCGGCTATCATAAAGGCTGCAGAAGTAATGGAGGCAGAGGATATGGTGAAAGCACTCTCGTCTCTTGATAGCTCACAAAAGAAATATGTATGCGGATTTTTGGCAGTAATTATTTTGTCTGACGGGGATGTAGATGAGTCTGAGGTTAAAATGTGGCAGTTGTTGTGTACAATGTGCAAATTCCCTACAATGACCGTTAAGGATGCTATGGCGTACTACGCAAACAATTAATGGAAAAATGTGCCTCTTGAAGTGAGGTTGTAAAATAAAGTGTGTCAGGTAAAGAAATTTTGATTTACTGACACACTTTTTTTGTTGTAAGAGGGTCCGGGAGTGTGGATTTGAATGTAATGCGCGGTTATTGACACTCTTTCAATGTTGGACATACAAGTACATTGTCCATCTCCAGGGCCCAACTGAACAGCTCCTTGAACTGCTCTGGAGTTAGGGTACCGGATTCAAGTCCTATTTCGTGAATGTGCCACCGGTATTTGGGGTCGTTGCATTTGCCTCTGAGGGTCTCTATTTCAGCTTTGATTCTGTCGGGAGTATTGCCTATAATATGTATTGGATATCCCTGGTTGTAGTGTCTGCTGAATCTGGTTTTGTGGGTCAGATGGTATGCTTTCTCGTTGATTGTCCCTTCTGCATTTGAACCGTAGACTACAATATCGTTTATGCTCCATCTGCTTGATTTTGGAGGGATCAGCCCTGTAGGTTGCCAATTGGTACCGTCAACGGTGTTTATGATATGGATCATCTCCGAAGGGATGTAGATAAGTGCTTCCTGTATGATCTCTTCCGGTACGCCATAGTAGGCTGCTGCAATTCCACCGGCAATTGCAGCCACGGTATCAGCATCTCCACCAAGGTAAATGGCAAGAGTGATGACTTCTTTATAACTGTTGCCTTCCATAAATGCTGTAAGGGCATCCTGTACGGTATGTCTTGCGCTGATGATACGGTTGTGGGAAGTTTCATAGTCTGTGTTGCGCATTGCCCGTGCACGCAGCACTTCATCCCTTACCTTGTCATAACTACTGTTAAGGTCATAACCGAATTTGCTTGAAATATAATTTATGATATCCTCCTTGGCAGAACCGGTACGGGCAAGGAAGATGGCGCAGGCAGTAGCCTGGGCAGCAGCAATTGCTTCTTCTGAACCGTGGCTTGGAAGGGCAGAGAGTCTGGCAAAATCCAGACACTCCTCAAGGCTTGAACTGAGATAACCTGCAGGACTGACCCTCATGGCAGCACCGTTGTGGGTGCTGCCTGGGTTCATGTATTCTTTCATGGCAAGGAATCTCTTGAATGAACTGCCAAAGCCTGCATGCGGATAAAGTTCAGCCCATTTGATGAGCGAGTTGCTTATCTCAACATGGTCTCTGTCAAGCAGCCATTCAGCAACAGCCATAGTGAGCACTGTATCATCAGTGACACATGACTGTTTGTTGAACAAATTGAATTTCTTGACCTTTACAGGTCTTGATTCGTGTGATGAGCCGGCAATGTCTCCAATCACAGCTCCGATGATTCCTTTGTATAACTTCATGGTTCCTTTTTATAAAGTTTACTGCAGAGGAATACTTTTGTTACAAGTGCAGCTTCAATTTTATATTGTTTTACAAATATTGTTATTTTTCTGTAATAAAATTGCTCCTTAAGCGAATATATAATGTGAAATATTAAACCGGAGGCTTTTATGACAAACAAACATCACCTGAATCCTTTCGCTTTGGAGTGCGGTATTAAGAAAGAGAGTGCTGCTGAGATTGTTGCAGCGCACAGAAACGGTAAAATGACTTCAATCTCTGCCTTGTCAACCATTTTGAGATGTCTTGATGCTGAAGACAAGCTGACAAACCAACTGATGGAGACAATGCATGTAGAGTTGGATTACATTACTGCAAAGCTGGGGATTGACAGGATTTCTGCTGTGCTGCTCTCTGTAATACTGGAGAGATCTTGTGGAATGGAAAATTGCCATATAGATGACATTTGCAGTGCGGTGGGATGCAACAGCATAGAGTTCCTTTCCATGAAATGCTCCCTTGAGAAGATGCTCAAGCTGCGCATGATTAAGGTGCCAAAGATGTGTGGCAACGGTTGCTTCGTTGTGTCAGATAACCTTATGCATGCTATAGAATGCGACAGTGTATACATCCCACAAAAGGTTGAGGGCCTGAATACTGAAGAGTTCTTTGCTTTGGTAAATGAGGAGATTTATAATGTTGTTACCGATGTTTCCAAGATATCCAATGCCCTTGATAACATTTGGGAACTGATAAACCTTAACCAGCATCTTCATTTTTGCAGGCAATGCAACCAATTCCATGATATGTTAATTTCGAATTACGAGTTGCTTACCTTCTTTTATATATGTCAGAGGTATGCCAATTTCTCTGAAGATATAATTGAAATAGAGCGGTTGGAAAAGTTCTGTAAGGGAAATGAGGGGAATGCCTTTTTAAGGAGAATTTCCAGGGAAAAATGTACCTTCCAGAATATCGGATATTATGAGTTTGCCACTCAGGACGGTATGAAAGACACATCAGCAATAACCCTCACAGAAATGGCTAGGGCAGAATTTATGGAAGGCATTGAGTTTGAAAAGATTGAATCTGATGTTAATCCCGACATCCTCATTTCAACCTCAATCAAGGCCAAGCCTCTGTTTTACAATCCCGTGGAGGGAGAACTGGTGGAGCGCCTTCACGGCTTGCTTGATGACAGGATGTTTAAAGGTATACAGGACAGGCTGGAGGACAAAGGGATGCGCAAAGGGTTTTGCTGTATATTCTACGGTGCCCCCGGAACCGGAAAAACTGCCAGTGTATATGAATTGGCCCGTCGTAGCGGAAGGGATATTTTCTCAGTTGACGTAAGCCAGATAAAGAGCAAATGGGTGGGTGGAAGCGAGAAGGCCATAAAGGGGGTATTTGACAGGTACCGCAAAATGTGCAACAAAAGGGAAAAGGCTCCCATACTCCTTTTTAACGAGGCAGATGCAATTTTCAGCAGAAGAAAGGATAATCCCGACAGTTCAGTGGACAAGATGAACAACTCCATCCAGAATATAATTCTGCAAGGTATGGAGGACCTTGACGGTATCCTCATTGCCACCACAAATCTTGAGGGAAGCCTCGACCTTGCGTTTGAGAGAAGGTTTCTGTACAAGATAAAGTTTGACCTTCCATCAGTAGACTCAAGGAGCAAAATGTGGAAATCCATGATTCCCGAGCTTGCTGATGATGATTGCACTACATTGGCAAAGGAGTTCCAGTTCAGCGGGGGCCAGATTGAGAACATTGCCCGTAAGAATGCGGTAGAATATATCCTTTATGGCACATCTCCAACCATTGATACTATCCGAGGTTTCTGTGGCCAGGAACTGATGGCTGGAAAACATAAAAGGGGACGTATAGGGTTTTAATGAAAAAGAAAATAATTTGTTAAATTTGAAGAAAAAAGAGATTATGGTGTCTTTCCCTTCATGGAGCCGTGAGTATGCCCAGGAGCGTGCTACGGCTGGTCCCAGACCGGGACAATTATTGAGACAGGCTGTATATAAGAGCAATAGTGAGATTTTCATTGCCGGTGGATATGTTACAGAAGCCGGGAATCAGGTAGTAATACCCGTTGATGATCCTATGCTGGAGTCAACAAAGGTGTACTCGGCAATGTTTGATGTTAACGGTATCAGTGAAAAATGCAGTGCCGTTTCAACAAGTGTCATTAACGGAGATTGTCTGGAAGTTGCGCGGGAGTTGCAGAAAGAGGGGTATAATCCGGCTGTAATGAACCTGGCGGATGCCTATACGGCATGCGGTTGGTATAAAAGAGGTTCCAAGGCACAGGAAGAGGCTCTTTGCAGGGCTACAACGCTGTCCCGTTCGCTTTTTCAGTTTTTTATACCAAAGAGTGGAAAAAAGAACAGGTATGTTGAGGAAGCAAATGTCTCTTTAAAGGATATTGCGTATCCGATGGATATCAATTTTGGAGGAATATATTCTCCTGGTGTTACTGTTTTCCGCAATACCTATGATCTCTATTCACTAATGGAGGCGTGCGATACATATAAAGTGGGCATTATTTCTGTTGCGGCTTTGGACTTTAATGAAAAACACGGAAAGAATCTTGAGTACAAGTCTGATGATGGAGGATTCACTTTGCAGGGGCTTGAGATAATGAAAAACAAGATAAGGACCATTTTCCGCATAGCGTTGTCAAATGGTCATGATTCCCTTGTTGCTGGAGCTTTTGGGTGTGGCGCTTTCAGGCTTCCATGTGATAAGGTTTCACAACTGTTCAAGGAGATTATGGAAGAGAAGGAGTTCAGGAACAAGTTCCGGAAGATAACATTTGCCATCATTCACAATGATGGAGAGGACGGAAAGTATGCTCCGTTTTACAGATTGTTCAATAATTGATATAATCTGTCGGGATGAAATATAATCTTGAAGTTGTTGTAATGAATGCAAGAAAAAAGGATGATCCGTTTTGTTTTGGATCATCCTTTTTTCATTTCAGTTTATTTCCTGCTCAACTCATTTGCCTTTGCAACTGCAGGGATGATGTGAGGGAAAATGTACTCTTTTCCAAGTTCCTGTACAAAGCCTACTTTTGTAAGGTATTTGAGGACGTTGTCGTTTACGCCGCTTAGGATAAGCTGAACGCCGTCTTTCTGTGAGCGTTTCCATAGGCTGCGCAAGTTGTTAAGTCCTGTTGAGTCCATGAAAGGAACTTTTCTCATACGGATGATACGTACTTTGATGTTGCCATCGCGCAAGTGGTCAATCTCATCAAGTTTGCTGGCAAGACCAAAGAAGAAAGGTCCGTCAATCTCATAGATCTCTACCTCCGGTGCTACATCAAGGTGCTCGGTGTCTGCAAGCATTGCAATCTCGTCGTTCTCGGTGCCGGCCACGTTGTCGGTATCAAGGACTTTGATGGTTGAGGTCTCTGAGATACGTTTTACAAACAGGATGATTGCAAGTACAAGACCTACCTCAATTGCTACAGTAAGGTCTATGATTACTGTAAGGAAGAAAGTGATAAGAAGTACTGATACATCTGTCTTGTTGCCTTTAAGAAGGTATTTGAAGGTTCTCCACTCACTCATGTTGTATGCAACCATTACAAGGATTGCTGCAAGGCATCCTAGCGGAATGTACACTGCATATGGCATAAGGAACAGGAAGATGAGCAGAAGAACTACTGCGTGAACAAGACCTGCAACTGGGGTTTTACCGCCATTGTTGATGTTTGCCATTGTTCTTGCCAATGCACCTGTAGCAGGGATACCGCCAAAGAATGGGGTGATGATATTTGCTACACCCTGGCCAATAAGCTCTGTGTTTGAGTTGTGTTTTTTGCCTGTTACACCATCTGCAACCATTGCTGCAAGCAATGACTCAATTGCACAAAGCAAGGCAATTGTGAAAGCAGGCTGGAACATTTTCTGAACTACCTCCCAAGTGATGTGGGGAACCTGAGGTTTTGGAACCTCAATGCCGTTTGCAAGCTCAGGGAACTTGCTTCCGATGGTAGCGAACTCTACGCCTGCGAATTTAGCCAACAGGATAGAGGCTGCTGTACCAAGAATAATTGCAATAAGTGATCCCGGTACCTTTTTGGTTACTCTAGGCCAGAAAATGATTACAAGGAGACAGCCCAGGCTCAAAAGGAACTCGTGAAGCCTGAATGTAGCTATGTTGCTGAAATAGGCGCCCCACTGCGGGATGAACTCGCTAGGAAGGTCTGCAATCTGCAAGCCAAGGAAGTCCTTTACCTGAGTTGAGAAGATTACCACTGCGATACCGCTGGTGAAACCCACTACAATAGGGTAAGGGATGAACTTGATGATGCTGCCCAATTTGAAGATACCCATAAGTACAAGCATTACACCTGCAAGTACGGTTGCAATGATAAGGCCAGAGATACCGTACTGTGCAACAATGCCGTATACAATTACAATGAATGCTCCGGTTGGACCTCCAATAAGGAAGTGTGAACCTCCGAAGAATGATACAAGGAAACCTGCAACTACTGCAGTGATAAGTCCCTGTTGTGGTGATACTCCAGACGCTATACCAAAAGCAATTGCCAAAGGAAGGGCAATGATACCTACAATCACACCGGCAATAAGGTCGGCAGTGAATGTCTGCTTATTGTAGTTTCCTTTTTTGAAAAGCTCAAACAGCTTTGGCTGGAATACCTCAGAAAATTTAAAGCTCATTTTTATTTTTTGTTAGATTAATTTGTCCTTTTGGATTTGGGGCTGCAAAAGTACTTTATTTTGTATTGTTTGTCAAGATTTTGTCGGGAAGAATTACTTTAAGCTTGCGTTGTAAATGGCTTTTGTAAGTGTTTTGAGGAAGCTTTTTCCCTCTACGGATACGTAACCGTTGGTCATTGCAACTATTCCCCAGTTGTCTGCAGGGCTCCATATCATGATGCTGTTGAGGCCGTAAGCACCACCGGTGTGGCCCATAGGGTAGTTGCCAGGGGTGTTGTATTTTTCATCATCAACATATCCGGCCATCTCTGTAAGGCAAAGTGCGTACTCCGCTGCATTAGGGTCCTCTTTAACCCTTACAGGGGTCTGCATTGACTTTGCGCTCTCCTGTGAAATGATGCGTACGCCGTTGTACTCGCCGTAGTTCATGTGCATCATCATATATTTTGCAAGGTCCTGTGCAGAGATCTTTACGCCGCCGGTAGGAGAGAAGATAGGTGCAGAGTATCCCATAACGTATGAAGGCATATCCTCAGCCCTGCTTCTGTAAGCACCCTCTGAAGCAACCCACTGGCCGTTCTCTTTCTTGTAGATAAGTGCACATTTGCTCATATCAAGGGAGTCATTGTTGTGGCCGCCGTAAAGACCAAGTTTCCAAATCACATTTTCCCTCACATAATCATCAAATCTTACTCCCGACAGTTTTTCCAAAATTGCTCCTGCCAGGTTCAAGCCCATATTTGAGTAGTTGTATCCCTCACCAGGCTTGTACTCGAAGAAAGACTCAACACAATCTCCGTAGATTGCAGGGTTAAGGTGGTCAAGTGTGAAGTAATCCTCCTTGTCCTTGATACTTGCAGTATGTGAAAGGACCATTTTAAGTGTAATTGGAATCTCCGGATGATGAGGGTTTCTGATTCTGAAACCGATAAGGTCACTTACATCAGCATCCAAAGAAACAACGCCTTTGTCAACAAGCTGCATCAGTGAAGTTGCGGTAAATGATTTTGAGATTGAAGCAATTCTCATGAAATCATCTGTAGCAAGAGGCTCCTGTGTCTCCAGATTCTTGAAGCCGAAAGCCTTGTTGTACACAATCTCCCCATTCTTTACCACTGCAGCAGAAATGCCCACTGCCTGGAACTCCTCCATAACACCTTTGATTGCCTCATCAGTTTTCTGTTCCACTGATGGCGCTGTTGAGCAGGCCTGGATCATAACTGCAGAAACCGCTGCTGCCAAAAATAGTCTGAAAATTTTCATAGCTGTATAAATTTTAAGTTAATTGTCAAAACTGTGCCCATTGGGACGTTGTCCTAAAGGGCATTGTTGTCCTAATGGGCATTTGCCCACTGGGACGACGTCTAAATGGGCAAAAAATTATAGGCTACGCAGTGTAAGCGCTACAAACGCAATGTAGATGCATACCAGTATTGCACCCTCAATCCTGTCAATTGATTTCTTCTTGAATGTGAAGGCAAACAGGAACACAAGTACTGATGATACCATAAGGGTAATCAGATCCAAAGGTTTTACGCCGTTCATTACAAGAGGGTGGATGGTTGCACTGCCTCCCAAGATGAGGAAGATGTTGCTTACATTGGAGCCTATTACATTTCCAAGAGCCTGGTCTGTATTTTTCTTCAATGCAGCAACAATGCAAGAGGCAAGTTCCGGCATTGATGTACCGCCTGCAACAATTGTTACGGCAATTACGGCATCAGAGACACCCAAGCTGCGGGCAATTGCAGATGCTGCGTTTACAAACATGTCGCCACCAAACACCAATCCGCATAGACCTCCAAGAATCATTACAACTGATAACCATACAGGAGGAAGTTTCTTGCTTCCCGACAGTTCTTCCTGCGCAGCGCCACCCTCTGCCTGTGCTGCCTGGGAACTTCCTGAGAAGATTGTATATGCCATGAATACTCCGAAAAGGCTCAGCAGCATAATGCCGTTTACCCTTGAGATTGAGTTTACAGCAGTACCGTCCAACCATACTCCGCACCCCATTACGCACAACACAAATGCTGCAAGGAGCGAGAATGGGATATCTTTTTTGATGTTGTTGGATGTAAGGGCAATAGGGGAGAAGAGGGCCGTAACTCCCAATATCATGAGAGTATTGAAAATATTTGATCCCAATACATTTCCTACTGCAATGTCTGCATTACCCTTAATTGCTGATGCAAAACTTACAACCATCTCCGGGGTGGATGTTCCTATACCCACAATGGTCATTCCAATGATGAAATCAGACATGCCCAGCCTTTTGGCTACGTGGCTGGCGCCGTCTACAAGGTAATTGGCTCCTACAAGGATTAATGCCAAACCTGCAATCAATAATAAAATATCTATCATAAATTGTCGGGATAATGAAATTTCTGCTTCAAGAGATTTTAAAGTGCCGGTTAAATCCCTGAACCGTGCTACCCCCCTGGCCGCAGGGGGAGGGGCCCGCACGAAGTGTGGGAGGGGTTGTTCAGGGATTTAATGGAGGTGCTTTAAAATCAATGTTGCGTAGATTTTCTTAAAAAGCAGATACCGGGAAACCTGTGGAGTCCCGGTATCATTATTGTTTTCTTAATGTATATTATCTGTACTCGTCCCAGCTCTTTATCTGAATCTTCTCAAGAGGCACATTGCAGAATGCATTGATGAACGCACTTGCAAGACGGGCATTGGTGATAAGTGGAATATTGAAGTCCACTGAAGCACGTCTTACCTTGTAACCGTTCTCCAACTCCTCCTGGGTAAGGTTCTTAGGGATGTTGATAACCATATCAATCTGCTTGTTGCTCAACATGTCCATTGCCTGAGGCTCCATAGAAGGCTCGGTTGGCCAGTAAACTCTGGTTGCAGGGATATTGTTCTCAACAAGGTATTTCCATGAACCGCCGGTAGCGTAAAGATTGTATCCTTTGTCTGCAAGAAGTTTTGCAGCATCCAAAAGCTCAGCTTTCTGTTTTGCGTCACCTGTAGATAGAAGGATATTCTTCTGAGGAATCTTGTAACCTACAGAAAGCATAGATTTAAGGATAGCCTCGTTGGTGTCGTCGCCCAAGCAGCCTACCTCACCTGTAGAAGCCATATCTACACCAAGAACAGGGTCAGCTTTAAGAAGACGTGCAAATGAGAACTGTGAAGCCTTGATACCTACGTAGTCCAAATCAAATGCACTCTTGTTAGGAATCTCGTAAGGCTCACCTATCATTGCTTTTGCAGCAAGCTCAATGAAGTTGATCTTAAGAACTTTAGAAACAAACGGGAAGCTTCTCGATGCTCTAAGGTTACACTCAATAACTTTAATTGCATTGTCCTTTGCAAGGAACTGGATATTGAACGGACCGGTAATCTGAAGAGCCTGAGCAATCTTGCGTGCAATCTTCTTGATACGGCGTGCAGTCTCAATGTAAAGTTTCTGAGGAGGGAACTGGATAGTTGCATCTCCTGAGTGGACACCTGCAAACTCAATGTGCTCTGAAATTGCGTATGCAATAACCTCACCTTTGTCTGCAACTGCATCAAACTCAATCTCCTTAGCATTCTGGATAAACTCACTTACCACAACAGGATGTTTCTTTGAAACGTTTGCTGCAAGGTTAAGGAACTGCTCCAGCTCAACTTTGTTTGAGCATACGTTCATTGCTGCTCCCGACAATACATAAGAAGGTCTAACCAATACAGGGAATCCAACTTTGTCCACAAACTCGTAAACGTCTGACATTGTTGAAAGCTCTTTCCATTTAGGCTGGTCAATCTCCAACTCATCCAACATTGATGAGAATTTGTGGCGGTCCTCTGCGTTGTCGATATATCTTGCTTGAGTACCAAGGATGTTCACACCGTTGGCATCAAGTTTAAGTGCAAGGTTGTTAGGGATCTGGCCTCCTACAGAAACTACTGTACCGTGAGGGTTCTCAAGATCGTGGATATCAAGTACGCGCTCGAATGTAAGCTCATCGAAGTACAATCTGTCGCACATGTCGTAGTCTGTAGATACAGTCTCAGGGTTGTAGTTGATCATAACGCCTCTCCAGCCGCATTTCTGGATGGTTGTAAGGGCATTTACGCTACACCAGTCAAACTCTACCGAGCTGCCGATACGGTAAGCACCTGAACCAAGAACGATGATTGATTTCTTGTCATCTGCAAACTCAATGTCGTGTTTGTCACCGCTGTATGACAAGTACAGGTAGTTGATCTTTGCAGGGTACTCGCCGGCAAGGGTGTCAATCTGTTTTACAACTGGAACAATACCCAATGATTTTCTGTATTTTCTTATCTCAAGAAGAGATGCATCTGAATCCTGTGCATTAAGTTCCTTAAGGACAAGTCTTGCAATCTGGAAATCAGAGAATCCCTGGCGTTTAGCCTTTTTAAGCAAATCGTATCCAAGTTCCTCAGTGCTGTTAAGGGCCATAAGCTCCTTGCCAGTGATGATGATGTTGTAGAGTTTCTCAAGGAACCATCTGTCAATCTTTGTAAGCTCATGGATCTGGTCTACAGTGTAGCCTGCGTTGAATGCTTTTGAGATAACAAAGATACGGTTGTCGGTAGGCTGGTTAAGGGCCTTCTCTATATCTTTAACAACGATCTCCTTGTTGGCAACGAAACCGTGAGCACCCTGTCCAATCATACGGATACCTTTCTGGATTACCTCCTCAAAAGTACGGCCGATAGACATGATCTCACCTACAGATTTCATTGATGAACCAATCTCGCGACTTACACCCTGGAATTTTGAAAGGTCCCAACGTGGCATTTTACATACGATGTAGTCGCATGAAGGCTCCATGAATGCAGGGGTAACGCCGTTTGCCGAGTTCTTCAACTCGAACAGGCCGTAGCCCAAACCGATTTTTGCAGCAACGAAAGCAAGAGGATAACCTGTTGCTTTTGAAGCAAGTGCTGATGAACGGCTCAAACGTGCGTTGATCTCAATTACCCTGTAATCCTCGCTCTCAGTATCAAAAGCGTACTGTACGTTACACTCGCCAACAATACCGATATGTCTTACAATTCTGATTGCAATGTCCCTAAGTTTGTGAAGCTCTGAATTTGTAAGGGTCTGGCAAGGTGCAACAACGATACTCTCTCCGGTGTGGATTCCAAGAGGGTCGAAGTTCTCCATGTTACAAACTGTAATACAGTTGTCGTATTTGTCCCTTACTACCTCAAACTCAATCTCTTTCCACCCTTTAAGCGATTTCTCAACCAAAACCTGTGGAGAGAATGTGAATGATTTCTCGGCAAGTTTTACAAGCTCCTCCTCGTTGTTGCAGAAACCTGAACCCAAACCTCCAAGTGCATAAGCGGCACGGATGATGACAGGGTAGCCAAGCTCTTTTGCTGCTGCTACAGCATCCTCAATGTTCTCAACAGCGTGGCTCTTGATGGTCTTTACATCAATCTCATCCAGTTTCTTGTTGAAAAGTTCGCGGTCCTCTGTGTCCATGATTGCCTGTACAGGGGTACCAAGAACCCTAAGGTTGTATTTCTCCAGAATACCAGTTCTGTAAAGCTCAACACCACAGTTCAATGCAGTCTGTCCGCCGAATGCAAGAAGAATGCCCTGAGGCTGCTCCTTCTTGATAACCTGCTCTACAAAGTATGGGGTAACCGGAAGGTAATATATTTTGTCTGCAACACCTTCTGATGTCTGTACTGTTGCAATATTAGGATTGATAAGGATTGTCTCAATTCCCTCGTCCTTCATGGCTTTGATAGCCTGTGAACCGGAATAATCAAACTCTCCGGCCTCACCAATCTTAAGCGCTCCGGAACCTAGTAGAAGTACTTTCTTAATTTTCTCCATCGTATATTACAACATTTTAATGAATTCGTCAAATAGGAACTCTACACCGTCCGGCTGGAACTGTATAGAGAAGAATGATTTGCTCTTGTGTCTGATACCCTCGTTGCTGCCGTCGTTCAAGTTCTCGAACATTGGCTCCCAATCAGCAGGAAGTGTAGCGGCATCAAGTGCGTAGCCGTGGTTCTGTGTAGTGATGTAGCAAGTGGTAGTGCCAACTCTTCTTACCGGCTGGTTCTGTGACCTGTGGCCGAATTTGAGTTTTAGTGTTGAAGCACCTGCAGCCTTTCCAAGAAGCTGGTTGCCCATACAGATACCGAAGATTGGTTTCTCTGCAGCCATTGCAACTTTGATGTTCTCAACAGCCTCTGTGCAGAAATCAGGATTGCCCGGACCGTTTGAAATGATAAGGCCGTCGTACTCAAGGTTGTTGAAATTGTAGTTCCAAGGAACTCTGATAACCTCAACATCCTTGCCTGCAAGAGTCCTTAGAATGCTGGTCTTTACGCCGCAATCCAAAAGGACAACCTTCTTGCCTTTACCCTCATTGTATCTGATAACCTCCTTGCAGCTTACCTCATCTACCTGGTTAACCACATTAGGGTTTACACATGCAAGCTCTGCAGTGCAGTCTTCCTGAACAATCTTGCCCATCATTGAGCCGTTCTCCCTGATTGTTTTGGTAAGTTCTCTGGTGTCAATGCCAAAGATGCCCGGTATCTGGTTCTCCTTAAGCCATTGGTCCAAGCTTTTTGCAGCATTCCAGTGGCTGTAATTAAAAGAATAGTCAGATATCACCAATGCTTTAACCTGGATCTTATCTGACTCAAAATATTTGGAAATACCATTTACCAATTCATCTGAAGGGACACCGTAGTTACCGATAATAGGGTAGGTAACGCAAAGGATCTGACCTGAATAAGAAGGGTCAGTCAATGACTCCGGATATCCGACCATTGCGGTGCTGAAAACAACCTCTCCACATGCAGGTTGCTCATAACCAAAGGAAAATCCTTGAAACTCAAGACCATTTTCCAATACCAGTTTTGCTTTTTTAATTGACTGCATCTATATAATATTGTATAGTTATTAACAAAATTGGGCAAAAATACTCATTAATTTGTTTTTTTGCAATATAAGCGCCCACCCTCATGGCTAAAAATTTCTACCATTTCACCTTTTTGGGCATATCCGGCAACCAGTTGTGCCTGCTGGCGAACCCCATCCACCTCAATTATACCTTGAGGTTTCAAGTCTGCCACAACAACAGCTTTCTTCCCGATAAATTTTTGTAGTGAATCCTTTTCAACCCCTACAACACCTTTATTCTCTGAGGAGAGGTTTGTTTTGAGGGCAATATGTGAAAATGCCTCTGTCGGGAATAATCTGTTCAAAAGGAATATGGAAAGGAACAGTGTTGATGTACACGACACAAGTACTATTGCAAACGGTTTTACAAGAGGTGTGAAATTGAAATCACCTCCCTCAAAAACAATCTGGTTGTCTATCATCGCAAAGGCGAGTGTAATTATAATGAGTATGATTCCGCTGATTCCGGCCACACCGAATCCGGGTATCACAAACAGCTCAAGTACAAGTAGCAGTATGCCCGCAAAAAAGAAAATGACCTCCCAGTTCTGTACAAGTCCGTTAAGGTATAAAGGTACAAAGTACAGCACAATGCCAATTATAGCGGCAACAAGAGGGAATCCTATGCCCGGGCTTTGGAACTCAAAATACAATCCACCCATAATGAGCATCAGCAAGATACCTTGTATTACTGGGTTGAGGAAAAAGTATATGATCCTGTTTGTAGAGGTAATCTTGTGCTCTGTAATAGTGTATTCTGTTGATTCTCCTGCAAGTATCCTGGCTATATCTTCCACGCTTTCGGCCATTCCCTCACAGTAGCTGTTCTCTATGGCCTCGCTTGGGGTGAAGCTCAATACGCTGTCTGCACTTACCATTGCCTGGGCAATTTCAGGATCCCTGTACCATACCCATGTGGTGTCGTTTCCCTTTACAATTGCTTTCTTGCCGTGGCTTTCAGCGGTAGAACGCATCATTGCCCGCATGAATGACTGGTATTTGTCGGGAAGAACATTTCCGCTGCCGTCTACCACTGTGGCTGCCCCAATGGAACTGCCGTTGCGCATGTAGATGGAGTCGCATGCAATGGAGATGAGGGCGCCGGCGGAGGCTGCCTGTATATTTACAAATGAGATTACAGGAACCGGTGACTGTATGATTGCACTGCGGATGCTGTCGGCAGCATCAAGTGCCCCTCCGTAGGTGTTCAGGTTGAGTATGCACCAGTCAGCCCTGGATGCCTCGGCCTCCTTGAGGGCATCAGTAAACATTTTTGCAGAGGATTTGTCAATCTCCTTGTGTAGTTTTATTACGTAGATGTTTTTTGCGGATGTGGTGTCCTGGGCTCGAAGAATAGGGCAAAAGATGGCAGACAGTGCCAGTGCTATAATTATTATGAAATAGGTTGTTTTTGAGTATGTTTTCATTGACGTAAATTAAAGTCTGGTGGAAATCAAATTTGGAAATTTATTTTTTCCAAAATTAATAAATTTTCAAGCTAATTTATATTAGCTATATTTGTATTTAAACAAAAAATCATTAGTGTTCGGTAAAAATCGTAAAAGTTTTTTGAAAATATTGAAAGTTAGTTAATTACAGAAGTCTTTAGTGCGCGCTTATTTGAATTTATCTTTCCCAAACAAACGTAGAATGGCATATGTATAAAGGAAAATACGTATTCGCGCAGCTTTTAGACTTCATCGATAAAGATGTATTCCTCAGACTTGCAAATAAATACGATGGTATTTAAGTGGATCAAGCAATATCTAAAGATAAAAAAGTTCTGGGGCAAGACCGAAAACGCAGTCCGCATTCAGATTTACTTTACAATCATAGCCTACTGTATGATGGCTATTACTAACTACAATGTTGTCAATGAACAGAATGGTTCTACCGAACCAATTTTATTTTAATTGTTAAACTTTATAATAATCGTCCGGAACTTTTACCGGATAGCAATGTGAAAAAATAACAAATTAAGTACAATTGTTCAATAATGCAGACGATTAATATTTTTGTTGCCGGTTCTAAACGATTAACTGAAGAAAGGGCATTATTTAGAATAATAGCGAGTGAATTGCAGTCTGAGTATAAAGAATTAGGAACAGCACTGAGTATACAGATATATACATTTGAAACATTTGATGACTTTTTTAAAAGTGGTGGCAGGAAGCAGAATGATTATAATAATCACATAAAGAATAAAACTGATATTGTTTTTTTTGTCTTGGATAGTGTTATTGGGGGGATAACTTTAGAGGAGTTCAACACTGCATATGCATCTTTTGTAAAGTATAAGAAACCTTTGATATGTGTCTTTTCCAAAATAGATAATAATGATAATGATGACATCATGCAGGTTAGGGAAAAGATTACTGCTGTAGGACAGTATTTTAGTGAATACGTTGATGTCAGTGACCTTAAAGGAAAAATAGAAAAGAGTCTGCGTAATTTTATCACACATCAGTTTATATATTCCAAAAGAGGTTTTAGAGGTAAATTTGTGTTTATGCTTTGTCTGGCCTGTTGTGTTTTATTAGGCTTGGCAATACGCAATTTTCCACTTCTTGATAAAGACGATAATAAAGAATCGGCCAATAACAGTAATATGAAATCTTTTACTGTTAATAATGTCTCTTTTGATATGATTCAAGTTGTACCCGGAGCGTTTACAATGGGGGGGTATGATAAAGATGCTGAAAAACATGTTGTTGCAATTTCTGATACTTTCTTTATAGGAAGCACTGAGGTTACACAAAAACTTTGGTGTGCTGTAATGCAGGATAATCCTTCTAAAATTGTTGGAGAAAAGTTGCCGGTGAATAATGTTTCTTGGAATGACTGCATACGATTTGTGAAAAGGTTAAATGAAATTTCAGGAGAAAAATACAGGCTGCCGACTGAAGCAGAGTGGGAATATGTTGCTAGATTTGGAGGTGAAGAGTTGATTTATAGTGGAGGTGATTTGATTGATTCCGTTGCTTGGTTTATTGATAACAGTAACCAACATTTACATGAGGTGGCATTGAAGTCTCCTAATAAGATTGGAGTTTATGATATGAGCGGAAATGTCTGGGAGTGGTGTTCTGACTATTATGACTTATATAATGCTAATGATTCTCATAATCCTAAAGGACCAGCAAAAGGTGAAAAAAGAGTTCGTCGTGGAGGAAGTTATAAAGATAATGCAAGATGTTGTCAGACTACATTTAGAAGTAGAAATTATCCTGACAGAAAAAAGGAGAACCAGGGTCTTAGACTTGTTAAAGAGAAGTAACTCACTTATGGTAAATAATTTTTTATCTTAAAACTATACATTATGAGACTTAGAAGACTATTTGTAGCGGCAATCTGCCTTATGTTCACAACAGTGGCAGTTGCACAGAATCGCGGATGGCATCCCGATGATGAGAATTATGCAGAGAGCTGTACTTCAATTATGGTGGGCAAGAAGGCCAGTACAGACGGCTCTGTAATGACAGCCCATTCATGCGATTCAAACTACCGTACATGGCTTACCATGGAGGAGAGCAAAACCTACGCCGACGGTAAACAGCCAATCTATTGGGGTATGCTTCATACTGAGGAGCATGACGATTTGAGGAACCTTGAGGTTAAAGGTTACATTACAGCTCCAACAACTCCAACTTACAGATTCCTTAATGTGGCTTATCCTTGTATGAATGAAAAACAGTTGGCTATTGGTGAGACTACAACTGTAGGTAGAAAGGAGTTGAAGAGAAAAGACGGTCTCTTTATGATTGAGGAGCTTGAGAGGGTTGCCCTTGAGAGATGTTCAACTGCACGTGAGGCAATTGCCCTTATGGGTGCCCTTGCTGAGGAGTACGGTTATGCAGACGGCGGTGAGTGCCTTACAGTTGCAGATAAAAAAGAGGTATGGCATTTTGAGATTTATGGAAACGGAACCCTTCCTGTTGATCCAAAGGCAAAGAAATCAAAGAAAGCCCCAGTTGACAAGGCGGGTGCACTTTGGGCAGCAGTACGTATTCCCGACGATCATGTAGGTGTTTCAGCAAATATCCCAAGAATTGGAAAGATTGACTTTGAGGATACAGAGAACTACATGTTCTCAAAAGACATTAGAGAGCGTTCAAAGGCTATTGGCCTATGGAACGGTGAGGGTGACTACGTGTTCTGGAAAGTTGCCCATGACGGCGCAAAACCTTTCTCTGTGAGAGAGTATTTCATTTTGAGCACACTTGCTCCATCATTGAACCTCAAATATGATGCAGATGAGCTTCCTTTCTCAGTTAAACCCGACAAGAAAGTTTCTCCTGAGCAGATGTTTGCTTTCTACAGGGAGACTTATGAGGGTACAGAGTTTGACCAGGTTAAGGATTTCTATGTAGAGGTTGAGAGAAAGAGGAAGAACGAGAAAGGTGAGACCGAGTATTACAAGGAGATTGCTTGCCCTGTATCTACTTTCATGACAGGTGATATGAGAACCCTTTTGAATACCATCAAACCGGGTGTTACAGAGAAGACAAGGACCATTGCAGTTATCCAGTGCTCTTATTCACACATTATGCAGTGCCGCGACTGGTTGCCTGATGAGGTTGGCGGTGTAGCTTACTTCTCATTTGACAATCCAGCCCAGAGCCCGCGTATTCCTATTTATGCAGGTTCTACACAGCTTCCTAATGAGTTTGATGTTTGCGGCCAGCACAGATACCGTACAGATGCTGCTATTTGGTCTTTCAGGGAGACTAACAGAATCTCTACAATTGACTGGCATAAGACAAGAGGCCTTTTGGAGCCTAAGGTAGCCTATTTTGAGAAACAGATGATGCAGGAGAATCCTGTAGTGGAGAAAGAGGTTGCAGAGCTTGTGAAAGCCGGTAAAGCTGAGGAGGCTGCTGATGTTTTGAATAAATACACTCAGAAGTGGGCATCAACTACTGCAAAGACATGGGAGGACCTTAAAGCTGAACTTTGGACCATCTTTATCCGCAGTATGTAACAAATTGTAACTTTTTTAGAAATTTTTTTGAATTAACGAGTACAACGTATTGAAAAGTTTTATAGCTTTGTTTCGTTGTAATTGAAACCACAGATTTTACACTTTTATGAATAACAAATTGCATAACGGCATTATAATAGGGCGAATTAGCATGATGGAGAGCATTTTGCACTCTATTTCTATTATTATGCTTTGTGCCATTATTATTCCATAATGCTGTAAAATCCTTTAAGTAATAAATTAAAAACCTGCTTAATGGATTTGACCGTTAAGCAGGTTTTTTCATTTGGTTATAATTTGTAAGCAAAATGGAACTCAGAAGCAATAAAACTTTAGAAGGAAGGAAAATGGCGGGTGCAAGGGCACTCTGGAGAGCAAACGGCATGAAGAGGGAGCAGTTTGGAAAGCCTGTGATTGCAGTAGTGAATTCGTTTACCCAGTTTGTGCCAGGGCATGTGCATCTTCATGAGATTGGCCAATTCGTTAAGAATGAGATAGAAAGAGCAGGATGTTTTGCAGCTGAGTTCAATACCATAGCAATTGATGACGGTATTGCAATGGGGCATGACGGAATGCTTTATTCGCTGCCTTCAAGAGAGATTATTGCAGATAGCGTTGAATATATGTGCAATGCCCATTGTGCAGATGCAATGATATGCATTTCAAATTGTGACAAAATTACACCCGGTATGCTTATGGCGGCCATGAGATTGAATATTCCTGCTGTATTTGTGTCGGGAGGACCAATGGAGGCAGGAAAAGTTAAAGGTGCGGATTGTGATTTGGTTGACATTATGGTAAAAGGTGCCGCTCCGGAGGTTTCTGATGAGGATTTGAAGGAGTATGAGGAGTTTGGTTGCCCTACTTGCGGATGCTGCTCGGGAATGTTTACAGCAAACTCCATGAATTGCCTTACCGAGGCTTTGGGTTTGGCACAGGTGGGTAACGGTACAGTGCTTGCCACTCACGCCAACAGAAAGGAACTGTTCAGGAAAGGGGCAGAGCTTGTGGTGAAATTGGCAAATGAGTATTATTTCAACAATAATGAAAGTGTTCTCCCAAGATCAATAGCAACTAAAGATGCTTTTGAGAATGCAATGAAACTTGATATTGCAATGGGAGGTTCTACAAATACAGTATTGCATCTTCTTGCAATTGCCCATGAGGCAGGTGTAGACTTTACAATGAAAGATATTGACCGTCTTTCTAAAGAGGTTCCGGTACTTTGTAAGGTTGCACCCAACAGCAGTTACCATATTCAGGATGTGAACAGGGCAGGAGGCATTATGGGAATCATGAGGGAACTTGCCAAAGGTGGAATACTGAAGACTGATGTGGCAAGGGTTGATTATCCAAGTTTGCAGGCGGCACTTGAGGCAGATAATGAGAACCTTTACAGGTCTGCCCCTTGTGGAGTAAGGACAGTGAAATTGGGGGAGAATGAAAGTGTTTACAAGGAGCTTGATACAGACAGAGAGAACGGTTGTATAAGAAATATAGCAAATGCATACTCAAAAGATGGCGGCCTTGCAGTACTTTACGGAAATATAGCACCAAAAGGATGTATAGTAAAGACAGCCGGTGTGGCTGAAAATATCTTGAAGTTCAAAGGTACAGCGGTAGTGTTTGAGAGCCAGGAGGATGCAGTAAACGGAATTTTAGGGGGAAAAGTGAAGAAAGGGGATGTGGTGGTGATCAGATATGAGGGGCCTAAGGGTGGTCCGGGAATGCAGGAGATGCTTTATCCAACCTCTTTCCTAAAGAGCATGAAGCTCGACAAGGATTGCGCCCTCATTACCGACGGAAGGTTCTCCGGTGGAACAAGCGGCCTTTCAATTGGACATATCTCTCCGGAGGCGGCCAGCAGAGGACCAATAGCATTTTTGGAGGATGGAGATACGGTAATTATCAATATTCCCAGCAGGAGTATAAATGTGGAACTCACCGATGAGGAGTTTAAACAGCGAAAAGAGAAACTTGAATCAGGAACAGGTTACAAACCTAAAGCAAGGGACAGAAAAGTAAGCAAGGCACTTAAGGCATATGCATCATTGGCAGGAAGTGCAGATATAGGTGGAGTAAGAGTTATAGAGTAATTTGGAAAGAACACTATGGAAACGAGAAGAATGACGGGGGCGGATGCTCTGATGAATGCATTTTTGGATGAGGGAGTTGATACGATATTCGGATATCCGGGGGGAACGATAATGCCGGTTTATGACAGGTTGTACGATTATACAGACAGACTGAACCATATTCTTGTAAGGCATGAGCAGGGGGCGGTACACGCAGCGGAAGGATATTCAAGGAGTACAGGCAAAGTTGGTGTGTGTATGGCAACAGCAGGCCCGGGAGCAACAAACTTTGTAACGGGAATTGCAGATGCAATGATGGATTCAACACCGCTTGTATGCATCACAGCTCAGGTAAATGCCGACAAACTTGGTACAAACTTCTTCCAGGAGGCTGATATGATTGGAATCACAATCCCAATTACCAAATGGAGTTACCAGATTTCAAAGGCGGCAGAGATTCCAACAGTAATTGCCCAGGCATTCCACATTGCACAGAGCGGCAGACCGGGGCCGGTTCTTATAAGCCTTACCAGAAATGCCCAGGTGGAGATGATGGATTACTCATATGACAAGGAGGCTGCACTTAAGTTGCTGGAGCATGAAGGGGTTGAGGTTACCTGCACATTGGCAGAGAAGATTGAGGAGGCTGCAAATGACCTCAACAATGCAAAGAGGCCTCTGATAATTGCGGGACATGGAGTGATACTGTCGGGAGGAAACAGGATTTTGCAGGATTGTGCAGACAGGGGAAATATTCCGGTAGCGGTTACCCTGATGGGAATGGGGGCCATGGACCAGACAGATCCTGAATATGTTGGAATGGTGGGAATGCATGGAAATGTGGGGCCTAATGTGATGACCCAGAATGCAGATGTGATTCTGGCAATTGGAATGAGGTTCTCAGACAGGGTTACAGGTGAGGTTAATGGATACGCCCCTAAAGCAAAGATTATCCATGTGGATATTGATGTATCGGAGTTTGACAAGAATGTGAAGTGCCATCTGGCGGTTGAGAGCGATGCAAGGGTATTCCTGGAGGGGCTGTATCAGAAACTTGAGTTCAGGCAGAGGGATGAGTGGTTTGGACTTTATAAAGATAAAAGGGATCATGAACAGACAATGGTGAAGGATCCGCAACTCAATTCAAGTTCATTGACAATGGCGCAGGTGGTGGATGCAGTTACCAAAGCCGGCAGCAAGAAGAAGGTAGTTGTTACCGATGTGGGGCAGAACCAGATGTTTGCAGCAAGATATTCCAAATTGGACGGCTACAGATGCTGGGTTACATCCGGAGGCCTTGGAACAATGGGATTCGGACTCCCTGCAGCAATAGGGGCACAGGTTGGTAATCCCGACAAGGATGTGGTCCTCTTTACCGGAGACGGCGGCCTGCAGATGAACATTCAGGAGTTGGGAACAATTCTCCAGAGCAAGGTTCCGGTTAAGATAGTTCTTTTGAATAACTCATATTTGGGAATGGTAAGGCAGTGGCAGGAACTTTTCTTTGACAGAAGATACTCCTTCACCTACCTGGCAAACCCAGATTTTGGAGTTCTGGCATCGGCATACGGCATAAGATATGCCAAGGTGAGCAACAGGGAGGAACTTGAGGAAGCTGTGGGGATGATGATGGAACATGAAGGACCTTTCTTCCTTGAGGCGGCAATGACAGAGCAGGAAAATGTCTTCCCGATGATTCCTGCAGGAAAAACACTTGATGACATAATTTTTGAATAACACTTTTTAGAATATACACTATGGAAAAATATACAGTAATGGCGGAGGGCAAGGACAGGCTTGACGTAATGAACAGGATAGCAACATTGTACTTGCAGAAAAGGATTCAGGTTGAGACCTTTGAGTATAACAGGACAGCACCGGAGCAGGGGGCTTACAGGATTACCTGCCTGAGCGAGCGCAAGGATGTGATTGAGAGGCTTGTAAACCAGATAAGCAATATAGTTGAGATTAAGAGAGCCTATTACACAGTGTAATTGGCAGATATATAAATAAGATTTGAAAAACTTAAAAAATACACAGATATGGCAAAATTGAATTTTGGAGGCGTTGAAGAGCAGGTAGTTACCCGCGCAGAGTTCCCGTTGGAGAAAGCACAGGAAGTATTGTCTGGTGAGACAGTAGCAGTAATTGGATATGGCGTTCAGGGACCTGGACAGGCATTGAACCTTAAAGATAACGGCATTAAAGTGATTGTAGGACAGAGAAAAGGATCCAAGACTTGGGACAAGGCTGTTGCCGACGGCTGGGTACCGGGAGAGACTTTGTTTGAGATTGAGGAGGCATGCCAGAAGGCAACAATCATTGAATACCTTCTTTCAGATGCCGGTCAGATTGCTGTATGGCCTACAGTAAAGAAACACCTTACTCCAGGCAAGGCCCTTTATTTCTCACACGGCTTTGGCATCACCTACAATGACCGTACTGGCATTGTTCCTCCAGCTGATGTGGATGTTATCCTTGTTGCTCCTAAAGGCTCAGGTACTTCATTGAGACGCCTTTTCCTTGAGGGCCGGGGATTGAACTCTTCTTATGCAATTTATCAGGATGCTACCGGAAAGGCTTATGACAGGGTTATTGCCCTTGGCGTTGGCATTGGAAGCGGCTACTTGTTTGAGACCACTTTCAAACGTGAGGTATATTCAGACCTTACCGGTGAGCGCGGATCATTGATGGGTGCTATCCAGGGATTGTTTGCGGCTCAGTACGAGACTTTGAGGGAGAACGGACACACCCCTTCAGAGGCATTCAACGAGACAGTTGAGGAGCTTTCACAAAGTCTTATGCCGCTGATAGCAGAGAACGGTATGGACTGGATGTATGCCAACTGCTCAACTACCGCCCAGAGAGGTGCACTTGACTGGTGGAAGAAATTCCGTGATGCAACCAAACCTGTATTTACAGAACTTTACAATGAGGTTAAATGCGGTAACGAGGCCCAGATTTCAATTGACTCTAACAGCAAGCCTGATTACAGGGTAAAACTTGAAGCAGAATTGAAAGAGATGCGTGAAAGCGAGATGTGGCAGGCTGGTGCAACTGTAAGATCGTTGCGCCCGGAGAACAATTAATTTTAAAAGGAAAATGTTATGGAAAAGAAAGATTGGACAAAATTGTCATTCTCATATTCAAAAACCAATACAGTACTTACCTGTCTGTATAAAGACGGCAAATGGGGCCCTATAGAGAGCCAGAGTGTTGATACTTTGAACCTTACAGTATTCTCGCCATCATTGCATTACGGAATGTCATGCTTTGAGGGGCTTAAAGCCTTCAGGGGAGTTGACGGCAAGGTGAGAATCTTCCGCCCGGACGAGAACGCAAAGAGATTGCAGAGTTCTGCGGGGTTCCTTGGCATCCCTTGTCCTTCAGAGGAACTCTTCGTTAAAATGTGCAAGCAGGCGGTTCAGGAGAACCTGGATTTCTTGCCTCCTTACGAATTGAGGGCATCCTTGTATATCCGTCCGATACTTATCACTACAATCCCTTCAATCAACCTTGTTCCCCAGCAGGACGGTATCCTCTTTATGGTAATCACCCTCCCTGTAGGTTCATACGCAGGCAAGGTGCTTGATCCTATAAAGACCGTTATTGCAAGGGATTATGACCGTGCAGCACCTAACGGAAGTGGTTCGTTCAAGGTTGGCGGAAACTACGCATGTGCTATGTACGCAACCGGAGTTGCTGTAAAACAGGGCTATAAGGATGTATTGTTCTTGAATCCTGAGACAAAGAACATTGACGAGTTCTCATCTGCAAACTTCTTTGGCATTAAAGGGAACAAATATGTTACTCCATGTGCAAAAACAGTTCTCCCTTCCATTACCAACAAATCATTGAGGCAGGTAGCAGAGGATTTGGGTATGGAGGTTGAGCGCAGGGATATCCCGGTAGATGAACTTCCAACATTTGAGGAGGTAGGCCAGTGCGGTACTGCCGTGGTAATTACCCCTGTAAAACTTGTTGAAGACAAGGAGACCCTTGCAGCAGAGAATGTTACCGCTTCTTACGCATATAGCGACGAGTGTGGTCCTAAGAGCCGCAAACTATATGAGACCCTTACTGGTATCCAGTACGGTGAGATTGAGGACAAGCACAACTGGTGTACAATACTTTAGAACTGCTTCCATAATAATTATAAAGGAAAATAAACCTTTGAAAACTTAATACCTCCCAAATCTGCGTTTTGGGCCCCTCCCGTTCACGAGACCACGGGCGGTCACGGTTTTCAAAGGTTTATTTTCCTTTTTATTTGTTTCTGTTCCAGTTTTTCAGTTTTTCTACGCCTTCAAGGTTGTTGATGCCACCAATCATGGCAACTCCGCCAAAATTGAGTTGCCTGAGAGCGCTCTCCAATTACGTCTCCGGTCTCTGTCGCCAGGCGTATACCGTTCTTGCGGCTACAGTCCTGCACATTTCACTGTCGTGTCCTGTTCCGTCAATGACACATTTGGATTTTGCCATAATGTTAAGGGGATCCACATGGATTCTTATAAAAATAAAGAGCCGTCATCGCTCTTGATGACAGCTCTCTTGAGTCTGTTTCTGTCGTAAGTCTTCTTCGACTTATGAACCATCCTTCTAGACTGGACCTGCCGTCCATGTCTCTCAATCTCCTCCATCCTCGCAGCCTTGCGGTTTGCAAGGATGAAGTCTTCTTGTGTGATTCTGAGTTTCTTCTGTTTCATGGTTTTGTAATTTGGAGTGCAAATATATGCAAATTTTATGATGAAAATTCCCAAATTGTGGAATTTTTGTTATATTTGCACAGTCAATAAAATTCGACGGTATGATGTATGAAGGTTAATATATCGGATAAAGACCTGGACGAACTGATTCGGACCGGCAAGAATAGTAAGTATAAGAAGTACTCCAAGGATAGGAAGTTTATGGAGGGGTTGGCACGTGTGTACAAGGTTATGCTTAATGTGGCCGACACAAATGGTTTGAAGTCGTATAGTTTCCTGCATTATGAGAAATTGGCGAATAACCTAAATCTTAGTTCAGTTCGGGTGTTGAATGGCCGAGTTGAGAGACTTTTATTCCGTGAGTTGGAGGATGGTATTGAAATTACAATTATAGAATTAAATAACGACCACTATGGCAACAAGAAATGAAGCCCCCGCCTTGATGGCAATCCATCCGGGCAGCATCCTAAAAGAGGAGCTCATAGAACGTGGTATTTCTCAGAAAGATTTTGCAAAGATGATTTCAATGCAGCCATCACATCTTAGCGAAATCATTAAAGGGAAACGTTCTATTACGAAACCAGTGGCAGACAAACTGGAAGAAGTATTGGGAATCCCATCAATAGATTGGGTGAACCTGCAGATCGGCTTTGAGTATGATACTCAGCAGAATGCCGAAAGGCAAATTGCTGAGATGGCTGCGTATAATATTTTGCAAGAGTATTCACGATATTTTGATGTAAGAACATTGGAGGATCGTTTGGGCAAAGTACATGCATATTGTTCGGAGACAGTGGAGTTCCTGAAGAATGTTTTTAAACTTCCTGAGCCAGAAAGGCTCCAATTGCAGACTCAAGGTCTATTCAAGAAGTCAGGTAAAGTTGGTAAGGACCCTATTAAAATTATGACCTGGCTATTGCTGGCTAAGCAGTATGCTTATTCGAACGTGCTGGAAACAGCTTATGATGAGGGTCGTGTAGATGAATTGATTCCAAAAATTTCGGCTATTCTTCACGAGAATGAAAATACTATCAATCGACTAGAGGAGACTTTTGCTGAGTATGGTATTTTATTCGGTGTAGTATCAAAGGTGCAAGGAGCATCAATTGACGGATATTCCTTTGAATATGATGGACATCCATGCATAATAGTGACAATGAGATATGACAAAATCGATAATCTCGCCTTCTCAGTGATGCATGAATTGGGACATGTCAAAAATCGTGATTATGATGACTTTAATATTGATATTGACGATTATGATCATGAGAGTCCTCGTGAAAAGGCAGCTAATCAATTTGCAGCAAATGCATTGATTTCGGATGCGGATTGGAAGACTGTTCCCAAAGTGCATCTGTCACCAATGATAATTCAGAGAACTTGTTCCTCTTGGGCCGAGAGCAAAGGATACAATAAATGGATTGCTTTAGGACGCCTTTCGTATCAGACGGGAATGTATAAATTCAAGACAGATGCAACAAGATGCATCTCATAAAAAGCATCATGGGATTTCGTAGAAGGGATGATAACCCTTATCATTGATATGGTTCCGAGCCCAATGTTTAGCCACCGTTCATCACGGTGGCTTTACTATTATATATTAGGTATAAGATTCACAGCCCTTCTCTTACTCTCATCCACGATCTTCGCATAAATCTGCGTGGTGCGGATATTACTGTGACCTAGCAGCTTCGATACAGTATAAAGGTCTGCTCCATACTGTAAAGTCAGGGTAGCAATTTTTAAAAAAAGAAAAAAGGTTACACATAATGTGCAGTTATATCAGCTGGTGGTTCTGGGCTTAGGATAGGGCTTCCTCGCCACAAAGTTTGGCTATGTTGGCTGAAACATACAATACCCGGTCAGTTGAAAATGAGGGTGAACTGAGAGCCCTGTTCCGGGGTGGAGCGGGCGGTGATGTTGCCCCCGTGCAGGTGCATGATCTGTTTGCAAAGGCTCAGACCTATGCCGCTGCCGTTTTCCTTGGTGGTGAAAAACGGGATGAATATTTTGTCGAGTACATTGGGGAGTATGCCGGGACCGTTGTCTGAGACGGTTATGGATACTGTTCCTGTTTCAGATACGGATGATTTTACCTGTATCTGCGGAGAGGGTACTTCTGCACATGCTTCAATGGCATTTTTTATGATGTTTATCAGTACCTGCTCTATTTGGGTGCGGTCTGCTTTTATGGATATTTGTGGAGCAGGTTGTGCAAAACTGATGTAATCATTGGGGATAAGTTCTGCAATGCCGTTGAACAGTTCTGCCAGGGTTACTTTTTCCTTTACGGGGGCTGGAATTCTGGTTATGCTGCGGTAGTTTTCCACAAATTCCAGAAGCCCCTTGCTCCGTTTGTGGATTACCTGCATTCCCTGCTGCATCCGGCTGTATTCCACCTCTCTGGTGCTCAGTGTTTCCGAGAGGGAGATGATGGGGGTAATGGAGTTCATTATTTCATGTCCCATTACCCTTATGAGTTTTTGCCACGATTCTATTTCGTTGGCTTCCATTGTCCGTTTTTTGTACATCCTCATGGCCTCCCTCAACTCATCTGTGAGTTCTTCCAGTTGTGCATTCCTGTATTTGCTCCTGAAACTCAGGGCTGTATCTCCGCAGCGGATGTTCTGGGAGAGTTGCTTCATAAGGCGCAGCTGTATCATCTGCAGCCTGTAGAGATTGATTCCGAATCCTGCAATGAACAGAGCCAGGAGGATTCCTGTAAACGGCATCCTGTGGCTGAAGGCAAAGAATGCGGCGGCCGAAAGGAGTACTATGGCACAGATGTGCGCGATTACGGTTGTGGAGTATCTTTTCATTGCAATTTACTTATTTGAGTTTCCTGTAGAGTGCATACCTGGTTATTCCAAGCAGTTCGGCGGCCCTGTTCATGTTGCCGTCGCTGAGCTCCATTGCACGGTCAATTGCCTGCTGTTCAAGTTCTTTAAGGTTAAGGTTTGCTGGCTCTTTCCCTTTGCTGCGCTGTGATGGTTTCAGAGCAAGGTCGTCGGGATGAAGGGAGAGACCATTGCCAAGAATCACTGCCCTCTCAATAATGTGCTGCAGTTCCCTTACGTTGCCCGGCCAAGTGTATTTGAGCAGATGCTCTTTTGCCTCGCGGGTGATGCGGGGTACCTTTTTCCCGTATTTGTGGGAGTATTTCTCTGTAAAATGCTCTGCCAGGAGGATGATGTCGTTACCCCTTTCCCTCAGAGGGGGGATGTTGAGTTCAATGGTGTTTATCCTGTAGAAGAGGTCTTCCCTGAAAGTGCCGTTCTCCACCATTGCGGGGAGATCTGCGTTTGTGGCACAGATTACCCTTACATCTATTTCAATTGGGGATGTGCCGCCCAAGCGGGTTATCCGTTTGGATTCCAGGGCGGTAAGGAGTTTTGCCTGGGCCTGGAGTGGGAGGTTGCCTATCTCATTGAGGAACAGTGTCCCCTTGTTGGCAATTTCCATCCTTCCCGGTTTTGCCTTCTTGGCATCTGTAAATGCCCCTTTTTCGTAGCCGAAGAGTTCACTCTCAAAGAGTTGCTCGGGGATGCTTCCAAGGTCTATATGTACAAAAGGCCTGTTGTTGCGGAGGGAATTCCTGTGCAGCAGCTGGGCTATGAGGTCTTTTCCGGTGCCGTTTTCTCCCAACAGGAGTACGTTGGCATCTGTGCTGCCCAATTTTTCTGCAGTGGAGAATATCCTGCAAATGGCCTCCGATTCCCCAATTATCTGGGGGAGGGGAGTTTTTCCGTTTGCCAGCACAGCAACCTGCTCCTCCAGTGTATCCACCTCTTTCCTGCTCCTCCTCAATTTTATTCCCGACGAAAGTGTTGCCAGCAGTTTTTCATTCTCCCAAGGTTTTGTGATGAAATCGGTTGCTCCCGATTTGATGGCTCTCACAGCCTTCTCGGTATCTGAGTATGCTGTCATGAGGATAACCACGGCATCCTTGTCTGTCTTGAGGATTTTTTCCAGCCATTCAAACCCCTCCTGGCCGCTGATGGCATCCTTGCGGAAGTTCATGTCGAGGAGGATGATGTCGGGAAGATACTCTTTCATGAAGAAATCTATCTTCTCCGGGGTTTTGGCTACTCGAATTTTTTCTGCGTATGGCTCCAGAAGCAGATTGAGGGCAAAGAGGACATCCTCGTTGTCGTCAACTATCAGTACCTTTCCTAAATTTTCCATATTTCCCTTTGGTTTCCTTTGTGCAAAGATAATGTATTGTTGCGGTTAAAAATGTGCGTTTGCGCACATAGTGTGTTTGTTTGTGCACATTGTTTTGGTTTTGTCTGTTTCTGTATCTTGCAGATAATGAGTGGGGTGTGCTTTTGGCATGCATTTGGCCTTATGGGTTGGGTGAATAATTGGCATTTATAGTTAAATTTGAAAATCAAATAATCCATGTTTTTACATTATCTGACATTAGCTTTAAGGAACCTGGCCAAGTACAAGGTACAGAATCTCATTTGCATTCTTGGCCTGGCCGTTGGGGTGTTGTGCTTTACAATATGCCTTTATTGTACACGTTATGTGCTTTCTGTTGATGAGTGCTTCCCAAATAAGGAGAGAATTGCACATGTCCGTATGGTAAGCAAAGATGGTATGAGCAGTTTTGCCGGCACTTGTACCGCAATGGTTGATGAATTGAGGAGCATGAACATTCCTCAGCTCAGGAGTATTGTTCCCATTGCCTATCCAAGGGAGATGACTTTCAATTGTTCCGTGTCTGAGAATCTTGTTTTGCCTTATACGTTGCAGTCAATTGAGACCGATGGGGAGTTTCTGGATGTGTTCACCCCTGAAATTATTGCCGGTACATGGGAGAGTGCTGTAAATATGCAAAATTCCATTGTAATCTCAGAATCTGCAGCAACAAGGATTTTTGGAAGCTCTCCAGACGCTCTTGGAAAGAATCTGGTATTGACCCACAGGATATGGTCTTCTCCAAAATCTACCCCAAAAAACGGTGGCATATCCTATACAGTGGCTGCGGTGATGAGGGATTTTCCCGGAAACAACTCCCTCAATTTTATGAATTCATTGGATATCCTGAGGCTCAATGATTCAGAAGGTGTAATCAATTATGTAAAACGGAACCCTTCTGCAATAGAGAACACAACCGGTACAAATACTTATGTGCTTTTGAATGAGGGATTCAGCGGTAAAGATCTTAGGGAATGGTTGCTTAAAAATGACTATTCCTACAAAACGTTAGGGATGGATGCCATTGTTGATGCAACACCTCTTGGCATACGAGAATCATTTTATCTTATTGCATTCATTACCGGAGCAATAGGAATATTGATCCTCTCAATATCATTGTTGAACTTCTTCAATTTCCTTGTCTCCGTATTTTATAACAAAACAAAGGAGTTCTCCCTAAGAAAAGTGTACGGAGGGGAGTTCTGGCATCTGTTCAGGCAACTGTATGTGCAGGCTGCCATAGTTGTGCTTGTCTCTTGCCTTTTAATGCTCTCAATCATAGAGATCATTGGCGGATCATTGAGCCTTTCAATAGATATTATTGAATTGAATTTCCTTGTAAGCAAACGGATTCTGGTTATGCATGCCCTGCAATATACTGCAATGCTGTTGGGCGTTTGTGCATTGATTTGCCTGGTTGTAACAATCAGACTCTATAAGATATCGGTCTATACCGGCATCAGGAGGAAAGTTGTTTCAAATAAAGTTGTCGGGAGGAACATTATGCTCTGGTGGCAGATATTCATTTGCTGGATATTCCTGGGTCTTGTTGGGGGGCTTTACATGCAGAGCAGAAAGAGTTCGGGAATAATGTTCTCTGAGCTTCCAAAAGATACTAAAAGTTCCATTGTAAGTGTAAACCTCAATTATTCATTTGTAAATGAAGAGTGGAAACGGGTGATGATTGACAAGTTCTCAAAACACTCATCTGTACAGGAGATGCTTCTTACCGACGGATCTTTATGTGAAGGCTTCTCCGGAAATTCCCGTATCTTTTGGGAAGGGGATGAGAATGATTATGAGAAATGGTTTGATGTGCTGCTTTTGACTGTTCCCGACAATTTCTTCAGTTTTATGAACATAGATATTGAGCAGGGGGATATGTTTGAAACATCGGACCAGGTGATAGTTGACAGGAGGTTCCAGCAGAACTGCGGAGAAGAAGTTGTGGGAAAAGTGTTCTCCATGAGCAACAGTCCTTATACTGTAAAAGGTTTGTGTGAGACTTATACCTATTCTTTATATGATTCGGATGGTGCAGGGTTTGTTTTTGTTCCAAGAAAGGAGAAAGATTATATAGGGCACTGCTATCTCAAATGTACCCCTGGAGATGCCGGAAAGGTTAGAAAATATGTTGATGATATCCTGGGTAAAGAGCTTCCTGCTACCATAGATTACCGTTCAACTACATTGATGGAGGATATTTATGCGGTACAGGTTATAGAATACAGCTTGAGGAAAGTGTTTGTGTTCTTTGCCCTGGTGTGCATCCTTATTACCTTGCTGGGAGTCTATTCAAGCATAAGCATGGATACCGCCAAGAGGGTGAAGGAGGTTGCCATTATGAAGGTAAACGGTGCCCAGGGCAGACACATTGCGTGGAAATTCACAAGGCTTTATGCAATTTTGCTTGTTTCAAGTGCCATGGTTGCTTTCCCGCTGCTGTATGTGATATTCCACTTCTGGAGGATGATGTATGTGCAGTTCTTCAACTGCGGTCCGGTGTTCTGGATCTCGCTCTTTATGGTACTGGCTGTACTTGTGGGGATTACAATCTTCTGGAAAGTTTCTGCAATTGTAAAAATCAATCCTGCAAGGATTATACAGCAGGAGTAGGAGGGAAATGCAGTAACGGCAGTTATTTCATTAAATCTTGGAGATTAGTTAGATTTTTTTCTTAAATTTGTAGACTAACCTTAGAATTTGAAATGAATAAAATAAATTTACCATTACTCAAAGAGTACAACAATGATAATTTTTTCTTGCTTGCTGGTCCTTGCGTGGTTGAAGGTGAGGAAATTACGCATGAAATAGCCAGAGAACTCAAAGGCATTTGCGAGAGACTGCAGATACCTTTGGTATTCAAAGCCTCATACCGCAAAGCCAACCGTTCAAAGGCATCATCATTTACAGGTATCGGAGACCGTGAAGGTCTTCAGATACTTAAAGACATTAAAAACGAGCTTCAGGTGCCAATTGTAACTGATATCCATAATCCTTGCGAGGCAGAACTTGCCGCTTCTTATGATGTGGATATCCTTCAGATTCCGGCATTCCTTTGCCGTCAGACAGATCTTCTTGATGCTGCTGCACAGACAGGAAAGTATGTGAACATAAAGAAAGGGCAGTTCCTTGCACCTGCTTCAATGAAGTTTGCAGCTGAGAAGATTGCGTCACACGGCAATAACAATATCATTCTTACAGACCGAGGCACACAGTTCGGATATTCAGACCTTATTGTAGACTTCCGTGGCATTCCTCAAATGCAGGAGACCGGATATCCGGTTGTGATGGACATTACACACAGCCTCCAGCAGCCTAACCAGAGCAGCGGCGTTACCGGTGGACAGCCTCAGATGATTGAGACCATAGCAAAAGCGGCAATTGCAGTTGGTGCAGACGGACTTTTCATGGAGACACATCCAAACCCTGCAGTGGCAAAATCAGATGGAGCAAATATGCTTAAACTTGAGTATGTTGAGGCGCTGCTTGCCAAACTTGTTGCCATAAGAAAGGTTATTCTGTAGTTTGCCAGAAATATAAATCATAGCAAAATGATAAAAAGACTGATTAAGAAAACTGTTACAGCAGCAGCTGTTGCAGGAATTTACGTATCCTGTAACGGCCCTGCAAAAAATCAAGTGGACATGACAGACGTTGATCTTATTGTAAAAGAACTATCTTTTGAAAGCCAGCAGCCTACAGCGGCCCAGATTGAGGATGCCTTCAATGCCAAGAATGTGGAGTATTCATCAATTGCATGTGCCAACTGGCCTTCATATAACGGTGATTATAATCCCGACGTAAAATTCCGTATAGGATACACCGCTGAGGAGATCTATATCCAGTATCTTGTTACCGAGAATGATATCAAGGCGGAGTTTGGAGAGGATGCAGGCAGCAAGCCTTATACAGATTCTTGCGTTGAGTTCTTTGCAATCCCTGGAGAGGGAGGTGAGTACTACAACCTTGAGTTGAACTGTATTGGCAAAGGTACTTTTGCAGGCGGAGCACAGAGAACAGACCGCACCAGATATGCTGATGACGTTTTGGGTCAGATCCGCAGAGAGGCTTCATTGGGCACAGAGGCATTCGGCACCCGCACTTTTGCAGACAACGGGAATGCACCTTATACCTGGAAACTGACTGTTGCGCTTCCTGTGAAGCTTTATTCACTTTCAGAGGTGAAACCTCTTAAAGGACGCAAGATTCAGGCAAACTTCTACAAATGTGGAGACAATATGCCTCAGAAGCACTACTTGAGCTGGCATCCAATTGAGATTGAGAAGCCTAATTTCCATAGGCCAGACCATTTTGGAACATTGTATTTTGAATAGCATATCATGAAACAGCCATCTTACCGAAAAGGGAAATTTTCCCTTCAGCAGTTTATAGACAAAACCATATCGGGAGGAATCTCAGGACAGGTACGTCTGCTTGCCGTTATTATATTTGGCATCTTGATTATATTGTCACTTGTGGCTATAGTTGCAGACTTCAATCTTGGTATAAAGGAACCTTTGAATGGTAAAGGAAGGTGGATAGACCAGATTTGGAAAGTCTATACAACTTTTTCCGATGCTGGTGTGCAGGCGGAGCAGCTCGGTTTGGGCAATAGGGTTTTTTCAATAATTGCAAGCCTTTTTGGCTCTATACTTCTTGGAGGTGTCCTTATCTCTACAATTTCCAATATCATTGAGCGTAGGGTTGAGAAGGTGCGTAATGGAAAGGTGCACTATAAAAAGATATCTGACCATTATGTTATCATTGGTTACACTAAGGTTACAGTGAGCCTTATCAGGGAGCTTTATAAGGAGGATCCCAATGCCAAGATCATTGTAATGAGCAGCCAGAGCAGTGAGGATGTACGCCATAACCTTCAGGCTGGTCTGGATAAGGAGGTTGAAGATAATGTGCTTATCTATTTTGGCAATATAGAATCACAGGAAGAACTACAGAGGCTCAATATAGACAAGGCTAAGGAAGTGTATATATTGGGAGAGGAGGGCGATTACGGAAGGGATTCCAAGAATATCCATTGTGTACTTGTTGTGAGCGCACTCAAGGGCAAGATTGGCAACGGACCTCAGCTGAACGTATACACGCAGTTTGACAGGATGTCTTCTTATAGCGTTATCCAGAAGTTCAACATTATGAGCGGCAAGGACGGTAAAGTGATTGATACAAGCAACATCTATTTCAGGCCGTTCAATCTGAACGAGAACTGGGCACGCAGGCTGTGGAGTGTTTATTCTCTGGAAGAAGAGGTTCCATATGACACATTGGATTATGAGCCTGTTACAATAAGTTCTGTAAAAGCAGAACCACAAGATTCCAAATATGTCCATCTTGTTATAGCAGGATTCTGCGGCATGGGGCAGGCTCTTCTGTTGGAGGCATTGAGAGTGTGCCATTATCCGTATTATGATGAGAATCTTCCTCAGCAGAAGCGGATCCGTACTAAAGTAACTTTGATTGACAGCAATATCCAAACCCTCAAGGAGCATTTTGCAGCACAATATCCAAATCTTAAAGAGCAGGTAGATGATATTGAGATAGTCTACCAGGAAGGGGATATATGCAGCAATGAATGCAGGGATGAACTCAAGCAATGGGCAACCGACAAGAACCAGCTCCTTACAGTTGCAATCTGTGTCAGTGATCCAGACGAGAGCATTGCTCTTGGTATGAGCTTGCCGGCAGAGGTATATGAGAGTGAGACCAGGGTACTTATCCGTCAGGAGATACAGACAGACTTGGGAGATATTATCCATAAGGACAACGGCAGATACCGTAATGTGAAGGTGTTTGGCATGTTGGAGAAAGGTATATCCAAGAATATGCTTATGGATGATTTGGCAAGCTATGCAAATGAGGAGTATGAGACTAATGGATTCATTAATGATCTGTATAACAGTATAATCAGCGGATGTGGCAAAAAGGTTGATGAGCTCAAGGCTCAGGCAAGAACATCATGGATTAAGCTTGAGGAGAATATGAGATGGGCCAACAGGTATCAGATAGATGCATATGTCACATACGCAAATGCGTTGGGATACAAATTTGCCAAAACTGTTGAAGAAGACTACAGGGAGGTTACAGTTGAAGAGTTTGAAAATGCCCTTAGCGATGAACTTCTGCTTCCTCTCATGAGTATGGAGAAATACAGATGGAATGCCGAGCGTACAATTGAGGGTTGGAGATATGGTGCAGTGAGGAACAACACCCATAGGGTGCATCATCTGATAGTTCCTTTCAGTGATATCCCTGAGAAAGAGAAGCTCAAGGATAAAGCAGTAATTGTGAATTTGCCGTACATGGCAGTCCTTGGGGGATACAAGATTGTGAAGAAAAAAGCATGATAATGACAGGAGAGGGTGGTCCGGCTGGATCACCCTCTTGTCTGGTATATTAATGTTGCTTTACCGTTGGGTTATGGCAGCTCATTCCTCCGTCGGCGATGATGGTCTGTCCGCTGATGTAGCGTGCATCTTCTGATGCCAGGAAGGCAATGATCCCGGCAATGTCTTCGGGCTGTCCGGAGTATGGCAGAGAGTTGTATTGTGTAAAGGTCTCCCTCTGCTCCGGTGTAAGGTTCCCGATAGAGGCAGGGGTGAGGACCAGTCCTGGAGCCACTCCGTTGCATCGGATTCCGTAACAGCCGTATTGTGTTGCAATGTAACGTGTGAGGTTGATTACACCGGCCTTGCTTATGCCGTACAGTGTGCCGCGGAAATCACCTAAAATGCCCCCTATGGAGGCTACATTTATGATTGTGCCTTCTTTTTTCTCTTTCATGTAAGGGATTGCAGACTGCACAATTGCTATCATGCTACGCAGATTGGTATGCATAACCTCGTCAAAATACCTGATGTCAAGCTCTCCTGTTCCCAAATCCCTGGAGAGATCGCTTCCACCTACGTTGTTTACAACACAGTCTATGGTGCCATAAAATTCCAGTGCCTTGTCTACAGCCTTTGCGGCGTGTCTCAGATCAGAGGCCTCAAACATTACTGCCTGCGCATGGAACTGGTTGTCCCTGAGTGATGATGCCAGTTTTTCTGCCCTTTCAATATTGTGGTCTGCAATGATGACTTTTGCCCCTTCCTTTACAAATCGCTCTGCTGTTGCCTTACCTATGCCGTTGGATGCTCCGGTTATAAGGGCTACTTTGTTTACTAACTTTTTCATAATGACTCAACTGTTTGCTAAAAATGATTCATTTCATCCTTAACAAACTTCATTATGGAAAGTTGCATATATTTGAAAATAACTTGTAATTCATTAAATTTGAGAAATTTTTCCCATAATGAAACACGATCTGTTTATAAGCTATTCCCGACGGAATTTTGATGAGGTGAATTCTTTTATAGAATTGCTGAAATCAAGGATTCCTGCACTGGATATATGGTTTGATATTGATGGCATTGAATCTGGAGATGAGTTTGAAGAAAAAATTATCACTGCCATAGATAATTCAGCATACATACTGTTTGCCCTCTCTGATGCGGCTTTGGAGTCTCAGTGGACCAAAGATGAGGTAATGTATGCAAAAAATACAGACAAGAAAGTAATTCCACTGCTTTTGAAAGGAGCAACTATGAAAGGGTGGTTCCTGTTCAAATTCGGCAGGGTAGACTGTATAGATATCACCAATGAACTGCAGGTAGACAAGCTGGTAAACAATCTCTCCTCCTGGACCGGGAAACAAAAATGTTCTGATACTATAAAGACTGTACCTGTCAGCACCATTCAGCCTCCATCAACTGAAACACTTGATTCAAGAGCATTGATCAGAAAGGGAGATGATTTCTACTACGGAAAGAACGATGTGTCTAAAGATTATGCAGAGGCAGTAAAATGGTACAAGAAGGCTGCAGAACAGGGGGATGCAATGGGACAGTGCATACTTGGATACTGTTATGCTGATGGTAAAGGCGTTTCTCAAGATTATTCAGAAGCAGTAAAATGGTATATGAAGGCTGCAGAACAGGGTTATGCACGAGCACAGTATAATATTGGTCTGTTTTATGAAAATGGTTGGGGCGTTTCACAAGATTATGCAGAGGCGGTAAAATGGTATACCAAGTCCGCTGAGCAGGGATGTGTCGACGCCCAGTTTAATCTAGGATATTGTTATGAGAAAGGACAAGGCGTATCACAAGATGATGCAGAGGCGGTAAAATGGTACAGGAAGGCTGCAGAACAGGGTGATGCACAAGCACAGTATAATCTTGGTGTGTTTTATACAGATGGTTGGGGCGTTTCACAAGATTATGCAGAGGCGGTAAAATGGTACAGGAAGGCTGCAGAACAGGGTTTTGCACAAGCACAGTGTAATCTTGGTGGGTGTTATCATAATGGTTTGGGCGTTTCTCAAGATTATTCAGAAGCAGTAAAATGGTATATGAAGGCTGCAGAACAGGGTGATGCACAAGCACAGTATAATCTTGGTGTGTGTTATGAAAATGGTTGGGGCGTTTCACAAGATTATGCAGAGGCGGTAAAATGGTACAGGAAGGCTGCAGAACAGGGTTTTGCACAAGCACAGTATAATCTTGGTGTGTGTTATGAAAATGGTTGGGGCGTTTCACAAGATTATCCAGAGGCAGTAAAATGGTATATGAAGGCTGCAGAACAGGGTGATGCACAAGCACAGTGTAATCTTGGTGTGTTTTATGAAAATGGTTGGGGCGTTTCACAAGATTATGCAGAGGCGGTAAAATGGTACAGGAAGGCTGCAGAACAGGGTTATGCACAAGCACAGTATAATCTTGGTGGGTGTTATGCAGATGGTTGTGGCGTTTCTCAAGATGATGCAGAAGCAGTAAAATGGTGTATGAAGGCTGCAGAACAGGGTGATGCACAAGCACAGTATAGTCTTGGTGTGTCTTATAAAAATGGTTGGGGCGTTTCACAAGATTATGCAGAGGCAGTAAAATGGTACAGGAAGGCCGCAGAACAGGGTAATGCTGATGCGCAGGATAGATTAGGTAGTTGCTATTATTATGGAATAGGAGTTCCTGAGGATTATATAGAAGCAGTAAAATGGTACAGAAAAGCTGCAGAACAGGGACTTGACAGTGCACAGTTTTCTCTAGGTAATAGCTATAGTAATGGAGAAGGAGTTTCTAAGGATTATATAGAAGCGGTAAAATGGTACAGAAAAGCCGCTGAACAGGGGCATGATGGTGCACAATATTGTCTGGGAATGTGTTATAAAGATAGTGAGGGTGTTGTAAAGAATATTGACGAGGCCAGAAAGTGGTTGTCTAAGAGTGCAGAACAAGGTAATGAATTTGCCAAGAAAGAACTTAAAGAACTGAAATGGTGGAAAGGATATTTATAAGCTACAAGCGGGCAGATAAGGAAAGAGTGTTCCCAATTGTCAGGAGGATAGAAAAGGTCCTTAAAGTGAAGTGCTGGGTGGATTTGGACGGTATTGAGAGCAGTGAGCAGTTTGCTTCCAAAATTTGTACTGCAATTGATAATGCAGAGGTGGTGCTGTTCATGCATTCTTCAGCCCATTTGGGTATTGACTTTGAGAAAGACTGGACTATAAAGGAGTTGAATTATGCCCAAGCGTCCAATAAAAAGGTGGTGCTTGTGAAATTGGATGATGCCCCTTTGAAGAATATATTCCTGATGAATTATGGAAGCACAAACAATATAGATTCCAATATTCCTGAGCAGATGGAGAAACTTTTTAATGACCTGTCGGGATGGCTGAAATTGAAGGAAGAAGGAGAAGGGAAGGAGAAGGTTGAGGATGCTGCTGAGACATTGGCTATTGATGGTGCAAGGGCTTTCCATTCTGGAGAATACAGTAAAGCGGTTGACTTGTATTCCAGGGCTGCTGATTTGGGCAGTGTGGATGCTATGTATGCTTTGGGGTATTGCTGGCTGAATGGGAAGGGTGTTGATGAAGATCCAGTTGAGGCGGAAAGATTCTATATGAAAGCTGCGCTTTGGGGGCATTCAGATGCGGCTTATGGTATGGGATATATGCATGAGAAAGGCTGTTTGGGAGCTGTAAATATGGAGAAAGCTGTTGATTGGTATAGAAAGGCGGCTGATAACGGGAGTGTAGAGGGGATGTATGCGCTTGGATTGTGCTATGAGTTTGGAAAAGGTGTAAAGATAAATATGGATGAGGCTATGCAATTGTATAGAAAGGCTGTGGATAAAGGTTGTTCTCATTCAAAAGTAAGATTGGAGAAAAATGGAAAGGATATTCATCAGTTATAAACGTGCAAACAAGGATGTTGTATTTCCCTTGGTAAAAGGCATTGAGGAGAGATTGGGTGTGAAGTGCTGGGTTGATTTGGATGGTATTGAGAGTTCTGCCCAGTTCGCATCTGTAATTTGTACCGCAATTGATAATGCGGAGGTGGTGCTGTTCATGCATTCTTCTGCCCATCTGGATATAGATTTTGAGAATGACTGGACTGTGAAGGAGCTGAATTATGCCCAGGCTACCGGAAAAAGGGTTGTGCTTGTAAAATTGGACGATGCCCCTTTGAAGAACATATTCCTGATGAATTATGGAACCAAGAACAATATTGATTCCAATGTTCCTGATCAGATGGAGAAATTGATGAGGGATTTGAGGGGGTGGCTGAAATTGGATGAAGTTGAGGATATTACATCGCAAATTCTGCTGGAGAAAGGTAAAGACCTTTATCTCGACGGAGAGTATGAGGAGGGACTGAAATGGGTGCGGAAAGCAGCCGATATGGACAATGTTGATGCTCTTAACTTTCTGGCTGAAAAGTATAAACTTGGCGGTGATGTGCCTCTTGATATACCTGAAGCTGTAAGATGCTATAAACGGGCGGTAGAGTTGGGCGACGATTTTGCGCAGCTTCAGCTTGATTTGTTGAAGATGTTGGGGGTGATTGAATAATCAGACCTTTCTACTCAAAATCAAACGCACCAAACGGATTCCACCATCTGCTGCCGCCTGATTCCTTTTCTGTGGTGTGGATGGTGCGGGATTCTGGGGATACATGTTCGGCCAGTTCCTCTGGGAGTTCATTGAGGAAGTAGCTTGGATCTGGTGAAATGAGGTGTTTCCGGGTGCTTTGGGCGTAGCCGGTAATGCTCCCGATAGGGGAGAGAAGGTACAGGGTTTCCTTGGCCCTGGTGAGTGCCACATACAGGCATCGGCGTTCCTCTTCAATCTCTTCCTTAGTCTGGGCTTTGTCTGTAGGGAAGGTGCCCGGAGCCACATTCAATATGTAGCAGGTCTCGGCTTCCAGTCCTTTTGCAGAGTGGATTGTAGATATTACCACCAGGTCTTTTTCCTCTTTGATGTGCAGTGTGAATGACAGTTCTGCAACCGGATTGAGGATATATTCGTTGATGAATGTGGTTATGTCTGCGCAATGTGAAGCCACAAGTTTGAGCGCTGTGAAATCCCTCTTGCGCATCTCCCAGTTCTCGTATTTTTTCTTGAGCATGCTTTTGAGCCTGAACAGCACAAGATCTATGGCATTATGGGGCTTTGTGGTATAAAGGAGCAGGTCCTGAAGCAGTTGGGGAGCCTCAGTGTTTTTCATTTTGCTTTCACGCAATACATCAATGCATTGCTCCATGTTGGCGCAAGGCAGCAATTTGTCAATTATTGCACTGGCCGTAGCCTCTCCAATTCCGGGCCACATCATAAGGAATCTTACCCAGGCAAGTTCATCCTTGCAGTTGGATACCACCCTCAATGGGGCAACCACGTCCCTGATATGTGCCGAGCGCATTAGTGATGTGCCTCCATATAGCACATACGGAATCTTCTTGCTTACACAGGCAGCCTCAACCTTGCGGGCCGCAAAGGCGCTGCGGGCAAGAATCATATGTGAACCGTATTTGGCCCCGGAGCGTACATTGTCTACAATATTGGAGGTAACAAACTCAGCCTCCTCCCAATCGCTGCGTACATAACGTATAACGGGTTTCTTGCCGGTTCCTCTGTGGGCTATAAGCTTTTTGTCGTAATTCAGTGGAGATTTATCCAGCAGCCAGTTTGAAATGTCAAGAATCTCCTGTGTAGAGCGGTAGTTTGTTTCAAGCTTGTATACTTGAGATTGCGGAACCCTCTCTTTGAATGAATGTATGCTGTTGAAATCTGCCCCGCGGAAGGCATAAATGCTCTGGGCATCGTCACCCACGCAGAACAGGTGGCAATTGGCCATGAAGGAATCTATGAGCATCCATTGCAGCGGGTTGGTGTCCTGCATCTCATCTATAAGGATATGGTCATATCGGGAAGAAACTTTCTCCCTCAATGAGGCATCCTGCTGCAGAGCTGTTGCTACAGTGAGCAGCATATCGTCATAATCTATATATCTGCGGCTCTGTTTGTATTGGAGATAACATTTGATTACAGGGGCAATGGCACACCTTATCTCTTCAACTGCACTTTCAACTTTAGGCCCTTTTTCCAGTGGGAAAAGCCTTGTCTTTATGGCAGTTGTGAGGTTGCATCTGGTGTTGGTGGCATAGGAATATATCTCGGATATAACCTTGTCACTCACCTTTGTGTCAGCAACTTTGATGCTTGGGGTGTTGTATACCGTACCAATGGCCAATTTGATTGCTGCATTGCGGTCCTCCTCATCTATACATCCGAAATCCTCCAGCCCAAGCTGTTTTCCATAACGGTGTATAATCTCCATACACCATGAATGGAATGTGCTTCCCGATATATCCTTCACACTTGGGTATTCCATACCCTCTATCTTTATCCTTTCGGCAATTTCAAGGGCAGATTTCTTTGTAAATGAGAGGATTTTGATCCTTTCTGGCTTTACACCAACCGATATAAGATGCACTGCCCGCGCAATGATAGTGCGGGTCTTTCCGGTTCCGGCTCCAGCCAGAACAAGAAGGTGCTTGCCGTTGAAGGTAGCCGCTTTTAGCTGCTCCTTATTCAGTTTTGTAAAGTCCATAAGTCCTAAATAGAGTTTCCAGAGAGGAGGTTTCTATCACCTTTTGTTCAGTAATTGTATTTTTTCCACATTGCATTCAGCCTCTTTCTTATCTCGGCCTCCTTTGAGTTTTCTCCAGGCTCATAGAATTTTGTTCCCGACAGTTTGCTTGGAAGAAATTCCTGATCCACAAAGTTTCCTGCATAGGAGTGGGCATATTTGTAGTCCTTGGCATACCCCAGGTCTGCCATAAGTTTGGTTGGGGCATTGCGAAGGTGGAGCGGAACGGGTAGGGGACCCTCCTTGTGAACACGGTCAAGTGCTTCATTTATTGCCATATAGGCACTGTTGCTCTTTGGCGAGGTGGCCAGGTAAATGGCGCATTCAGATAGGGGAATACGTCCTTCAGGCATTCCTATCTGGTGAACTGTATCTATTGTTGCCTGCGCCAGAAGCATTGCATTGGGATTGGCCAGACCTATGTCTTCCGACGCAGAAATGAGCATTCTTCTGGCTATGAACATTGGATCTTCACCTCCGGCTATCATTCGGGCAAGCCAGTAAACAGCACCGTTGGGATCCGATCCGCGGATGCTTTTTATGAATGCAGAGATTATATCATAATGCTGCTCACCGTTTTTGTCGTAAAGGGCTATGTTTTCCTGTAGGCGTTCCTGAACTACCTGATTATCAATAGTTATCTCCGCAAAAGGAGGGAAGCTTGATGTGATTATCTCCAGTATATTCAGCAGCTTTCGGGCGTCACCGCCGCTGTATCGGAATAGCAGTTCTTTCTCTTTTACAGTGATTTTCAGCTTTTTAAGGTACTCATCTTCAGTTAAGGCTCTTTGTAGAAGGGTATCAAGGTTTTCTACGCTCATTTCCTTAAGCACATAAACCTGACACCTTGAAAGCAGCGGGCTGATTACCTCAAATGAAGGATTTTCGGTGGTTGCGCCAATAAGTGTGAATGTGCCGTCTTCGACAGCGCCAAGAAGTGCGTCCTGCTGGCTTTTGCTGAAGCGGTGGATCTCATCAATGAACAGGATTGGAGCAGCGGTGCTGAAAAGTGTTGTGTTTTTTGATTTCTCAATTACATCGCGGATATCCTTTACACCTGAACTGATTGCAGAAAGGGTGAAAAAAGGACGGTCGAGTTTTGATGCAATGATACGGGCCAAAGTTGTTTTGCCTACACCCGGAGGACCCCAAAGGATAAATGAGGAGATGTTACCTGCGTCAATCATTTTGCGCAAGATGGCATCAGGACCAATAAGATGCTCCTGGCCAACATATTCCTCAAGGGTAGTTGGTCTCAATCTTTCTGGAAGAGGTTTCCTCTGCGTGTTGCTATTTAACATAATATAAATTGTGTAAAAATTATATTTCCATTTTCTCCGGTGCAATATTCCCGACAGAATCTCATTTCCCATTTTACTGGATTCTGTCGGGAATATTACACCATTTTTTCTATTCCTTCAAATTTAGTATTTTTGCACAAATTATACCCAGAAAATGAAGAGAAAAGATAAAATAGTTCTCTACAACGTAGAGATTGAGTCTGTAGCTGCAGAGGGCAATGCTCTGGCACGTGTAGACGGTAAAGTGCTTTTTGTACCGCAGTGTATTCCTGGAGATGTTGTGGATGTGAGACTTACACGCAAACGCAGCGGTTATATGGAAGGCGTTGTTGTGAATATGGTAAAGCCTTCACCATTGCGTGTTGAGCCGTTCTGCCAGCATTATGGCGTTTGTGGCGGCTGCAAATGGCAGGCACTTCCATATGAGTTGCAGCTCAAATACAAACAGCAGCAGGTTGTAGACCAGTTGACCCGTATCGGTCACTTGCAGTTGCCTGAGATTACCCCAATTTTGGGTTCTGAGGAGATTGAGAACTACCGTAACAAACTGGAGTTCACCTTCTCAAACCGCCGTTGGTTGCTTACCGGCGAGGATCCGGAGGCTCTGACCCCTACAGACCGTCTTGGACTTGGTTTCCATATCAGCGGTTTCTTTGATAAAGTATTGGATATCAGGGATTGCCACCTTCAGGCGGAGCCTTCTAACGCCATAAGGAACTTTGTACGCGAGTATGCAATTGAGAACGGATTGAGCTTCTTCGACTTGCGTGAGCAGGTTGGTTATTTGCGCAATATGGTTGTCCGCACCGCTTCCAACGGTGATGTGATGCTTATCATGGTATTCTTCTACGAGGATGCAGAGTTGAGGACTGCCCTATTGGATGCCCTTATTGCCAAATTCCCGCAGATTACATCTCTTCATTACGTGATAAACGGCAAGAAGAACGACTCCATTGGAGACCTTCCTTGCACCAAATATTACGGAGACGACTGCATCTACGATACCATGGAGGACATCAAGTTCCGCATCTCCCCTAAATCGTTCTACCAGACCAATTCCAAACAGGCTTACAGACTGTACAGCGTGGTTAGGGAGTTTGCTGATCTGAAGGGTGATGAGGTGCTTTATGACCTTTATACCGGTACTGGTACAATCGGTCTGTTCTTGAGCGGAAGAGCAAAGAAAGTGGTTGGTATTGAGTATGTTCAGGAGGCAATTGATGATGCAAAGATAAATGCTGCCAACAACGGAATCACCAATTCCCACTTCTATGCAGGTGACATGAAGGATATGCTTACAGGCAAATTCATTGAAGAGAACGGTCATCCCGACATTGTAGTGCTTGACCCGCCTCGTGCTGGTATCCACCCGGATGTGGCTGCAGTGCTTCTTGAGGCTGCCCCTAAACGTATGGTTTATGTGAGCTGCAATCCGGCATCACAGGCCCGTGATTTGGCCATTTTGAGCGAGAAATATGAGATTACAGCGGTTCGCCCTGTAGATATGTTCCCACATACCCACCATGTAGAGAATGTGGTGGCACTAAAACTTAAATAATTTATATGAACGAGACACCAAAATGCCCTAAATGCGGCAGTGAGTTTACTTATTTCGACGGATCACTTTATGTTTGCCCAGACTGTACCCACGAGTTCCATGAGGGCGAGGAGGCTGCAGCAACAGATTCAGTTCCAAGAGACAGCAACGGCGCTGAACTTTTTGACGGCGATGCAGTTACAGTTATCAAGGACCTTAAGGTGAAAGGCTCATCAATGGTTATCAAACGCGGTACTAAAGTTAAGAGCATCCGCCTTACTGATGACCCAGAGCACGTTGACTGCAAGATTGAGGGCAGCAGCATTGTTCTCAAGACTTGTTTCTTGAAGAAATAATATATCATATTATACCTTATTGAAAAAGTGATATATCAACTTTGAGGACGACGCAGTCTCCTCTTATGAACATTAACCTTCATTTCATTGTTGAATAAAGGTCTTTATCGGGAAGAAAATGGAATACTTGAATACAAATATTTGTGCGCTCTCTACTCCTCAAGGTCAGGGTGCCATTGCTGTTATAAGGTTGAGCGGTGAGGATACTCCGGAGATTGTGGGGAAGATTTTTACCCCTGCTGGAGGGAAGGCTCCCCTACCCTATAAGATGCAGTTTGGAGCTATAAAGGATGGCGAAAGGCTTATAGATGAGTGTCTTGTGGTAACTTTCCGCGGGCCTCACTCCTACACTGGCGAGAACAGTGCAGAGATCTATTGCCACGGCTCACAATATATTGTTCATGAGATTCTTAAGCTGCTGTTGAAACATGGTATGAAGATGGCAGAGCCCGGTGAGTTCTCCAAGAGGGCTTTCCTTAACGGCAAACTTGACCTGGCACAGGCAGAAGCTGTTGCAGATTTGATTTCTTCTGAGACTGAGGCAGCCCATAGAATTGCCATGCAGCAGATGAAAGGAGGTTTCTCGGCAGAACTTAAAGTGATGAGGGACGACTTGCTTAACCTGGTGTCGCTCATGGAGTTGGAACTGGACTTTAGTGAGGAGGACGTGGAATTTGCAGACCGCAGTCAGCTTACGCAGTTGCTCTCGGCAGTCTCTGCACGCGTTACACAACTTATAGAGAGTTTCAGCCTTGGAAATGTGATCAAGAACGGTGTTCCGGTAGCCATTGTAGGTGCTACAAACACTGGAAAAAGTACTTTGCTCAACACCTTGGTTGGCGAAGAGAGGGCCATTGTCTCAAATATTCACGGCACTACCCGAGATGTGATTGAAGACACCATGAACCTTGGCGGCATCACCTTCCGTTTCATTGATACCGCCGGCATCCGCGAGACCAAAGAGACCATAGAAATCATTGGAATTGAGCGCACTTACCAGAAACTCCGCTCAGCCTCAGTGGTAATCCTTGTCCTTGACGCATCCCGCCCGGAGAACATTGATGACAGCTTGCATAATCTGGTTGGAAAGATTTCTTCCCGACAGCAACTCATCATCCTTCTGAACAAGATGGATGAGATTGCTCCATCTGACGTTGATGTTTATGTTGAGAAGATTAAAGATTTGTGTGTTGCCGATACCCTCTCTCCTATTGCAGTGCTTCCAATTTCAGCCAAGAAAGGCCTGAATGTGGATGCTTTGCGCAACACCCTTGTTGAGAGTCAGGGAACACTTTCAAATTCTGCCTCCGGATCCGGCACCCTGGTTACCAATGTCCGCCACTATCAGGCCCTAATGGATGCCCAAATTGCCCTGGACCGCGTAGAAGACGGCCTTGCCTCAGGCATACCAACCGACCTGGTGGCCCAGGATATACGCGAGGCCCTTTACCATTTAGGTTCTATTGTTGGAGAAATCAATACTGAGGAGATACTGGGGAATATATTTGGGAGGTTTTGCATCGGTAAGTAATTGATAATCAATAAATAACGACATATAACACTATCTGTCGCATAATGAGTCCGTTACCTGCTCCTACGGTAATGGACTTATTGTTTAATTTTAATGCATTTTAATGGATATTCGCTGAGATTT
>JAZRQU010000093.1:0-4695 GCA_045650045.1 Candidatus Egerieisoma sp. | reverse complement strand
GTAGCAGGTATGACCGTAACTTCAACAGGTGGTGCTCCAGGTGCTTCTACAACTGTTGTATTGAGAAGTATCACTTCAATCTCAGGTAGCAACCAGCCACTTTACGTTATTGACGGTGTTCCTATGAACAACTCAACATTTAAAGCAGAGCAGGGTGGTTTCGCATCAGAGGCTGTTGACTCAAGAGAGTTGGACTTCTCTTCTAGAGGTAATGACTTGAACCCTGAGGACATTGAGTCAATGACAGTATTGAAAGGTGCTGCAGCTGCTGCTCTTTACGGTTCAGATGCTTCTAACGGTGCTATCATCATCACTACCAAGAAAGGTTCTAAAGGCCAGGGTAAAGTATCGTACAGCAACTCATTCCGTTGGGACAGCGCTTACGGTTATCCAGAGATCCAGACCAAATATGCAAACGGTATGTATGGTACTACCAACTACTACAGCCAGAGCCGTTTCGGTTCTCCTTATGCTGAGGGTCTAAAATTGTATGACAACATTTCTGCAGTTCTTCAGACCGGTTTCTCTCAGACTCACAACATTTCAGTAGAGGGTGGTTCTGATAAAGTTACTGTTCGTGGTTCTGCTTCTTACCTTGAGCAGACAGGTGTTGTAAAGACTACCGATTATAGCCGTTTGAACATTGCCCTTTCAGGTAAAGCTGAAATCACAAAATGGTTGAGCTTTGAGTCTAACATGTCTTATGCTTCTACAACCAATACAAAAGCAACCAAAGGTACTAGCGGTCCTCTTCCAAAAGCAGTACGTTGGCCTTTGACAGACGATATGTCAAATGTATTTGCTGAGGGTAGTATTGCAATGAGAACCCCTGAGATCTATACAGATACAGACCTTATGAACCCATTGTATGCTTTGTACAAAAACAGAAACTACGATGAGTCAGACCGTATGTTGGTTAACGTATCATTGAATGCTACTCCAACCAAAAATACTTTTGTAAGAGCAACTATGGGTTGGGATACAGGTATTGCTGATTACGAGTACCACATTCACCCATTCTATGCAAACCCTACTTCAGCTTCTTACGGTTCAGGTTCATACAACCTTACAAAGAGCCAGTGGTTGGACAAGACTGTGAACGTTCTTGCAGGTTACAACAATGAGTGGGGCAAATTCACTTTCAGTGCTCAGGTTGGTTACCACCAGCAGGAGAACGGTACCAGCAACATTTCAACTGGTGCTTCAGACTTCATCGTTAAAGACTTCTATGGTCTAGCTAACTGTGACCCTGCAACAATTGTTACTTCTACCAGAAATACAAAACGTAGGATTCAGGCAATTTCAGCTCAGGCAGAGGTTGGTTACAACAACATGGCATTCGTTACTTTCCGTGCAAGAAATGACTGGTCATCAACTCTACCTGTTAACAACAACTCATTCTTCTACCCAGCAGTTGAGGGTTCATTCGTTATGACTGAGCTTCCATTCCTACAGGGTAACTCAGCAATTTCTTACTTGAAACTAAGAGGTGCTGTTGCTCAGGTAGGTAAAGATGCAAGACCTCTTGCTATCTACCCTGCTCTTGAGGCAACCGGTAACACAGGTGGCGGTTTCAAATACGGTTACACAGGTCCTAACCTTTCATTGAAACCTGAGATGACAACTTCATATGAGATTGGTTTTGAGGGACGTTTCGCAAATGACAGAATCAACGTAGATTTCACTCACTTCTGGACAGAGTGTAACGACCAGTTTGTAAGAGATATGCGTTTGTCATATGCAACCGGTTTCGTATTGAATGATATGAACGTAGGTACATTTACAACTCGCGGTTGGGATTTCCACATTGACGGTGACATTATCCGTTCACAGAGCGGTTTCCGTTGGAATATGGGTTTGAACCTTTCACACTCAACTTCTGAGATTACATCTCTTCCTGAGTCTGTATCTGAGTACTACGATGCTTATACATGGATTCTTGACGGTTTGAGAGGTGGTGTTGCAAAAGGACACCCTGTAACTACTCTAACCGGTCTTACTTATGAGAGAAACGACAACGGCGACATCTTGATTGATCCTCTAACAGGTCTTCCTATCGTGGGTTCAGTTTGGAATGTTGTAGGTGACCGTCAGCCAGATATGGAGTTCGGTATCACAACTACACTATCATTGGGTAACTTCCGTTTGTCAGCTCTTGCATCAGGTAAATTGGGCTTTACTGTAGCTAACGGTACAAAACGCGATATGATGAGCACAGGTTCATCTTGGGAGTCAGTACATCTACGTGAGGCTGGTGCAGTTGTTTTCAACGGTGTATTGAAAGATGGTTTCCAGAATACTTCTAAACCAACTGTTAATACTATTGCTGTTAACCACGACATGGTATCATCAACAGGATATAGCAGTGGATTTGAGGATTGGTTGGAGGAGGATGTAAACTTCTTGAGACTATCAGAGGTTCGTCTTTCATACAATGTACCTTCAAGCTGGTTGAAAAAAGCAACTAAGAACTTTGTTTCAAATGCAAATATATGGGTTAAAGCAAACGACCTTGTAACCCTAACCAATTACTCAGGTATTGATCCAGTAGGTAACGGTAGCTCAGCAGCTCTAGGTGGTGCAGGTGGTATGGGCTTCGATAACTGGGGTATTCCTAACCCAAGAGGATACTCATTTGGAGTTAACCTAACATTCTAAAAATTAAAGTAAATGATTATGAAAAAATTACTAACAATACTATTATTGGTATCTATGTCATTTACATTCACAAGCTGCGACAGTTGGTTGGATGTAAATAAGAATGTGGATGCTCCAGATCAGGTAGATGCAGACTTGTATCTGGCTGGTATTTTGGCAACATTGGCAAATGGTGTAAACCAGGACACACACGGACCTGCCCTTTTGACTCAGATGTTTGGAGGTTCCGGTGCAGCAAGAACTAACTTTGCCAATCACTACTACACTAAAGCTTCTGATACTCCAGCCGAGATGTGGCGTGTAACTTACTGGCTTCATGGTATGAACCTTGAGAACCTTATCAACCAGGCTCTTGAGGCTGAGAACTGGAGACTTGCTGGTATCGGTTATGCCATTAAAGCTTGTTCATGGGATGCCCTAACAAAACTTCATGGTGACCTTCCAATGAAAGAGGCTTTCGTTCCTGGTCTATTGTCTCATAACTATGATTATCAGGATGAGATTTATCCTCAGATCAGAGAGTGGGCAGAGAAAGCTATTGAGCTTTTGGAGATGGAGGATGTAACTGACTACAGCATGACCACTCTTAAAGATGCAGACCTTTTCTACGGTGGCGACGCTGAGAAATGGATCAAATTTGCTCATGGTGTGATTGTAAGAAACCTTGCTTCTCTAACCAACAAAACCAATTTCCTAGCTGATTATGCTGATGACCTTATTTATCATGCAAATCTTGCCCTTACTACCAATAGCGACAATGCAACTGTAGCTAAATCAGGTGGCGGAGCTTCTGCTCAGTTCGGTGAGTACAACAACCGTTGGGGACCATATTACGGAACAATGGGTGACAACCGTATCCAGTCAGATTTCGCAGTTCAGATCATGACCGGTACTCTTGTTAAATACGATGAGGCATCTGGTGAGAGAATTGATGGCAAACGTGATGACAAAGGTAACCTTGATAAAGTATATCCTTTTGAGTTGGCTGAGAAACAGTATGTTGCTGATACATCAAAAGCTCCTGGCCACTTCGACCCACGTGTAACTGCAAAGATTGGTACTCTTGATGCAAGATTCTACCAGAACATGGACAACATTGACTCAATCAAGTCTTGGATCTACTACGGTGGTGCACTTACTGGTTGGAATGGTCCTATCGGTTCTGCAGCAAACCTTTGGGGTACAAGAACAGCAAATACTTCAAACAGTGCTAATGACGGACATGGCAGATGGTTGTATAGAAACGATGCAGACCTTATTGTAATGGTAGCATCTGAGATGCAGTTCTGCTTGGCTGAGACTTATTGGAAAAAAGGTGATAAGGCTTCTGCCCTTGCAGCATTCAAGAAAGCTGTTGAGCTTGATGTAGAGTTTACAGGTATGCATTTGGCACCTGGTGCTCCACAAGAGACAGGTTTGGATAAAGACGGTAACATGACTTACAAACAGGGTGGTGCAAATCCTGGTGGCGACGTTGTCACTAAAGCAGCTTACAACCAGTTGGCAGCTGAGTATATTGCAGGTCCTTATGTTGCTGGTATGACAGAGGCTGAATTTGAGCTATCACATATCATGCTTCAGAAATTTGTATCTCTATATCCTTACGGTGCTATTGAGGTATGGACAGATATGAGAAAATATCACTATGATATTGACTTCAATGGTGAGGTTCCTACTTTCGGTGACGGTTATGACCTAACTACTGTAACTCAGAAAATGGATTCAGACCCTACTAAAGTTTACAAGGGTTTCTTCTTGGGACCTGCTCAGGTTGAGTACAGAAAGAGTCCATGGCATGCTGACAACAACGGTTCTCCTTGCTACCGTATCCGTCCTCGCTACAACTCTGAGTATATGTGGAACAAGGCTTCTTTGGATGCTCTTAAACCAATTTCAGGTAATGCTCCAAACTATCAGTGCTCAATTCCATGGTTTGCATACCCTGGTGATATGCCTAAAAACTAATGTGGAATTTTAAAAAATAGAAAGATGAAAATTTTAAAATATTTGACATATTCGTTGGCAATGGTGCTAATG
>JAZRQU010000092.1:0-1451 GCA_045650045.1 Candidatus Egerieisoma sp. | reverse complement strand
TCATCCGGGTAAGTCAGTCTTTCGTTTACCCATTTAGAAAAGTGATTGGCATCTTGACCTTCAAACCTTGGTTTTTCTTCGCGATACTCGATTATTATTCCCGTGACTGATTCTGAAAAATTTACAATTTCAGTGCTATCGGCAGCCCAGGTGTCGTCGTTCCATTCCGGTTTTGTAGTGCGCAGATAGGAAATTGCAGCCTTGAACTTAACGGGATTTTTGGGATTTTCACTGTTTCCCCATCCAACCACATCCGTAGCAAAGCCCTTGTTTGGAAATGTATACAACCCCTGCGGATCATTATAAAACAGATGTTTCTGATCTTCCGGCCAGGTTGCAATATAGTCTTCAAGAGTTCCATACAGATCCTCAATCACCATATCCAATGAGTGTCGGATCCGTTCCTCTTCTACATTCAGATACTTGAGATTTCCTTGTTCCCTGTCCTTGATTCCAATCCATTGGGGCGCAATCTCTGTGTCACCAGCTTTCAGGCTTACGATAAATGCATCCTGTCCAGACAAGTATTCCAGAATATCTTGGATTTCACCGGAAAGCTGCAGCGAATCAGCAGAAAGGCATTCGAATGAGGCAGGATTTGCCAAAGCACTATCTATGTCCGACAGATAGGTTGCCGGATTATATCTTATTATCGGGAAACCGACCTGCTGAGCACCGGCCTGCCCAAAACATGATAACGCAGAAAGGGATAATAAAGCTATTAAGATTCGTTTCATAAATCACAGAACAAATTTAAAGGTCTCATAGTATTTTACAGGTTTATTTCGTCATAAATATAGAAACAGCGGACCGCATCTGGCATAAAGTATGCATATTGTGTGCCGCAACTAAACATACCGAACTTAATGAAACACATCTCCCTATTGATGTGCACAATCCTCCTTGTGCAGACCCTTTCCGCGCAGGTGCTCAATTATGACATGATCGAGCGCAATGCCAACACAAACGTCAAGCTTACCCTCAAGGATTCGAAGACATCCAAGCCTGTTTCATGGGCATCCGTCTATCTTATCCCTGCAGGAGACACAACCATCACACATTTTGCATTATCTGACGACAAGGGAGACGTCCTTCTGAAGGAGGTACCTGTGGGCAAATATGAACTCAATGCAGAAATCATCGGATACACTCCTCATAAAAAGACATACACCATCAAAGCGCACTGGGAGGCATACGATCTGGGTATAATAAAGATGGAGGAGAATGCGGAGTTCCTGGAGGCATCTACCATATCGGCAATAGGCAACCCTGTCACAGTAAAGAAGGATACGATCGAGTTCAACGCTTCGTCATTCAGGGTCGGTGAGAATGCAATGCTGGAGGACTTGCTGAAGAAGATGCCGGGAATGGAAGTGGCTGATGACGGCACAGTGACCTTGAACGGAGAGAAGATCGACAAGATCACGGTCGGAGGCAAGACATTCTTTTTC
>JAZRQU010000091.1:0-2252 GCA_045650045.1 Candidatus Egerieisoma sp. | reverse complement strand
AGCGATTCAAAGAGGACCGTACACATGAAACAGATTATGGCTATTACCAGCAGAAGCATCCAGATGTTCTTGGGGTCATCCATTGCACTGTATAGCCAACGCTGCTGTTTGGCCTTGAATCCTACAGGAAGTACTGAAGAGTTGAGCCTCTCAACCTCGGTCTCCAGAATCTTGTCTGCCTGTTTCTGCTGCCCAAGGTAGCCAAATGCCACGACCATGCTGTATTCCTGGTTCTCCTTGTAGATATCCATCCCCCAGTCTCTCTTGGAAACGGAACCTATCTGGGAGAAACGGACACTTGCATCACCTACACCAACATACTCGTTCTGCAGGTTCCATACATCAAATTCATCTTTATTGGTGCTGGTAATGTAGATATCTGTCTTCTCGCCGTCTTTGTACCAGCTTCCCGCATACTGGCTGTAAAGCTGCTGCTGCAAAGAGGCAAAGGCATCCTGGGCAGAGATATTGTACAAAGCCATAGTGTTGGGATTGTAGTCTATGAAGTACTCACTGGTACTCTCCTTGCCCCAACTGCTTCCGGCCTGTATCTGCACATCCCTCACCCTCCTGTTCTGCTGCAGCGATTCAGCCAGATTGAGGCAGTATCCGTAAAGCTTGTCAAAGTTATGTCCTGTTATGACAATCCTGTTCCCTATATATGAAGCCCCGCCCACATTGTTGTTGAAACCATGTTCATCAATACCGTAGACGCTCCAGTTGGCCCCTCCAAAGTCTACAGCCTTGGAGATAATCTCCTCCTTGAGCACAAGGGGAAATATGGTATTCTCAACATCCTTCCTGAAAGTGACAACAATGCTGGCATTCCCCACACCGGTTATGGAGGTGCGGAACATCTCTATCTGGTTGAACTGAGAGAGGTAGTTCTCCATATACAGCACTATCTCATTGAGCTGATGAATGGTGCATCCCTGAGGCAGTGAGGCCTTGATGTAAAGGTTGGGGCGCTCCAATGACCTGTAGAAGTTCCCTTGGGAGTTCTCCTTGAAATAGTTGTACGACAAGCCGAATGCCACACCCAGAAGCACCAGCACAGCCCATCTCCATTTACGGAGAAAAACAATGTACTTGCCATAAAAAATATTGAACTTCACCACCCTTCTTGCTCCCCTAAGCTTACTCCTCTTCTCCGAGGCCTTCACATGGAACTGCTCTACCAGTGCCGGAATAAGCAGCAGTGCTATGAACAATGATACCGAAAGGTTTATCATTATTACCGCTGCAAAATCACGCAACACAAGTTGCTGCTCCGGTGGAAGCAGGAATATTACAGCCAGCGAGCCTATACTTGTAAGCAGTGCCGCCAAGATGGCCAGGAACACCTTCCTGTTGCGCCAATAGCTGTAATGGGCCAGCATTATTATGGAGGTATCTATAACTATTCCAAACGAGGTGGTGATACCCGCCAGGGTATAAATATGGATATCTATCCCCAGCAGCACATAGAAGATGAACGATATGAGGATGTTTGCCAGCAAAGAGCCCGCTATGGCCAGCAGATATCTGAGGCTGCGGCTCACCACATACACAAACAGCAGCAGAATGGCAAGCGAAAGGACCGTACGGCGGACAATCTTGTTTATCTCGCCCTTTATCTCCACTGAAATGTCCCTCACCACCAACGCTGAGAAGTTGCTTGGGAACCCCTCCTCAAGCTGAGCCATCTTCGCCTTTACTGCGTTGCACGCCGCTACGGCATTGGCCCCCTTCTGCGGATAAACGGTAATGTTTATGGTATTGAGGCCGTTGAGCCTGTAGTATCTGCTTGGCTGACCCTCCTTGTACTCCAGTTTGCAAAGATCCCCCACAGAGATTATCCTCCCCTCCACATTCTTTACCGGGATTGACTCCAGCTCCTCCTCTTTGAAATCATTGGTAAGGAGGATGCCTGTGCCGTCCACACTTCCCACAAGGTTATAGTCTGAAACAAATCCCCTCACCGCCTGCACCAGCTCACCAACAGATATCCCCAAAGCCTTAAGCTGGGCAGGATCAAATTTCAGTTCCTGATAGAATGGTGTGGCTCCCGACAGTTCCACTGAGCTCACCCCCTCCACCAGAGCCAGTTCCTTGAGGATCTTCTCCTGTACGTACTGCTCAATCTTCTGGGTTGGGAGCTGTGAGTTTATGGTATAGATGAGGATTGGCTCAATGTTGCTACCCCCGGTTGCCACAGAGATATCGGGATAAGAGACTCCATCAGGAAGTTTGTTGTAGGTCTGCCTGAGCAA
>JAZRQU010000090.1:0-3461 GCA_045650045.1 Candidatus Egerieisoma sp. | reverse complement strand
TGGAGTTTTTTGTACCTTTGAAACAAAATTGTAGAATCATGAAAGATAAGATAACTTGGGAAGATGCTAATTTCTTTGATTACATCAACGAAATAGAATATCTGTACGTTCCATATATGGACGATTACGAATACAGCATTAACATAGAAATAAGTAGCCAAAGTACAGAAGTCGCTAGTGAAAAGATAGAAACTCCTGTTTTTGGCTATAGCGAAATTGTAGCCATATTCAAGAACCGATACAATGAGAATAAGTTGTTAAAACAGAATCTTTATAATGACTACTTAAAGACTGTAGGACATTTGCTGAAAGAACTTGAACTAGATCCAGAAAAATTCTGGTGCCTATACCTCTTTGCACTTGATTATTGTGCAAGCATATTCTACGAAGGTACGACAATGAAAGCTACTCCATTGGAACAATTGAAAACTTTAATGGATATTATAGCTAAAGCAGACGACAAATCCATGCTTCTTAATTTCAAGGCTGGCAAACAGAAAACAACGGTCGAATCTCCTATCGCCTTGCGGTTCTTGGTAGATGCCATCAAGAATCAGTTGGAGAATGCCAATCATGATACTATTAAGAGTTTATACTTAAGAGAAGCTGAAGCTGAATTGAAATTTACTCCAGATTCTCCAATCATTGTCTATTTTGCAAAGATTCTATTGGATTTCTTCAATACCCAAGACCATATATGTAGATAGTAATCGAAAAGTATACCACTATAATAATTGAAAAGTATACCACTTAATCAACGTTTTCTTCGTTATTTCGACCTTCAAGTTGCATAGCGATCAGAAGTAAACCATGATTAAGATGGATAAGAAAGAACAGATTTTACATTACTATCGTGTAGATGGTCTTAGTTTGCGGGAGATATCCCGTAGGGTTGGGTTAAACCGAAAGACCGTGACCCGTTATGTCCGTGAGTTTGAAAAGATGTCTTTGCAGTATGGCGAAGACGGCATTGAGCGTTGTCTTCAACAAAAACCCGCTTATTCTTCCTGCCGTAAATCCGAGCGTACCCGTCTGACGGATGCTGTTTGTTCCGAGATTGACTATTGGTTGGAAGAGAATGCACGACGTCGTTTGAAGCGGTTGAACAAACAATGCCTGAAGCGTCAGGACATCCACCGTGTACTGATAGAGAAGGGATACGACATCAGTTATTCAAGTGTATGCAAGTACATCCAACGGCGTAACGAGGAGAAAACAAGAAAACCCAAGGAGGCTTTCATCAAACAATATTATGAGCCTGGGCAGGAATGTGAATTTGACTGGGGCGAGGTCAAACTCTATATAGATGGTAAACTGACCACATTTACCATGGCTGTATTTGCCCTTTGCCATAGTGAAGGAAGATGGGCCTATCTGTTCCGCCATCAGGACAATCTGGCTTTTATGGAGTCACACCGCAATTTCTTCCATGATGTGCATGGTGTACCTCATACGATGGTGTATGACAACATGAAGGTGGCCGTGATACTAAAACCGGATGGCAAGCAACCGACGGATTCCCTTACCCGTATGTGTACCTTCTACGGCTTTAACTTCCGTTTTTGTAATGCACGCGCCGGATGGGAGAAAGGACATGTGGAGCGTAGCGTTGACTATGTCCGCGGCCGTGCATTCACCACCCGAATAAACTTTGACTCCGTGGAGGCTGCCCAGCAATGGCTTTCTCGCATATGTGAAGGTATCAACAGGGAAACGGGAAGTGTAGCCACAGGGAGGAAGCCGGAGGCCTTGAGACGGGACATTGATGCCATGTTGCACTTTCCCGGTGACTTCGGATGCTTTGATATGATGACATGCTCTGTTGATAAACAATCCACAATCTGTGTCAAGGGTTGTCATTACTCCGTTCCGGACTGTCTTGTCGGACAAACCGTTACAGTACAGCTCTATAGCGAAAAACTGAACATCTATGACACTGACCACAAGAAAGTGGCCGGACATGAGCGAAGCTATGACAAAGGGTCCTGGCATTTTGACATCAACCACTATCTGGACACGTTGATTAGAAAGCCGGGAGCATTGAAAGGTTCCGTGGCACTCAAGCAAATGCCTCAGAAGATGCAAGACCTGTTCCGTGTGCATTATACCGATAACGGAAAAGACTTCTTGAGTCTTTTGAAGTACTGCCAACAGAAGGGTCATGACTATGATGACATACTGAAAGCAGTGAAAATAATACGGATGCGTGGAGCCAGACACATCAATACCGACCAGATAAAGGTAGCGCTGGAAACCATGAATGCAGGACCGCTTACTTTTTCTGAAGAACAAAGGTCAGAAGCCTTCCTGGAAATCGAAATGGGTAGTGAAGACGTGCTCTCGCAACTTGATGCCGTCATGTGTGGGAATGGATCCTATAATGCAGGGAGGATGGACATATGAATGAGATGGATATTATAAATGCTTATGTACGGGAGCTTAAACTGGCAACCTTCAGGGAGAATGCCGAACCGTATGCACAGGATGCAGTTCGGGAACAGTGGGGATGTTTGGGATATCTCAGACGACTGCTTGAAGAGGAAGTGACAAGGAGGCGTGAAAAAAGTAAAATCACACGCATCCATAAGGCTGGATTCCCACAGATGAAATACCTTGAAGAACTGGAGCGTAATGAGTTACCCATTGAAGGTCAAGCCATGTTGCCGGTATTGGAAACGTTGGATTTTATCAACGAGGGCAGAAGCGCCGTCATGTATGGTAATCCGGGAACCGGAAAGACACATATAGCCATCGCACTTGGAATAAAGGCCTGTTTGGAAGGATACTCTGTGTTCTTCACATCCATACCGAGGTTGCTTACACAAATACGAGAGGCAAAGACTGACCGAACACTGAGAAATCTGGAAGTCAAGTTTGAACGTTTTGACCTCGTCATCTGTGATGAACTCGGATATGTCGGTTTTGACAAGGAGGGAGCCGAGATGCTGTTTAATCACCTTTCTCTCAGAACTGGAAAGAAGGCTACCATTATCACAACCAATTTGCCTTTCACCAGATGGGAAGAAGTATTAAAGGATAAAGTCTTGTGTGCGGCTCTTGTGGATAGATTGTGTCACAAATCATATTTAATCAATATGACTGGAACATCATATCGTATCAAGGAAACAAAAAAATTAACCAAGAAAATATAATGTATAAACAACTTTTGATAACTTTGCAAATAGAAGATAAAATGGTATACTTTTAGATTATTTTTTGGTATACTTTCATGTTATTATTTACAGAAGCCAAAGAACCAAATAAAATTGATTTTGAATTTACTCTATGATAAGACATGAATTACATTACCAAACAGGAGATAGGGTAACTAACAAGAAATTGAAAGATACCCTACAAAGCCTATACGATGAACAAGGAATCAAAGAGAAAGCAAAAGCTACTCACATTACTAGATATTACCAAGTAAAGAAATGTAAGATACGAATTGGAGATAAAAGGAT
>JAZRQU010000089.1:0-15197 GCA_045650045.1 Candidatus Egerieisoma sp. | reverse complement strand
CGACTCCATGAAGTTGGATTCGCTAGTAATCGCGCATCAGCCATGGCGCGGTGAATACGTTCCCGGGCCTTGTACACACCGCCCGTCAAGCCATGGAAGCTGGGGGTGCCTGAAGTTCGTGACCGCGAGGAGCGACCTAGGGCAAAACTGGTAACTGGGGCTAAGTCGTAACAAGGTAGCCGTACCGGAAGGTGTGGCTGGAACACCTCCTTTTTGGAGCAAATGCTTTATTGGAGCGCTCAGCTTGTTTTTCTTAATATTATATATAGTCTCGTAGCTCAGTTGGTTAGAGCACCACACTGATAATGTGGGGGTCCGCGGTTCAAATCCGCGCGGGACTACAAACTTTTGGGGGGCTAGCTCAGTTGGCTAGAGCACTAGCTTTGCAAGCTAGGGGTCAAGGGTTCGACTCCCTTGCTCTCCACAAAAGGAGTCTGAGGCTCCTTTTTTATTTAGTTCTTTTTAATGAGTTTTTGCTCATACCTGGGGGGCTAGCTCAGTTGGCTAGAGCACTAGCTTTGCAAGCTAGGGGTCAAGGGTTCGACTCCCTTGCTCTCCACGGAAAATTTTTTTAATTGGATTCAAGCCTTAAGGTTTATGCCTTGAGGCTTTTTTTTTGCCATACTCATTTTATTTTTTAAATTTGCAGACTAACTATATAACAACTATTTAACACATTATACGAGATGGCAAAAAAAATTAACTGTTTTATTCCTGTACAGGAGAAAAACCAGGTTATTGAGACTGTAAACGGTCTTAAAGCTAATGAGCTTGTAGCAAAAATCTATCTTTTGGCTACTGAGGATTTCAATGAGGCAATTGAGGGTTGCGAGGTTGTAAAGATTGATTCTTTGCAGAGCAGTGCAACTGTAAAGAAAATTGCTGAGCTTTCAGATGCACCTTATTCTCTAATCTACACCAAATACACTACTTTGGAGCTAGGTTACTTTGCATTGGAGAGAATTGTAAACCTTGCTGAGGATTCAAATGCTTCTATGCTTTATGCAGACCACTACCAGATCATTGACGGCGTTAAGAAAGCAAGTCCGGTTATCGATTACCAGTTCGGTAGCTTGAGAGATGACTTTAACTTCGGTTCAGTTCTTTTCTACAACGCAGAGGCTTTGAAATGCGGTGCAAGCAGAATGAAACAGGATTACAAGTTTGCCGGTCTTTATGATTTGAGACTAAAAGTTGCTCAGAAAGGTGAGCTTTGCCACATCAACGAGTACCTTTACACTGAGATTGAGAACGACAACCGTAAGAGCGGTGCTAAAATCTTTGATTACGTTGATCCTAAGAACCGTGGCGTACAGATTGAGATGGAGCAGGCTTGTACTGAGCATCTTAAGGAGATTGGCGGTTACCTTGAGCCAAAATTTGAGCACATTGAGTTCAGCGAGAACAACTTTGAGTTTGAGGCTTCAGTAATTATCCCTGTATTCAACCGTGTAAAAACTGTAAGAGATGCTATCAAATCAGTTCTTGCTCAGGAGACCAACTTCAAATTCAACCTTATCATCATTGATAACCACTCGACTGACGGTACAACTGAGGCTATCAAGGAGTTTGCTGCAGACGAGAGACTTATCCACCTTATCCCAGAGCGTAAGGATCTAGGTATCGGAGGTTGCTGGAATGCAGGTGTTCACCACCCTAAATGCGGTAAATTTGCTGTACAGTTGGATTCAGATGACGTTTACTCAGGCCCAGATACACTTCAGAAAATCGTTAACGCATTCTACGAGCAGAACTGCGCAATGGTAGTTGGTACTTACATGATGACCAACTTCAACATGGAGATGATTGCTCCAGGTATCATTGACCACAAAGAGTGGACTCCAGAGAACGGTAGAAACAATGCTTTGAGAATCAACGGTCTTGGTGCTCCAAGAGCATTCTACACTCCAGTTCTTAGAGCTATCAAGGTTCCTAACACCAGCTACGGTGAGGATTATGCTCTAGGCTTGAAATTCTCTAGAAAATACCAGATTGGCCGTATCTACGATGTAGTTTACAACTGCCGCAGATGGGAGGACAACTCTGATGCATCTTTGGATATCGTAAAAATGAACAACCACAACTTGTACAAGGACAGAATCAGAACTTGGGAGTTGCAGGCTCGCGTTGCTCTAAAGAAATAATCGGATGAATAACAATATCAATTTAACAAACCAAGCTGTCTATGATTTAATCAATAGGCAGCTTGCCGTTTGGCAACAGGCCTCAGACAATTTTGCGGCTCTTGCCAATGTAGGCGTAAAGGAGATCACAGTAGGTGGTTTCCCAGTGAAAGTACAGTTCAACCCTGCAAGAATCGTTTCTTCTGCAGCCAAGGTTGACCCTAAGACCATTAAAGAGAGAAAATGCTTCCTTTGCGGTGCAAACAGACCTGAGATTCAGGAGGGTTTGCCATTCATCGGGAAGAAAGCAGAGTACTCTGTACTTATCAATCCATTCCCAATTTTCCCTAAACACCTTACTGTTCCTGATGTAAATCATGTGAACCAGACAATTGAGGGTGAGTGGGAGAGATTTGAGGATATGCTTTCTCTTGCTGAGACTCTTGATGAGTTCCTGTTCTTCTACAATGGTCCTAAATGCGGCGCTTCAGCCCCTGACCACATGCACTTCCAGGGTGGAAATAAAGGCTTCCTTCCTGTAGAGTACAATTACAATGCTTTGGAGAAGACTCTTCTTGTAAACAAAGAGGGTGTTAAGGTTTACTCTGTAGAGAACTACATGAGAGGCATCATGGCTATTGAGGCTACAGATAAGTCAGCTGCAGTGGCTCAGTTCAGAAAACTTTACAATACCCTTGAGGTTAAGGAGGGCGAGTGGGAGCCTATGCTCAACTTGCTTGCTTGGACCGTTAAAGAGGGTGATGCAGTAAAATATATTGCTCTTGTTTACTTGAGGGAGAAACACCGTCCTTCACACTATTTTGCTGAGGGTGATGCAAATATCCTTTTGAGCCCTGCTTCAGTGGATATGGGTGGCGTGTTCATTACCCCGCTTGAGAAAGATTTCAACAAGATTACCGAGAAGGAGCTTACTGAGATTGTAGATGAGCTTCAGATAAGCAGCGAGGCTTTTGGTATGGTAAAGAACGCCCTTAGGGAGCAGCCTACCGTAAGCGTTGGTATCATGAGCGAGAAGGAGATTGCTTTTGAGCTTAACAACGTATATACATTCTCTACACCTGGTTGTGACTGCACTTGTGAGGTTAAAGGTCCTCAGACTGCAGTTGAGAGCAACGGTAAAGTTCTTTGGAACGGTAAGGAGTATACTGAGTTGATGTTTACCCCTAAAGGAATTGGTACATTCTGGCTAAGAGGCGTTACCATTGGTGTGAACTTCCACTGGGAGCGTAAAGAGGACCAGAAGTTCGGTTCTGCTTTGAGAATCATTGTTGAGCACGGCAAACTTACTGCTGTAAACATCATTGGAGTGGAGGATTACCTTACAAGTGTAATCTCAAGCGAGATGAGTGCAACTGCAAGTGAGGAGCTTTTGAAGGCTCACGCTGTTATCTCAAGAAGCTGGCTTTTGGCCCAGATTGAGAAGAACAAGGAGATTGTTGCTGCAAATACCTGCTATTGTGCTACTACCCAGACAGAGGATGAGCTTATCAAATGGTATGACAGGGAGGATCACGTAAACTTTGATGTTTGTGCTGATGACCACTGCCAGCGTTACCAGGGTCTTACAAGAGCATCTACCGCTATTGTAAGAAAAGCTATCGATGCTACTTGGGGCGAGCTCCTTATGGATGGCAGCAAGATTTGTGACGCACGTTTCTCAAAATGCTGCGGCGGTGTATTTGAGGAGTTCCAGAACTGCTGGGAGCCTGTAAAATACTCATACCTTGTAAAAGTAAGGGACGGCAAGAACACTCAGGACATTCCGGACCTTACAATTGAGGAGAATGCACACGAGTGGATCATGACAAGCCCTGAGGCTTTCTGTAACACTACAGACCAGAAGATCCTCAGCCAGGTACTTAACAACTACGACCAGGAGACTGTAAACTTCTACCGTTGGAAAGAGGAGTACACCCAGAAGGAGCTTTCTGAGCTTATCCTAAAACGCAGCGGTGTTGATTATGGCGATATCGTTGACCTTATTCCTGTAGAGAGGGGTACCAGCGCACGCCTTATCAAACTTAAGATTGTAGGTACCAAGAAGACCATGACAATTGGTAAAGAGCTTGAGATCAGACGTACACTTTCTCCATCACACCTTTACAGCTCGGCATTTGTTGTTGAGAAAGTGGGAGAGGAGAACGGTCTTCCTGCAAAATTCATCCTTCACGGTGCAGGTTGGGGCCACGGAGTAGGCCTTTGCCAGATTGGTGCCGCTGTAATGGGTGAGCAGGGCTACAAGTACAAAGAGATTCTTCTTCACTACTTTGTAGGTGCTGCAATTGAGAGCCGCTATTAATAGACTAACTTAAATTTGAACTTTATAATGAAATCTAAATCATTGTCACCTTGGGCTTGGATCCCTACATTGTACTTTGCCCAGGGTATACCTTACTTTATCGTAAACACCGTTTCTGTGATGATGTTTACCAAAATGGGTGTTCCAAATGGTGAGATGGCATTCTTTACCAGCTTGCTTTACCTTCCTTGGATGATCAAGCCTTTCTGGAGCCCATTTGTAGATATTTTCAAAACAAAGAGATGGTGGACTGTAACAATGCAGTTGCTTATGGCAGCAGCATTCATCCTGCTTACCGTTACTTTGCCTGTACCTGAAGCTGAAACAATTGCTGCAGGAACAACACCTATGAGCATGTTCTACATCACTTTGATGTTGTTTGTTGTAACAGCGTTCGCTTCTGCTACCCATGACATTGCTGCCGACGGTTTCTATATGTTGGCACTTTCTACCGGTGACCAGGCACAGTTTGTAGGTATCCGTTCTACATTCTACCGCCTTTCATCAATTTTTGGTCAGGGTGTGCTTGTAGCAATTGCAGGTATGATTGAGGCTAACTCTGGAGACATTCCTTTCTCTTGGAGAATTACCATGCTTGTAACTGCTGTAGTGTTCACTTTGGTGGCACTTTACCACACATTCATCATCCCTAAACCAGCTGCAGACAAATCAACCCTTGAGGGTAAAGAGGCAAGCGTAGGCGCAATTTTTGCTGAGTTCGGCCGTACTTTCAAGACATATTTCATGAAACCAGGTGTATGGTTGGCAATCATCTTCATGTTGCTTTACCGTTTGCCTGAGGCATTCCTAATCAAGCTTTGTATGCCATTCCTTGTTGCAAAACAGGAGTTGGGCGGCTTGGGCATGTCTACTGCAAGCGTAGGTATCGCATACGGTACAATTGGCGTATTGTTCCTTACCATTGGCGGTATCCTTGGTGGTATCTATGCATCAAGAGTAGGTTTGAAGAAGTCCCTTTGGGTTATGGCTGCATGCATGACATTGCCTTGTATCACTTTCGTATACCTTGCAATCTGCCAGCCTACCAACTTGGCTCTTATCTCAACTGCAATTGCAATTGAGCAGTTCGGCTACGGTTTTGGATTTACTGCATATATGCTTTATATGATGTACTTCTCAGATGGAGAGTTCAAGACTTCACACTACGCAATCTGTACAGCATTCATGGCAGCAAGCATGTTGCTTCCAGGTATGGTGGCAGGTTACATTCAGGAAGCAATCGGTTATGTGAACTTCTTCTGGATGGTAATGGTATGCTGCGTTGCTACATTGGTTGTAACATTCTTTGTAGACAAGAAAGTTGATCCTTCATACGGTAAAAAATAATAACGGATGAAAAGAATTTTGAATATAATTATTGCTCTTGTTGCTTTTGCAGTTGTAGTGCCATCTTGTACTGCAAAAGCAGACAAAGAGTGCTGCACTAAAGAGGTTGTAAAGACCGGTATTGACGTTCTTGAGTCAAACGGTTTCAAACAGCTTCAGGGCAAGAAGATTGGTTTGGTTACCAATCCGTCGGGAGTAAACAACAAGCTTGTTTCTACCGTAGATATTCTTGCAAATGCCCCTGGCGTTGAACTTGTGGCCCTTTATGGTCCTGAGCACGGCGTTAGAGGTGATATCCACGCAGGTGACAAAGTGAGCGACGATGTAGACCCAAAAACTGGTGTTCCAGTTTACTCTCTATATGGCAAGACCCGCAAACCAACCCCTGAGATGTTGAAGGATGTTGATGCCATTGTGTATGATATCCAGGACAACGGCTGCCGTTCTTTCACATTCATCAGCACACTGGGTCTTCTTATGGAGGCTGCTGCGGAGAATGGCAAGGAGGTGATTGTTCTCGACCGTCCTAACCCGCTTGGCGGAAACAAGGTTGAGGGTAACATTGTTGAGGCAGGCAACTTCTCTTTTGTAAGCCAGTTTGAGATCCCTTACCTGTACGGTCTTACTGTAGGTGAGCTTGCAATGATGCTTAACGAGGAGGGTATGCTTAAAGGAGAGAAAGGTACAAACGACACAATTGTGAAATGCAACCTTACAGTTGTTCCTATGGAGGGATGGAGCAGGGATATGGTATATACAGATACCAGACTTCCATGGGTTCTTCCTTCTCCTCACATGCCACAGGCAGAGACTTCATACTACTATCCTGCAACAGGTATCCTAGGTGAGCTTGGCTACATGTCAATTGGAGTGGGCTATACCCTTCCTTTCCAGATGGTGGCTGCACAGTGGATCAATGCTGCAGAGTTTGCAGATGCACTTAACGCACTTGCACTTCCAGGCGTTACATTCAGACCAATCAACATCAAACCTTTCTATTCTGTAGGAAAAGGTGAGAACATGGGTGGCGTACAGATCTACATTACAGATTACGCTAAGGCGCACCTTACTTCAATCCAGTTCTACATTATGCAGGAGGTTGCAAGAATGTACCCTGAGCACGAGGTAATGGCCAACGCCGACAAAGGCAGATTCCGTATGTTCGATTTGGTTTCGGGCAGCAACTTCATCAGAGAGAAGTTTACCGAGACCAAGCAGTACAAGGATATTGAGGCTTACTGGAACAAAGATGTTGAGAGCTTCAAGCAGAAATCTGCAAAATACCACTTGTACAAGTAAATAGTTTTATATAGTAAAAATTGAGAGGGCTTTCCGCAAGGAGGCCCTCTCTTTTTTCTTCCCGACAGATTTTTTCTTTAGCGGTTGAGAAGATATTCCCATCGGGGGACGACGCAGTCTCCTCTGCTTCGTCATTTCTACGTTGCACTCCGAAATAACTCGCAACCGTCGAATGAGGTCCCCCTAAAGGGAATATCTTCTCAACAGCATAATAAAAGTTATTGACGGTATACAGAATTTGAGAAGGTGTTGGAACTGCCTGCATAATTCGACGGTTGCGAGTTATTGCGAAGCAATGACGAAGCAGAGGAGACTTCGAGCAGGTAGTTTCAATACCATCTCAAATCTAGGTGCAGAATGAATTACTTATTATGTATATTGTAGATGTACTCACGCAAGTTCACCCGGGTGCTGTCTATAAATTTGGTGTAGACAGGGAGGTCGGCGCTCTTGTACAGCACTTTACCTGGCCTTATCTTAAAGTCATCAATGTTGCCTGTAATATCAATGCCAAGCCTCAAAGGAAGCGGTGACTTGATTACGGAAATATGGTAATCAAGATTCATGTCCATATCCTGCTTTCCGCTTATGGCGGTACTGTAGCGGTCCATTACCATCATGAAAGGATACACCTCAATCTTGTTGTCCTTGATTGAAAGTTCTACAGAGATGCTGTCTACAAGGTTCCTCTCCCTGTTTTTGAACTTCATCATCTTGGCAATCTCAGCAAAGGTCTCGCCGTCCATAAGAACAAGCGAATCCCCTTTGATGCGGGCAACACCCTCTACGGTAGAGAGCAGGAAGTTCATGTTGGTATCTATCTGGGCAGTTGCAGCCATCTGGCTGTTGAGAATGCCGTCAAAAGATTTCATCATTGGAAGCAATGAATCAATTTGAGGGTACAGTTTTATGAACTCACCCACATTCACATCCTGCAACTGCATGTCAAAGCCCACGCTCAAATCCTCTTTGCTTTTGGTTTTGTAGAATGCGTTCAAGTCCATGGCACCGGCAGAGGTCTGGGCATTGAAATCCAGAATCTGCAGACAACGGTCTTTAGAGCGCACCTCGCCGCTTGCATGTTTGAGAATGATTGACGAGTAGATACCATAGTTGATGTTCATCTTAAAGTTGGCCTCAATATTCTTTGGAATAATGAAAAGCGACATCTTTTCAAGGGTATCTCCGCTCTCAATTGCCACAGCATCCTCAAGATCCTCTGCGCTTGAAAGTCTCTGCAAAGAATCCAGATATGCACTGCTCTTGGCCATGAACTCGGTACCGGCATAAGCCGCCTTTGCCAACTCGTTAAAATTAAGTGTATCTGCATTTATGGCCATATTTACCCTCAAGCGGCTACCTCTGGTAAGGGCACCCTTTATGCCAGTAATGCTTCCAGTTGCCTCAAAAGATGATCTTCCCGACAAAACCTTGCTTTTATCTACCCTTATCTCATTGAGGTTGAAGGATACCTTGCTATCCTGTGCTCTGGTGCGGAGAGGGAATGCAGGGGTAGAAAGCCTCATTGTGGCGGCAGACATATCGCCGTTTACCTCCCATCTGTTCAGCAGATGGAGGATACCTTTGTCGGTGAGCTTGAAATTGTAGTCATCCTCTGAAAAATCGTCGGGAAGACGGTTGGTGATTCTTCCTCCCGAGCGTTGGGCAAACCAGTGCCTGAAGAGGGAATCTCTTGGAATCTGCGGATATATCATCTGCAGCGAGTCCTGAAGTTTTGCCATGCGGGCCTCCCTCATCTTCAGTTCCGCATCGTTCTTGTGGGCATTTATGTTGAATGCCCCTTTTGCAATGGAGAAGAAATGGAGCCCCTGGCGGGCCATTATCCTCTCAGTGGTGGAGGTGAGGGTGAGTGAAGGGATGGATATGTCCCCTTTGTATGGGAGGATGCTGAACCTGTTGCTGGTATTGGCAATTCTCATGCTTATGGAGTCTATGCTCCTTACATTAAGTCTTTTGGCACTGAATGAACCTTTGAAAGGTTTTACAGCGCGGGATGTGGTGTCAAACAGCGAGGCCTCGTTTCTGCCGGAAAGGAGGATGTCGTTGCCGGCCATCTGCAGAGTCTGGTCGTACTTGATGTAAGTGGAATCAATCTTTACAAATACTCCAATCATCTTGGTCCCCTTGGCAATAGTGGTGTCGCGGGTGTTTACGTTGGAGCCAAGCCTTATGTCGCCGCCGTAAATGTTGCAGGTTATGTTCTGCGACGGTATTCCCATCTCCACTTTCTCAGCGTTGATGGAACCTTTGATATCAGCTTTGGCCAGATTGTATAGAGTGAGGTTTGAAAGGCGTGATTTTACGTTCAGTTCAGCCGCCATTGATCCGCTGCCGTAGATGTCGGTTTCAGGAGGGAACATCTTTACAAGGGAATCAAGATTCACACGGCTGTTCATGTATATGTCTATATATGGGTTGCGCTCTATATCTTTCACATAACCTTTGCCGTATAGGGCAATGCCGTCTCCATCTACCAGCATCTTGTTTATCACTACCATGTTGGAATCGGGTATGGATGGCCTGAAATGGTATTTGCCGTTAAGGTAAACCTCCTTAATCTTCTCTTTTATGCCGTCAAATGCAATTGAACTTGATGGTATGTTGAAGTCTACATCTGCATTTGGAAGTTTTCCCGATGAAAAATCATAGCTGCCAAATACATTCACATCCACCGAAAGGCGGGTGTCGGTATGGAGTTTGGATATGTCGGGAACAATGGCTTTAGGGACATACTGGAGGAACTCCTCAAGAGGAAACTCCTCTATCCTTGCAAGGAAATTCTCTGTGTATAGGGAGTCTGCGCTGTATTCCACTTTTCCATTGAGATTCAGCGGAATGCCGGCAGTGGTGATCTTGAGGTCCTGGAAGGTTACTGCACTCTCCCTTCTGCCGCCCAATTTTATTTTGCCTTTTATGTCCATAGGGAGGTTCTCGGTAAGGGAACTGCGGGATACCCTCACATTGGTGCGGGTTCTGGCCTCCACTGCAAGGAGCCCTTTGCCGGCGCTCTCTATATTGAGGGTGTCTATGGCAAAGCGCATGCTGGCACGCCCTTTCCCCGGTCCTGAAGCGGTATCTGCAATGATTCCCTCAAAATATTTCTGGGCACCACTCTGGCTTACGGCCATGTTAAGGCGGGAGAAATTGCCTTTCCTTATCCTTGATTTTTCAATTTCATCAGAGAAATTTCCCTTCAATATTACCGAATTCATGAAAAGGGAAGCCCTGAGGCCGTCTTCCCTGCTGTCATATACAAAGCGTCCGCCACCAGTGATCTCAATGTTCCTTATGTTGATATGTAGCGGACTCTCCTGTGAACTCTCCTGTGAAACGGTATCAACCTCTGCGGTGGCGGTGGTATCTGCAACCATAATGTCCCAGTTGGCACAACCTGTAGGGGATACATAGGCATAGGCGCGGGGATTATCCAGGATTATGCCGGATATATCTATTCTCCCCTTCAGCATCCGCAATGGATTTATGAGTACCGTAAACTCATTGAAACTTACCAGTGTGTCTGCCTGCTTTGGCGTACGGTCATACTGCACGGAATCCTTAAGATGGGTGTTGGATACAATTGTGCCGTTCTTTAGCCTTACACCTACAGACGGGAAATGGGAGAAGGCGGTAAACCCTATCTCTTCCACCTGCATCTGCGCATTTAGCATCTGTGCCGAGTATTTGGTAACCATACGGGCCACGTATGCGTCGCTTACAAAGAACTCCAGAGCCAACAGCGCCAGAACAAATATTGAGAATATGCCGGCAATGCCAATGCCCAAAAATTTGAGAATTTTTCTTGAAATCATGGTATATATATGAGAATATGATTACTAATATAGTATTAGTTTTATGATTATACTAAATCAAAATAAAATTTCTCCCTTAGAAAGATTGCGGATATATAAAAATATCTACCGGAAGTCTTTTTGTAAAAGACACTATATCAATGAGATATGTAAATGCTTAAAATGCTGTGCGGGTTTTGTTAATATGCGTAAAGAACAGTAATACAGGACTATATATGAGGTAGAAAGATGTGGTGCTGTAAAGCATGATAATTGGGGTTTTATATCTAACTTTACATAGATATAGAAAATAGTTATGCGAAAATATATAATAGCATTGTGCCTTGTGACCACCATTATAGGTTGTGCAAAAACGGAGTCTGATGTGTCAATAATTCTGAGTCAGGCTGCTGTATGTATGGAGTCATGTCCGGACAGTTCTTTAAATATGCTGGAAAAATTGCAAATGGAAGACCTTGCTAGTAAGAAGGAAAAAGCCTCTTTTGCACTTTTAAAATCTATTGCCCTAGATAAAAACTATATAGATGTTACAAGTGATTCTCTAACAGCTCTGGCTCTTGCTTATTTTAAAGATAATGGCAGTTATGATGACCGGATGAAGGCTTATTATTATAATGGCCTGGTATTTTGGAATAGAAATGATTATGAAAAAGCTATGGACAATTACCTGCGGGCGGAGCAGTATGTAGGAAAGTGTAAAGATTATGTCTCTGTAGGAAGGCTTTATAACGCCAAAATGCTGGTATATAATGTGATAATGAATATGGAGAAGGCCGAACAGCCTGCTCAATTATCAGCTTCATTTTATTTGAAAGGAAAAGATACTGTTAGATATATTACAGCATTGAACAATTTGTCATCTGTTTACTTGGTGCTGGATAAGTTTGATTCGTTGGAGCGTTGCTTTTCAAAGATTCGGGAGCTGGACAAGCATATGACGGATAGACAAAGAAGCAATTACTATAGTAATATCATTAATTATAAAGCTGCTATTTCGGATTCAACAATATGCAAAACAACCGCTGATTATGTAGATTTTTTCAGGGGTAAGGAGAACTTGGTCAGATGGGAGTACGTTGTACGGTCATATTTGAAGATGGGAAATCTGGATAAAGCTGAAGAGGCAGTTCGATATTTTAACAAATACAACAAGGGTAGAAATAATAGTGGAACATATCACTTTGAGGCATCTAAAGTGTATGAAAATAAAAGAGATTTTGAGAATGCATATAAGAATTTGAAAATTTATTTGTCTGCTGTTACCTCGAAGGATTATAATGTGCTTAAGAGTGATACAAAATTTCTTGAAGAAAGATATGCTTCACAGACACAGGTTCTTAAACATCGTTTCTGGTTAGTTATTATATTACTGGTTTTAGTCATAATAGTACTGATTGCACTATTTGCCTTAAGGTTATATAGAAATAGGTGTCTTACAATTGAGGACCAGCAAGCTCAATTAGTGGATCAATATGAGAAGGCCTTATCTGAAAAAAAGAGGTTGAAATCAATAATTGCCAAGAGTACCTTGAATGAATCTATGAAAAAGGTTATTGAAGAGAGGTTGAATATCCTCAATAAATTCATAGTTTCGGGTATCTCAGGTATGGATATGGAAAAATCGCTTGGAGAACTTAAGTTTTTTTTGGAGAACAATGAGTTGTTTCTAAAGTCTACAGTAATGTCTTTTGAACTTACGCATCCGGGTTTTATATCATTTCTTAATAAAAAAGGACTTACAGACTGGGAAGTGGGATGCTGTTGTTTATATTGTATAGGATTGAATGGTAATGAGATTTCAAATTACTTGAATGTAAAGTACTTTTATAAGAGCAGTTCAATAATACGAAAAAAACTGGGCATAGTGGCTATGAATATAGATAAATTTCTTAAATCTAAGTTGAATGAATATCATTGAGGTGAAAAAGGGAATACAGGAGTCTACTAATGTAATTGATTGGAAATGAGATAGTACTTAGTTTATTCGTGGAATTGAGTGGTTTTTATCTTGATTTATCGGGGGGGGGGAGGGTAATATGCATATAATCAACTAATTACAGTGTTCTTATTGTGGTAGATATTTTATTTGGCAACCGGGATGATCTTTTATTCCTTTGCGTAAGTAGAATAAAAAAATTGTATATGAAAAAAATGTTACTGACGATGTTAGTTATGTTGCCTGTCTTATTGTTTGGCGTAACTAATTCAATTTTTGGGGACGAAGATCCTGAGTATGTAGTAATAGAAAATGAATCTGGAACAGCAGAAAGGGAACGTTCAATTGATTTTGTACAATGCTGTTTATATAGAACAGCAAAGATTATTGAACTAACATATGAAGGTATAGGAGTTCCAATAATTAGTTTATATGATTCAAGTTTCAATTTAGTTAGTTGTGTTTCTGGAACCTACAACGCTGGTAAGTTGACGATAGGTCTACCTGTAAAATATGGTGAATATTATGTTGTTATAGAGTCTAATATTTACCGAGGTGAAGGAACTTTTAGAGTGTATTAGAGCTATAGTGTACCTTCTTCTGTTAGTTTAGTGTAGGTTAACTTAAAATTTTTATAGTTATGAAAAAGTTAAAAAAGATTGCAATTTATGTGTCTTCCTTCGCGTTAGTGTCCGTAATTTGTACAAACATTTACGCAGAGGACTCATCAGAGACGCCATCTGGTGATAGAGAAGATGGTTTAATTATTACTTGTAGATGTACAAGAGATATCAGTTTAAAACCCAAGTCATGTGCTGTAAATAATAGAGGTGCAATGTGTCATGCTTCTGTAAATGCAAAGTGTTGGGAATATAATGGCAACTGTAGCTAAATTGTTATATATTATTGATATGAAAAAAATTAAATTAGTTATAATTTTTGCGCTGATAGTATTCTCTTGTCAACAACGGCAAGAGAGTTATCCTTTGGCGTCAGATACATTAAGACCAGATAATATAATAACTGTAGCTGATATAGAAACAATTAATCTTGATTCTGCTATTGCAACTTCTTGTGTTGGGAAACTCGATATAACGAACGGTAAATTATGTTTCATTGACTATATGTACTGCTTTATGTATTTTATTGATGAAACAGGTAAATTGATAAAGAGGGATTTAGGTATAGGTAACGGTCCTAATGAGATTAATTGTGGAGCAATAGCAACCCACACATTCTTTGAAGACGGGAGTGTGAGTTTTTATGGTACTAGCGATGATGTGTATATATACACTAATGAATACGTTCAGAATAAGGAGAGATCGTTCAGAATAAGAAGGGATTTTAGTAAGATGGATGAATCTATAGAAGCTGATCCGGATTCATTTGAAACATATTCATTCCCACGTTTTATGGTTTGTAGAGCATGGAATGGAAAGTCTTATATAAACAACAGCTCAACATCATATGGTTTCAACTATTTTGAAACTCCCGACAAATATTCTCAGAATTGCAGGATTCTCACTGAATATGATATCCCCAATAAAAAAATTGGCAGGTTGTTGGGTAAGGGAATGCCTGAAATTTATCATGGAACTTCAGAGAAAAATTACATCTTTTCTGAATTTACATTTGATATAGACGACAATGGTAATTTCTATATTGCTTTCTTGGCTGATGATCACATATATAAGTTTGACAAAGACTTCAAACCGTTAGCAGCATTTGGATACAAAGGCAACAGTATGGATATGGAATATTTGTCTATAACTAATCCACAGGAAATATATGCAAAAGCCGAGGAGCAATATAAATCAAAAGGATGGTATACATGGGTAGAGTATATACCTGAGAAGAATTGGGTATGCAGAAGTTATCATAAAGGTGCATACGCTGGCACTGATGGCCTTCAGATATACGATGAAAACAATGTCCTTACAGCAGATATTGATGTGCCGGTAGGATTTAAACCAGTAGGATATATATATCCCTATTTGTATTCAGATATAGTTGAGCGAGATGGAAAACTTGTATTTTATAAGATTAGGGTTGAATAAATGGCTATAAATAAGTATAATAGGTTGGTGTATTATGTGTTTTATAAATTTTAATATATGAGGAAAATCATTACGCAACTGATATGCTTGACTTATGCAATTTCTCTTGTAAGTTGCACTGATAACAGTAAAGCTATAATAGATTATAATACTTCTGACTTGTATTTCAATAACGCTTTAAAACTGGATGGAGAGCCTTTAAAAACGCAATATATTGCGGAAAATCAATTTATATGCTATTACTCAGATTATGGCTTTATAGGCAATATGTCATTGGATAACAAA
>JAZRQU010000088.1:0-23262 GCA_045650045.1 Candidatus Egerieisoma sp. | reverse complement strand
AAGAATAGCTATATTTTTATGTCTCATATTTAGCGGTGTGGCGGTAGCCCCAGGCGGCATTGGCTCCCGAAAAGGGAAGGGGCCCACGCTGTGGGAAGGACCGACAGGGGCTATCGCCACATCGCGATCCGTACATATAAACAGAAAAAAAGGCTAACCTCAAAGTCTAAATTGACTTTTTAGTCAGCCTCTCGTTTTTATTTCCAAGTCCCTATTTAAGTTTTGCAACCACGGTCTCGCAAGCCCTGGTCTTGTCTCCAATCTTAACGTTGATCTCTGTTCCAAGAGGCAAGAAAAGATCCATTCTTGAGCCAAACTTTATAAAACCAACCTGTGAACACTGTGCAGCGTTGTCACCCTCTTTTGCATAGCAGACAATTCTTCTGGCAATGTAGCCTGCAATCTGTCTGAACAGGATCTTTGTTCCTGAAGAGGTTTCAACTGCAATACTGGTACGCTCGTTAAGTTCAGAAGCTTTTGGATATGCCGCAACTATATATGCGCCCTGATGATGTTTGCTGTAAAGCACTTTACCGCCAACAGGATAGTAGTTCACGTGCACGTTGAAAACACTCATGAATATTGAAACCTGAAGACATTTCTCCTTGAGGTATTCATTCTCCTCAACCTCCTGAATAAGTACAACTTTACCGTCGCATGGTGCAACAACAAGATCCTTGTCTACAACATGAGTCCTTTTGGGAACCCTGAAGAAACGGACAACAAAAGCGAAGATCACCAATGCCGCAACGCAGATTATCTGTGTAAAAACACCCCATCCCAAAAGATAATAACATCCGAGAACTACAGCAGATGCAATGATAAAAGCAACTGCAATGATGTTATACCCTTCTTTATGAACTTTCATAGAACGTTATTTATAGTTTTAAGTTTAGGCTGCAAAAAATATTATGTAGATTATGGCTACAGGGAACGCAAGCAATGCACCGTCAAATCTGTCAAGCATTCCACCGTGTCCCGGCATTATGCTTCCGGAATCCTTCACACCAAAATTGCGTTTAAGCTGCGACTCCACCAAATCTCCCAATACGCCAAAGATACAAATTATAATTCCAACTGCAATAGCATCAAACAAAGAAAGCTCCAAAAGGCCAAAGTATCTGAGAAGTACTGCACCTGCCACTGAACAGATGAGACCTCCAAAAAAACCTTCCCAACTCTTTTTAGGGGAGATTGAAGGGAACAGCCTGTGACCGAACATCTGGCCGAGGGTAGAACCCAACAAATAGGCTCCCACATCTGTACACCAAAGCATAACCATCATTGAAAGGAGGATATTTCCGTTGTATACTCCCGACAGGTCAAACAGCACAAGTGACATAAGAGAGAACGGCAAAGCCACATAAACGATAGCCCCCAAAGTATAAGGGAACATCTCATAGCCGTTGGCCTTCCTCCTCTCCTGTCCTTCTGCAATCTCCCTTTCATGTACATTAAAACCCTTCACATACATGTTTGAAATGAAGATTCCAATAATTGGAAGAACAGTAAACAGCAGATAAAGCGGCTCAGCTCCATATGCAGACACCATAAACATATTCACAAACAGGCTTATGGCTGCCACCACAGTAAATGCCTTGGCCAAAATGTTTGCAGCATATTTTGTCTTCCCTATTGTAATGTTCAGGAATTCATACACTGCTACAATCATTATAAACCCAAAAACAACAGCAAAGGCAACAGGGCCCCAGAAAAGGGATCCTATTACCAATACTGTAAATGCAAGACCGCTCAGGGTCCTTATTATAAAATTCTTCATCAGTTCAAGTTTTCAGTTAAGTCTAAGCTTCCGCAGGAGAAGTTTCCTCAGGTGAAGTCTCTTCAGCTGAAGTCTCTGGAGCAGACTCCTCCTCTACCTTCACCTCGCCATCCTTAGGCTTTCTTGGGCCAAAGATATTCTCCATATCCTCGGTAAAGATAACCTCTCTCTCCAAAAGGAGATTTGCAAGTTTGGTAAGCCCCTCAATGTTTGCCTCAAGTACCTCGTGAGCCTTCTTATAGGCTGCATCAATAAGCTCTTTGGCCTCATTGTCTATAAGCTCGGCTGTCTTCTCACTGTATGGTTTGCTGAAACCGTAACCATCCTGTGAATCATAGAATGAAAGGTGTCCAACCTTGTCACTCATACCAAAGTAACTTACCATAGCATAAGCCTGTTTGGTAATCTTCTCAAGATCCGACAATGCTCCGGTAGAGATTCTGCCGTTGATTATCTCCTCGGCTACACGTCCGCCGATTGTTGCAGCCATCTCCTCCATCATCTGCTCACGGGTAGTGATCTGCCTCTCCTCAGGAAGATACCATGCAGCACCCAAAGCCTTTCCTCTAGGGATGATAGTAACCTTAAGCAGCGGATTTGCATTTGGAAGAAGCCAGCTTACAGTAGCATGACCTGCCTCATGGAACGCAATTGTCCTCTTCTCTGCAGGAGGAATTATCTTGCTTCTCTTCTCCAGACCACCTACTATCCTGTCTATAGCATCCAAGAAATCCTGTTTCTCCACAAACTTCTTGTTCCTTCTTGCAGCAATAAGTGCCGCCTCATTACAGACATTTGCTATATCTGCCCCTGAAAAGCCTGGAGTCTGTTTGGAAAGGAATGTTGTATCCAAATCCGGATCAAGCTTAAGCTTTGCAAGGTGAACCTTAAATACCTCCTCCCTCTCTTTAAGCTCCGGCAGGTCAACGTGAATCTGGCGGTCGAACCTTCCTGCACGCATCAATGCCTTGTCAAGGATATCGGCACGGTTGGTGGCAGCAAGGATAATTACACCGCTGTTTGTACCAAAACCGTCCATCTCGGTAAGAAGCTGGTTAAGGGTATTCTCCCTCTCGTCGTTTGAAGAGAAACCGGTATTTTTGCCGCGGGCTCTACCCACTGCATCAATCTCATCAATGAATACAATACATGGAGCCTTCTCTTTAGCCTGCTTGAACAGGTCACGTACCCTTGAAGCACCCACTCCCACAAACATCTCCACAAAATCAGAACCTGAAATTGAGAAGAAAGGAACATTTGCCTCTCCGGCAACTGCCTTTGCAAGCAAAGTCTTTCCGGTACCCGGAGGGCCTACAAGCAATGCGCCTTTAGGAATCTTTCCGCCCAAAGCGGTATATTTTGCCGGATTCTTCAAGAAATCCACAATCTCCATCACCTCAACCTTTGCCTCCTCCAAACCGGCCACATCCTTGAATGTAACCTTGGTATTGTTGTCTTTGTCAAAAAGTTTGGCCTGGGATTTCCCTACATTGAAAATTCCCCCGCCACCTGAACCGCCGCCAACATTCTTTGACATGTTGCGCAGGAAGAAGAACCACAACGCCAAAAGGATAAGAGGGAACAAAAGCCAATCCAAGGCCTTGCCAAGGTAGTTTGTCCTCTCTTCAATCTCTACTGAAAAGCGCTTGTCCTCAGGCAAAGCTGCCCTGGCCTGCTCAAACTGCTGCTCAGCCTCAAAATTGCCCGATACTTTAAAGAAGAAATGAGGGCCGAACTTTGGCTCCCTTCCTCCAAACATGTTCTTATACTTGGAGAGGCTGTCCTTCTTTATGGTAACCTCTGCCATTTTCTCATTGGACACAAATGTAATCTTCTCCACATCACCCTGCGGAATCATTTGCTCCTTTACCTCAAACCACTCTTTCTTAACAGGATCTCCCCCATCTGCACCAAAGAAATACATGTACCCTATCATAAACAATAGAGGTACATATATCCATACTGCACTGAATTTTGGTTTCTGTTGTTTCTGCTGTTTCTTATTAGCCATTTTTTACTCCTCGTCTTCGTATACTTTCTTAACGGCATCTGCCCACAAGTCCTCCAAACGGTAGAACTCCCTGTACTCTGTCTGGAAAATATGCACAACAATATCAGAATAGTCCATAATGATCCAGAAAGCATTCTCCTTACCCTGCTGGCGCAACACCTTAGTATTGCATTTCACAAGCATCTCCTCCTCAATATTGTCTGCAATTGCAAGAACTGCAGGGGTAGAATCTGCATTGCAGATAACAAAATGGTCGCAAATTGATGTTCCTATTCCCGACAAATCCAATGTACACACATTCTTGCCTTTCTTATCCTGAATAGCCTCAACGATAGTCTTGATTGCCAATTCTGTAGGGCCCAAAATCTCCACCACTTTCTCTTCTTTCTCTGCTGTTGCCTTTTTAGCTGCCACTCTCTTCTTTAGAGAAGCTGCTTTTGTTGTCTCTTTTTTAGTAGCCACTTTCTTTAAATTTTAAGTGAATTCATTAATTTTGCTCTGCAAAGATACTGCAAATATTCGGCCAATAATAATTATGGAGAAAAATGTTGACATAAAGTGGTACCAAACCATAGACTCCACCAACACCCAGGCAGCCAGAGAAATGTCCCAGGCCGCTGAAGGGACAGTGTGGATCGCAGATTTCCAGACAGCCGGAAGAGGCCAGAGGGGCAACAAATGGGAAAGCAAACCGGCCGAAAACCTCACATTTTCAATACTTTTCAAACCAACATTCCTCTCCCCTGCCCAACAGTTCGCCATCTCACAGGTGGCTGCCATAGGGGTATGCAGATACCTCCGCAGCAAAGGGTTGCCAGCACAGATAAAATGGCCCAATGATATATACATAGGGAACAAAAAAATCTGCGGCATGCTCATTGAGCACTCCATAAGCGGTGACAAATTGTCAGCCAGCATAATTGGAATAGGGCTCAACCTCAACCAGAGGGAATTTATGTCAGACGCCCCCAACCCAACTTCATTGTTGCTGGAGACTGCGGATGCAGCATCTGCCGGCTCCGCATCTGCCGGTGTACCGGACGGAACATATGACCGTCGGGAAGAACTTTCCTCCCTGCTGGGCTACATTTTTACTGCCTACGAAGAACTTGAGGAGGGTTTTGTTGCCGAGCTCAACCAAGAGTATCTTGATTGCCTCTACAGGTTCAACCAATGGCACCAGTTCTTGGAGATTGATGCAAATGCTCCGGCAGACATGCCGGTAGAAAAAATGTCAGCCGGCAGAACCATAACCGCCCGCATCACGGGTGTAGATCCTTACGGCTGCGTAATCCTTGAGCACCAGGACGGCACTGTGCAAACTTATCCTTTTAAGGGGATCAGATATGTGCTGTAAAGTCAGCATCAGTACCCCGTTGGGGCCATACAATGAGTTCCTGCAAGTGCAGGAATAGCCAAACATCCTATACAAAAAAAGAGCACCCATCCCGGGTGCTCCAATAAAAATCTCAGCAGATTCCTACAACCATTTTGCCATCTGGTCTGCCAATTCCTTGGCTTTCTCGCCGGCAACTGCTGCAAAGTTTTCAGTTTTGTCGGCAAAGATGATTCCGCGTGAAGAGTTCACCAACAGACCGCAGTGAGAGTTCAAGCCATATTTGGCTACCTCGTCAACTGTGCCGCCCTGGGCGCCTACACCTGGAACAAGGAAGAAATTGTCGGGACAATACTGACGGATTTCTGCAAGTTTCTCCGGGCGGGTTGCTCCCACTACAAACATGATATCCTCCTGGCTGCCCCAGCTCATTGTAGTTTTGATGACTTTCTCATACAAAGGCATCTCGCCAACTGAAAGCATCTCAAAGTCGTTTGCACTTGCGTTTGAGGTAAGTGCCAACACTACAGACCATTTGCCTTTGTAATCAAGGAATGGCTGCACTGAATCCTTGCCCATGTAAGGTGCAAGAGTTACAGCGTCGCATGGCATGCTCTCAAAGAAGCATTTTGCATAACGTTTTGCTGTGTTACCAATATCACCGCGTTTTGCATCTGCAATGATAAGGATCTCCGGGTATTTCTCTTTAATGTACTTCACTGTCATCTCAAGCTGTTTCCAGCCATCCAAGCCCTCTGCCTCATAGAAGGCGGTGTTTGGCTTGTATGCTACAGTGTAAGGTGCAGTAGCATCAATGATTGCCTTGTTGAACTCAAAGATTGGGTTCTCCACACTTTTAAGGCACTCCGGGAAAAGGGTTGGATCTGAGTCCAATCCTACGCACAAGAATGATTTCTTGGCTTTAATCTGCTCGTATAGTTCTGTGTATGTCATAATTCTAATAGTATTTGTAGAACAGTGCTATTGACTCCATTCCTTTGCGGAACTGGCTCAAAAGGTAACTCTCATTTGGAGAGTGGATGGTATCCCTCTCAAGGCCAAAGCCCATAAGCAACGGATTTACATTAAGGATCTTCTGCAGGTCTGCAAGGATTGGAATACTTCCACCGCCGCGGCTTGGTACAGGCTCAATTCCATAAACCTCCTCAACAGCCTTTGCAGCAGCCTTGTAAGCTGGAGATGAAATTGGCATAAGGAATCCGTTGCCGCCATGGTGAGGGGTTACTTTAACCTTAACTGTCTTAGGGGCAATCTTGTAGAAGTGTTTTTCAAATTTCTCTGCAATCTCCTCGCAGTCCTGGTTAGGAACAAGTCTCATGGAGATCTTTGCATGGGCAACTGAAGGAAGTACTGTCTTTGCACCCTCTCCAATATAGCCGCCCCAGATACCGTTCACATCAAGACAAGGACGGATACCGGTTCTCTCAAGTGTAGAGTAACCCTCCTCACCTTTAACCTCCTCAATATCCAAAGACTCCTTGTACTCATCCATATCAAATGGAGCACGTGCAAACATTGCACGGTCCTCAGCAGAAAGCTCAACAACGTTGTCATAGAAGCCCTCAACAGTAATGTGGCCCTTCTCGTCAATCAAAGAGTCAATCATTGTACAAAGTGCATTGATTGGGTTGTGTACCGCTCCACCGTAGTGACCGCTGTGAAGGTCTTTGTTAGGGCCTGTAACCTCAACCTCAAGGTAAGCCAAGCCTCTCATACCGCAGTTGATGCTTGGAACCTTCTCAGAGATCATAGTAGTATCTGAAACAAGGATCACATCACATGCAAGCATCTCCTTGTGCTCTGTAGCCCAAGCAGCAAGTGAAGGTGAACCAATCTCCTCCTCACCCTCAAGGATGAATTTTATATTGTGGCGCAATTTGCCCTCTTTAACAAGATACTCAAACGCCTTAACATGCATGAACAGCTGGCCCTTGTCATCATTTGCTCCGCGCGCATAGATTGCACCGTCGCGGATCTCAGGCTCAAACGGCTGTGATTTCCAAAGGTTGATAGGATCTACAGGCTGCACATCATAGTGGCCGTAAACCAAAACTGTAGGAAGTGCAGGATCCACTTTCTTCTCACCAAAAACTACAGGATGACCTGCAGTCTCATAAACCGCAGCACTGTCTGCACCGGCAGCCAAAAGCAACTCAACAAGCTTGTTGGCGCAAGTTACCATGTCACCTTTGTTCTCCTCCAATGAGCTGATGCTTGGAATACGCAGAATCTCAAACAATTCCTCCAAGAATCTCTCTTCATTTTTCTGTATATACTCTTTCATATGTGTATGTGTTTTAATTTAATATCAATGCTCCAGTGAACTTTGCCACCTTCTCCTTGGCATAAGGCAAATCAATCTTCAATGTTTTCTTTCTTCCCGACGGTGCCTCATACATTGCATCCAGCATAATTGCCTCACAGATAGAACGCAATCCCCTCGCGCCAAGACTGTACTCAACCGCAGTATCCACAATGAACTCCAGAACTTCAGGGGCAATCTCAAGGGCAACACCATCAAGTTCAAACAGCCTTGTATACTGTTTTACCAATGCATTCTTAGGTTTGGTAAGGATATCAAGAAGAGCCTCCTTGCCAAGCGGATGAAGATATGTAAGCACAGGGAGACGGCCGATTATCTCAGGGATAAGTCCATATGATTTCAAATCCTGTGGAGCCACATATTTGAGAAGGTCCTTCTTGTCAATTGAAGCGGTCTTCTTCTGGGCACCGTAACCCACCACCTGTGTATTAAGTCTCTGTGCAATCTTTCTCTCAATTCCCTCAAAAGCGCCTCCGCAGATGAACAGGATGTTGGTGGTATCAACGGCAATCATCCTCTGCTCAGGGTGCTTTCTGCCACCTTGAGGAGGTACGTTCACCACGTTACCCTCAAGAAGCTTCAACATTGCCTGCTGCACACCCTCACCGGAAACATCACGGGTAATTGAAGGGTTGTCGCTCTTGCGGGCAATCTTGTCTATCTCATCAATGAAGACAATTCCGCGCTGTGCCTTCTCAACATCATAATCGCAATCCATAAGGAGACGGGTAAGGATACTCTCAACATCCTCACCAACGTAGCCTGCCTCTGTAAGCACAGTTGCATCCACAATTGCAAACGGCACGTTGAGCATCTTGGCAATGCTCTTTGCAAGAAGGGTCTTTCCTGTACCTGTAGGACCTACAAGAAGGATATTTGATTTCTCAAGATCAAGGTCATCATCCTCTGCAGAACCTTTCTTGCCACCTTTCTTGTCCATCTGGTGCATCACCCTCTTGTAATGGTTGTACACAGCCACTGAAAGGAATTTCTTAGCCTCTTCCTGGCCAATCACATAGTTATCCAGGAATGCAGTAATCTCCTTTGGTTTAAGGAGCTTCATCTCCCCGCTCTTTGCCTTTGCCTGCTGGGCAAACTGCTCCTTAAAGAAGTCATTTGCCTGCTGCGCACACTCGTTGCAGATAAAACCGTAGTTTCCTGCAACAAGCATCTTCACCTCATTTCCGCTGCGTCCGCAGATACAGCAGAATTCGTCGGGATTATAACCTTTATTTTTGCTCATTGTGTCTGTTTGCTTTTGTTAGGATTTCGTCAATCATACCATACTCCATTGCCTCCTTGGCTGTCATCCAATAGTCGCGGTCAGCATCTTTGTGAATCTGCTTCACGCTCTTGCCCGAGTGCTCCGAGATAATCTCATAAAGCTCCTGTTTGAGTTTGATAATCTCCCTTGCAGTAATCTCAATGTCTGATGCCTGGCCCTCAGCGCCGCCCATTGGCTGGTGAATCATCACACGGCTGTGAGGAAGTGCGCTTCTCTTGCCCTTTGCACCTGCTGTAAGAAGTACAGATGCCATAGAAGCTGCCATACCGGTACAGATGGTTGCAACATCAGAGTTTACAAGCTGCATGGTGTCATAGATACCAAGACCTGCATACACGCTTCCTCCTGGAGAGTTGATATACAGCTGGATATCTGAAGCCGAGTCTGTTGAATCAAGGAAAAGCAACTGCGCCTGGATGATGTTTGCAACGTCATCGGTTACCGGACATCCAAGGAAAATGATGCGGTCCATCATAAGACGTGAGAACACATCCATTACAGCCACATTCATCTGCCTCTCCTCTATGATTGTAGGGTTGATATATGCATTTGACGGAACCGCCGCAACTGCCTGCGGAACCCTGTATACGTTATTGATTTTCTGGAATCTATCCAAAGCCAACGAACTGATTCCCATATGCCCTCTGGCAAATTTCTCAAACTCTGTCATATCTCTTGTTTTATATTTCTCTACACTATATACACCTCAATTGGGGGAATTCTTACAAAAATAATAAATCTTCCCGGGTTAATTAAACCTTTCCATTTCAAATTGGTCAAATAATCAACAAAAAATCATAAAAACAGTGATATGAAAGGGAAGATTTTATTTATGGCAGCAGTAGCAATGTATATTGCTGGAGCAGTAATGGCACAGCCACAGCAAAGAGATCCAAAAAAACAGGCACAAAGAATCATAAAGGCACTGGAGCTTAACAACCGGCAGGCAGATGAATTCTCCAAAGTATATGTACTGTACAAAGAGGAGTGCAAGGCAGTTCAGGAGAAATATCCACGCATGAAAGGGATGCTTGCTCCCAACAGCAAATCCGGCAAAAAAGCCAAAGACGAGCAACCACCTCTACCAACAGATGAAGAGGTAGAGAAGAATATTCTCAACGGATTCAAGAGGGAGAAGGCCCTTATTGACGTTAAGGAGAAATACTATTGGGAGTTTGCAAAATTCCTCAACCCTCAGCAGATTCAGAAAATGTTTATGATGGAGAATGCCCCTCGCGGCGGCCAGGGCCAGCAAGGCGGCCGTCCAATGCCCCCTCAGGGAGGATTCCCGGGTGGCGGACCTGGAATGGGCGGAATGACACCTCCTCCAGGCATGTGGTAATAAATAGTGTTAGGCGGGAGTTGATCTCGCAGAATGAGTAATTTTTCATGAGGGTGACCCGGGTCTCCCTCATTTCATTTTATATATGCCAGACTTACAGTTCCTGCATCAGCTGCTCTGCCTGGGCCGCAATTTCAAGACTGCAATATTCCTTCACCTTCAGGTAGTACTCTTTGGCCTTCTCCTTATTGCCAAGTTCCTTATATGTGTAGGCAATGTTCAACAATACAACATGGTCCTTCATGTCCAATTTCTCTGCCTGAAGGAATTTGTCAAGCGCCTTATTCAAATCTCCTTTAGTGAGCGCCAGGATTCCTGCGTTTGATATATACATGATATTTCCCGGATATCTCGCAGCGGCAGCCTCAATCAGCGCTTGAGCCTGTTCCATATTCCCTTTCTGGTACAAACTGATAAAAAAATCCTGCACGCACTCAGTAAGAAGATTAGGATCACTTTCCCTTGATTCTCCAAAAGTCCAGATCCATTTTGTCCCAATAATTTGAGCCCTGTCCATTGCCTTAACCACAGTTTCAACACACACTCTGTCCTTGTCTGCACGCAACGCCGCGGTAGCCTTGCCAAAATAGAAATCGAGACGGTCGGGGTTTGCAGCAATACCCTTGTCCAACCAGCTGAATGCCATTTGCAACAGAGTATCATTATAAAAGGTCCTTTCCTGAAGGTATCCCACTTTCTTTCCTGTAGAATCGGTAATTACTAAACCGTTGGCATTCGCCGCAGGCTCAGGTGACAACTCCACAACACTCTGCAAAGACTTTGCAAAATAATAGTTGAACCAAAGGGAATACAGTTCCGGATTCTTGGGATCCTCCTTCCCCCACTGTTCAATGAAGGCTTTTGCCCCATCAGTATCTGAATTGAGCAGTTTTACCGCCTCCTCATACTTCTGCTGAATATCCTGTGCATTCACAGTAACGGCAAGCAACAAAGCCATTGCCATAAAAACAAATCTTTTCATAGGCATCAGTTTTACAATTCGCCACAATATAATAATTTTCAGCAACATATGCAACTCTCCTTCCCGACACAGACCTGTTCCTTCCACCAGCGCAAAACATCCACATACAGCCCTCAAAACGTGGAGGAAATACTCCTCCAGTGTAAAATATCCACGTACAACCCTGAAAACGTGGACAAAATACTCCTTCAACGCAAAATATCCACGTACAACTCACAAAACGTGGAGAAAATACTCCTCCAGTGTAAAATATCCATGCACAGCCCTCAAAACGTGGAGGAAATACTCCTCCAGTGTAAAATATCCACGTACAACCCTCAAAACGTGGACAAAATACTCCATCAGCGCAAAACATCCACGTACAGTCCTCAAAACGTGGACAAAATACCACATCAATGCAAAACATCCATGCACAACCCTCAAAACATGGAGGAAATCCCCCTCCAGCAGCACACAAAAAAAAGGCAGCCACAAAGGGCTGCCCTCTCTGTTTATCTGTCGGGAAGAAATTAGTTGTTCATTGCCTGAAGATCCTCAATTGAGATCTCTTTCTCCTCCAAAGTTACTACGCTCTTAACATAGCCGATAACTTTGTCCTGCTCTGTTTTCTCAACAATTCTTCTGCCCTCTTTCTCGTTTGCAAGGATAGACTCAGCGTATGAGTTAAGCTGCTCCTCTGGAACGTCGTTAAGACCGTACATTGCAAACTGGTATTTTGCAATCTGTTTTGCTGCAGCAAGTACCTCCTCACGGGTGATCTCCATTTTCTGCTCACGCATGATGTACTGGCTGATCATCTGCCAACGGAAATCTTTGCAGAACAATGCGAAATCTTTCTCAATGTCCTCCATAGTGAATTTACCCTCGTTGATAGTGAACAACCATCTCTTCATAAACTCCTCTGGAAGCTCAATGTTGGTCTTGTTCAAAAGGTACTCTCTAGCGTCTAGAACGAAACGGAAGTCAGACTCCTGTTTGTACTCCAATGCGATTCTCTCAGCAACTTTAGCCTCAAAACCAGCCTCGTCAGTTACAACGCCCTCGCCGAACATTCTGTCGTAGATCTCCTGAGTCTGCTCAGCCTCAACGAAAGTCTTAACCTCTTTAACGGTTACTTTCCACATTGGCTCAACTGAAGCAAGCTCCTCTTTCTTAACTTTCAATAGAGCAGCTCTGTCGGTCTCATTAACGAAAGTCTCGTGTACGTTTACCTCAAAGCTCTCACCAGGTTTTTTACCAAGGAACTGGCCTTTAGCCTCCTCAGCCATCTGGCGAAGAGTGATATAAGTACCCTCAACTTTGTTCTCACCCTGCTCAAGGTCTGCAATGATGAAGTCCTCCTCTTTTACAGAATCGGTGTTCTCCAATTTGCCGAACTGTTTAAGCATGTTTGACTTGTATGCTTTCTTAGCCTCCTCAGAAACTACCACGTTGTATGAAACGATCTTATCATCCTTGCTTAGGGTAAACTCAACCTGTGGAGCAAGTGCAATATCAAATACAAACTCGTAGTTCTCGTCGTTCTCCCAGTCAATCTCCTTCTGTTTCTCCTCGTTTGGAAGCGGCTCACCCAAAATGTTAAGTTTGTTCTCAGCAATGTGGTTGTTGATAGCCTCTGAAATCATCTGGTTAACAGCCTCTACCAATGCCTGAACACCATGCATTTTCTCTACAAGGGACATAGGAGCCATACCTTTACGGAAACCTCTGATCTCAACTTTTTTTCTGAACTCATTCAAAGCTTTTTTCTTCTTGTCCTGAGCATCAGCTTTCTCAATATTAACGTTCAACTGATAAGTCAAATCGTTAACCTTAACTTGTTCAACTTTCATCTTATATATTTTATTTATTTATTAATCAAGAACTTGGGCATTTCCCAAAAATAGGGCGCAAAGGTAGGTAAATTTTGCCACAATTACAAGTAAAAACCCCGCCCTGCCCGCTTTACCCGCCCTTTGCTACACTTATAGGATTTTTTGATTATCTTTACACCCACATTAAAACCTAATGAGATGAAAAAGACTATTATAGACTTATTTGAAAATTCAGTAAAAGTATACCCCAACAATACTTTCCTGCTGGAGAAGACTGATAAAGTCTTTGAGCCTACCACATACACACAGGTACAGGAGAAAGTTTATGCCCTTGGTGCCGGACTTCAGGCTTTGGGAGTAAAGAAAGGTGATACAATGGCCCTTCTTTCAGAGGGAAGAAACATGTGGGTTATTGGCGAGCTTTCAATGTTCTACGCCGGAGCAATCAATGTACCCCTTTCAATAAAGCTTGAAGAGAGCAACGACCTCATGTTCCGCCTTGAGCATGCAATGGTAAAATACATAATGGTATCAAAACAGCAACTTGGCAAGATCAGGCTTATCATTGACAAGCTTCCTCTTGTAGAGAAAGTTATTGTTCTCGACAAGGTTGATTCATACCAGGAGAAGGAGATTTTTGTAGAGAATGTGATGGCAATGGGAAAAGAGTTCCTTGCAAGCCATACCATGGAGGAGTTCCTTGCTGTAGGACAGTCTATCCAAAATGATGATTATGCTACCATTACTTATACGTCGGGAACAACAGCAGACCCTAAAGGTGTAATCCTCACCCACAGGAACTACACAGCCAATGTGGAGCAGTCACTTACCCTTATGGATATAGATGAAACCTGGAGGACCCTTATTATCCTTCCATTGGACCACTGTTTTGCCCACGTGGTAGGATTCTATATCATGATGTCACAGGGAGCCACTGCCGCTACCGTACAGGTGGGAAGGACACCGCTTGAGACATTGAAGAACATTCCACTGAATATAAAGGAGGTAAAACCTAACTTCATACTAAGCGTACCTGCACTTGCAAAGACTTTCAAGAAAAACATTGAAAACGGCATCAAGGCCAAGGGCCCTAAAGTTGTAAAGATGTTTGAGCAGGCTGTAAAGATCTCGCAGCTTTACCATGGTGAGGGCAATGCAGTTCCAAAAGGGTGGAGAATCATCCTCAAACCTCTTGTGGCACTGTATGACAAGATCCTCTTCTCAAAAGTAAGGGAGAACTTTGGCGGCGAACTGAAATTCTTCGTTGGCGGCGGCGCCTTGCTCGACAAAGACCTTCAGAAATTCTACTGTGCAATAGGCATTCCTATGTTCCAGGGCTACGGCTTGAGCGAGGCAACCCCGGTACTCTCATCAAATGGTCCCGACAAGTACCGTTTTGGTTCAAGCGGAAAACTTGTAAAACCTCTTGAGATAAAGATCTGTGATTCAGATGGCAATGCACTTCCTACAGGAGAAAAAGGTGAGATTGTAGTTAAAGGCGAAAATGTAATGGCTGGCTACTGGAGAAACCCTGATGCAACTGCCCAGACAGTTAAGGACGGATGGCTATACACCGGCGACCTCGGCTACCTTGGCAAAGACGGCCTTCTGTATGTCCTTGGCCGTTTCAAGAGCCTTCTTATCTCCAGCGATGGAGAGAAATACAGTCCGGAGGGAATTGAGGAGGCACTTGTGGAGCACTCGTCATTCATAGACCAGACCATCCTCTACAACAACCAGAACCCATACACCACAGCACTCATTGTACCTAACAAGGAGAAACTTTCAGCCTATGTAAAAGGTCTTGGATTGGATTACAATACTCCCGACGGCAAAAAGGCTGCCATCCAGGGAATCAAGGACCAGATTGCAAAATTTGAGAAAGGTGGCGAGCTTGAAACAATGTTCCCTCACAGATGGCTCCCAAGCACATTTGCAATCCTTCCTGAGCCTTTCACCGAGCAGAACGGCATGGTGAACAGTACAATGAAAATTGTAAGGGGTAAAGTTGAGAAAGCATACGCAGACAGAATTGACCATATGTACACTCCAGACGGCAAGAACATCTTCAACGAGATGAACATGAAGAGTTTGTAATTGTTGAATCTTAAGAATCCTGTAATGCGTTTGTAGAAAATATTAATTTAATTTAGAATTATTATTGTTTAATAAAATATATTTACTATATTTGCAGTACAGAAAACTGATTGACCAATTAAAAAAATAAAGAATATGTTAAGCGAGAAACTATGTAAGGCATTCAATGCCCAGATTAATGCAGAGCTTTGGTCTGCATACCTATATCTTTCAATGTCTATGGATGCAGCAGCAAGAGGCCAGAAAGGTGTTGCAAACTGGTTCAAAATCCAGTTCCAGGAGGAGCAGGCTCACGCAGAGATTATGATGAACCACGTGCTTTCAAGAGGAAATGAGGTAAAACTTGCCCCTATTGATGCAGTTCAGACCGAGTGGAAAAATGCTTTGGAGGCTTTCAGGGACACTTTGGTGCACGAGAAAAAAGTGACCTCACTAATCACAGCCCTTTACGAGCTTGCAATTGAGGAGAAAGACTACCCAGCACAGAACATGTTGAAATGGTTCATTGACGAGCAGGTTGAGGAAGAGGAGAGCGCACAGGAGATTATTGACCAGCTAGACGCTGTAGAGGACAACAAATACGGTCTTCTAATGATTGACAAGGAGCTTGCAACCCGCGTTTACAACGTACCTTCTCCACTTGCAAAAGGTGAGTAATCTCTGATTACGCTAATAATATGGATGACCGGTCTTGGCCGGTCATTTTTTTGTGTGGCAGTCTTCAGTGAATACCTCTGAGTGCCCCCCGCATCAGCCAATGTGCAGAAAATTGCCTATTTTAGCACATAGATATTGGCATAGAAAATGCATAACTTCGGTAAACCACAAATAATGCTATCCCATAAACAAAAACTGAAACTGATGCGCATGTACTTGCGTCCCGCACTGATCATTTCAAGTATGGGAAGCGTTTCTGCATTTTCTTTCATTGCAATTTCAGATTTGGAAACATTGACAGATCTGGCCATGTTCCTGAGCATGTTGAAACTGGCTATCCTGGGCTCTGGAATACTGTTGTCACTTTCAATGCAGAAGCCGGAGAAAAAGTATTTCTACATCAATCTGGGTACATCTCCCAAACGGCTTGTACTCTGGGGAGTAGCACTGGATTTAGCAATATATTTCACAATATTACTCACCATTATTATAGTCCGTCATGCAATCCAATAAGAACAATACCCTTCTGGCCGACAGCATAAGACTTTCGTTCGGCACTTTTGATGTGCTCAACGGGGCATGGTTGCGGGCAGAAACCGGGAAGGTCACCGGAATCCTCGGGCGGAACGGATGTGGAAAAACATGCATGTTCCGTTCCATAATGAGTGAATTGAAACCGCAGGACATCTTTGTAAAATTCAATGATCAGGTAATCACCGGCTCCCATCAAATGGGACTTTACGTAAAATACTTGCCACAGAAATCATTTCTTCCCGACAAACTTTCCCTAAAGGAGGCATTCTCCTGGTTCGGCAAAGATTTCAGTGAGTTTACGGCAGAGTTTCCCCTTTTTGCCCCAAATGCAGACGGAAAAATTGGGGATTTATCGGGAGGAGAAACAAGAATTGTGGAGATCTGGCTATGCCTCAACTCCGGCTCTCCATTCTGTATTCTCGACGAACCATTCTCCTATCTTTCACCTGTGTATGTGGAGCAGGTACAGCAAATGATTCTCCAGCGCAAACCGCACATGGGAATAGTAATTTCCGACCACAATTATCAGGCACTCCTTCAGATTGCCGACGAAGTGCTGCTCCTCTCGGACGGATATGTGCATCTTGTTAAGGAGCAGTGTGATTTGGTGAGGTATGGGTATTGCAGGGAGGTGTAGTTTATCACCCCTTCAAACCACAAAATTATCATTTATCTTAAATTTATTATTGTTTTTCAATAATAATACATATATTTGCATATCGAAAAACGATAAAACTTATTGAGATATGAAAAAAAGACTACAAAAGAGCCTCACAGGAATCTGCCTGTTTATCATTCTTCTAGGAAGCGCTTCAGTATTGGTAACCGTAGACCAGACATTCGGGTATTTTGGAGAGCCGGTTGAGCAGGCCATCTCCTGGTCTGAGGATATAATGGCACTTCAGATGGCAATTGTGATTCTCAGATGCGTGAGCCTGATGGCTTTCTTCGGGTGTCTCCTTTTATTCATTATAAACTTTGTCCACAGCATCAAGGCCGGTCAGCTTTTCCCCAGGAAAAGCATTCCTCTGCTTTTCGTTTGTGCTGCTGTATCTTTCATATATTTCCTTTGCAATGACAACCTGCATATAGTAACATCTGCGGAAAGGAATTTTGTCATAACTATGGAATCTGTGATTGTACCGCTGGTTATTCTTGTATTTGCATTCATGTACAAAGCCGCTGTACAGGTATCTGAAGAGAACAGCCTAACCATTTAACCACTCCAGCCATGCCAATAATAGTAAACGTAGACATAATGCTGGCCAAGAGGAAAATGACCTCTGCGGAGCTGGCTCAGGAGGTGGGAATTACCCCCGTAAACCTCTCTATCCTCAAGACCGGCAAGGCCAAGGCTGTGCGCTTTTCAACATTGTCGGCTTTGTGCAGGGCACTTGATTGCCAGCCTGGAGACATTCTGGAATACAGGCCCGGTGAAGAGGAAGATGAAGAATAAAAGGAGCTCTATTTGAAGAGCTCAACAGTCAGTTCGGGATCATAAATTACCGTTATCCCCTGCTTTGCAAAGAGCTCTAGATATTCCTCTATGGTAGAAAGGCCCACAGATGCTCTGCGCTCATTCAAACTGTCGGGATTATCAACCGGCCAGATATAGATTTGGCTTTTGCCGTTTTTGGAAATTTGGCGTGACTGGGTTCCATAAAACTGGGGTTTGCCGGAATCCATGAGTATGCGGTCTTCCAGGGTTACCAGATCCTGCATTGGAAGAATGCCTCTACTGGCTGCATCCTGGAATACACCAAGGTACTTGTTCATAGTCTCCAGATTGCTATGGTCTATCACAAGGAATATTGCATTGTTTGCATCTTCAGAAAGTCCTGATGGCCAACCGTATGTATCAAGAATCCGTTTTACCGTAACCAGATTGGTACTGTCTGTGCGCTCCATCTGCAATGCATATTCCACAGCCTGCTCCTGGCTCATGGCACCCATTGAGAAATTTACCCAGGCCATTCTGGCAGCCTGGTCGGCCTTGCCAATTTTGCAAAGGGTAGCATCTATCTCCTGCATCATCTCATCCTTGCGTTTGAATGTAAGGAGAGAATCTGAACGCAATCCGTCAACCATAAACCCGTTGAATACAATCCTGTCATACGGATAATATTTCACCTGCCTCAGAAAAGCCCTGTATTTCTTGTCATCAAGCTGTTTGCCATTATCGCAAAGAGTGAGAATCTGTGAAACGCCCTGATATTTCTTGCCGAATCTGGCAATGTTCCGAAGGCCATATACTGTGTATTCTGCTGTTTCAATCTGCAGAACCTTAACCTGTGATGGAACATCTATATAGAGGGCATCAGCACCACCTGTCTCTTCATATTCAATCACTTTTTTTACAACCTGTTTTTCCCATCCTCTGGCAAAATGTTCCCTATCATCAAATGGCTGGAGTTCCATCACAATATTTACAACCATATCTCTTGTTACATCCAAATCCACCACCTTAGTTTCCATGCCTACCGCATCAACCATCAACTTAACTTTCCCCTTTGGAACAACAAGTGAATAAAATCCATCTATACCTGTACGCACAACTGTTGAATCCGCACAAAACAGCTCCTCCCCAGAAATTCCTACATAAGCGTCAATCACCTGATCGCCGTACCACAATTCCGTTACTTTCCCGACAATCTTAAATGTTTCCGCAGAAACAGTATCCTTCTGCGCAAAGGCAACAACCTGACATACAACACAGGACAACAGTAAAGTAAAAAATCTTTTCATAGGAATCATTTTTTGTAAAAATACTCCTTTTCAATGAAAATTTCAAGGTGCACAGAAGATTTCCTTCCCGACAGCATCATGCCGCCAAGACTCCTGAATCCCATGACGAGATACTCCAGGACAACGGCACAACAGACCCCTTCCAGAAGGCACTCCATAGTACATCTCCTGCTCCACCGGTAAAGAATCTCTACGGATGGTACACCCAATCCCCGCCAAAGGTACTTCCAGGGCATATTGGCTGTGCTGACATCTTGCGAAGTAATGATCAAAGCGCACTTCCACCTCCGCGGAGAGCACATTATTTACCCCCTAAAGAGTATAATTTTTAATATCTTTGTAGAGAAACACATTGGCAGCACAATATGGGTAAAAACATTTATAAAACACTTCTTACAGCTATAACAGTATTAGCCGCAGCTTTTGCATTCATTTTAATTGGCAACATTATAACCATTGGAGACAAGATTGGCACTATTGCACATCCATATATGGAATATGCTTTTTATATAATCTTACTTCTGCTTACTGTCTGGTTTGTATTTATTCCCATCTGCAAAGTCCTGAATACACCTTCCTTACCTGCACTGGAAATAGATGACAGCACTTCTCCAGAAAAGATTATGAGAATGTCAAAACTTCTTATAGGCTCATGCACTTATATAGAAGACGAAAAAGAACAGGGAGAACACAGAAACAACCTAAAGCAAGAAATTACAAAAAAGTCATCTGATATCAATGAGTTAAAAAATGTCCTTAAAACTGAACTTGATACAAGATTCAACTTGGCCAAGAAAGAGATTTACAAATCGGCATCGGGCGCATTTGCTTCTACAGCTGTATCCCAGAACAGCACTATAGACACTATATCTGTACTTATGATCAACTGCAAGCTAATCCATAAGATTATTCAGCTGTCAGGTTTCAGGCCTAATATTGAACAACTGGCAAGAATTTACACCAATGTGATTTTCAGTGCATTCTTTGCACATATTTCCCAAGCAGGCACAGAACAGAGTGCCAGCATGATAGTAAATAAATTCATCAAAGGGTTGAAGAGCATTCCTTTTGGGGAAGCTTTTGCAGGTTCTATTTTGGATGGTACTGTAAATGCCCTGATGACGTTGCGGGTAGGATTCCTGACTATATCTTATTTGAAAGCCGGCGCACAGGAATCTATAAGCGAGAGTGACAAAAGATCCAGTACTGTTGAAGCTATCAAATCTCTTCCAATTGTGATTGGGGAAAAAGCAAAAGCTATCCTCAACTTCATCACCATGTTCTCAAGTAACAACAGCAATTGATTCAGTAAAGTATAAACCTGTACCAAAAAGCTCAACTGAAAAGTTGGGCTTTTTGTGCGGGGTGATTACAGATTATCGAAACCTATCTTACTATCTCAAGGAATTCTCAGACTTCATCCATTGGTATGAACAGATGTTCGACCATAAGCCCTTTGTAAAGAAAAGTCTATGACCGGATTGAAATTAATAGAATCCGGATTCTTTAGTTTAAACTTCAACCATTCTCTCGAACAGAACCACCTCAGCGGGCACACCGTTGAGGTGATTTCGTATCCTCCCCACCCAGTCATTTTTGAGGATAACAGATGTTATCCCAACTGAAATACATTGCGTACCCCGTAGTAACAGATAACCATATAACAGTCTGGCGTGATAATTTTTCCGGAAATTTTCAATTTTCCAGAGGTGACCGTCAATGTATTCATTAAAATGAGTACATTTGTAGAACCTACTTGTTAGGCAGACATATTAACGAAAGTGTTTTCGTTTCCTTCTATGAGAATGTGGAAGTTTTCTAAGCCAAGGGATTACGAAATATGCTTACGCTCGTGAATTGTATATGCTGTATGCCCCCTACTCTTGGGGCTTATACTCCATATATACTCGAGTGTGGAGCATATCAGTAGTTTATTTGGCATCTGTCCTTCCACAACCGTCATAGAATAAGCGAGAGAGGCTCCACATTTTTGTTTTAACAGCACCGTATAGGAGCCTGACGGATAAAAACTCTTTACTACTATGGCTCAGTTCGCAGTTTATTACAGGAAGAACAACACTGATTGTTGCACTTATGTTACAATGGATTCCCCTTCTGAAAGTATGGCTATGGCTATTCTTCTGAGGCAGGGTACAATCAAGTCTTCTGACAACGTTTACATCAAGAAAATAGAGAGACGATAAATCACCCACCACCCTTTTCTACCGATTAGGGTGGTTATGAGCCTATGCACTATGAGCCTAATTCCGTGCCAATGCTGTAAGAAAGAACTGCCCGTTACGTGGAGGTGGTATATATGTGACAGATGCGGATTCCGTATCTGCCCAAACTGCATAAGTCAGCATAAAGGCCGTTACTCCAGTGGCGGATTCAAATGCAGTCAATGTGCATTCGGCAAGTTAAAAAGTCTATAACTATATAATCAAACGTGATAACATATGGCAACAAATGAAATATACGTTGGAAAAATATCTTATCAGTTATTCCAATTATGCTGCGTTGATGCCATTCATTGGGCATTTAACTATAGCTCAGAGTTAAAGTTAAAACAAAAACGTCACGAATACGAAATTCATATACCATCTCAATACGAGATAAAGGTATATAAATATTACAGTGAATTATCTGAATGGTATGATGCGACTGAGATAATATTAAAATATGAAAATGAAAAGATAATCATTAATATTGACCGTTGGTCAGACAATGAATCTGATGAAGATAGATGGAACAGATTAAACCTACTCTATCGTATATTTAGTAAAGAATTGCAAGAATCTTTTATCGGAAGCAGAAGTGAAACCAACATAAAATCATTAAAGGCATTACCATGTGCCTTTAATCCTATTACAGTTACAAGATATAAAGACACAACACTTAGTACTAATGTAAGACTAATCCCAGGATTTACTCAGACTAAATTCCTAAAAGATTCTAAGAAAACATATCCTGATTATGTGGGATTAGCTCCTGGTACATTCTTCGCATATAATAACATCCGACGTATTATATATAATGAATCTAGCAACACAATGGATGTTGAAAGACAGACTGCACAGGGGGATATTTTATATCATTCAAACAACTATAAACCATTATGCGATTTATTAAATGGAACAGGAATTCAGATAAACAAACCCATCTTATTATCTGAAAAAAACAATCCGACCAAAAAGACTTGGTGTTGTATTTCACTTTCTGGAATGATTCTAGACAATAATATAATTAAAAGCACACTAGAAACTATAACGCTCGACAACAAACTCATTATATTTTTTAAAACAAGACTGAGGGTCATAACCATTGTGTGCTCATCGGGAGACCTCCTCATATCTGATTATAGATTAACAACTGGTCTTGAAAACCCTTTGCCAATTGTCATTAAATCAACATTTAATTATAACCAAAGAATAAAGGAAATTGAGGAACTTGATGAGGAGATTGATAAAGAAACTGCTAAGAATCTAGAAAAGACTATTGAACAATATAATACTATTAACGAACTTGTATTGAATGCATCTAAACATATAAGACAAGAAATAACCACGGAATATGTGATAGATGAAACCAGCAATTTAAATGAGACAGAACAAGTACCGAGCTTTATTAGAGATAACATATCGGAAATAAATGAACTTCCATATTTAGATGGCACCGAATTCGTACCATTTCGAGGGGGGTATATAGAAAAATATGTCTTAAATATAAAAAAAGAAGTTGCAGAGAGAGAAAAATATGAGGCATGGGCAGAACAACATCCTTTTTTGGATATCTTCTATAAGATTATCGACTTATTAGGGAGGGTATTCAAATAAAAGCTTGGAAAATAGCATCGTTAGTTGCATATTTATATCAAATAAAACATCAACGCTTAACTTATATATTAAATAAGTTACTGAACAACAAGTATAAGTAGGGGAAAGACACTCAAATAGTGTATTCAAGGAGCAGCCACGATTTATTTGAATACAAAACACAAATACTAACGTATTAAGTTAATACAAAGATAAAAGTGCAACATCTAGTCTTTCCGAACGGAATTTTTGGAATCACAAAATCGGGTGTTATCGAACTCCTGAGAAGGGTCTGATATTCAATATAATTGACTTAGAAAGAACAGAGAGAACACAAAAATCTGCACAAAACAAAAAAGCCCAACTTTTCAGTTGAGCTTTTTTGTGCGGGCGAAGGGACTCGAACCCCCACGCCTCTCGGCACTAGATCCTAAGTCTAGCGCGGCTACCAATTACGCCACACCCGCATTGCGTTTGGGATTGCAAAGGTAGATATTATTTTTACAAATCCAAACTTTTT
>JAZRQU010000087.1:0-33810 GCA_045650045.1 Candidatus Egerieisoma sp. | reverse complement strand
CCGCAGATGTAAAGGCAGTAATGTCAAAGTCGAGCGGTACTAATAGCCCGACACTTCAGTTGTGGAGTGTGCGACCTCTAAGAGGGTTGCATTAAAGCAAAATAGACTGACATTTTTTCTCTCTCTTACACCATATACTGTGAGAGAACACAGCCGAAAAAACACAATGCGTAAGCATTAAGCGATAAATAATGGTGGTAATAGCGACGGGGATCCACCTCTTCCCATCCCGAACAGAGAAGTTAAGCCCGTTAGCGCCGATGGTACTGCTATACCAAGTGGGAGAGTAGGTAGCCGCCAACCTTCAGGACCTTCAGATGAAAATCTGGAGGTCTTTTTTTTGCATCCCATAGTATTGAACTTTCTGTCTGCAACTTTGTTCTGTTTAAAAATGTTATACCATGTCAATAAAACCATATCATAGAGCTCAAAAACCTAAAGTAACCTCTCTTGCGGAGTACACAAGAATTGTTGCAATCTTTATAATGATTGCAGTTGTTGTGTTGATCGCTTTCCTGTAGTGCCACCTCTCCCCATTGTAGTAACTCACTCCTTTAGTGAGCGCATCTGTATTGATATTCATACCATTTCCTTATATTTGTAGTTTATAAAACTATAAACATGGAGAGTTTAAATACTTTTATATCGTCCATAAATGATGTTTTATGGTCGTATGTTCTGATTGTAATGCTTATAGGGTGTGCCCTGTATTTCACATTCAAGACTAAATTCCTTCAGTTCAGGATGCTTGGGGAGATGGTGAGGCTGTTGGGCGATTCCACTTCCAACAATAACCAGGATGGGAAGAAACAGATCTCTTCTTTTGAGGCTTTCATGGTTTCTTTGGCCAGTAGGGTAGGTACCGGAAATCTTGCAGGTGTTGCAACAGCTATTGCAGTAGGAGGTCCTGGTGCAGTTTTTTGGATGTGGCTGATTGCCCTGCTAGGTGCGTCGTCCGCGTTTGTTGAGTCTACTTTGGCCCAGCTTTTTAAAGTAAAAGGCAAGGATTCCTTTGTTGGTGGTCCGGCATATTATATGAGAATAGGTCTGAAGAAGCCTTGGATGGGTGGGTTGTTTGCAGTTCTCCTTATTTTTACTTTTCCTTTCTCTTTCAATTCAGTACAAAGCAATACCATTTGTGCTGCTTTTGAACAGGCTTTCAATTTTGATCCGCTGATTGTTGGCATTGTACTTACGGTATTTACTTTCCTTATCATTTTTGGAGGTATACAGCGCATTGCAAAAGTGAGTTCGTTAATTGTACCGGTTATGGCGGTAGGCTATATCTTGCTGGCGTTGTATATTGTAGCAGTAAACTTTAAGCAAATTCCTCAGGTTCTTGATCTTATCGTATCCAGTGCATTTGGATGGAACCAGGCTTTTGGCGGTATGATTGGTGCAGCGCTTATGAATGGCATTAAGAGAGGCTTGTTCAGCAATGAGGCCGGTGAAGGTTCAGCCCCTAACGTGGCTGCTACAGCAGATGTAAGCCACCCTGTAAAACAAGGACTTATCCAAACTCTGGGGGTGTTTACAGATACCCTTGTAATCTGTACCTGTACTGCATTCATTATCCTTTTCAGTGGTGTGGCCTTTACAACAGATGCCAACGGCATACAGCTTACACAGGCGGCCCTTACCAGCCAGATTGGCAATGCTGGAAATATATTTGTAGCTGTTGCAATTATGTTCTTTGCTTTCAGCAGTATTATCGGAAACTATTATTATGGAGAGGCTAATGTAAGGTATCTTACCAATAATAAGACAGTTATGGTTGTTTTCCGTCTGTTGGTGTGCGGCATGGTAATGTTTGGTGCTCTTGCGTCACTTGATCTGGCCTGGAGCCTTGCAGACTTGTGCATGGCACTGATGACAGCTTGTAACCTAGTAGCAATTGTTCTCTTGAGCAAATATGCAGTCCGCCTGTACAAGGACTATATGACACAAAAAAGACAGGGGATCAAGGACCCTGTCTTCAGGAAGGAGAGTATGCCTGACATCCAGAATGACCTGGAGTGCTGGTAGCATCCTCTTATTTCATATTACCTATTTTTTCAAAAGATCAGGTCTAAGACGGGCAGTTCTCTCAAGGGACTGCTCTTCTTGCCATTGGGCAATCAGTTTTGGGTTTCCCGACAGCAATACTTTTGGAACTTCCCATCCATTGAAGTTTGCCGGACGTGTATATACAGGTGCCGAGAGGAGATTGTCCTGGAAACAGTCGCTCAAAGCAGATGTCTCGTCGGAGATTGCTCCCGGAATCAGTCTTATCACTGCGTCGCATACAACGGCTGCAGCAAGTTCACCTCCGCTGAGAACATAGTCTCCAATAGATATCTCCATGGTAATCAGGTGCTCACGGATTCTGTGGTCAATTCCTTTGTAGTGGCCGCAGAGAATCATGATATTTTCCATGCAGGAAAGTCTGTTGGCAATAGGTTGGTCAAGAACATTCCCGTCGGGAGACATATAGATTATCTCATCATAATTTCTCTCTTCCTTCAATTTGTTGATGAGGGTGTAGATTGGTTCAATCATGAGGATCATGCCGGCATCCCCGCCGTAGCTGTAGTCATCAACCTGGCGGTAGTTCCCTTTGCCGTAGTCTCTTATGTCGTGGATATGAATCTCTACAAGTCCTTTGTTCTTAGCCCTTTGTACAATTGAATGGTTGAGCGGACTCTCCAATAGTTCCGGAACAACTGTAAGTATATCTATTCTCATATTACGGGTGTTTCTGTCTGTAAACCAATGCGTGTGCAAAGATATAAAATAGTTAGCCTATTGTCAATTTTTACTATATTTGCAAGATTGTAATTTTATAGTCTGCGCGTTATGGACAAAGAGAAAAATTCTGCGGCTCCTGTAGATGAAGTACAGGCGCTGGATGTTGCACAGACCCTACAGCAAATGGAGGGTTTGGACGGTTCGCAGGTGAACCGTGATGAGAACTATGCTGCTAAGGTTCAAATAGTGGAGGAACTCAAGCTCCTTCTTGAGAATACCGACAATGTGACCAATTCAATACCGGCGTTCAGGGAGTTGCTCAGCAGATGGAAAACCATAGGCGCAGTACCGCAGGCCAAAGCTAAGGATCTGCTTGAGACTTATCAGTTTCTGGTGGAGAAATTCTATGATTACATCAAGATTAACAACGAGTTCAGGGATATGGACTTCAGGAAGAATATGGAGGCCAAGTCTGCGTTGTGCCACAGAGCTGAAGAGTTGGCCCAGCAGGAGAATGTTGTGGATGCTTTCAAGGAACTTCAGAAACTTCATGAGCAGTGGAAAGAGACAGGACCTGTAGCAAAGGAGTACAGGGAGCAGATATGGGAAAGGTTCAAGGCTGCAACTTCTGCAATCAACAAGAGACACCAGCAGTATTATGAGCAGCTGAAGGAGAACCAAAAGAAGAATCTTGAGGCAAAAACACGCTTGTGTGAGAAGGCTGAGGAGATAGCAGATACTGTTCCCGACAGTTCCAATGAATGGAATGACCTTTCCAAGAGAATGGACCAGCTGCAGGCAGAGTGGAAGAATCTTGGGTTTGCATCCAAGAAGGACAACCAGAAGATATATGACAGGTTCAGGGCAGCGTGTGACCGCTTCTACGCAAACAAGAGGGACTATTATACCAATTTCAAGAATGAAATGCAGGAAAATTATGCCCTTAAGGTGGAGTTGTGCGAGAAAGCGGAGGCACTTGTCGGGAGCCGGGACTGGAAGGATGCAACAGACCAGATAATAGAACTTCAGAAACAGTGGAGGAAGATAGGTCCGGTAGAGAGGAAGCAGTCTGACCAGGTATGGAGAAGGTTCAGGGCTGCGTGCAACCTTTTCTTTGAGAGTAAAGCCAAGGCTATGGATGAGGAGGACCAGAAATATGAGGAAAACCTTAAACTCAAGCTTGAGATAATTTCCCAGATAAGGGAGTACAAGATGAAGAATGTGAGGGAGGATGATATAAGGGCAATGAGGGATTTCCAGACAAGGTGGAATGCCATAGGATTTGTTCCGTTCAAGGAGAAGGAGAGGATTCAGAAGGAGTACAACGAGGTTATGGATGCCCGTTTTGCAGATATCAGGTCTTTGGAAAGCGAGAAGCAGCTCATGAAATTCCGCAGAATGGTGATGGAGGTGAAGAATTCCGGAAAGGGATCGAGGGGACTGAAGCTTGAGAGGGAGAAGCTTGTGCTCAGATACAGGAAAATAGAGCAGGATATTGCAATTTTGGAGAACAATATGGGCTTCTTTGCAAAATCAAAGAATGCAGATTCAATGATGACTGACGTGGCAAGGAAAATAGTGGCTGCCAAAGATGAACTGCTCAAGATTGAGGAAAAGATAAAAATAATAGATACATACTTTGAATAATCAAATAAACAGAACAATATGAATAAGAACACGGTTATTGGTTTTGTACTTATAGGTCTTATCCTTTTTGGATTCAGCTGGTACAACACCAAGGAATTTAAAGAACAGGAGAGAGCGAGATTTGTAGCAGATTCAATTGCTCAGGCTGAAGCGCTAAAGAATGCACCTAAGGTGGATTCGGTAATTATGGCATTGAATGACAGTGTGGCAAGAGCTCAGATTGCCCAGGCTTATGCTGCCCCAGTTTACAAGGATTCATTGTTGGAGCAGGCAAGCAAGGCCCAGGAGGAGTTCTTCACTTTGGAGAATGACAAGATTAAGGTAACCTTCACATCAAAAGGTGCACAGGCTTCACAGGTATTGGTAAAAGACTACTATACCCACGACAGCCTCGACCTTTACCTTATGAGAAAAGGTGCGAGCCAGTTTGCAATTGACTTTTACACCGACCAGCAGATTTCAACAGCAGACTTCAACTTTACAAAAGTTGCGGAGTCTGACACATCACTTACATTCAGGCTTCCATTTGGAGAGAATGCCTACATTGAGCATGAGTATGTCCTTAATCCCGACGAATATATGGTTGACTTCAACCTCAGAATGGTGGGAATGGACCGATACATCTCAAGAAAATCTGGTGTTGCTGTAGACTGGAACCTTGATATCCCAAGACTTGAGAGAGGTTATGAGAATGAGAAGAACTACTCTACAATCGCATACAAGTTCCCAGGTGATGAGAAAGTGGAGGATTTGGGCTTGAGAAAGGCTGATTCCAAAGAGGATATCTCTACAAAAGTTGAGTGGTTTGCTTTCCAGCAGCAGTTCTTCTCTGCAATCATGCTTGCAAAGGATGACTTTGAGAGCGGTAAACTATCATACAAGTTCTACGATGTTTCAGATGAGGATTTGAGACTTATGGACTGTAAGGCTGAGATGACCTTGGATTACGCAGCTGCTCCGGTAGTTGAGTATCCGTTCAGTTTCTACTATGGTCCTAACCACTATAAGACCCTTAAGAGCTATGATTATGGCTTTGAGAAGATTGTACCTCTAGGCGGATGGCTTATCGGATGGATCAACAGGGTAATCATCATCAACTTCTTTGATTATTTGAGCCGATTCATCTCAAACTTCGGTATCATCATCCTTCTTATGACCATTGCAATCAAACTGTTGATTTCACCTCTTACACTCAAATCATATATCTCTTCTGCAAAGATGAGGGTATTGAAACCAGAGATTGACAAGATCAATGAGAAATATCCTAAGCAGGAGGATGCAATGAAGAAACAGCAGGAGATCATGGCATTGTACAAGAAAACAGGTGTGAGCATGTTCGGAGGCTGTCTTCCAATGTTGCTCCAGTTCCCAATCCTGTTTGCAATGTTCCGTTTCTTCCCTGCTTCATTTGAGTTGAGACAACAGGGCTTCCTATGGGCAGATGACTTGAGTACATACGATGCAATCTTTGAGCTTCCGTTCCATATTCCTTTGTATGGAGACCATGTGAGCTTGTTTGCTATCCTTATGGCAGTTTCAATGTACTTCTACTCAAAGATGAACATGGACCAGATGCCAAGCGGCAACGAGATGGCAGGCATGAGAACCATGCAGTTGTACTTTATGCCAATCTTCCTTTTGGTGTTGTGTAACAACTTCTCAAGCGGTTTGAGCTACTACTACATGTTGTCAAACCTGTTTACAATTGCACAGACCTGGGTAATCAGAAAGTACTTTGTAGACGAGAAAAAACTTTATGCACAGCTGCAGGCTAAGGCTGCAAATGCAAAAGCTCCTAAAAAATCAAAATTCCAGCAGAGATTGGATGAGATGTACAAACAGCAGCAGGAGTTGCAGAGACAGCAGCAGCAAATGAGAAACAACAAGAGATAATCATGAGCATTTCAAGTGAAATTGAAAGACTGAATAAAGAGCTGCCATCAACTGTAAAGTTGGTGGCAGTTTCAAAATTCAACCCGTCTGAAGCCATTATGGAGGCATACCAGGCAGGACAGAGAATATTTGGTGAGAGCCGTCCGCAGGAACTTCTGCAGAAGGTGCAGGATCTCCCACAGGATATCCAGTGGCATTTCATTGGGCACCTGCAGACCAACAAACTGAAGATGGTTCTGCCGTATGCAGCTTTAATCCATTCAGTGGATTCTGAGCGTCTCCTTATGGAGATAAACAAGTATGCAGTGAAGAACAACCTTAAGGTGAAGTGCCTTCTTGAGCTTTTTGTTGCCCAGGAGGAGACCAAGCAGGGATTCTCAAAGGAGGAGCTTGAGCAGCTTATGGAGAAGCTGCAGCAGCAGCCGCTGGAAGGAGTGGAGATCTGCGGACTTATGGGTATGGCATCTTTTGTGGAGGATGAGCAGCAGATAAGGGGAGAATTTGCATCCCTGAAGGAGACTTTTGACCAGATTAGGGAAAAATATATCTCCACCCACCCCAATTTCAATGAACTCTCTATGGGTATGAGTGGAGATTACAGGATTGCTGTGGAGATGGGCAGTACAATGGTCCGTATTGGAACAACAATTTTTGGCGCCCGCAATTACAGCAAGTAATTAGTCTATTTCAATATCACATTCAAATACGAAGGTGGCAGGACCGGTAAGATATACATCTGTGAAGGTCTTGCTGCCTTTGTTGTAGTTGAAGCATACAGAAAGGTCGTCTCCAAGAGCGTGGATATCGTATTTTGCGTACTCAACACCCTCTGCAACCTCTTTTTTCTCTGCATGACCCTTCTCTGGAGAGTACATGTAGGTTGAAATGGATGAAGCTGTAACACCGGTACCGCAGGCAAAAGTCTCAGCCTCAACACCTCTCTCATAGGTTCTTACATTTATGCAGTTCTCTTTAATCTGCACAAAGTTCACGTTGGTTCCGCCAACGAAATCAGGGTGGTATCTCCAGTATTTTCCTTTCTCGTCAACAGGGTAGGTGGCTGTATCCTCTACAAACTCAACATAGTGTGGTGAACCGGTATTGAGGAAATAAGCATTCTCCGAGTATTTGTCACCTGCCTCAAGATCTACCATCTTAAGTTTTACAATACATCTGTGAGGGGTGTACTCAAGAACCTCGGCCACATGATATCCGTCAATGGCGTTGAATTCAAATTTTTTGATTCCTCTGTGTGCTGCAAAAGCTACAAGGCAGCGTCCGCCGTTTCCGCACATGCTTCCCTCATAACCGTCTGCATTGAAATATCTCATTGAGAAATCGTATTCATTGCTCTTTCCCAAAAGCATCATTCCGTCTGCGCCAACGCCAAAGCGGCGGTCGCACAAAAGTTTGATCTGCTGGGGTGTAAGGCAGTCATATTCTCCGTTTCTGTTGTCAAAAATCACAAAATCATTACCAGCACCCTGGTATTTGTATGCGTGTACTATCATGATGTATATTATTTGTTTGTCATTTTCTTAAGTTCGTCTGTCATGGCCTTTGCCACTTTTGCAGATGCTCCTGCGCCGCCAAGTACGGTGCGCACCTCTGCGTAGTCCTGCATCATCTTGGCCCTGTACTCCCGGTTGTTCAGCAGCTGGTCGAGCTCCTGGCTGATTAGGGCAGGGGTGCAGCTGTGCTGGATAAGTTCCTTGAACAGCCCTTTGTCCATAATGAGGTTGGCAAGGCTTATGTATTTGAGTTTCACCACCATCCTTGCAATCTGGTAGGAGATCTCGTTGCCTCCGTAGCACACTACCTGAGGAACACCAATGAGTGCCGCCTCAAGACTTGCAGTGCCGGAATTGATGATGGCAGCATCTGAATGCCTCAAAATTGAGTATGTCTCTCCCACAAGGAGTTTTATGTTGCTGCATTTGTTCCCGATAATTCCTTTGTAGAATTCAATGTCCATTGATGGTGCGCAAGCCAGCAGGAACTGGTATGAAGGGTATCTCTTTGCCACCTCAATCATTCGTGGAAGGAGGTATTTTATCTCTCCGCGGCGGCTTCCTGCAAGGAGGGCAACTTTGGTACTGTCGGGAAGAATGTTTGCCCTTTTGCAGAATTCCTCCTTGGTTTCTGTTGCGCTCGGGTGGTTGTCTACACTGTCGAGAAGAGGATTGCCGTTGTAGATGGCGTCAATGCCCCATTTTTTGAAGTACTCTATCTCAAACGGGAAGATGATGAACAGGCGGTCTACAAACTTCTTGAGGCGGTGTACCCTTTTCTCCTTCCATGCCCAAACTTTTGGTGCTATGTAGTAAAATACCCTGAATCCCTGCTTCTTTGCAAACTCCGCAATGCGGAAGTTGAACCCCGGATAGTCTATAAGGACAACCACGTCGGGATTATAATCAATGATATCCTGCTTGCAGCTGTTAAGGTTTTTTGAGAGCTTGCCCAGGTTGGTGAGCACCTCCACAAATCCCATGATGGCTCCTTCTTTATAGTGTTTTACCAGTTCTGCTCCGGCCTCTCTCATCAGATCTCCGCCCCAGCACCTTATCTGTGCCTGTGGGTCTGTCTGGTGTATTCCCTTAATGAGATTTGAACCGTGCAAATCTCCCGATGCTTCTCCTGCTATTATGTAGTATTTCATTTTTTGTTCTTTAGTGTTTTACAGCTTCCATCCGTTTTCCAGCTGCTCCATTGTGGCGTAGCAGGTGGTGTCAATCTTGTGCGGGACTATGGTAATGTACCCCTGGTCCATAAGGTTGTGGTCACCGTTGTTTTCAGGATTCTGCTCAAGGTCCTTGAAATTGCCTGTCATCCAGTAATAGTGGCGGCCGTAAGGGTCTTGTCTTTGCTCAAACTCCTTGTGCCACATGCCGTTGCCCTGTTTTGCAATCTTTATCCCCTTTATTTCCACTGCCGGAATGGCCGGGAAGTTCACATTAAGGTATACACCCTGAGGAAGTTCTTGATCCATTGCGTTTGCAATGATTTTTCTCAGATGGGATTCTATTTGTGTGAAATCAGGATCCGGATGGTGGGTGTTGATGGAGAGTCCTACAGATTTTACTCCGTATATCGCCCCCTCAGCCGCTGCTCCAAGCGTGCCCGAATAGAGCGATGCAATGGATGCGTTTGAGCCGTGGTTGATGCCGGAAAAGATGATGTGGGGCTTGTATCCCCTGTCTGTAGGGTCCTGCTCAACAGACTCGCTTCCGCCAGCCTTGAAGAATTTGTTCATGGCCATCTTTACACAATCTACAGGTGTGCCTGTAAGGGAGTATACAGTTATGCTGTTGCCGTGATTGCCAACGGTTTGTGATTTTTTCTCAAGCCTTAAAGTCCTGCCCATTGAGAGAGCCGCAGACATGCCGGACTGTACAACGTCGGGGGCAACTACGGTAACATTTCCGTATTCTTCAAGCAGGCCTGCAAGGAAGTTTATTCCCTTGGAAGTGTATCCGTCATCGTTGGTAATCAATATTTCTACAGGCTGTTGTTTCATAAGGTAAAAAATGTGGAAAAATCATTGTAAAGATAGTTATTTTTTTCTCCCATTTTTATATCTTTGCACCGTTTTTGTAAAAACCTTGTTATATAAGGAAATGTCTAATTTATAAATATAGTAGAAATGATTAAAATTGGTATTAACGGTTTTGGCCGTATCGGCCGCTTGGTTTTCAGAGCTGCTCAGGAGAGAGACGATATCCTAGTAGTAGGTATCAACGACCTTATTGATGTTGAGTACATGGCTTACATGCTTAAGTACGACACAATGCACGGCAAATTCAACGGTACTGTAGAGGTTAAAGACGGTAAATTGGTTGTTAACGGCAACGAGATCCGCGTAACTGCTGAGAAAAACCCTGCTGACCTTAAATGGGACGAGATTGGTGCTGAGTACGTAGTTGAGTCAACTGGTCTATTCCTAACTAAAGAGAAAGCTGAGCTTCACCTTCAGGCTGGTGCTAAGAGAGTTGTTATGTCAGCTCCTTCAAAAGATGATACTCCTATGTTCGTTTGCGGTGTTAACTTGGATCAGTATGTTGGCCAGTCAATCGTATCAAACGCTTCATGTACTACCAACTGTCTTGCTCCAGTAGCAAAAGTTCTTAACGATAAATTCGGTCTTAAAGACGGTTTGATGACTACAGTTCACTCTGCAACTGCTACCCAGAAAACTGTTGACGGTCCTTCAGTAAAAGACTGGAGAGGCGGTAGAGCTGCTTGCGGCAACATCATCCCTTCTTCAACTGGTGCTGCTAAAGCTGTAGGTAAAGTTATCCCTGCTCTTAACGGCAAACTTACCGGTATGTCAATGCGCGTACCTACCCTTGACGTTTCAGTTGTTGACCTAACTGTAAACCTAGAGAAACCTGCTACTTACGCTGAGATCTGTGCAGCTATGAAAGAGGCTTCTGAGACTTACCTAAAAGGTATTCTTGGTTACACAGAGGATGCAGTTGTTTCTTCAGACTTCCTAGGTGACAAACGTACTTCAATCTTTGATGCTACTGCAGGTATCGCTCTAACTGATACTTTCGTTAAGATTGTTTCATGGTATGACAACGAGATCGGTTACTCTAACAAAGTTCTTGATCTAATCAAACACATGTCAACTGTAGCTTACAAATAATTGTAGGAATCTATAAGTACAAGAAAGGGGCTGTCACATTGTGGCAGCCTTTTTTGTGTCCTGCATAGTGACTTTGTCCTGGAAATGGGGGTGTTTTCAGGGTGTTTTGGGGTGATGGAGGTGTTTTGTCCTGGAAATGGGGGTGTTTTCAGGACATTTGCAGTGGTGGATGTGTTTTGTCCTGAAAATTGGGCTGAAACCGGGATATTTTGAGCAGCAGAGTAATTTCGTCCTGGGAAAAGGGGCGGAAACCGGGATGAAATCCTCATTTAGGCCCCACAAGCCCCCACAAGCCTATGCAAACCCTACACAACCTCCACAATCAGCCAGCAGTACCTTGAGACGCCCCGAGACACCCCGCGGTATCCCCAAAACCTACATTCTGTCGGTAAGTTTCTGTACAACCTTGAAGTTTGAGAAGAATTCCTTGGCAAATACCCTCAGTACGGTGTATGTTGGGATGGCAATGAGCATTCCCACTATTCCGGCAACGTTGCCGGCTATGAGGATTACAAGGAAGATCTCAAGCGGGTGGGCCTTTACGCTGTTGGAGTAGATGTATGGCTGGAAGATGAATACGTCTACCAGGTGGGTGATGGAGAAGGTAGCTATCAGTTTGATGGTGAGGGCTCCAAGGGCAGGGTCGGCTCCTGCGCTGTAGAAGGAGATGATGGCCATCAGGGTGCCGAATGCTCCTGCAGTAAGGGGACCTATGTATGGTATCACATTCAGTATTCCCGACAGGAATGCCAGCACTACAGACATCTGGAAAGATACTCCGCAAATGAAGTGCAGACCAAGAGTGTTGAGGACAGTGATGCAGAGTGTTTCCATGCTGATTCCGGTGAAATACCTGATCAGCAGGCTGTTTACGCTGGAGATTGCACGGCGGGTATTCTGTTCATATTTGTCGGGAATAAAGATGAGCACCATGTTGGTGAAGGTACTGTTGTCTTTAAGGAAGAAGAATGTGACAAATATGATGGTGAATATTGAGATGAATGTATGTGCCAGGAAGGCTGTTATTGAACTGAATGCATCTGTGAACAGCGAGAAGCTGAAGATGGATTTGATCTTTTCCATAATCATATCCTCAATGGCAAAATCCTTGTCCATGGTTGGGAAGAACTCGTGCATGTAGAGGTTTATGCTGTGGAGCGGAACGGCCAGTTTGTTGTTTATCTCCTCAAGGTTGATGGTGCTCATGTCGCTTACAATTTTTCCTACAAGAGGGAAAATGAAGCAGATTAGTCCGGTAAGGACCGCTCCAATTGCAGTAAGGGTGATGAGGGCGGCAATGGATGCCGGAAGCCTGAATTTGCCTATGTTCAGTGATGAGAGGAAATTCATCATTGGATTGCCAATAAGGGCCAGCACTGCAGATATGAGGATGCAGGTGAGTATATTGCTGAAATACCATGCCAGGAACAGTATGCCGGCGGTTATTGCGCAAATGATGATATATTTTGAAAGGTTGTTCATAATTTTATCCTATTTAACCTCAAATATAATAATTAGTTGCGTGAAATGGGATTTTTTTTTGAGTGAAGTTTGTTGTTAAGGTGGTGCAAAAAAATTAACTTTGTGTCCCGTATGAGAAAGATTGGATTTGACAACGACAAGTATCTAAGGATACAATCCGAGCATATCAGGCAACGAATTGGCCAGTTCGGAGACAAGTTATACCTTGAGTTTGGCGGCAAACTTTTTGATGACCACCATGCCAGCAGGGTGTTGCCGGGTTTTCTTCCCGACAGCAAGCTGCAGATGCTCGTGCAGCTGAAGGAGTATGCCGAGGTGGTAATGGTTATCAGTGCCCTTGACATTGAGAGAAACAAGACCAGGGGAGACCTTGGCATTACATACGATGAGGATGTACTCCGCCTTCGCAAGGAGTTTGAGAAGGTTGGCCTTTATGTGGGTGGTGTGGTAATTACCCACTTCAACGGTCAGGCCAGCGTTGTTGCGTACCGTAAACGCTTGAGAAGAATGAACATAAAGGTATATTACCATTATACCATTGAAGGATATCCTCATAATGTTGCCCTTATTGATTCTGATGAGGGATTTGGCAAGAATGACTATGTGGAGACAAGCCGCCCTTTGGTTGTGGTTACTGCTCCGGGTCCCGGAAGCGGAAAGATGGCGGTATGCCTGAGCCAGCTTTACCATGAGCACAAGAGGGGCGTAAAGGCGGGCTATGCCAAGTTTGAGACCTTCCCGGTGTGGAACCTTCCGTTGAAACACCCTGTGAACATGGCTTACGAGGCTGCAACTGCAGACCTTGATGATGTGAACATGATTGATCCGTTCCATTTGGAGGCTTATGGTGATATTGTGGTTAACTACAACAGGGACATTGAGATTTTCCCTGTGCTGAATGCCTTGTTTGAGGGTATATATGGAGAGAGCCCGTACAAGTCACCTACAGATATGGGTGTGAATATGATTGGCTCGTGCATGAATGATGAGGATGTGTGCTGTGATGCTGCCCGTGACGAGATTATCCGCAGATATTATTATGCGCTATGCAATCTTGCCGAGAAGGGTGATAACGAGAATGAGGTAAACAAGATAGGCCTTCTGCTCAAGCAGGCAAAAATTACTACAGACTACCGCAAGTGTACTGTGGCTGCCAAGGAGAGGAAAGAGAAGGAGGGGGTTCCTGCGGCTGCCATTGAGCTTCAGGACGGAACCATAATCACTTCACGTACCAGCGAATTGTTGGGCCCGAGTGCTGCACTTATCCTTAATGCAACCAAGCATCTTGCAGGCATACATCATGATGTGAAACTTATTCCGGAGGAGATGATTGAGCCTATCCAGAGAACCAAACTTGAGTTCCTTCACGGAAACAACCCGCGTCTGCATACAGATGAGGTGCTTGTGGCAATTTCAATGCTCAGCAACCAGGATGAGAACTGCCGCAAGGCGTTGGAACAGCTACCTTCCTTGCGCGGATGCCAGGTTCACTCAACCGTTATGCTCAGTGAGGTAGACCACAAGATATTCAAGAAACTTGGAGTAGGCCTTACTTGTGATCCTGTGAAAAAGATCAAATAAACCGGAACTATAAACTTAACCTTATTTAATATGAAAAGATTTGCATTGTTCCTCCTTGCATTGTGTGCAGGCGTTTCTGTTTTGAGGGCAGACGAGGGTATGTGGCTCCCTTCCGAGATATACAAGAATATCCAGGATATGCAGGCAAAGGGATTCAAGCTTACCGCTGAGGATATCTACAGTATAAACAACTCGTCGCTGAAGGATGCGGTTGTTCATTTTGGCGGTGGATGTACCGGAGAGATCATCTCTTCTGAGGGTCTGCTCATTACCAACCACCATTGCGGTTACGGACAGATCCAGTCACACAGCTCTGTTGAGCATGATTACCTTACAGACGGTTTCTGGGCCATGACACGAGACCAGGAACTTCCTAACCCGGGTCTTACAGTATCATTCCTTGAGTATATGGAGGATGTAACTGAGCAGGTGCTTAAAGGCTACAAGCCTACAATGACAGAGGAGCAGCGCATTGCCCTTGTAGACAAGAATATCAAAGCCATTGAGAAAAAGGCTAAAGGTGATGTCCCTTACCTTAAAGTGCAGGTAAAGGCCCTTTACTACGGCAATGTGTATTATCTGTATGTGTTTAAAGTGTATTCAGATGTAAGGCTTGTAGGTGCGCCACCTTCATCAATCGGAAAGTTTGGTGGTGATACCGACAACTGGATGTGGCCAAGACATACAGGTGACTTCAGCCTTTTCAGAGTGTATGCCGGCAAGGATAATGAGCCAGCAGAGTACTCTAAGGATAATGTCCCTTACACTCCAAAGAGATTCTTCAAGATTAACGCCAAAGGTATTGGTGAGGGCGACTTTACAATGGTTTACGGTTTCCCTGGCAGAACCAACGAGTATCTTATTTCAGATGCTGCAAGATACACTGCACAGATTTCAAATCCCCATAAGATTGCGTTGAGAACCTTACGTCTTGATATCCAGAATGCTGAGATGGCAAAGGATAAGGCTATCAGAATCAAATATGCATCAAAGAATGCTTCTGTTTCAAATGCATGGAAGAAATGGCAGGGTGAGGCTAAAGGTATCATTAAGATGCGTGCCGTTGAGAATAAGGAGGAGTTTGAGGCCAAATTTACACAATGGTCGCAGGGCAAGCCTGAGTACGAAGGTCTTGTTGCAAAATTCCATGAGCTTTACGGCGCAATTGAGGAGCTTTCGCTTGTTCAGGATTACCAGAACGAGGCATTGAATGCAGTGGAGATTGTCTCTTTTGCAGGACGTGGACAGAGAGGCGCCGAGAAATTCTGGAAAGACTACTATATGCCAATTGACAAGGCTTCTTTCATAGCCCTTTATAATGCATACAACAAGAATATTGCAGACAAATACAAATCTCCTTACTTTAAGGAGAAATTGGCTGAGTACGGTTCAATTGAGAAATGGGCAGATGCTTTGTTTACAGAGCAGCCAAACCTTGAGATGGCAGCAGAGATCTACAAGGAGACCAATAAGCACTTCCGCGAGAACTATGCTCCGGTGCTTGACTCAGTAAACAAGGAGATTACTCTTCTTTACCGTACCTATATGAGAGGCATGATGGAGTACAACAAGGCTACCAGAGGCACCAAGGTGTTCTACCCGGATGCAAACTCTACCTTGAGGGTTGCCTACGGCCATGTTAAAGGCTACTCGCCTTCGGATGCTGTTTACTATACTCCGGTTTCGAGCCTTGACGGTATTATCCAGAAAGACAATCCTGAGATTTATGACTATAACATTCCGCAGAAACTCAGGGACCTTCACGCTGCCAAGGATTATGGCCAGTGGGAGGTGAACGGTTCAATCCCTGTAGCATTCATTGCTACAAACCACACTACCGGCGGAAACTCAGGCAGCCCTGTATTGGATGCTGAAGGAAACCTTATTGGTGTAAACTTCGACCGTGTATGGGAGGGTACAATGAGTGATGTGGTATTTGATCCTGAGGTTTGCCGCAATATCTCGCTTGATATAAGATTTGCGCTGTTTGTCATTGACAGACTTGCCGGTGCAAACCACCTTATTGAGGAAATGGAGATTGTAAAATAATGCCTATCCGGCAATGAATGAAGTGCTGCTGTTCAGAAAGGACAGCAGCATTTTCAGTATATACAGGGCCGCTTCTCCAAGCACCGGCACCGGTTGCAGCAGCATGGCAGCGGTAAATGAATAGAGGATGGCAGTGGCGGTTGGCACGGCAATGAGGTTGGTAATGAGAAAGTACGGTGCGCTGCTCCCAAAATGGTACAGGGAGAGTGGCAGGGTAGCAATCTGGCAGCACACGGAGAGGGAAATGGTTCCCCAAACCCATGAGAGCACTTTTCCGGCCAACCCTGTTGCCCATCTTTTCCCCGCTGAGATCTCTCTGTAAGCGCCGGTGCAGACCGGGAAGAGCAGTATGATGCCCAAAACGGCACTGTATGAGAGCTGAAACCCTATTGAGGTTATCTGAAGGGGTGAAATTGTGCAGCTCATGAGTGCGGCCAGGGCAATTGTCCCAATCCTGTCTGCGCGACGGAAACTTCCTGCCGCAATCTTGTATATGAAAATCATTGTAGCCGCCCTCACCACAGAGGGGGAGCATCCCGACAATAACATATATCCCCCAATGAATGCCAATGCGGCAACATTTCTGGCAACCTTCCCGTAAGGGAGGAACACCAGCAGCCCCAGTATCCGGTAGATTATGGCAAAGGCGATTCCTATATGTAATCCCGACAGGGCCAGCACATGCATGGCTCCGGCTGCAGAAAATGATTCCTTCTGCTCCCGGCTCATATGACGCCTGTCACCTATGGTGAGGGCGCAAAGGGTGGCGTGGAGATTGCTGTCGGGAATAAAAGTGCGCAGATATTCTGCAGAGTTTTTCTGGAAGGCTCTGGCGTGTTTTGAGATGCTCTCCGTGAGTGGGCCGGGAGGGAGGCTCCGGCGTTCTGTGGCCAATGAACCAGAGGCCGCTCCTGTGAGAAAAATTGCCAAATGTGTGGCAATGAGGAACAAATGTGCCCTCTTGCGTGTATAGTATGATATGCACAGAAGTACTGGAATGGCCGGGAGCAGTGTGAGGGGTGGTACAGGAATGCAGATGGCGGCAAGTGTGCCGGCCAGAAAAAATGCAGAATATGTTGTTACCCCTCTGTTCATCCCCTCTGAAAATTTTCCTAAATATAGCAATTTTGGCGTATATTTGCAAGGATGAAAAGGGTGGCTTTCATATTGAATCCCATATCGGGAACAGGAAGGAAGAAGGTGATTCTGGATTATATTCAGAAGGAGGCTTCCTTTTACCCTGATTATCAGATTGAGTTCTACCACACCAAGTGTGTTGGGGATGCATGTGTTGCTGCCAAGGGGTTTGTGGAGATGGGGTATGACATTATTGTGGCAATAGGAGGCGACGGTACTGTAAATGAGGTGGCTGAAGGACTTATCGGGAGTAAGGCGCAGTTGGGCATTATTCCGGTGGGTTCCGGCAATGGTCTGGCAAGGCATCTCAGTATTCCACTGAACTATCAGAAGGCAGTGGATGCCATCTTCAACGGCAGACCACAGTTCATTGATGCCGGAAAGATCAACGGCAAGGTGTTTTTCTGCACTGCTGGGATTGGTTTTGATGCTGTGGTGGGGGAGAAGTTCAATTCGTCGGGAAGCAGGGGCCTTATGACATATGTGGAGTTCTGTACAAAGGAGTATGTGAAGTACAGGCCCGAAAAGTATGTGATTGCCATGAATGGAAGCAGGTTTGAGACCAAGGCTTTCCTTATAACTTTTGCCAACAGTTCCCAGTGGGGGAACAATGCGTTCATAGCCCCCGATGCCAATATTTCAGACGGGATGATGGATGTTGTGGTATGGAATGAAGCGCCACGGGCCACTATGCCGTTCCTTACGGCCGAGCTGTTCCTCAAGACTTTGAAATATTCCCAATTCGTTGATACTTACAGATGTAAGGAACTTCTCATAATCAGGGAGAAGGAAGGACTCGTGCAGTTTGACGGGGAGAGCGTGATGATGGGAAATGAACTTTCCCTTTCTGTGCTGCATAAGGCTGTACAGGTAATTGTTCCCAAGAACTGGAGACCTCTGCCGCAGATAATTGATATGTTGCCGCAGTATCTTAAGGATATTGTGCCACAGCAGTGGAAGGAAATTGTACCCAAGTTGAAAGATATGGTCAAATAATATTGGCCGTTTGGGCTAAAATTGTTATATTTGTTTCCATACTGAATAAGTCTATACAAATAACTAAATATTAAAAAACTTATGATAATTCTTGTATTGAATTGCGGAAGTTCTTCATTGAAGTATCAGGTGCTTGATATGAAGAATGAGGCTGATTATGCTGTATTGGCAAAAGGTCTTGTAGAGAGAATCGGTCTTGAGATGGGTGAGATTACCCACAGGCCAGACGGTAAAGACAAATATGTGATCAGCAAACCTATTCCAGACCATACTGAGGGTATCAAGAGTGTTCTTGACCTTTTGGTAGATGCTGAGCAGGGCGTATTGAAATCATTGGGCGAGATCAACGCTGTAGGTCATAGAGTGGCTCACGGTGGTGACCTTTTCAGTTCAAGTGCAGTTATCCACAGCGAGGTTATTGAGGGTATCCAGCAGTGCTGCGAGCTTGCTCCTCTTCATAACCCTGCAAACCTTTTGGGTATTATGGCTGTACGTTCACTTATGCCGGAGATTCCTCAGGTTGCTGTATTTGATACTTCATTCCACCAGACAATGCCTGAGCATGCTTACATGTATGCAATTCCTTATGAGTACTATGTAAGGGACAAAGTGAGAAGATACGGTTTCCATGGTACCAGCCACAAGTTTGTTGCAGAGAAATCTGCAAAATTGGCAGGCTTGGATTTCAACAACTCAAAAATCATCACTTGCCACTTGGGTAACGGCGGTTCAGTAACTGCTGTATGCAACGGTAAATCAGTAGATACTTCTATGGGATTCACCCCTGTTGAGGGTGTTGTAATGGGTACACGTTGCGGTGATGTTGATGCAGGTATCGTAACATTCCTTCAGAGCAAATATGACCTTGACGTTAAAGGCGTGAACGATGTCCTTAACAAGAAGAGCGGTTTCCTTGGCGTTTCAGGCGTTTCTTCAGATGCACGTGACATTGAGGCTGCTGCAAAAGAGGGTAACCACAGGGCACAGCTTGCTATGGAGATGTTCAGATACCGCGTTAAGAAATTCATTGGTGCATACGCTGCTGCAATGAACGGTGTTGACATGATCGTATTTACCGGCGGTATTGGCGAGAACGACATCAGCGTAAGGGAGGATGTTTGTACAGGATGTTCATTCCTTGGCATTGACTTTGACTCTGAGGCAAACAATGTAAGGGGTGAGGACAGAATCATTACCAAACCTGGTTCAAAAGTTATTGTAACTACAGTTACAACAAATGAGGAGCTTGTAATAGCTCAGGATACAATGAGACTAACAACAAAATAATTACATAAACATTTAAAGATTATGATTACAAATTTTGATCAGATGTTTGAGCAGTTGCGCTCAAAACCAAAAAAAAGACTTGTAGCTGCTTGGGGTGTGGATGACCATACTATCAGTGCAGTATATATGGCTGTTGAGGCAGGTATCGTTGAGGGTATCCTTGTAGGTGATGAGGCAATGATCCAGAAAGTATGTGCCGAGAACAACTACGATATTGCAAAACTTACAGTTGTAAACAACAACAACGAGCTTAAGTCAATTTCACAGGCAGTTGATATGGTAAATGCCGGTGAGGCTGACATCCTTATGAAAGGTCTTTGTTCAACCGACAAATATATGAGAGGTATCCTTAACAAAGAGAAAGGTCTTCTTCCTCCAAAAGCTGTGTTGAGCCACGTTTGTGTTGTTCAGAACCCAGGTTATCACAAACTGCTTGTAATTTCAGATATCGCAGTTATCCCTGCACCGGATTTGAAACAGAAACAGGCTATGATCGGTTATGTAGCAAACACTGCAAGAGCTCTAGGTGTAGAGAAACCAAAAGTTGCAATGATTACAGCTACAGAGCAGATGCTTCCTGGTATGCCTGCTTGTGTTGAGGCTGCTATGCTTGCAAAAATGTCTGACAGAGGCCAGATTGCAGGTTGTGTAGTTGACGGTCCTTTGGCTTTGGACGTTGCATTGTGCAAAGAGGCTGCTGAGATCAAGAAACTTAAGAGCGAGGTTGCAGGTGATGCAGACTGCTGTGTATTCCCTAGCATTGAGGCTGCAAACGTATTCTACAAATTTGCAGGCCACTTCTGCCCAGGCGTTAAAATGGCAGCTATGGTTGCAGGTGCAAAAGCTCCATGCGTTCTTTCAAGCCGTGCAGACAGCACTGAGACCAAACTTAACTCAATTGCTTTGGCAGCTCTAACTGCAAAATAATTAATTATGGGTAAACTGATTTTGGCTATCAATCCGGGATCTACATCTACAAAGATTTCGGTATACGAGGATACAACTGAGGTATTCACAAAAACCTTGCGCCACTCTAACGAGGAGCTGGCTCCTTACAAGAATGTAATTGACCAGCTGGACTTCAGAAAAGAGACTATCAAGGCTGCTCTTAAGGAGAACAACATTGATGTGAACTCTCTTGCTATCATCGTTGGTCGCGGTGGTTTGGTAAAACCAATCCCTAGCGGATGTTATGAGGTTAACGCTGCTATGATTGAGGATATCAGAACCGGCAAGAACGGTGAGCATGCAAGTAACTTGGGTGCAATCATTGCAAACGAGCTTGCATCAGAGGTTGGCGGCATCAAAGCTCTTATCGCAGACCCTGTGGTTGTAGACGAGCTTGAGCCAGTGGCAAGAATTTCTGGCCACGCTGCATTCCCTAGAGTATCCATCTTCCATGCCCTTAACCAGAAAGCCATTGCAAAACTTTATGCAAAGAATAACGGTAAGGACTATAAAGATTTGAACATCATTGTTGCACACCTTGGCGGTGGAGTATCTGTAGGTATCCACTCTAAAGGAAGAGTAATTGATGTTAACGATGCTCTAAGAGGTGAGGGTCCTTTCTCTCCAGAGAGATCGGGCGGACTACCTGCTGCTGCAATTGTAGACGCTTGCTTCAGCGGCAAATATACCGAGAAACAGATCAGAAAGATGATTTCTGGCGAGGGTGGTATCGTTTCATACTTGGGAACCAACTCTTTCATGGATGTTGAGAACCGTGTGAACGCAGGTGATCCTGAGGCTATCCTTATCAACGAGGCATTTGCTTACCAGCTTGCTAAAGAGATTGGTGCCATGTCTACAGTTGTTGAGGGCAAAGTTGATGCCATCATCATTACTGGCGGTATTGCTTACAATAAGGATCTTATGGAGATTGTAAAACGCAAAGTACAGTTCATTGCTCCAGTTTCAATTTATCCTGGAGAGGATGAGATGGGTGCTTTGGCAGGTAACGGTCTTGCAATCCTTAACGGTACTGAGGAGGTTAAAGTTTACTAATTTGGGTAAAGTTTACGATATAGCAATTATAGGAGGGGGAGCAGCCGGCTTGTATGCGGCTGCTGCCCTTTCTTCATATAAAAAAGAGAAAGGCGGTATTGAGGCAATCCTCCTTGAGAAGATGCACAGGTGCGGCCTTAAAATAGGGATTACAGGAAAAGGGCGCTGTAATCTTACAAATACAAAGCCCTGGAATGAGTTTGCAACCCATATTCATCCAAAGAATGTGTTCCTCAAGAATGCCTTCTATGCCAGCAGCAACACTGCAGTGATGGAGAACTTTGAAAGGATGGGTCTTCCGCTGGTAGTGGAGCGTGGTGACAGGGTTTTCCCTCAAAGTATGAAGGCTCTGGATGTTGTTTCTACCCTTGAAAGGCATATACTGCAGGGAGGAGTGCAGTTGAGGAAAAATTCCCAGGTCTCTTCATTGGCAAAAGGTGAAGACGGTGTTTTTGTCATCAAGTGCTCAGAGGGTTTTGAGTGCCGGGCAAGAAAGGTGATTGTTGCCACTGGCGGGCTTTCATATCAGACTACAGGATCGTCGGGAGACGGATATGCATTTGCAAAAGGGTTGGGGCATAAGATAACTCCTCTGTTCCCTTCGCTTACAGCCCTTAAACCAAAGAATTATAAGGAGGAGTTTTATGGCATTTCCCTTAAGAACGTATCTGTGCAGCTGGCCGTTAACGGCGATGTTGTGCAGGAGGAGTTCGGGGACCTTGATTTTACCAACGGTGGCATAGAGGGCCCTATAGGATTCAAGGTTAGCCGCAAGGGGGTGCACAGTATCATCAATGGGCAGAAAGTTGAGCTGAAGCTTGATATGAAGCCTGCTGTATCATTGGAACAGCTCGCAAAACGTATTGAACGTGAGGCTGCTGAAATAAAGGGAGACAAGCTGAAAGGCGTTCTTCCAAAACTTCTTCCTGCAAAACTTGTAAAACTCTTTGTAGAAGGCAATAATGGCCTTTCCATGACCAATCTGGCACAGAAACTCAAATGTTGGGTGTTCCCGATAAATGATTATGTGGGATATGAGAGGTGTGTTGTTACAGCCGGAGGAGTAAGCCTTCAGGAGGTGTCGCAGAAGACAATGGAATCCAAGCTGGTACCAGGATTGTATTTTGCCGGTGAGGTGCTTGATTTGGACGGTGATACAGGCGGATATAACCTTCAGATAGCCTTTTCTACAGGAGCACTGGCAGCGCAGAGCGCTGCAGCGTCCCTTACCAGATAATGTTTATCTCCTTTTCCCCTTCTTTAAAGGATGGTGTCCCCTTTGAAATAATCTTGCGGGGCTCAATTTCTACTGCAATATAGTCTCCTGTACGGAAAGAGACATATTTTGATGCCTGCTCAAAAGCGGCATTTATCTTCTCTATGTACTCTGCCGGAACCTCTTCTGCAGGCTGTTCTGCAGAGGTAATGAAAGTGGTGTTGTCCAATGAATGGGCCATCCACCAGTTGCATGGATCATCTCCAATAAGATTGTTTGCAACCAGCTGCACACCTTTTCCAATGCTGTTGTAGTATCTTCCTGCAAACTTTGCAGAAACGCATTTGCCGGCCTTTATGGCCTTGGCATAAATGAATACAGCAGCAGCGAGTTCAGTTACTTCTTCCGGACAGAAATAGTCGTTGCTATCCCTGTTGAGAGATGTGTCCGGCCTCACGTAAAAGCTCCCGCTGCTGTATGGTAGTGTTATTATATTCACTGTATTAACGCATTTGCAAGGATAAAGTTTATCTCATATTGAGCTTTATCTCTGTAATTACTTTCTTGGTGTCGAGGGTGAAGTCTCCGTTCATCATCCATGAGTAGTAGCTTGGCTCTGTCCTGAACACCTCTTCTACAGGTTTTCCCTTGTGCTTTCCAAAGTTGATTACCGGAACCTCCTTCTCGTTGAGTACAATGCGTCCTGCGTAATCTACAAGCTTGGTCTTGGTTGAGAACTCTGCAAGTTTCTTTACATCGTTCTCAAGGGTGTCTGCATATCTGTCAAGCTGCCCGAGAAGGATCTCGTATGTAGCCAACGTGTCTGCCTCTGCAGAGTGGGCGTTCTCAAGGTCTTTCTGGCAGTAGAACTTGTATGCTGCAGAGAGGGTTCTCTGTTCCATCTTGTGGAAGATGTTCTGTACATCCACAAGGTTTCTCTTGCGGAAATCAAAGTCAATTCCAACTCTGAGGAACTCCTCTGCCAAAAGGGGAATGTCAAACTTTATGGAGTTGTATCCTGCAAAATCGCATCCCTCCATCCACTTTGCAAGGCTCTTTGCAATCTCCTTGAAGGTAGGGCAGTCCTTTACATCTTCATTTGATATGCCGTGTACAGCCTGGGCCTCTGCCGAGATAGGGATTGTAGGGTTCAACCTTCTGGTCTTTACCTTCTTTTCCCCGTTGGGCATCACCTTTACGGCACAAATCTCCACAATACGGTCTGTGGCAACATTGAGGCCTGTGCTCTCAATGTCGAAAAATACTATAGGGTTCTTAAGATTCAGTTGCATGGCAGTACTAGTTAATTCTCATTGGCATTAGCAATGCACAAATCTCCTCATCAGGCTCTGTCTGCACTGCAGGCTGGATAAGGGCAGCCCTGTGAGGGTCTGCAAGCATGATGCAGATCTGGTCGTAACCAAGGTTGCCAAGGATCTCAATAAGGAAAGAAGACTTGAAACCAATCTCCATTGGGTCTCCCTGATAATCGCAGCCAAGGGTCTCGGTTGCACTCATTGAGAAATCAAGGTCCTGAGCGGTAATTGTAATCTGGTTCATGCTCAATTTGAACACAATCTGGCCGGTAGCCTGGTTGGAACATACAGAAACGCGTTTTGTTGCGTTAAGAAGCTCTGTACGGCTTACGGTAATCACATTTGTGTTGTTTTTAGGGATAACGCTCTTGTAGGCAGGATATGTTCCCTCAATAAGCTTGCAGAATACAAGGAACGAGTTGAACTTGAAATATGCATTCTTGCTGCTGTCAAATGTAATCTCAACCTCCTCATCCATAGCTTTGGCAAGGTTTGCCTTAAGGATGTTTGCCGGTTTCTTTGGCAGGATGAAGGCAACAGGTGCCTCTGATTTGATATCATGCCTTCTGTAGTATACCAGTTTGTTGGCATTTGAAGCCACAAGGGTGGTAGACTCGGTGTCAATGTCAAAGTAGATTCCGTTAAGGACAGGTCTTAGCTCCTCGTCGCCGGTTGCGTAAAGGGTGCTGTTGATACCCTCTGCAAGAACTGAACCCTTCATCCTTATAACGGTAGGGTTTTCAAGAGGTCTGAGGGTAGGGTAGTCCTCTGCTCCGGAGAATGGGATCTGTGCGCTTCCGCTTGCCCAGTTGATGTTTACAATGCCTCTGTCGGGATAAGAAACAAACTCAATTGGCTGGGTAGGAAGCTCCTTGAGTGAATCAGTAAGAAGTTTGGCGGGTACAGTAATTTCTCCTCCCTCCATAACCTCATTGATGGCCATAACTGTCTTTAGGGTATTGTCTCCGTCTGATCCTGTAATGGTAAGTGAATTCTCTTCCAAAGTAAGGAGAAAATTGTCCAAAACAGGAAGTGAACTCTTGGATGCAATAACCTTCTGGACCTGCAACAGCCCCTGCAATAAATCTGTACTTGATACAATAAACTTCATAATCTTCTGCTTAAATTTTAAGATTACAAATATAGCAAAAATTAAGAATTGTGCGGTGTGCGTTTTGGCATATAATTTGAAGATTTGTGTAAGATTATGACATTTGTGCAGTAATAATTAAGAATTGAAAATAATTTGACAGGATATGAAAAGGACTTTGACAATTTTGCTGTTGTCTGTAGTGTTGAGTACAGTGGCATCTGTAGCGGTAATGAAATACACTTCATGTGAGAAGGGAAGTTTCTTTTATGAGACTCCAGACAAACCTTCAGTGAGGGCCATAACCCTTGAACAACAGAATTTTCCGGATTTCACATATGCTGCTGAGAACAGTGTGGATGCCGTAGTTTTTGTGAAGGTGGTAAAAAGGCACAAGCAGAGGGAGGCATCAATCCTTGAGCACTTTTTTGGCTATAGCCAGCCAATGCCAAGGGAGAGTGTGGGAACAGGTTCTGGAGTTATCATTACTCCCGACGGTTACATTGCAACCAACAACCACGTGATAGCCGGAGGAGAGACCATTGAGGTTACCCTGAATGACAACAAGACATACCCTGCAACATTGGTGGGTACAGACCCTGTTACCGATGTAGCACTTTTGAAAATTGAAGCCGAAGGGCTTCCTGTAATTCCTTTTGGCGACTCTGACTCGTTGAGGTTGGGAGAGTGGGTGCTTGCAATTGGCAGTCCGTTCAATTTGAGAAGTACAATTACTGCAGGTATTGTAAGTGCAAAAGGACGTTCTCTTCCCGACATGAAAGGCGAATTCAAGATTGAGTCTTTCATCCAGACGGATGCTGCAGTTAACCCCGGAAACAGCGGCGGAGCACTTGTGAACACCAGAGGTGAACTTGTGGGAATCAATACTGCAATTGCTTCAAATACCGGTTCTTATACAGGTTATTCTTTTGCAGTTCCGGTTGCAATTGTGAAGAAGGTTGTGGATGACATTAAAGAGTTTGGTACAGTCCGCAGGGCCCTTCTTGGAATCTCAATGCAGGAACTTACCCAGGAGCTTGCCTCTTTGGCAGGGATGAAAGGGAACTTCAGCGGAGTTTATGTTGCTGAGGTGGGCCGTGGCAGTGCGGCGGATAAGGCTGGCGTGTATGAGGGGGATATTCTTGTTGCAATCAATGGCAAGAAGGTGAAGAGCCCGTCTGATGTACAGGCTGCAGTAAATGCCTACAAGCCTGAAGACGTAGTCAAGCTTCTTGTGTTCAGAGACGGAAAGGAGATTGAACTTGAGGCTGTATTGGGTTCTGCCCAGCAGGATATTGCCCAGGCAAGTGAGGATAATCCTGTAATTTATGGTGCAACATTGGGTGAGCCTGATGCTGCGTTGCTCAAGAAGTTGAGGTTGAGGGGAGGAGTTGAGGTAAAAGAGCTTGAAAAAGGAAAATTCAAGGAGGCCGGTGTGCAGAAGGGCCTTATTATAACCCATATAAACCAGATGCCTGTAAGTTCTGTAAAAGAGGCACTTGAGGTTATCGGGAAGACAAAAAGGGGATTCCTTGTTGAGGGTGTTTACCGCAATGGTGATGTTTATTATTATGGAGTTGGTGTTTAATTGAAATAAAATGCTTACTTTTGCGCGTTAAAATATCCACATGAGACAGTTAAAGATAACCAAATCAATCACAAACAGAGAGAGTGCTTCTCTGGACAAATATCTACAGGAAATTGGTAGAGAGGAACTGATTACAGTTGAGGAAGAGGTAGAACTAGCCCAAAGAATCAAAAAAGGAGACCAGGAGGCTTTGGAGAAACTTACCAGAGCAAACTTGAGGTTTGTGGTTTCTGTTGCAAAACAGTACCAGAACCAGGGCTTGAGCTTGCCTGACCTTATCAACGAGGGTAACCTTGGACTTATCAAAGCTGCTGAGAAGTTTGACGAGACCAGAGGTTTCAAATTCATCTCTTATGCTGTTTGGTGGATCAGACAGTCCATTCTGCAGGCTTTGGCTGAGCAGTCGAGAATTGTACGTTTGCCTTTGAACCAGGTTGGATCACTTAACAAGATCAACAAGGCCCTTTCAAAATTTGAGCAGGAGAACGAGCGTATGCCTTCACCTGAGGAGCTTGCTGATATTCTTGAGATCCCAAGGGAGAAAATTGCAGATACACTGAGAGTTTCGGGAAGACACGTATCTGTGGATGCTCCGTTTGTAGACGGTGAGGACAACAGCCTTTTGGATGTGTTGGTGAACTCAGATTCTCCAAATGCAGACAGGGGTCTTGTAAATGAGTCTTTGAACAAGGAGATTGAGAGAGCGCTTTCTACCCTTACAGAGAGGGAGAGGGATATTGTAAAATATTTCTTTGGAATTGGTGCCCAGGAGATGACCTTGGAGGAGATTGGCGAGTATTTCGGTCTTACCAGAGAGCGTGTGAGACAGATTAAGGAGAAAGCCATCAGAAGACTAAGACACAGTGCAAGAAGCAAGTTGCTAAAGAGCTACTTGGGCTAGGCGCTTTGTGCGGAAAATCCATAACTTAACACTAATTTAATATGAAAAAAGTATTGCTATCTCTACTTTCGGCAGGGGTATTGGCTTCGTCGTGTGCCAACCAGGCTGCTGAGAATCCGCTACTTGTGGAGTGGAATACCCCTTACGGAATTCCACCGTTTGAGCAGGTACAACCTGAGCATTATCTTCCTGCATTCAAGGCTGCAATGGCAGCAGAAATTGCAGAGATTGATGCTATTGTAAATAACACTGAGGAGCCTACATTTGAGAATACAATTGAGGCATACGCAAATACAGGCGAGCTGCTTTCAAATGTATCGGCTGTGTTCAGCAGTGCAAATGGAGTAAAATCGTCACCTGAGCTGCAGGCTATTGCAAAGGAGCTTTCACCGCTTCAGAGTGCGCACTACAGCTCTATCAGCCTTAACGAGAAACTTTTCCAGAGAATCAAGGCTGTATACGAGAAAAGAAACGAGATGGGCTTGAACCCTCAGCAGCTTAGAGCAGTAGAGGAGATCTACAAAGGCTTTGAGAGAGGTGGCGCAAACCTTCCTGCAGAGAAAAAAGAGGAGTTGAAGCAGATCAGCGCAGAGATCTCTGCATTGCAGCTTCAGTTCTCACAGAACGCTTTGCTTGAGACTGCTGCCTACACTCTAGTTGTAGAGAACGAGGCCGATTTGGCTGGCCTTACTGCAGACCAGATTGCTGAGGCTGCTGCAAGAGCCAAGAAAGCTGGCCAGGAGGGCAAATGGTTCTTTGGCCTTGACAACCCAAGCGTAATGCCTTTCTTGGCAAACGCAGAGAACAGGGAGCTTAGAAAACAGATCCTTACCGCTTACCTTAACAGATGTAACAACAACAACGAGAACGATAACAAAGAGGTTATCAAGAAACTTGTTGAGTTGAGACTTAAGAGAGCTCAGATTATGGGCGCAGAGACTGCTGCAGCTTACATCCTTGAGGACAGAATGGCTAAAACTCCTGAGGCTGTTTACGAGCTTTTGGACCAGATCTGGACACCTGCACTTAAAGCTGCTAAAGCAGAGGCTAAAGACATGCAGAAGATCATTGCAAAAGAGGGCTCAAACATCACCCTTGAGGCTTGGGACTGGAGATACTACGCTCAGAAAGCAATGAAAGAGAAATTCAACCTTAGCGAGGAGGAGATGGCTCCTTACTTCCAGATTGACAATGTAAGGGAGGGTGTGTTCCACGTTGCAAACAAACTGTTCGGCCTTACATTCAAGAAATTGGAGAATGTTCCACTTCCACACGAGGAGGCAGAGGCATTTGAGGTATACGACAACGACGGTACAGTAACCGGTATCGTATTCTTTGATATGTTCGCACGTCCTGGCCAGAAGAGAGCCGGTGCATGGTGCGGCGGTTTCAGAGGCCAGTCATACAAAAACGGTGAGAGAGTACTTCCTCTAGTAACCATCTGTGGAAACTTTACAAGACCTGTAGGTGACAAACCTGCCCTTCTTACAACTGATGAGGTTGCTACATATTTCCACGAGTTCGGTCACGGTTTGGCAAGCTTGCTTAAAGATGTAAAATACCAGGGAATGGGCGGTTACCCAAGAGATTTTGTGGAGCTTCCATCACAGCTTAACGAGCACTGGGCATTCGAGCCTGAGGTTCTTAAAGTATACGCAAAACACTACCAGACAGGTGAGGTTATACCTCAGGAGTTGGTAGAGAAAATGGAGAAAGCCGGCAAATACGGCCAGGGCTTTGCTACAGTTGAGTACTTGGCAGCTTCATACCTTGATATGGACTTCCACGTATTGAAAGAGATTCCGGCAGACCTTGACGTTGAGAAATTTGAGGCAAAAGTACTTGGTGACAGAGGTATCCTTTCACAGATCCCTTCACGCTACAGAAGCACATATTTCAGCCACACCTTCTCTGGCGGATACACTGCAGGCTACTACAGCTACATCTGGGCAGAGGTTCTTGACGCAGACGCTTACGATGCATTTGTAGAGACAGGCGACATCTTCAACCAGGAGGTTGCAAACAAATACCGCACTGAGATCCTTGAGGTAGCAGGCGAGAAAGACGCAATGGACCTTTACATCAATTTCAGAGGCAAACAGCCGGGAATTGACCCTCTATTGAAAAACAGAGGTTTGAAATAATCTGCTTAAAGCAGGAATTGGGAGGGCGGCCGGTTGGCTGCCCTTTTTTTGTTCTAGGGCATTTCGTTGGGGCAACGTGCCCAGTAGGTAAATTGGTTAAATTTTATTAAAATGCACATGTAAAACTTTTATCAAGTATCTTTGCTTAAAAGAATAACTTCAAAGCACTATATATGTACAGAAAACTGGCCCTGTTGATATGCGCTGCATTGACACTTTCAACCGCAAGCGCACAAACAGAATCAAGCAAACAGAAGGAATTTTTCCATAATTACTCAAAACTCCTTTCTCCGGAAAAGGTATACCTCCACACAGATAAGGATGTCTACTTTGCAACTGATACCATCTGGTTCAGCGGTTATGTGGAGAATGCTTCATATGCGAGTGAGTTTGATGAGTCAAACTATATTTATGTAGAGTTGATTAGTAACTTGTTATATAGAGATGTGAAGAGTTTGTCAAATTATGCAGAGTGTAAGAATGATATTGTTGTAAGGAAGAAAATAAAAAGATCTGGAAATAATTTTCAGGGGTACATAGTGGTTCCAGAGATGAGTTCAACAGGAAGGTCTATTATAAGGGCATATACTTACTGGATGCTCAACAGACCAGCTGAATACATGTTCTACAAGGAGCTTGAGCTTGCCAATCCAATGAAGGATAAGCTGGTAACAGCTATGGCCGAGAAAAAAGTAAAAAATAAGAAGGATTATTTGAGAATAGGAGAACTTTCTCCAGATGACAAGGAGAAGGCAGAGTCCGGCAAAGAGGATAAAGAGCGTTATGATGTTCAGTTCCTTCCGGAGAGCGGGAACTATGTATCAGGAGAAAAGGCTATAGTATATATAAAAGCTATTGGACAAGGTGGAGCAGGTGCAGCTGTTTTTGGTGAGATTGTGGATTCAGACAATAATGTTGTTGCCAGCTACAATACAGATTCACTTGGGTTTGGAAAGACTGTTATAGCATCTTTGCCGCAAGGAAAGCTTACTGCAACAGTAAAGGATACATTGGGATATGAAGGAAAGAAGGTGAAGTTTCCACAAGCATTGGCCAGCGGTGTTACCATTAACGGCTCGTTGAATGTAAGTGCACAGGAATATGCTAATGAAGACAAGGCAGTTTTCATGATCAGCACTTCAGAAACTTTACTATCCAACTCATTGCATATCTATCTTCATAACGGTTCAGAAATCTATTACAGCAAACCGCTTTCAAAAGCAGAGGAGAAAATTGTTTTAGGGCTTCAGCAATTGACTCCAGGAATACATTCCATTTCAGTAGTGGATGCAAGAGGCAATGTATATGCGGAAAGGCCGTTTGTGGTTCTCCCATCCCAAAAAGAAGCGTTGGCTATTGGAACACAACAAGAACAATACGGCAAGAGGGAGCAGATGAATGTGAAGATAAAGCTTCCAAAAGAGATGCTTGGCAGCTCATCCAACTTCTCCGTTTCTGTTACCGATATGGGTATAGCAGACAATAGCGAGAAAACAACACTGCCATCTTATATGCTTCTCAAGAGTGAGTTAAAAGGTTATATTGAGAACATTGAGTGGTACTTCACTGATACAATCTCATTGGCTGCAAGAATGCAGAGGGCGGATATGCTTATGCAGACCCATGGCTGGAGATACTATGACATAGAGAAAATCCTGCAAGGAAAGAGTGAAACCCCATACTTTGGACGCGAATACAAGCAAACACTATGTGGTAAAGTAATGAACCCTATTGGCCTTACAAAAAAGGCTACAGTATCTTTCCTTGCGCCTACAATCAACTTTAGAGCTATGGGACAAATAGATTCCGGTTACTTTGTCCTTAAGGATGTGGATTTTCCAGAAAATACAAGGTTTATTGTAAGTGCAGTGGGCAAAAATGGCAAGAGTCAGAATCATACTCCGGTATTGCAGAATGACTGGTTTGCCCCAATGTATGAGTATCCGGTAAAAACAGAGAAAGTCAAGTATACACCAAAATTCAGCGCAGCCGTTGAATCAATTTATTACAGTAAAGATGACGGTGAGCATGCAATGGCATTTGAGCTTAATCCTATAGTTATTACCTCTCAGCTTATAACTCCCAAAAACTCACCTTGCCCTATTTCAAATTATCCTATAAGAAGAGATTGGTACAGAGATACCATTGATATGAAATCATATGCCAGAAATTATACAGTTGGAGCATATGTCGTTGCAGCTTACAATGGGGTAAGAGAATATAATGGTTATTCAAGTAGTGGTAATCGTATTGCTGTTCCTAGGAATCAAACATTGCAATTAGGCTCATTAATAGGGCCTAAACTGACTCCTGGATATATGAAAGGACAAACATTTGTTCCTCCGGGAAGATTAGGACTAGTTCTTGTATATTTGAACGGAAGTTTAATTCCTTCGGAAGAAGCTGTCAGTGATGTATTATCTTTACCTTTATCACAAATAGAATCGATTATATATGTTTCTGGATTATCTGCGGCACCATTTCAGGATCCTTTTAGCATGGGTGAAGTAAGCCCTTATCCTGTTTTGATGGTAAGAACTAAGCCTCAAGTTAGAACTGATCTGGTGCCATATAATGTATTTAGCTCATATCCTCTAGGCTGGCAGAAACCAGCCAGATTCTACTCTCCAAAATACGACAGCCCAGAGAGCAAGAGATCCAAGGCTAAAGACAACAGAATCACCCTGTACTGGAATCCTGCGGTGAAGCTTGATGAGAACGGTGAGGCCACAATCAGTTTCTATACCTCCGATTCAGATTCACAATACCGCATTGAGGTGGAAGGCAGGTCTTCTTCCCGACAGTATCACTATGTGGAGAAGATAATTGAGAGGAAGGTGGAGCCGGCAGGCGTAAAAAAGAAATAGCGGTCACCCCGCTATTTCTTTTTTACGCAATCAGTTGAAAAAATTAGGAGCTGTCTAGAGATTATATAATCCCCTTGAATTTTAGCCAAAGAGGGAAGAACTGGTCATCTTCGCGGGCAATGGCAAGGAAAAGTATGCGCTGTTTCTCCGGCATCTGGTAATAAAGTGATTCATAGGTGTCAGATGAGAGGCGTAAGATGAAGACTATTGCTTCATCAACCATTTCAGGCTTGCATTCTTCCCTGAAAAACATACTAATCTTGAAACATAGAAGACTCTTAAAGAAAAATTCTTTGACTCATTGCCGGAAAGTTTCTCCAGGGTAGAGTATCTGCAAAAGGCAAAGAAGTTGGTGGGTCTGGAGAGAACAGCTGACAAGCAGATAAAGTCATTTTGTGCAAAGGGGATATTGGTTAATGTGCAGCATGGGAGGTATAAAAAAGGGTAAAATGCACATCTTTTCTTTGTTGCTATTTGATACTGGGTAATTTTTGTAAATGTCTGAAATATAGCGTGATATATATGCAGTAGATAAAGTTTTTATTTGCTTGGTAAATAATATAAGATATTGAAATACAGATGAATATGATACTATTTAATGGCAAAGATTAAATTTTATTTTGTAGAGTATACATACTAAATTTGATTATATAATTAAAAGCAGTTTTTAATAGGATTAATAAATGAACTTATTTCTAAGTGAAATGAGATTTTATGTACGGTGTAATATTTTCTCTTGTAATAAAAGTAGCTATGTGCCACGCCTCAGTAAATGCAAAGTGTTGGGAATATAATGGCACTGTAGCTAAATAGTCATATATTATTGATATGAATAATTAATTACATTTTTTGTGCTTATAGTGCTTTCTTGTCAAAAACGACAAGAGAGTTATCCTTTGGCGTTAGACATATCAAGACCGGATAATATAATAACTTTATCAGATATAGATACAATTTTTAGCTACTTCTTTTGTTGGGAAACTAGACATAACGAACGTTTTAATATATGAGGGAGATTATTACGCAACTGATATGCTTGACTTATGCAATTTCTCTTGTAAGTTGCACTGATAACAGTAAAACTATAAATGAGTATAATACTTCTGACTTGTATTTCAATAACGCTTTAAAACTGGATGGAGAGCCTTTAAAAACGCAATATATTGCGGAAAATCAATTTATATGCTATTACTCAGATTATGGCTTTATAGGCAATATGTCATTGGATAACAAA
>JAZRQU010000086.1:0-1170 GCA_045650045.1 Candidatus Egerieisoma sp. | reverse complement strand
CACATAAGTGGAGGTTCCGGGAAGCTTAAGCTGCTCCGGGAGCCACAGACACACCGGTTCACCGCACAGACTGTCCATGCTGAGAAGCGTTCCCCACACGTCACAGCCAACCTCGCCGCAGTAGTCAAAATAATTGTCTGCATTTTTACCCCGTTTGATGATGACTTTTCGGCGGGGTTTGTGAATCACTTGAATGAATACATTTTTCACGTTTTCCACAATCGAAGATTCCTTTCTCAATTCCTTGAATTTGACGCCATAGGCAACGAACAGTTTGACAGGAACAGGACTTTGGGCGTATTCACCTGGGTTGATGCCAAACTCTTTGCGAAAGGCCCGGGTGTAGCCGTCCACGCTGGCAAAGCCAAGATCAAAAGCTACATCAATGTTCTTGGCGTGTTCCGCTTTCAAACGCAGAGCGGACTTTGCCAGCCGCATCCGACGGATATACTCTGCCGGAGCATAACCGGTGTGCTCCCGAAACAGTCGATGAGCATACCAAGGAGAAAAGTTACAAACGTCTGCCAATGCAGCCAGCGTAATCTCCTCCGTCAGATGGGCTTCGATATAGTCCTGCATTTTCTGAACCGCAAGAATCTGTTCCGTCATGTTCATCTCCTCCTTATCATCGTTCTATTTTATATGAACTATGAAAAAATCTCTCGACCGTTTTTGTCATTGTTTCCCCTTACTGTATCACAATGAAAATTTGAACGCAAGGCTTATACTGTGAATATTTCGTAGACTATGCAAAATGAAACAACTGGTATAAATATAATGACTTTCACACTTTATGGGTGATTTGACATATATTTTGAATTTGACCTTTTTAGGCGCGTGAAAAAGCAGGATCTAAAGATCCTGCTTCTGTTCGACAAATTGGAATTGGTTTAATCCTTGCTAAACACTTTTTTCTGCCAGGACTTTTTTTCGCATTGGGGGCAACGCATATATCTTGTTCTGCCCATGTGCGGAGCCATAGCAACGGATCTATATATCGGTACATATCGGTGTCCGCATTCTTTGCAGGTATAATATCCTGCCACTTGCTCCATCCGCAGTGCATAGAAGCAACCCGCTAAGAACAAAACAAATCCAAATACAATGAGAGTAATTCTTAGTCCATTTGACATTTGCACAAAAGCGGCAACAAATATCAAAGCAAAAAGA
>JAZRQU010000085.1:0-19467 GCA_045650045.1 Candidatus Egerieisoma sp. | reverse complement strand
CCGCAAGTGAGGAGTGTCCAAGGACCTCCTTTATGCTGTTAAGCTCTGCTCCGCCGTTCAACAGGTGAGTGGCAAACGAATGCCTGAGCACATGCGGCGAAATCTTCCCCTCAAACCCTTTCAAGCCCGCCAATTCTTTCTTTACAACATTATTAACAAAATTAAGGTATATAGGTGCACCTTTATCTGTTAAAAAAAATGCATTTTTGGTATCAAAGGCAAACTCTTCGTTTCGCTTCTGTAAATATAATGAAATTATTTCAAATAACATAGCTACTATAGGAATTTCCCGTTCTTTATCTCCCTTTCCTATAACTTTAAGCACCCTACGGCTCATATCAACCCTCTCCAAGGTAAGATTAACCAGCTCCTGCCGTCTCATACCGGTGGAATAAAGAAGGAGTACAATAAGCCTGTCACGCAGCTGCGGATACTCCTCAGGTAATCTTGCACAACAATACCCCTCCAAAGCATCTTTTTTATAGAACTGAGGCAACCTCTTCTCCTCTTTTGGCCTTGGTATACTTTTTACAGGATTATCTTTCAGCAAACCTAATCCCATAATGAACTTGCAGTATCCGCTCAATGCACTGAGTCTGAGATTAACACTTCTTGCACCAATACCTTCCTCCATAGAGTTAACTATATAACCCCTTATATTTATGGAAGAAAGGTTCTTCTCAATGGAATATTCACCAGTTAGCTTTTCTTTTTTTACTTCTTCCTCAATTACTTCCAAATTATCTGTACCATAAAGGTACTTATAATAATTGAGCACATATTCCCTGTACAGTTGCACCGTACGCAGGGAATATCTTTTCTGTACACCAAGATATTCTATGAAAGAATCTATAAACATGTTATTTATGCCCAATTATTTTTTGTAAAGTTAAGAAAAATTACATACTTTTGCGGCTCAAATAAAAAGGAGGTGGTTTAAGATGATTATAGTTCCAATTAAAGAGGGTGAGAACATTGAGAGAGCTTTGAAAAAATTCAAACGTAAATTTGAGAAGACTGGCATTGTTCGTGAGCTTAGAAACAGAAAAACTTTCGTTAAAAAATCTGTTGCTAGAAGAGAGGAGATTAAGAAAGCTATCTATGTACAGCATCTAAGACTTGACGAGGAATAATTTCCCCGCCAAATGAGATAATTATACAAAGGGTAACCCGCAAGGATTACCCTTTTGTTGTATATGCGCATTGGGCAACAACAACACATTCCAAAGCATAAAAAAATCCCTGGAATATGATTCCAGGGATTTTCTATTATTGCTTATATGATATATTATCTCTTGTTAAGCTCTGCAGTCATTCTCTTTTGAGAAGTAGCTTTATCAGTTCTGATAGCAGGACCTGAAGCACAACCGCCTTCACAAGCCATTACCTCAATGAAAGGTGCAGGACATTTTCCTGTTTTAGCATAAACCTTAAGCATTGCAATATTTTTCTTGTTAAGGTTTGCAACTTTAAGTGCAGGAAGGTTAGCTTTATCCAAGAACACTTTCACAGCCTGGGTTACACCACCGTCCTGTGCAAATCCATGAGCCTCCTTAACAGAAGTGAACGGCATTGTAAATGGCTCAATCTTGTTCATGTCAATATCAAAACCGTCAAGAACTGAACCAAGCTCCTCAAATGTCATTACATAATCTACATTATCATGGTATGTAGCCTCTTTTCTCTTGGCAATACATGGGCCAATGAACACTGTCTTGGCATCTGGGTTCTGAGCTTTTACAATCTCAGCAGTGTAGTACATTGGAGATTTTGTAGTAGAGATGTATTTCTCAATTTCTGGAATATGTTTCTTTGCAAGCTGTATGTATGAAGGGCAGCAGCTGGTTGTCATGAATGGCTGGCCCTCCTCAAGTTTCTCCTCAAGCTCGTGAGCCTCGTTCTCTGTAGTTACCATTGCACCCTGGGCAACCTCAATTACATCTGTAAAGCCAAGTGATTTGATTGCACCGTAGATCTGCTCAATCGGCTCGCTGAACTGGCCAAGGATAGCAGGGGCTACCATAGCAACAACCTTCTCGCCGCGTTTGATGCTCTGAAGGATGTCAAATACCTGTGAAATCTCAAAGATTGCACCGAATGGGCAAGCGTTGATACATTTTCCGCAGTAGATACATTTGCTCTCGTCAATGTGCTCTACACCGTACTCATCCTTGCTGATAGCCTTTACAGGGCATACATCCTCACAAGGAACAGGGATGTAAACAATAGCATGGTAAGGACAGCTTGCATGACATTTACCGCAGCTGATACATTTGTCGTGGTCAATCTCTGCCTGACCGTTGTTCTTGAAGTGGATTGCATCCTTAGGGCAGTTCATGTAGCAGCTTCTTGCAACACAACCGCGGCAAAGGTTTGTAATCTCATAGTTTACCTGAACACAAGATGAACAAGCCTCGTCAATTACAGTAAGAATCTCCTCCTTAAGGTTCTTCTCCCTTGTAACTGCAGCCTGTGCATAGTAAGAAAGAGGAGTAAGCTCATCTTTCTCGTCTGTCATGTCAAATCCAAGAAGCGGAAGTGATTTGTATTTCCATACAGCACGCTCCTTGTGGATACAACAGCGTCCTTTAACTTTTGATTTTCTTGGACTTAGCTCAATTGGTAGTCTGTCAATGCCCTCAACAAGCTTGTCTTCTCTCCAAAGCTTTACAAGTTTGGCAAGCAAGCCGTGACGGACAATCATAACATTGTTTGTAAATGCCATATATAGTGATCTTTGTTATTTTTCAATTTCGGCGGCAAATATAGTAATATTTACCAAATCTATACTAATTTATATCAGGAATATAAACTATATGAACTTGCTTATAGCATCAATGAAGGCCTCTACTGAAGCTGTTACAATATCTGTATTTGCCGAGAATCCGTAATGGATATTGCCCCGGTTCTCAACCTGGATATGTACTTTTCCAACATCGTCACATCCGCGGGTAATTGCCTGCACAAGAAACTCCTCCACAACAATCTTGCGGTTGATGAGCTTCTTTACGGCGCAGAACGCCGCATCAATAGGTCCGTTTCCTTCAGATGTGGCCTGGCATATCTCCCCGTCTATGTTCAACTTTACGGTTGCCATTGGAACAGAGTTCTTTCCGCACACCACCTGCAGGTACTTCAGCCTTATCCTCCTGGCAGCCTCATTGCGGTTAACGCCTACTATCACCTTAAGGTCTGAATCATTTATGTCCTTCTTGCGGTCTGCAAGAAGAAGGAATTTCTCGTATGCATTGTTAAGTTCGTCGGGAGTAAGGGAGATACCCATCCTCTCATAGTGGTGCTTGAGTGCTGCACGGCCGCTGCGGGCAGAGAGGGCAATATGGGAATCATTCATTCCAATGTCAAGAGGATTCATGATCTCATAACTCTCCTTGTTCTTCAACACCCCATCCTGGTGTATTCCCGACGAATGGGCAAATGCATTCCTCCCCACAACAGCCTTGTTTGGCTGCACAGGCATCCTCATTAGGGTGGAAACCTGTCGGGAAACCTTATATATGTCCTTGTGGTTGATTTCTGTGCAGAATGGGATGTCATTGTGGCATTTGAGTGCCATTACCACCTCTTCCAGAGAGGTGTTGCCGGCCCTTTCTCCAATGCCGTTTATGGTAACCTCCACCTGGCGGGCACCGTTCATTATGCCGGAAAGGGTGTTGGCGGTGGCCATTCCCAAATCATTGTGGCAGTGGGTTGAGATGATGGCCTTGTCGATGTTTGGAACGTTGTTTACAAGGAACTTTATCTTCTCGCCGTATTCCCAAGGGGTACAGTAACCTGTTGTATCCGGTATGTTTACAGTAGTTGCACCGGCTGCAATCACAGCTTCAATCACCCTTGCAAGGTATTCGTTCTCTGTGCGTCCGGCATCTTCTGCGTAGAACTCCACGTCATCTGTAAACCTGCGGGCATATTTTACCGCCTTTACGGCACGCTCAATTATCTCCTCCCTGGTGGAGTTGAATTTGTGCTGTATATGGTAATTGCTGGTACCTATTCCGGTATGTATCCTTTTTCTCCTGGCAAAATGGAGGGCAGCAGCCGCTGCGTCAATGTCGGCTTCTGTTGCTCTGGACAGGGCGCAGATTACGGGTTTGGAGACATTTTTTGTAATCTCTACAACCGAGTTGAAATCCCCCGGGCTGGATGCAGGGAAACCGCATTCAATGATATCTGTATTGAGTGCCTCCAGCGACTTTGCAAGTTCAATCTTCTCAATTGTATTAAGCTGGCATCCAGGAACCTGTTCTCCGTCGCGCAGGGTGGTGTCAAATATGAATATCTTCTGCTCCATAGGTTTGGTTTTAGAAGGGCAAAGGTATAAAAAAACCGTTACCTCAAATAAGGTAACGGCGATATTTTGCATGACGGGGTATAATTACTCCTCATCAAGTCTTAGATGCTGTACGTAGATAGCTTTCTTAATCTCCTCTCTTCTAGCTACAGATTTCTTAACGAAAGTTTTTCTGTTTCTAAGCTCACGAACAATGCCAGTCTTCTCGAATTTACGTTTGAATTTTTTCAAAGCTCTCTCAATGTTCTCACCCTCTTTAATTGGAACTATAATCATCTTAAACCACCTCCTTTTTTTTAGGACTGCAAAAGTATGTAAAGTTTTTAAATTCACCAAAAAAAAGAGTAACTTTACATTATGGGCATTATAGAATCATATATGGAATACATCAGGGAGCAGAAAAGGTACTCCCTCCGCACCCAGCAGTTGTACAAGAGTGCAATTGAAGAGTATTACCTATATATATATAGTGATGTCATCGGGAAGAAGGAGGAGGTATATTCTCTTCCTCCCGACGAATTGTTGGAGGCCCTCACCATCTCAAATTTGAGGAACTTCATTGCCAATGCCACTCAGGGAGGGCTTTCAGCCAGAAGTGTGAACCTGCAGTTGAGTGCCCTGAAGGGTTTCTGCAGGCATCTCCTTTTAAAGGGACTCCTAACGTCCAATCCGGTGGATGCGGTACCCCGTCCTAAAGAGGAGAAGAGGCTTCCCCACTTTTTCCGCAAGGATCCGCTGGATGAATATTTCTCAATGGAACTTGGCGAGGAGTACTCCCGGATGCGTGACAAGCTTATAGTGATGCTTATATACGCTACCGGCATGAGACGTCAGGAGGTGGCCAGTCTGGAGGTTGGGATGTTCGACCAGGGGAGAAAACTGTTCAAAATAATAGGAAAAGGGGATAAAGAGAGAGAAATTCCTGTTATAGGAACATTATTTGAAAAAATTTTGTTATATTTACACAAACGGAAAGAGGAGTTTGACCCTGAACCTTGCAATGCATTTTTTTTAACGGATAAAGGTGCACCGTTGTACCTTAATTTTGTTAATAATGTAGTGAAAAAAGAATTGGCTGGAATAGAGGGCTTGGAGGGAAAAATCTCACCGCACGTGCTCAGGCATTCATTTGCAACACATCTTTTGAATGACGGGGCAGACCTAAACAGCATAAAGGAGGTGCTTGGACACTCCTCGCTGGCGGCAACACAGGTTTATACCCACAACTCTTTTCAGCAGCTGAAAAAAATATATTTAACCGCCCATCCAAGGGCTAAAAAAGGAGGTTAGTATGGATATCAGAGTTCAATCAGTGAAATTTGACGCAGACGTTAAATTGTTGGAATTCATTGACAAGAAAGTAGGGAAGCTGGACAAGTTCTATGAGGAGATCATTGGTGCTGAAGTTACTCTCACCCTTTTGCCTGACACAGCAAACAAATGTGTGAAAATCAGAGTTAACATGCCAGGCAAAGATCTGTTCATAGAGAAAAATGCCTCAACTTTTGAAGATGCAGTAGTAGACTGCGTAGACGTTCTTAAAGAACAGATTGTTAAAATCAAAGAGAAGAAAATGGGCAAATAACCAATAGTTGAAGGGTGACTGAGGTCACCCTTTTTTTATGAAATAGAAAAAGTCAATTCTCTGTAAGGCCTCTACTCAAAAAACATCCCTACTAGCTCTTCTGTGGAGATATTGTTGAAGTATGAGGCAGTGGGGATTCCTTCAAGAACTTTCCTTACGGCTTCAATGGTATGGGGGGTGCCAATGAGCTTTTGGCAGAACTCCTCAGTTGGAAGGGTGAAGAAGTAGTCACCCATTATTTTCAGTTCTGTGATTGTCCCTTTGGATACAGTCATGAACAGTTCAACTATGCCGCCGGTGAGTTTGGCGGTTTTGCTGAAGCTGTAGGCAGGAGAGGAGCCGAAGTTCCAGCTCTCCTGGGAGTATTTTTCCTGGCATAGGGTGTCTATGGCCTTGATGTCTGCCTCTGTAAGGGTGTATGGCTCAATCTCCGGATGCTGGCTGCAAATGTACTGCTCCAGGTAGCTCCAGAAGGATGCTATGTCGGTTACTGGGGTTATCCCTTCTGGAAAATTGTCGGGAAGATGCTCCGAGATGTTGGTCACTCTGCTGCGGTTGCTCTGTACAGCTTTTCCTATGAATTTCTCCGGACGGGATTTCAGGGCTGCTGCCAGGTTGCCCATTGAGGCGTTGAAGAGCAGGGTGCCGTGTTGCAGGATGCGGTTGTTGTGGATGCATACTGCGTTGCCGGAGAATTTGCGGCCGTCTATGAGGAGGTCGTTGCGCCCCTCAAGATATGCCTTTATCCCTATGTTGTTGAGGGCTTCTATTATTGGCTGGGTGAAACGGCGGAACATTGCACTGGCATCTTCGCCGGGTATTCTGGCTTCAATGAATGTGAAGTTGAGGTTGCCAAGGTCATGGAACACTGCGCCGCCACCGGTGAGTCTCCTCACTACCTTTATGCCGTTCTCCTTTACATAATTGATGTCTACCTCTGCCAGGGTATTCTGGTATCTTCCTACAATTATTGAGTCCCCGTTTCTCCAAAGGCGGAAGATTGGCTGCTGGAACTCTTTAAGAAGGTACTCTTCTAAGGCAAGGTTCCAATAAGGGTCAGTACAATGGTGACTTACGTAAAGCATTTTATGACAAGTTGTATTTTTTTGCTATGGCTCTGTATGCCAGAAGTACAAGATATCCTATGAGTATTCCAAAAAGTGCCCCGCACACCACATCTCCAGGGAAATGTTTTCCAACATACACTCTGCTGTAGGCAACAGCAACAGACCATATGAAGATAAACCATGTATACCACTTCTTCCTTATGAGGGCTACAGAAATTGTTGCAAACCCAAAGAAGTTTGCTGCATGGGTGGATACAAAGCCGTATCTGCCACCTTTGCCCTCAAGCAGGCGTACCGCTTCCTGGATGTATGGATCCCACCCCGGGCGGTATCTTTCAAGGGTATTCTTGATTGCATGTACAGAGAGCCAGTCTGTAAGGCCGAAAGTAACAAGTACTGCCGCTGTCATTATGGCGGCTGACTTTACATCTCTCTTTCTGAAGAACATATAAAGGACGGCTGCGTAGATTGGAATTCCGCTCCATTTTGCGGAGATGAATACCATTATGTGGTCTACTATTGGGTTGTGGAACCCGTTGATTGCAAGGAGTATTTCCCTGTCCAGTTGTATCAGCCAGTCTAGCATATGTTAAATCTCTTCGTTCAGTGTTTTCCAGATAAGGTCCTTAAGCTCCTTTATACCTTCATTTGCTGCAGATGAAATGAAGATTGTAGGGATCTTTCTAGGAAGGTGAGGCTTGATTTCACGTTTGAGCTCATCGTCAAGCATATCTGATTTTGATACAGCCAGAATCCTCTGCTTGTCCAAAAGTTCAGGGTTGAATTTCTTAAGCTCTTTAAGGAGAATCTTGTACTCTGCCAGGATATCCTTGCTGTCTGCAGGAACAAGGAACAGAAGCACCGAGTTACGCTCAATGTGTCTGAGGAACCTGTGTCCGAGTCCTTTACCCTCACTTGCACCCTCAATGATACCCGGGATGTCTGCCATTACAAATGATTTGTCATCGTAGTAGTTTACAATTCCCACACTTGGCTCAAGGGTAGTAAATGCGTAGTCTGCAACTTTAGGGCGTGCTGCTGATACTGTAGAAAGAAGGGTTGATTTTCCTGCGTTAGGGAAACCTACAAGTCCCACATCTGCAAGTATCTTGAGTTCAAGGATAAACCATCCCTCAACTCCAAGCTCTCCCGGCTGGGCATAGCGTGGGGTCTGGTTGGTTGAGGTCTTGAAGTTTGCATTTCCCAAACCACCTCTACCGCCTTTTACAATGATCTTCTCTTCGCCGTGCTCTGTAATCTCAAAAAGGATCTCACCTGTTTCGGCATCTTTGGCTACAGTGCCAAGGGGAACATCAAGGTAGATGTCCTTTCCGTTGCGGCCGTGCCTCAAGCTGCCGCTACCGCTCTCTCCCTCCTCAGCACGGATGTGCTTCTTGTATTTGAGGTGGATAAGGGTCCAGAACTGTGAGTTTCCCCTTAGTATAATATGGCCTCCGCGGCCACCGTCACCTCCGTCGGGACCTCCCTTTGGAACATATTTCTCCCTGTGAAGATGCATTGATCCGTTTCCTCCATTTCCAGAGGCAAGGAACATTTTTACGTAGTCTACGAAGTTTGAGTTTGCCATATTGCTGTTATATTTTTTTATTTTTACTCCCGACAGCCGGTTCTGTTACAGATTCTCTGAAATTTTCTGGAAAATCTCCTCAATGGTACCGTCACCGCAGATCTCCTGGTATTTTCCCTGTGCAGAGTAGTACTCTATCAGAGGCATTGTCTTGCTGTGGTACAGGTTTATCCTGGTCTGGATGATTGACCTGTTAGTGTCATCCTTCCTGTTCTCAATGGATGCCCTGTGGAGGATTCTCTCAAATACCATTTCGTCGGGAATAACAATTGAGAGCACCTTGTTCACCTCCTGGTTTTTCTCTGCAAGCATCTTGTCAAGAATCTCAGCCTGTGGGAGAGTTCTTGGGAATCCGTCAAAAATGAAGCCGGCAACATCCGGGTTACCTGCTATTTCATTCTTGATCATCTGTACAACAATGGAGTCGTCTACAAAGTTGCCATTGTCTATAAGTTGCTTGGCAATTTTGCCAAGTTCAGTTTCTGCTGCAATCTCCTTTCTCAGGAGGTCTCCTGTAGAAACATGGTGGAAGTTGTACTTCTCAACCATAAGTTTGGCCTGGGTCCCCTTTCCTGCACCTGGGGGGCCGAACAGAAGATAGTATTTCATAATTTATATTTTTGTTTTTTGTTATTCTGTTTGTTGTGTCTACTCCCCGCTTTCGTCCAATACGTAAATGTCCTTGTACTGTCTGCCAAGCTGGTTGTAGTCAAGGCCGTAGCCTACAATGAAATCGTTTGGAATCTGCAGGGCAGCGTAGTCGATAGGAATATCCTTTTTGTATGCATCAGGTTTGTACAGAAGAGTACAGATTTTAATGTCTGCCGCTCCTGCGTCTTTAAGGATCTTGTGTATCTCCTCAATTGTATTGCCTGTTTCCACGATGTCCTCCACTACAACTACAGTCTTGCCTTCTACTCCTTTGGTAAGGCCTACAATCTGTTTTACCTCTCCGGTAGATTCAGTTCCCTGATATGAGGCAAGCTTTACAAACACAACGTCACTTTTAACCTCAATTTTTCTCATAAGGTCTGCTGTGAACATGAAAGAGCCGTTCAGAATGCTTAGGAAAATGGGTACATCCACATCCTTGAGGTCTGTGTTTATTTTCTCTGCAACTTTTGCTACAGCATTATCAATTTGTGCTGCGGTCATGCAGATTTTGAATTTTTTGTCGTGAAGAACAACTGTGCTCATAATGCAATATTTTCCAAAAATTACTTCAAACTACAAAAATAATTGTTATTTTTGATTTTCAGTAAAAAATAAGCATATGGAGCCAAAAGTAAGTATTATAATGGGCAGCACTTCAGATATGAAGGTTATGGATCAGGCTGCCAAATTCCTTGAGGAGATGGAAATCCCATTTGAGATCAACGCATTGTCTGCTCACCGTGTTCCCGACATGGTTCATGAGTTTGCAATGAATGCACATAAGAGAGGTGTGAAGGTAATCATTGCCGGAGCAGGCGGAGCAGCCCATCTTCCAGGTGTGATTGCAGCATCAACCCCGCTACCAGTAATTGGTGTTCCAATCAAGTCTTCAAACTCTATAGACGGTTGGGATTCAATCCTTTCAATTCTTCAGATGCCTTCCGGTATTCCTGTTGCAACAATGGCGTTGGACGGTGCAAAGAATGCAGCTATCCTTGCAGTGCAGATCCTTGCATGTGCAGATGCTGACCTGTTTGCCAAGTTTGAGAAGTTCAAGGCAGACCTTGCAAGCAAGATTGCAAAGGCAAACGAGGAACTTGCACAGATTAAGGAGTATAAGTTTAAGGTGTGAGTCCGTTGACTTGCATTTTCGGATAATGGAGGCCTGCGGGTCTCCATTTTTTTTGCCGTGTGGGTCGGGTGTTGTTGGGCCGGAGGGCGGTTTGTCCCGGATTTGTGGAGCTTTCCGGGACATTTTTCTTCTGGGGTGGTGGTTTGTCCCGGTTTTGAGGCGTTTTCCGGGATATTTCCCTTCTGCTGTGATGGCTTGTCCCGGTTTTGGTGTCAAAATGAGGATGTTTTGTTGGTGCAGGGGATGTTTGTCCCGGATGTGTGGCGTTTTCCGGGATATTTTTCTTCTGGGGTGGTGGTTTGTCCCAGTTTTGGTGCCGAAATGAGGATGTTTTGCTGGTGCAGGGGATGTTTGTCCCGGATTTGTGGCGCTTTCCGGGACATTTTCCTTCTGGGGTTGTGGTTTGTCCCGGTTTTGGTGTCGAAATGAGGATGTTTTGCTGGTGCAGGGGATGTTTGTCCTGAAAGTAGTGTGTTTTCCGGGATAAAGTGCAGTGAAGCAATAAATTGTGATGGAATTTGCTTCAAGGGAAGGGGATTTTTTGTAGCTTTGTGGTATAAGTGGATGGGATATGAAGGGCATATTGTGTTCGATTGGGTTTGTGCTGTGCGGGTTGAGTGCTGTTGCGCAGGTAGGGAGCAAGGAGGTCATCGGGAGTGGTGCCGGGGAACTACGGGGCATTCAGGAGTTTATGGAGAAGATGGTTGAAGAGGGAAGTGAGGCCGGATGGGAGGAGCTGGAAGGGTACTTCATGTACAGGATACGGCATCCGTTGGACATCAATACTGCGGGGAGGGAGGAGCTGGAGGAGCTCCATCTGCTTACCGATTTTCAGATTGCAAGTTTGCTGGAGTACCGCAACAGGAGCGGTTATATCCTTTCGCGGGCGGAGTTGCAGCTGGTTAACGGCTTTGATGCGGCTTCGGTTTCTTTAATTGCACCCCTGATAACTTTCGGAGAGGGGAGTACAACAGATGATGATACATATTTTGCTGGCAGGAGGGTCCGGGATACCCTTGCCTGGTACAGAAAGACAATGGCGGAACTGTATGCAAAGTGGTGGTGGAAAGAGAGTAGTGAGGAGTGGCTCGGACCGGAATTCTATTCCCAGATAAAATTCAAGGGAGATTACAACAATAAATTCAAGTTCGGATTTACGGCAGAAAAGGATGCCGGGGAGGTGGTGTGGTCTGGAGGGACTGCAGATTTTTTGTCGGGATACTTGATGGCAAATGATGTGCGTCTTGGCGGAAAATTGAAAGTCTCTGATCTTGTGGTGGGTGATTATGCGGTGCGGTTTGGTCAGGGGCTGGTGGTGTGGAACGGAACAAGTTTTGGGGCTGGCTCAACTGTGCAGGGAATGTATAAGAGGGGGGCGCAGCTGAATCCGTATACCTCTTCAGATGAGAATGGTTTCATGCGGGGGGCTGCTGCAACGCTCAGGAGGAATTTTTCTGTGGGGAAGGGTGTTGGGGTTACAGCATTCTTTTCCCTCAAGGATGTGGATGCCAGGATAAAGGACGGGAAGTATACGTCGCTCAAGACAGACGGACTGCACAATACTGCGGGCACTCTTCAAACGCGCAAGACACTTGGCGAGATGGTTTATGGGGGCTCGGTGCAGTATTGGAACCACAAGGTGAAGATGGGTTTCAACTGTATAGGGTATGGCTATGATGCTCATAATGGCAGAACTGTGCAGGAGTACAACAAATATCAGATGTATGACGGGATGTGGGGAAATTTCTCCATTGATCTGAATGCAATTTGGGGTGGGAAGAGGATTTTTATGGAGGCGGCGTGTGATTATGGAGGGAGTCCGGCTCTGCTGGGCGGAATGACATTCAGATGGCGGGGATGGGATTGTGCTGCCACTTTGAGGAGCTATTCCAGGAGTTATATAGCCCCTTATGCGGGGGCCTACAGTACAGTTTCTTCATGTTCAAACCAAAGCGGCTGCAATATGGTTGCCCAGAAGAATATTGGCTGGGGCAAGAAGCTTTCGTGCGGTTTTGATGTGGCCCATTACCCATGGAAAAGGTATGGTGTTCCACAGGAGTCGGGTGCGGTGAAACTGTGGTGCAGATTGGAGCGTGAGGGGAAGCCGCTTGGCTGGAATGTGAAGTTTTACGGCACCGCAGATACCTATGAAACGGATTTCAAGTGCGGGGTAAAAGGGTATCTGTGTTATGATGTTGCCGGCTGGCTGCAGGTAAAGGTGCGCAGTGAGGCCGTTACGGTTGAAGGTGCGGATTGGGGCGCTGCGGCCGGGGCGGAACTGGTGGCAACCTCCAGGGGAGGACGTCTGCGGGGTATCCTTCATGGGGCATACTATAATTGTCGGGAGTGGGAATGCAGATTATATATGTATGAGTATGACCTGCCCCTTTCCTATTCCTCAAGGCTGCAGTATGGTGAGGGGATGGCTGCGTATGCGCTGGTTTCGTATAAAATGGGGCGCAAAGGTGCATTATATATTAAAGGAGATAGCTCCGGGAAGATGAAATTGGGTTTAAGGATGAGGTTTTTTTAGTACATTTGTTCACAAAATTGAAAAAACACTATGAGACCAGAAAAAACACTTGGAGTTTTGGGTGGAATGGGACCTGCAGCAACAGCAGACTTTTTGAGAGTTTTGGCTGAGAGGACCCCTGCTGGCACAGACCAGGAGCACCCTAGAATGATTGTATATTCACATACTGCCACTCCCGACAGAACCACTTTTCTTTTGGGAAAAGGTCCGGATCCTACGGAGTACATCAAGGATGGCTTGAAAACACTTATTGGTTGGGGGGCTGATTATCTTTGTGTTACATGCAATACTGCGCATTATTTTGTTGACGGGTTCAGGAGCGAGATTGAGAAGCCGATTATCCACATTGTAGACGAGACAATCCGCAAATGTGCCGAGGTTTCGCCAAAAGGTGCATGGCTTACAGCAACACTCGGAACCATGAGAACCGGTTTGTACCAGAAGCATGCTGCCGACAGCGGCTACAATTTCCGTATCCCTTCAGAGGAACTTCAGGTGGAGATCCACGAGGCTACAGATATTGTAAAGGCGGGCAAGCATAAGGAGGCTGGCGAGAAATTCAGGGCAATTGTAGAAAAACTTTGGGAGATAGAGAAGCTTCCTGTAGTGGGTGCATGTACAGAGATTCCAATCTGTTACGCAAATACAGGGCTTGATCCGCAGATGGGAATATCCTCTTTGGAGGCTTTGGCCGACGGCTGTATAAGAGAATTGTATAAAAAATAAGACTTATGAAACTTAAGATATCATTGCCGGTGCAGATACTCATAGCTCTTGTTGTGGGAGTATTGTTTGGTGTCTTTGCACACGAATACGTAAAATATGTAAGTTGGGCCGGAGAGATGTTTCTCCGTTTCCTTAAAATGATTGTGGTTCCCATTGTATTCTGTTCTATGGTTACAGGAGTTGCCAGTCTTGGCAACCAGGGAGGTCTGGGCAGGATTGCCGGAAAGACATTCGGATTTTATGTGGGTACAACAGTTATAGCAACAGTCATAGGTCTTGTGCTTGTTAATGTATTGCAGCCTGGAGCCGGTTCATCATTGGTGTCGGATGCTGCTGCCGCATCGCAGATTGCAGGTGCACAGAAAGTGTCGTTGGGACAGCAGATAATAAACATAATCCCCAACAATGTCTTTGATGCATTTGTAAGGGCAGACCTGTTGCAGGTAATTTTCTTTGCAATTCTTTTCGGATTCTTTGTGACAAAAGTTGGCGATAAGGCAAGAACAACAATAATTGATTTCTTCCAGGCAGGAAATGATGTCATTATGAAAATTGTCCTTGCAGTAATCAAGCTTGCCCCTTACGGAGTATTTTCAATTGTGGCCAAGATGATATCGCAGCAGGCGGGAGATATGGACAAGCTTATGAGTGTGGCCCAAAGCCTGGGAATGTTCCTTCTCATAGTTTGGGTAGGCTGCATGATACATTTCTTTATCATACTGCCGTCGTGTGTATATTTCTTGGGTAAGGAAAACCCTTGGAGACATATGAAAAAGATGTCCACTGCAATCCTTACAGCATTTTCTACATGCTCGTCGGGAGCAGCACTTCCAATTTCAATGAAGGATTCCCAGGAGAAATGCGGCATATCAAGCAGAATTGCCGGTTTTACATTGCCTCTTGGTGCAACCATAAATATGAACGGTACAGCCTTGTATGAAGGTGTTGCTGTAATTTTCATTGCACAGGTGTATGGCGTTGACCTTTCAATTATTGAGCAGATAATCATTCTTGTTACTGTACTGTTCTCTGCAATTGGTGCGGCAAGTATCCCTATGGCAGGCCTTGTAATGCTTTCAGTGGCAATTTCAGTTGCCGGCCTCCCAATGGAAGGTGTGGGCCTTGTACTTGCTGTAGAGCAGCTTTGCGACATGCCTCGTACAGCTACCAACTCATACGGTGATATGTGCGGTGCAGTGGTAATTGCAAAATCTGAAGGGGAGAAATTGACAATTTAGCCTTGGATGGGGTTGTAAGATACGGAAGGAGCGGCTTTGGCTGCTCCTTTTTTGTTTTGAATACATGGGGTGTATAATCCAAAAAAGCCCTGCATTTCTGCAAGGCTTTTCTGTGTGGTGTCACCAGGAAATGAGTTCCATTTCAAAATAGCTCTATATCTTTGCGTTAAAGAATCGCTGCAAACGTAATCTCCCGCTATTGCTCCACCTAAATTCTGCACCATTTTGCAGTGTCTCGCAGAGTCGAGTTCCTACTTTGAAGCAAAGGTAGTGCAAGCCGAGAGAAGAACAAAATAAATGAGTTTATTTTTTATTCCGAGGCGCCGCCTACCTTCGGCGAAGCTAAAGTAGTGAAAATATTTGAAACAGAAATAGGTACGCAAAAATTTTGCTCCACCTCATACATATCAAGATTTATTTTAGTGTATATTATTGTTTCGCATTAAAACCTCAAACTGATTATTTAATAACTCTTGAACATCATTTTTATCATATCTTTCTACCTTCTCTTCCAAAGGAGGAGAGAATGGTCCATTGTAGAAATAATGAGATTTCAACGGTTTGCCACAACGGTTTATTAAAACAGAGTTTGAGTAGTTCACTTCTACATAATTGTCGCAGTATATATTATATATGAAAAATCGATTTTCTCTTAAATTATAAGGAAAGCCATGTACTATAGCAGAATAGTCTATCATAACAGGAATAGCAAATGTTCCTACAATAACCGCTGAATCTTTGGGAGTGATTAACTTATTAAGTATTTCCTGTGCGTACATTTCTAATGCGATCTTACCTATTGATATAGGACTTGTGTTAATCAAGATTGTTTCTTCGGTAATTTTATTTGGGAATGTGATTTCTAAATATTGTAGTTCTGATTCATCTGTGTTTAAAGTATATGAGATTTCTGTTGAATCTACAATTTCTTTTAGTGCAGGAGTATTATAAAATGAGTCGCGATTTATTTCATACTCAAAAATACTTTTAGATAATGAGAACGAGAAAAAACTAAGCACAAGTGCTATTGTAGATATTATTATTGGTAACCATTTCTGTAATCGGGGAGCAATCTTATTCATATCAAATCTATTATTAAAAAACTTATTAACACAACTTGTCATAAAATATATGATATTAAGTGGTAAATTATTTTGAGTTATTCTATACAAAGTTAACAAACTCTCTCACTCGTTTCTATTTTGCAGACTTAATCTGCGACTTCTCCGATATCATTTTACTTATATTTATTTTCTCCCCTCATAGCATCTTCATACATCCCTATTGCAAACCGCATAGGAAGTTCTAGTTCATTGAACTTCTCTTTGACTTTAGGAAATAATGTTATGTAATCCACAATAAAAATACTCATAAATGAGAGAATACATTGCGTAGAATGAATAGCCATTTGAAGATCCTGCCTAACACCTGGAGCAAACGCATCTCTAAATTGGATTAAAGATAAATATGAAGGATGACTATGTAAGCTAAAAAAGGAATACATTGACTCGTATAACTCTTTTTTCACTCGTAATAATTGATATGCATCCTCCCATTTAACGGGACTAATATTATTTGTTGAATCAAATGTATATCTAAATTTATGAGAGTTTATAGCATTTTGTACTATTTGTTGTGTTTTAGCACTTAATGAAGCCCATAGTGAACTATTCACAATTGCATCTTTGCACTCTTGGATATCTTTTTCTTCTTGCTGAATGCGCTCAGGGTATTTAAATCTCATATTCTCATCACAATTTTTCAATCTTTCCGATAGACCTGCATACATAAATAAGTTATATAAAATCTCCTTCTGCTGCTCAGTTTGAGGATGAATATATAGAATATTAAAATCTACCACTGATTCATAAATTCGTCTCGCTATTGTAAATAGTAGAGATGGGTCCAATATAGTCTTTAGTCTTACTCCTGGCTTTTCATAGTTTATGCCATCTAAAAGGTTCAAGAATGCACAGCCATTAGTAAAAATTGTTTGTAGCCAAATATTTGCATCTAATAGCATTCTTGAATCACATTCTCTTGAAGCTTCAATGGCATCAAAATAGAAATCTAGCATAAGATGCATATACTGCTTGCAACTTGTAATGTTATTGAGACTGATAATTTCCTTGATCTGTTCCATGGATGTCTCGTAATTATTAGATTTACAGCATTTTATTCTTACACACATATGACTATCTTATGTATAGGCTAATCCTTATCAATTCTATATGATTATTGTTCTGTAAAATACCTCTTCAAACAAACTCATTTCTCGCTTAGCGATTCCTAATCTGTTTGCCAACACTCGCCAATCCTTGACAGCAGCTACAATCTCGCTGATGATACTCTTTGCAACCTCTGGGGTGAGCATATACTCCTCGCAAGAGTTGAGCAAAATCGACAAGTCTGCTTTATTGGTTTTGCTATTGATAAGCAGACTTTGGTAGTCATTTAGTGTTGGGTTCATATCGTATGCTGGCGATAGCGTCCAGCCTTTTGCAGTGAGCAGAAAACCGTGGTTACGGAAATGGTCGTCGCTGTTGCCTACGCATATATTGAATGCAACTCGGCGGAATAGTTCTCGCAAGTTCGCGTCAACATCGGTACAACTGCTAATGATAAAATCAACAATGTCAATATATCCGTGTCCTGTTGTAGCGTTGTCGCCATCATTTAACCCGAGCAATGTCATTGCAGATGCAAAATGTATTCGTTTGCCGCTAACCGTTCTATCGAAACGACGAGAAAGGAGCGTGTGATGCTTGTCGTTAATTTCAAGTACCTTTGTTTCGGCAGCGTTGATGCCCGCATTTTTAGCTAACAAGTGGCAGAAATGTTCCCACAATCCCACATCATAATCATCCTTCAATGATGGGAACTTTGCGACATATATACTGCGGTCCGTATCTACAACATTTGCTTTGGGACGAGCACCACCAAGCGAAGAACCCGGTTGCACAAGTTGAGCAATCCATCGCTTTTCGGGGAGGGTATTAGTATCCTCACTTTTTTCAATTTCCTTACTTGCTGCAATGAGTTCACGCAAGTCGGTCAATGGTGGAATACGCAAAGAGCTGTCCGCGTTTATGAACTCGCCATCAGGAGTTTCTTTAAAACGGAAACCACCCATGCGAGAGAAGTCATCTATACCAGTCAAAAAGTCAAATGATGATAGTCGGCGAATAGGGCGATTCTCCTCTTGTGCCAAAATCTGTTCCCGACGGAGAAGAAGAGTGCGTCCCCATCTGTCGGGAAGAGCATCTGCAAAGCAACCGAAAATATCCTTATTCGGCAGGGTATATTGTATCCCGGGATAGTTGTTAAGGTCTTCGCTCAGGGTAATGGCATTGTACTTTTTTATCCAACTATCGGCAAACTTAAAACTATAACTGTCCGAGCCACGAAGTGATTCGTAGCCAAGTTCACCAACTAACTCAATCTCTTTGAGCCAATCAAAATCGGCATATACATACAACTTCTTCATAGCACATTACTCTTTTTTAGACGCCCTTTCACGTTGGGGTAAATTCATATCCTGCAATGCCCTGCCGAGTTCGTCATCTTTCGCCAATGAGAGAATGTCATCATCAAGTTGCAGGGCATACAACACACGTAGATATATTCCTATCGCCACTGTGGGGGCACCTTTCTCTATGCGTGAAACCGTAAGAGGCGAACAAGTAGCACGCTCCGCCACCTGTGCAACACTCAAATTGCGACGCAAGCGTGCAAGCCTTATTTGCTCGCCAACAATCTGCATCTTCTGCTCCAATTTTCGGGGCAATTTAGTCCCCATTGTACTCTTTGCCATAGCTGTAACATATCATATAATATGCAAAAATAATGCTTTTTCTTTATTATATGATAGGTTGAGTGCAAATTTGCGCATTTGATTAGTTTTTAGTCGTAGGTCATATTCAAAAAAGTGAGACATGTCCCACATTTTTGAGGAATCAGATGTATCTGTTATTAAACTGTAAAGAAATTCTTGATAGTTAAAAACAAACAAACCCACAAGTCTCGCTTATGAGTTCATTTATATTGCAACTTTTAGGTCCGAATAACTCTCTTTGATTACTATAAACAAGTTGTATTACTTGGGCACTTGCATGGTGACTTGCATAGTCACTTGCATGGTAGCATGTTTTAAATTAGCTTGTACACTTACACATCAACTGAGTTCCGACCGGATGCTGACTTGGTGCCATCTTAGTGCCGACTTGGTGCCAGCATGAGCATTATCATGAGCTGTTCATGAGCGCAAAACTTATAAAATGGAGATGGTGTGTTTATTGTAAAGAAACTGTTTTAGTGAAAGAGAAGACTATTTTCCGCTACAAAAGGAGAAAGAACGATAGATTCTAATGTTTTTCTATTCAAATTCTGTTAATGCCTGTTTGCCGTCCGTATCGGTAGATAGGTATTTGTATCTGATGTTGGAATAATGCGTATAAACCAAAAAAGCCCTGCATTTCTGCAAGGCTTTTTTGTGTGGTGCCACCAGGAATTGAGGGATCCAGGTAAGCACTTGTATTTCAAAGTGTTACTCTCTGGGCAAATTTAAAAGCCACGAGATTGGCACGTTTAATCTACAGAAGGATTCACTTCATTGCTTATTGCATCTGTGAATTT
>JAZRQU010000084.1:0-1408 GCA_045650045.1 Candidatus Egerieisoma sp. | reverse complement strand
AAGACCGCTTGGCCTCCGACTTTGTATCCATATCTCGCAAAATAATTTTTATATCATAGCAAAAATTTAAAGGAGCAGCGCTGGGCGCTGCTCCTTGTTGATTAATAACCATTGAAAATAAGGTGATGCCATGGAATATGTTGGAATTGATGCATTAAAAGCATTTTTGAATCAAAAGAGGACCAGAGTGTGGCTCCGGTACAACTATTATGACATGAAAAATCTGACCTTTGATTTTGGGATATCATCACCTCCAGAATTAAAGTTTTGGAATAGCTGTGTCGGATGGTGTGCCAAGGGTGTTGATGCTCTGGCGGACAGACTGGACCTTTTGGCATTCAAAGATGATCTCTTTGCCCTCAAGGAAATTTATGATCTCAACAACAGAGATGTTTTATTTCCTAGTCTCATAAAAGGTGCCCTGATTGCATCCTGTGCATTTATATATGTGTCAGAGGATGCATCAGGATATCCAAGACTCCAGGCAATCAATGCTGATGATGCAACAGGAATCATCAATCCAACAACAGGGCTCCTCAATGAGGGATATGCAGTCCTTGAGAGAGATGCAGCCGGACAGCCTGTCCAGGAGGTGTATTTCACACATGAGTGGACAGCATTCTATGACAAAGGGCAGCTGACAGACGTTAGGAGCTACAAGGTCAAAGAGCCAATGCTGGTGCCTGTTATATTCAGACCAGATGCAAAAAGACCAATGGGTCACTCCAGGATATCAAGAGCTTGCATGTCACTTGTTGGCTCAGCACTCAGGACCATCAAGAGGTCAGAGATTGCTGCTGAGTTTTATTCATTCCCTCAGAAGTGGATCACAGGCACTGATCCTGATGCAGAGAAACTGGACAAATGGTCAGCTGCTATGTCAGCAATGATGAAATTCTCACTCAATGAAGATGGACAGGATCATGTGAAAGTCGGACAGTTTAGTCAGCAGAGCATGAGTCCTCATGTTGAGCAGCTGAAAATGTTCGCCTCATTATTTGCCGGAGAGGTTGGATTGACACTGGATGACTTGGGATTCCCTCAAAATAACCCATCAAGCTATGATGCAATAAAGGCTGCACATGAAAACCTAAGGCTCACAGCCAAGGCAGCTCAGAGGTCATTCAATGTGGGAATCATGAATGCCGGATATCTTGCATCATGCATCAGAGATGATTTTGCATACACAAGGCAGCAGATCACAGTCACAACTCCAATATGGATGCCACCATTCCCAGCTGATGTGTCAATGCTTGGAGGAATCGGTGATGCAATACAGAAGATCAACACAACAATTCCTGATTATCTCACAGATGAGAAAATCCTTGAGCTGACAGGAATCTAAGGAGGATATATGCAATCAAAATATACAACAGGCCAGGCAATTCTGATTCCAGCAACAATCAGA
>JAZRQU010000083.1:0-180975 GCA_045650045.1 Candidatus Egerieisoma sp. | reverse complement strand
GAGGACAACCACCTGCTTATTTTCAATAAGCGTTCGGGAGAGATTGTGCAGGCAGACAAAACAGAAGATGAATGCCTCAGTACAACACTCAAGGCATTTGTTGCCCAGAGGGACAACAAGCCAGGCGCAGTATTTATGGGTGTGGTACACCGCCTTGACCGTCCTGTAGGCGGAGCTGTAATCTTTGCCAAAACATCAAAGGCGCTGGGACGTCTCAATGATGCATTCCGCACAGGCCAGATGCACAAAACATACTGGGCCGTGGTTTGCAACCGCCCCAAGGAAGATGAAAAACTCCTTACCCACTACCTTACCCGCAACGAAAAACAGAACAAGACATACACCAGTCTCACCCCAAAACAGGGAGCAAAAGAGGCCCGCTTGAGATACAAATTCCTCACTGCCACAGAAAGATACTTTCTACTTGAGGTAGAACTCTTTACCGGACGCCATCACCAGATCCGTGCCCAGCTATCAGCCATAGGTTGCGTAATAAAAGGAGACCTCAAATACGGTGCACCCCGCTCCAACCCCGACGGCAGCATCTCGCTCCACTCACGCAGCATCCGCTTCACTCATCCAGTGCGCAAAGAGGAAATGGAAGTGATTGCACCGCCATTTTGCCCGGTAATGAGGAGTTGTCTGTAAGAATGGTATTAAATTACAGGAATTGTGTTGCAGTTTGTGTAACTTGAGAAAATATCATTTATACAAAATTTTGGACACTGCCGATTTTTCAATTTCTCCTATTTATCAAGTTTACAATTACTTTTAGAATTATATCCTTTTCATCAGATCGGCTCTCAGCTATCATTAAAGTAAGAGCTACCAAAGTTCCATCGCTAATGCGTTTGGTGCCATTTGGATTATAGAGAATGCCATTATTCTGCATAAACCAGAGGAACAGCGTAGCCGCAATACGTTTGTTGCCATCAACAAAAGAGTGATTTTTGACAACAAGATAGAGTAACATAGCCGCTTTTTCCTCTACCGAAGGGTATAATTCTGTGCCATCAAAGGTTTGATAGATTTGTCCAATTGAACTTTTGAACGAGCTATCTTTTTCACTGCCAAACAACGAACTTCCACCAAATTTATCCTTCAGTATAGCAATGGTTTCCATGGCACTATTGTAAGTAGCACGAAAACTCTCCTCTATGGTTGTATACTCAATTGTGAGTTGTTGATAATCATAACGGTCGAGGGTGTCGAGTGCATATGTATAATCGGTTACGACATTAACCAATTCGCGGGTGTCACTATCGATCATTTCTTTTTCGTTGTTAATTGTGCGTCCCAACAAATGCACCAATTGACTCAATTCCTCATACTTCTGTACTGATAATCGATTATTTATAGCATAGCCTTTTATAAGATAATCTTTGAGTACCTTGTTTGCCCAAATACGAAATTGAGTACCTCGTTTGGAATTTACACGATAGCCAACAGATATAATCATATCGAGATTGAAATATGGAATATTTCGGTTAACTTTTCGTTTTCCTTCGATTTGAACCTGTGCAATTTTTGCACAGGTTGCCTCACGCTCCAATTCTTCAGACTTATAGATATTGTTTATATGACGTACTATTGATGTTCTGTCCGTCTGGAACAAGTCACCCATCTGGGCTTGCGTAAGCCACACTGTTTCATTCTCCATACGGACATCAATTTGGGTTTGTCCGTCGGCAGTCTGATATATCACAATTTTATTATTCTGTTCCATATTCCTTTATATATGCTGGACATTAAAGGACGCAATTGAATTGTATTCTTCCATATATAGCTGTCATAAAGAAAGCCTTAAGATATTACGCCCTTTTAAAAGGCAATTTGTCAAGCCTTTCCCTATTCCGCAGCTATAGTGGCAAATTCCATTATATCCAGCATCTTGAACTGTACACCTGAAATCTCAGCATTCCAGGATTGGTGAAAATGACCGTAATACCATCTGCAGAGGGGATTGCCGTCTGAGACCAGTTTATGGAAGATTGTATCCATAGTTTCCCTTTCTGTCTGTACATCCTTTATTAGAACAGGGTCAAATTGCGCAAAATATTCAACCATACCTTTTGATGTCAGTTCGCAGAAAGATGGCGCCGTATGTGAAACAACTGTATCAATTGAGTATTTCTTCCCGACAGATACCAATATTGTTTCATCAAACATAGGTGGCTCATCTTTCCAATAGAAATTTCTGGCAAACGGCGAATCGTCGGGAGTATGAAGAAATTCCCGATATTTATGACGATATTGTTTCCACTTCTCAATTCGTGGCACCCTGTCAATTGAGATTCCCCCTCCCACTCCAAGAATTGTTTTGTTGCAGGCTTGTATTACAGTATAGTCCGAATCCGCAATCTCCTGCTACAATCAGAAGAGTGTCTTGCATTTTGTACTGAATGCATAATTTATGAACCAGGGTGTTGAAATCCCCGTGGATATCCCCGCTGACAGCAATGTGTTTTGCCGCAGGGACACACAAATAGAATGGTGTCTCCATAATCTTTTGATTAAATGTTGATTAAAACGGTTGTGTAAACCTCCATTTGATCGTGGATGGAGAACCAGAAGAATATTTACAAAGGTAACGATTTTATGATTCAAACAGAAAAAATAATTATAGATTATGGCTTAGATGTAACCTATCGCAAGGAACGGTTCCTTATCTCCAAAGTAATATCCATATAGCTCCGCTTGCCTTCAATGTAGTCGGCATAGAGCACTTCTGCATCCTTGCCTTTCAGGATGCGGCACTTGCCGCATGACTCGCAATCGTGCAGGCATTTCCAGGCTTCCAGGACATAGGCCAGCCTCTCTTCTTTGGTTGAATCTTCTATTTTCGGCGGTTGCATATTTTCTATATATCAAACGATTGCCACCTTAATCACTCCATCCAACTTGTTCTCAAAAATGTGATAGGCTTCTTCAATCTCACTCAATGGGAAGCGATGTGTAATAAGTGGTGTAGTGTCTATCATCCCTTGTTCAATCAGGCGGAGAACTTCTTCGCAATCGCATCCATCCACACCACCGGTTTTGAAGGTAAGGTTCTTGCCGTACATATCCGGAAGCGGAAGGATTTGCGGTTGGTCATAAAGGGCAACCACCGTAACTATGGCATTCGGACGGGCGCATTCCCAGGCGAGGCGGAAGGTATCGTCGGAACCGGCAACTTCAAGGACCCTGTCGGCGCCGCCGTTTTCACTTGTCTTCCCGACAATTTCCTGGCATTCGTCGGGATGAACAACCTGAACTTGAGGGTAATGGGTGCGGATGAAGTTTCTCCTTTCTTCTGATTTTTCGCAGAGGATTATGTGTTTTGGGTGGTGCAACATCACGCACAGGAGAGTGCAGATTCCAGTGGGACCCCCTCCTATTATCAGTACGGTGTCGTCTTGGGATATTTCGGAAATTCGGGCTGCCCAAAAGCCTGTGGCAAGGACGTCGCCTACAAGCAATGCCTGTTCGTCTGATACACTATCGGGAATACGGTTGAGTCCTTGATTGGCTAGTGGTACACGTATATATTCTGTTTGGCCGCCATCTATTCGGCACCCTAAAGCCCAGCCGCCGTTGGGATGTGTACAGTTGTTCACGTAGCCGTTTTTACAGAAGAAGCATTCGCCGCAAAAGGTCTCCACATTTACGGTTACACGGTCGCCAGGTTTTACTGCTGTTACGGCAGAGCCTATTTCCTCAACCACCCCCACCATTTCGTGTCCTACGGTAATGCCTGGAACAGCGCGGGGTACACTGCCGTGCTTTATGTGCAGGTCGCTTGAGCAGATGCTACCCATCGTCACACGAACAATGGCATCGGTAGGTTCCATCAACGTAGGCTTCGGTTTCTCCACCAAAGCAAACTTTCCTTTTTCTATGTATGTGTATGCTAGCATAATTTTCTTTTATATCATCAACATAATCCGTCCTTCTTGCATTGGCAAATAAATATTCTGCATCGAAATATTTACTTAAAGTAATAATCCATAAAGAAAATCTGCTTCCTTAGGATTTGGATTGGCATATGTGTCCTTTGAAAGATTATCAGCAAGTACTTTAATGGAACCTGGTGTCATCAATTGAGTAACTACTCTTTTAACAATCATATCACTTTGTCCATTTATATCAAGACCTTCTAAGCTTTGGATATCACATTTTGTTAATGCAGAAAGATCCGGATCTTCCCGTAAAAGCTCTTTGAGGGAATCTTGCATTACAAAAGGGATAATATTAGGAGTATCCTTTCCTACACTGTTATTATCTCGTATAGCTTTAATGAGTTCATATCTCGAACTACTATATGGAAGCAAAATTCTCTCATTCATAATTGCAATGACATACCCGTTTGCTTTAACTACAGTACTCTCAAGATAATCAAGTGCATCTCTGTAACGCTGATGATAAGCATGATTGAAGTCCCAAGCCCTGTCTATATATACAGATAAATCAATAAGAGACAGTCGGTTATATACCATATCAGCCAACGAATATTCTTCTCGATTATAAGATATGAAAACCCTCGTCTTATTAATGAAGTCATGCAATGTGGCCATTATCTCATCCATACTCTTAGATAAGTCAATGGTCTCACAAATTCTATTCTGTGACAGGATATACTCCACTTCCTTCTGAACCCAATGAGAAGTCCGTGCATTCTCACTGTCACAAAGAATAAAACGTGTACGGCAGTCTATCTCGCGTTTTATCAACGAATCTAACTCATCATCATCATTCAAACAATGCAAAAAGAACATAAGCGGCCTAAGAGACTGCTCTTCAAGCATGTTACGAACCTGCCTGACCTTTTCATAATCCTTATTGGAGTGTGAAAGAAATACCCATATCTCGTTATTGCTATCAGTACTCATCTATTCTCTCAGTTTATATGTCATACACTTCTTCAGATAGTTTTCTACATACTTTAGATAAAGTATCGTAGAACTTGTCATTTATACTTCTGAGTTTCCTCCTCAAGAAGCAAAAACTTGTCAAAATCACTCATATAGAGCCTATCCTGCACAATCCTATATTTCTCAAACTCTGCCTCTGCATGAGCTTTTGCCAATTCTGCAGTCACCTTGCCGGCATCCATTAAAACCTCACGGTCCATCAAGGATAAGAACCTATTAAGCCTCTTCTCCCAATCCTCCATCGTCATTGGAATCTGCCTTAGTGCCTGCATCTCAGCCATGTCCAAATAAGCAGAAACAATGCGTTGAAGCTGTTGCAGCTCATTCTCCGATAAATAATTCTTAGCAATAGACACATCGTATTTATGAATCTTGCTCTCAGGAGAACCATCCCAAGAAGTCAAACCCATATTCTCCTTTGAGGCATCAGCTCTCGTATAAATCAACTCTGCCGCTGTCTGACCATGCACACTGAAATGCATTTTATTTTGTACAGCAGCAAAAAATCTTTTAGTGGCAGGCGCAGAAGGATCATAATCAAGAGCAGTTGCATAAATATCCGTAATCTTCTGATAAAACATTCTCTCGGACATCCTGATCTCTCTGATCTTTTCGAGCTGCTTCTCGAAATACTCCTTGGTTAGGATACTACCACCCTTCTTCAACCTTTCCTCATCCATCACCCATCCCTGGATAGTATAATCCTTCACTATAGAATTAGCCCAACGTCGGAACTGTACAGCTCTCTCATTATTCACCTTGAAGCCAACAGCAATAATCATCTGGAGATTGTAATGATCGACGGACCTAGAAACAGTACGTGAACCTTCATTTTGAACTATTAAGTATTTCTTAATAGTTGCCTCAGGCAAAAGCTCACCATCTGCAAATATGGTTTTAATATGCTGATTTATATTGGCAACAGTTACATCATACAACTGAGCCATCATCTTCTGTGTAAGCCACACATTCTCATTCTCATACCTGATTTCAATTGCATCAGGTTGATCCCCAACAGCAGCCACATAAGTTAGATATTCAGCTGCAGAACTTCTTATCGTTATATCCTTCTTCATAACAAATCTTCATCAAAGCAAAAATAGAAATAAATATTTTCGTAGACAAATGAGTAATACTATAGTCATTTGACCAGATTCCCAACTCCTTTGGATTTTACTTTTTCTATTTCTTTCCACTCGGCAAGAGAGATTATTTCATCATATTGAGCTCTTGTAAGTTCAGATTCAGGATCATCGTATAGTTGGTATTCCCATGGTAACTCATATACTGTTCCCTCTTCGTGGTGATTCATATAGTCATGGAATGTGCGTGGTATAAGTCCAACATAGTCTTCCTCTTTGAGAATTTTCAATAATATTTCCGCATTTGATATTTCCAATGGTACTCCTGACTTGAAGAGAGCAGTAGCTACATCTATTGCAACATCAACGTTGGCTGAATAACTATTATGTACCTCAATTACCCAACCCTTTCTTCTAAAGTTGGAAGCACAAATATCCAAGCGGGATAAACCCAATTCTCCATAGTGGTCCCTTGCGAACTTCTTAAAATCAGCTTCACTATCAAGATTGTATTGCTCATCTATGTGTTTAAATTCTGCTCTATTGTAATATGCTACATCTAAAAGTTCTTCTTGAGTATTCTTTAGAGTTGCAAATCTAGTATACTCTGGTGCTATCTTCTGAAAATGGCGTAGATAAGCTTCATGTCCTATCCTAAAATACTTGCAGTACTGTCTGATGGTCATTGTACTTAGAGGTTCTGCCATTTCATTTCGTACAGAGGCTTCCAATGCTTTTATAGCCCACTCATGGTCTTCAACCTTAATCTTGAAACGAGGTTCAATCCTGTTGAAATCTTTTCGAGCAATACGACCATATCGCAACTGATAAGGAAGATTGTTGGCTACATATTCATTATAACCATCGGGATTAGATACTATTGCATCAATCAAGTTCTTTATGTATTTGAATATTTTAATCAAATACTCCTCATACCATTGACCATTTTGAAAGCCAGATCCTCGCATTGCATATGATGACCGGTTGGTGATTATAAAATATTTAAATTTCTTGTTGCTGAATATCAAAGAACGATACTCATTATATCTCGCTACTCTTACATGAAACCAATAAGTTTCCATTGGATTATATGATTCCCAATCTTCGATATATTCCTCACGGTTTTTGTACTCACCATTAGCGATGAACTCTTCGCAGTTTCCCCATTCATCAGGAGTAGGACGAGGTAACTCTACATGGAAAGCTCTGAACTCGTCTTCACCCATAGCTTCCAAGCGTTCAACTTTGGACTGCACTTCAATAAGAATATCCAGCAATTTATCGCCAACTACTATTTCATGGTTCTCTACTTCGGACAATTGTCTTATATGCGAGAAGTTCAGTTCTGCATCTTTTGCCAAATCAATGAAGAATTGTCTGTTAAATTCCATAATATCAAGCATCTTAATTCATTATGACATCATTTCATCCAAATCTATATTGATAGTTGGGATTGATCTGAAATCCAATCCTCTGGCCTTCATGCTTCGCATCATCATATCCATCATTGCTGACTCCAATGACTTTTTGTTGTCTTTAATTTCCCCTATTTGTATGCCAAGACGGTCCAAATAACTGCCTAGTGTGTTTCTTATCTGATATATTGACATGCATATTTCATCTGCATATTTTTTAGCTTCTGAAATATTGCTACAACATATTATTGCTTCAAGTCCAGTAGGGAATGATGAGTATCCTTTTGTTAAAATTTTAAATTGTGTGGACACTTTGATGGTTGTTTCAAGAAGAAAACTTTCACCATTAAAATCAGACGGGAATAACGGGGTGCTGTCTACGGTTTTTATAGACACAATAAAGTGAATCTGCCTCATAATACAGTTATTTAAGCCAATAGGCGGTTAATAATTCAATAACTGCAATTTGATCGAGGATTGCGAACCTGAATCGTGTTCAATGCAAATGTAGAAAATATATACTATATTTGCAATTAAAGTACTCATTTGCTTTAATATACCTCAGGTTTTCCGTCCTCGATCAAACGGTGAAGAAAGTTTATTGTTTTAATTTTAATGCCTGAGTATGATGTCTGACAATATTATTCTTAATGTGAAAACAGTTCCCGCTTGGGACAGTGACGAAATGTGCTTCCATACAGCATACACCGTTTATACAATTATTAACGGTATGTATACGTACAGTTCTGGTTGGACCCTAAAAGATGCAATAGAGTTTTATGCACAGCAATATAACTGCTGTAGAGAGGCTGTACGTATAAAACGACCTTTCAAAAAGCAAATAATCAAAATCAATTCACAAATACTATGAACAGATTCGAATTCAAGAAATCAGAAAGGGAAAGTTTTATGACTGATGCTACAATAATTGTAGATACCAAGACCGGTGTAAACTATCTATTTGTGAGATCTGGTTATGGCGCAGGATTGACACCTCTACTTGATGCAGAGGGCAAGCCTATAGTTTCAAGATAGACTTCCCATAAACTCAGTAATAAAGTTGCGAACATTCTCTCTCTGTTCTGTTTTAAGATGGGCAGAGGGGTGTGGAACGCCTATGCATGGAATACCATTTATCTCACCTTTTAACAGAGAACCTTCTTTCTTGTCATAAGAAAACTGGAAATTGCTGTTGGTTTTCTTGTATCTGTCAAGTCTTGAAAAAGCTTCTTTTCCACTCAGGAACACTATTCTGGCTGGCTTCAGTACATCAATTAACTGTATAGTGAAAATGAGTGTCTTGTCAAACAGTTCATTGCTGTGCTGCTTTGCTTTTGCCGTATTGAAAAAAGACATATTTGTAAGTACAAACTTGCTCTCATCATTCAACGGATTGTATGGAATTACGTTCCTGAAATAATCCTTCAACCTTTTAAAATATGTCCAGGTCTCCCTTTTGTTCCACTCAGACACTCCATTTTCATCTTTGAAGTAATTGCCCTTAATCAAATCTATTCCCGACAGATCTTCACCATCTTTCATCCATCCTGGATTGTTTATCTGATCAGTGTATGAACCATCAGAGCCACCATTTATCCCTATTATCACAACTTTAGGAGATTGGAATATTTTTGTCATGTCTGATTGGGTATAAAATCCCATATCAAATTGTTTGGCAAGTATAACGTATCCTGCTGCAGTTTCATTTGCCCAATTGAGCAATGAGTCTCTATTTATTTCCATAAAATCAATTTTTATTAAAGTTCCCCGTGATAAATCAGCTTCTTAGTTTCCGGATCCCTTGAGAACATCTTGAAAAAGTCCCACATCATCTGGGCGCCCGGCATGAAGTTCCAGTGGCCGTAGTCTACAACGGCAACTATCTTTATAAGGGGCATTTCCCCTTTGTAGAAATAGCCGGTAACTGCTTTAATACCATTGCCTTTGTTGGTAATAATTGTCTTGCGGTTGGCCAGGTTGAGGCCCAATAAAGTGTCTGAAGAGAAATCCAGCTCTGAGGTTACCTCTATGCCGTTCAGTTGCTGGTAGGTGTTCCAGGCGTTCACATAGCTGTTTCCTTTGTAATCGTCGGGAGTATAGAATGGGACAACTTTGTCTGCTGTTCCAATGATTGAGCAGTATGGCATTTCCACAAATCCCCTTTTCTGGGTGGCTTCAGCCCAAAGGCCGGGCAAGTATGAGAACCTGCCGGTCTTGGCGCCGGTGTAGATTCCACCTCCGTAGCCCCCTACTCCAGCAAACAGATATGATTTGCAGATGCCCAAAGCTGTTGCAGTAATTGCTCCGGCAGAGAGTCCTTGTGCATATATTCTCGACGGATCCAACTGTGGGTACTTCTCAAGAAGGATGTTTATCACCTTCTCAATGCCGTCGTACCCCATAGCACCGTAATCCTTGCTGCCCTGCCATTCCATCTCCACAATAAAGAATCGCTCTTTGCCGGCTACCTGAATGAATCCTGAGGTCTCAGCTTGTGTTCGCGGGTCATTTGTATTTCCATGAAGTAGGACCATTACCGGTACGCTTCCAGCCGGAGCCCCTTCAATAAGCTCTTCCGGCCAATACTCATACCATAGCCATGGAAGCCCTTTCTTCTGCTCCATAATCACCAGTTCCCTCTTTATTCCAAGAGATTCATGTACCGTGTACGGTTCAAGTTCATATGGCCCGTATTCGCCAAATTTGGCTCCATTATAATGTGTATGCTTGTAGTTGTTGAATCTCAGATTCTTTGAGAACAGTTCATCCCAAGCCTTGTCAAATGTTTGGGCAAGAGTGGCATTGGAGTTCTCATCAACTATTACTGTAAGAAGTTCTTCCTCTTCATTTACATACTTGGAACCACATTGCACCCCCTTGTTCATTGCAATGTAAGGTTTTGCAACCCTAACAGCATTCTTTCCTGCAATATATGCCGGTACACCCCAAGATTGTGCAGGATTTTTACCTGGCTTGCCATCAATTGAAAGGATTCCTGCAATATGTCCTGCAGCATCAGTAGGGGCAATTGCCGTGTTCACAAAAGTGGCTCCGTTTCCTATTCCAATCACTTTCAGATTGCCTGAATGGGTCTTGTTGAACACCTCTTTAAAACCTTCAAAATCTGTCTCCTTATTGTATTTCTCCCCTATAGGATTGATCACAAATACCTTCACGTGATTTTCAACAAGCACATCCTTCATTTCCATCTCTTCAACAAGCCTTTTGGCGCCTGCTTCATCCAGCTTTATATGGGGATAAATGAAGAAAGTGGGGGCATGATTGTTTGAGCGGCCGTCTCTTTGCTGCAGGTCTAAATTGTACTCATAGTATATTACGTTTGCAGGCATCTGTACAGTAGCACCTTTCTGCTGTGCAAATGTTGCAATTGAAAAGCAAGCTGCAATAAATGTTAAGATTATTTTTTTCATATCTTTTTAAGTTATGGAAACTATGTATGACCACAATTTTTATGGCTCCACTGCCACCTTAATAACCCCATCCAGTTTATTCTCAAAGATACGGTACGCCTCATCAATGCCTGTTCATCGGTTACGCTGTGGGGAATACGGTTAAGTCCTTGATTTGCAAGCGGTACCCGCACATATTCTGTCTGTCCTCCATCTATGCCATCTGTAGGTTCAATGAGTGCAGGCTTCGGTTTCTCCACCAAAGCAAACTTTCCTTTTTCTATGTATGTGTATGCCAGCATAAATGTCCATTGTAGCTTATTTATAACACAAACCTACTCATTTCTTTATTTTCACGGAATATTTTAGCTGAAAAATAGGATTTAAAAGTCTTTTATCATATTTTTACAATATCTATTAAAAACAGTTATCATAGATGAGCGAAGAAAAAGGTTTCAGGCCGATGCGACGCTTCAAGCAGCAGTTGTCGCAGGAGGAGTGTGAGTCAATACTTGCTAAGGTGTATAGAGGATTCCTCTCTGTAAATGGAGAGATGGGGTATCCTTATACTGTCCCTATGAATTTTGTTTATAAAAATGGACATATCTATTTTCACAGCGCACTTGAAGGTCATAGGATTGACTCTATAAGATTATCACCAAATGCGTGTTTCACAGTTATTGATGAACCCGTAAAGGAGGAGAATGACTGGTGGTTTCATGTGAAGAGTGTAATCTGCTTTGGCAAGGTGAGCATCATAGGGAATGAGGATGAGAGAGTCCAAAGGCTAAGGCAACTGGGTGAAAAATATTTTCCCGATGGATATAACATTGATGCTGAACTTATTAACAATGGTTCACGTGTTGCGGTTCTAGATCTTAAGATTGATCACTTTACCGGAAAGAGGGTTATGGAGAACTAGAAATTATGCTATTATGATTTTTTTGCAGTATTACCTCGTTCTCATCAATGTCATCACTTTTTTGGTGTATGGCATTGACAAATTGAAGTCCAAAAGGGGAAAATGGCGTATACCTGAATCTACCCTGCTCCTGCTTGCCATCATCGGAGGAAGCATTGGGGCCTGGTGTGGCTTAAAAGTCTGGCATCACAAGACCCAGCACAAGAAGTTTAAATACGGTATTCCTTTGATTATCTCTATACAAATAGGACTTTGTCTTTATTTAATCAGATGATAGCTTCCATCCACAATCCCCGTGGTAAATCATCTGCCTGGTCATACCGCCATCTATGCAGATATTCTCCCCAGTGATGAAGCCTGCCTTGTCGCTGCAAAGGAACAGCACCATATTGGCTATATCCATTGGATTTCCCACTCTGCCGGCAGGTTGCTGAGTGGCGTCGGGACCTTCATAAACTGTGTATGCCGTATCAATCCAGCCTGGTGATATGGAGTTCACCCTCGCTTTACCCGATAGACTGACTGCCAATGCATGGGTTAGTGCAGCAATGCCACCTTTGGCAGCTGTGTAACTCTCAGTTTGTGGCTGGCTCATGCGGTCGCGCGAGGAAGAAATGTTGATGATTGATGCACCTTCCGCCAAATGGCCCTTCAGCAACTTTACCAAATAGAACGGTGCAGTTACTCCAACATTCAATGCATACTGAAACTCTTCGTAGGAACATTCATCTATCCCCTTCATCAATGGCAGTGCATTATTGACAATGATATCCACCTTGTCATGCTTGCCCAGAACCTCACTTGCAAACGCCTCCAGTACCTCTTTCTTTGAGATATCCCCTATGAAATGCTCTCCCTCCTGCTTGTCAATTACTTTGACTATTGCACCCTGTTTGCGGAACTCATCTGCAATGCATCGGCCTATGCCATTTGCGCCTCCGGTTATGATCACTACTTTGTCTTTGAACATATTTTTCCTCAATTTTGAATGCTTTGTCCCAGCAAATAGTACAATCTATATCTGAAACCAACATGATTATGCTTTTGCCAGCATGAAAATGGCATTATTTTGTGTTTACGCAAATCTACTCATTTCTTCCTTTTGATGTAATATTTGCCAAAAAGAAAAAGCAGTAACTTTACATTACTTTTGAAAGACGACATAAGTGCAGCAAAGGGACATTTTTTGAACACACCTCACCATCTATGTGTAAAAAAAGCCATTTTACTGCACATAGATGTGTTTTTTAAGGGGGTATGTGTAGAAAAAAGCTATTTTTGATGCAGTCTACCTGGGGTATGTGCAGAATTAAGCATTTTATTGCGCATAGTTCTTCCCAGAGCCTTTATACCTTAAATGACAAGAGGGCAACCCTTTACTTTTGGGTCACCCTCATTTTTCTTATTTGCCTCTCCTAAAATAGCCCTTCCACTGCCTTTACAATCTCCTCAGCAGGCAACTCAGGGTTAAGTACAAGGTGAGGTTTTGCATACACAACCTGTTTCTCGCTCTTTGCAAGCAGTTCACCGCCACCGGTTATGTTAAGCATTATAACTTCATCTTTCTTTACAGTCCCTTCTGCAACAGCCTGTGCAAGTGACGCTGTAGCAACAGCTGCAGCATTGTGGATATCTATCCCCTCCAGTTCAAGGAATTTCTTTTTCCAAAGATTAAGAGAATCATTTGTAACCTTGAACATGTCTCCACCTGCATCCTCCATTGCATCAAACAGTCCTCCCGACAGCGAATAAGGAGGTTTCCTGTTGGAAAGCACTTTGGCCTCAATCTCAGCCGCTGCTGCACGAGCCTGCTCAGGAGTCATCTCTACAAGAGTTCTTGAGTGCTGTTTCCAGCTGTCGTACATTATTGTGAACGGAGCATTTTGTGAAGGGTAAAGCTTCATCTTGTGGCTGCCCCATCTTCCGTCTGCAATCAGGCGGAGGTTGTTTTCCCATACAGCAATGGCACCTGTACCGCTTCCAATTGCCTGGAAGTAGGCATCAGGAATTCTTCCTATATGTTCCACAGCAGAAAGGATGGTTGTTCCCATACCGTCTCTGCGGGCAACATTTTTTGCTCCACCTTCAGCCATGAAACGTTCGCAGGTGCATACTTTGTCTGCAAGTGCAATCGCATCAAAATAATCTGATCCTGCAGGTGATGCAATTATCTTCACGCAGTCATTCAGTGGCTCGCTGAACCACAATGCATCAATGTTGTCTTCTGGAATTGAAAGCAACAATGGAATTCCATTGTCTGAACATACTTTTGCAAATGCACGTGCAGTGTTGCCTGCAGATGCCACAACAAGAACTTTACCGGAATCTTCAGGCAATCTTCCACATACAGAATATGCCTCGGTCTCCTTGAACGAGCATGTCTCCATATATGCACCCTTTTTAGGCCACCATCCCGAGAAAGTTATGTAAAGGTTCTCAAGTCCAAGTTCTGCAGCCAATGCCTCACTTTTGTAAGTTACCGGAGCGCACGAACCTTTGAGTGTCCTGCTTATTGGAAGCCAGTCTGCATATCTGTACAAACCTTCAAGGTCATTGCGGGGGTTAAACTTTTTCTGTTCATACTCTGCCCTTACAAGACTTGGGTTTTTGCATTCAGGATCGGCAAGAGACCACCCTTTATCCTGGAAACTGTGTCCGTCTGCACAGCATACCAGCGAATATTTTGTTGGATTGAATTTCATGATATACTCTTATTTTTCTTCTAATATAGCTCTATTTACAATTTCTGCAATGTCAAGAACAGGATTTGTTGCATATTTTGCAAATGTGTTCTTGCACAAAGGACACGCTGTTACTACTATGTCAGCTTCTGAGGCAGATAGGTTGTTGAGTGCATTTTCAACCAATGGCTTGCGCTTGTCATATCCAAGTGTTAGACTTCCAAGACTTCCGCCACAGCAAATGCTTTCCTTTCTGTTCTTTTTCCCCTCTACCAGTGTACCTACCGATTCCACTACCCTTCTTGGCTGATCGTAGATACCGCATCCCCTTCCAAGTTCACAAGGGTCGTGGTAAACATACTTCAATTCTGATTTTTCCGGTTTTATTTTCCCCTCAGAAACCAGACGGTAGATGTACTCTGTATGGTGAAGCACCTCAATCCCTTTCAATGCATATTTCTCCTTAAAGATACGGTAGCATATAGGACAACTCAGAAGCAGAGCTGAAGCTCCGGATTCTTTAATGATAGCAGTGTTTTTTTCTATCATCTGCTTAGCTGCTTCCTTCCTTCCGGCCATAAGCATAGGTCTGCCGCAACAGATTCCACCATCCTCATCCATCATCTGCCACTCCTCTCCTGCTTTATCAAGGAGCGAAACCATTGATTTTACAATTCCTGGAGTGAGCGGAGACATGCATCCTGCAAAGTAGAGTACTTTACGCCCTTTCTCAAGTTTGCCGGAAAGCTGTAATGTGTCAATTTGTGAATAGTCCGGTTCCAGAGAGTATTTTCTCACCGAACGCTGGGCAATACGCAACTTGTCACCTTCCACTCCTACAGGACATACTGCAGAACACTTTCCGCAAAGAAGGCATTTGTCACTTATCTCTTCAATGCGCTTTTCGTTCCTTCTTTTAATCTGGCGGTTGAGGTATACTGTTGTATCTTTGGTATTTATCTTGGTTGCGCTCATTGGGCATGCGTCAATGCACACTCCACATCCCGGGCAAGAGTATACCTGGGCTCTAGAGTATCCTTTGCGGGTACTCTTTATCTTAATTCCGGCATTTCTCAGCGGTATAAGAAGTATCTCAGCCGGTATGTGCATGTATCTGCTGAAAGGGAGGATGAACATGAATACTCCCAATGCCATTGAATATGCCCACCATGATGGCAATACATTCATTTCATTGCTGAAGAACAGATGCAACAGCTGGTTGAGGCTTTTGGTAAGGAATGAACCGCCGCTGATGTCTGCAGTGAAACCTTCAGCCAGCAGCCTTAACGGAAATATGGCCCACAGTGCATAAAGACCTATAAGGTCGGTCAAACTTGGCCTTGTGGTACGCCGCATGCCAAAGAGCAATGACCACACTCTTTTAATCATTGCCAGAAGTACACCGCTGAGGATTATGAGCAGGAAGAAATCCATGAGGAAGAAGAAGAATGACCCCTGCATCGTATTGTCGGCTATGGCTACAAAATACCTGAAAAAGATGGGATACCAGACACGGTGGATCATGTCGGGAGTATAGAGAAATACCTCTATATGTCCTATTACAATTATCATGAACCAGCCGAATGCAATGCTGGAATGCATATAGCCCAGCAGTTTGTTCCGTTTCCACAATTTTACATGGAACAGGCAGTCGCAGAACCACTCCTTTATATTCTTTGCCATAATCTTGGGATTCAGGAGCGAGAGGAAGAATGTCTTTCTCTCCTTTGCATCCAATTCCATGATTATCCTTGCCGCACCTATTACGCACCAGCACAATACAAATGTCATTCCAAGCACAAAAGGTATGACAAAGGCATTGAATTCCATTGTATAGATATTCTTCATCATTTATCCTCCTTCTTGCCGTATATCCGGCTTATGCAAAGTATCAGGTGTCTTGTATTTATCCCCCTTGGGCATACCATTGTACATTTTCCGCAGAGCATGCAGGCAGAAAGCAATTTTATGGCTTCATCTTCTCTCCCCCTTTGCAGGCAAAGCAGCACTTTCCTTACACTCATCCCCGAAAATGGTGCTGCTGTGCAAGTTGCACTGCAGCTGCCGCAAGCCATACATCTTCCGGCATCAGGTTCCATTGCACACAACTGCTCAAATTTTCTCCTGTCTATTTTGTCCAAATCTATGGTTGAACTGGCAGACAATCTGAATCCGAATCCTTTCATGCCTTTTCTGAGATAATGCTGTTGTGAATTTCCAGTACAGCAGATCTTGCTTCGGCCAATGTCTCAGGTACAGTCTTTGGTCCGGTGCAGGCTCCTGCATAGTATACCCCTTTCTTTGGTGAGGATGTTATGTGCAGGATATTGTCGCTGCTTTGGAGGAATTTGTCTGAATCAATTGAAAGCCCCAATGAAGATGCCACAGAAGAATCCTTGCAACATGCCATCCCCGACATCAGCACCAACAGATCGAGAGTTACCCTTATAGGTCTTCCCGACAGTGTATCTTCTGCCTTTACCACAACTTTCCCTTCAATGTTTTCCCCAACTTCCGATACTCTTCCCCTTATGAAGTGAATTCCGTAATCCCGTTGTGCTTTAGTGTAGAAATCCTCATATTTCTTTCCAAAAAGACGCAGGTCCATATAGAAGCAATAAACCTGTGAATTCGGATACATCTCCTTAATTTCCATTGCCTGTTTTATGGCGGTGATGCAGCATACCTTTGAACATTGGGTATTGCCGGCCTTCTCGTCGCGGGATCCTACACAATGAACAAATCCCACCGAATTTATTGATGATGAATCTATCCTTTCATCAGCACCTCCATTGAACCAGTGTTCAAGATCTGCATTTGTAATCACATGATTGTAAATGCCGTATCCGTATTCTTCCTTCTTGGAAGCGTCAAACAGTTCAAAACCTGTTGTAATGAGGATATACCTTGTACTAACTGTAACTCCATTTGAAAGGATCAGGTTGTACCTGTCCTTAAGGCGGTTTATTGAGTATATTTCTGTGTTGAGGAATATATTGGCATCCCTACATGATTCATATAGTGTACCGATAATATCCCCCGAAGGTATCATATCCGGAAACAGACGGTGCCATTGGGCAACATTGCCTCCCAATTTATCGCTTTTCTCAATTAAAAAAGGGGTATATCCCAGTTTGAGCAGCTGTCCTGCGGCTTCCATTCCCGCTATTCCACCACCTATTATAACTACTATTTCATTCATATTTTTAGAAACATTTTATTCCCTGTGGCAATTCAGGACGCAACAAATCCTTCTTGTTGAGTCCCTTATATTTGTCTTCAGGAGAATATTCTATCCCTATCTTATCCAAAAGAGGCTCAACGGCCACCTGATGGAGCTGCAGACCAAGATCCCAAGGGTTGTATCCCAATACTAGACCTGCAACCTCTTCATATGTAAATACCGGTATTCCAAATCCGTTCTCTCCGTAGGTCTTCCCTTCCATTTCGGCTATTACATATTGCCATCTGTCCAGAAAATAAGGGCAGCCCGGACAATTGGTTATAATCATATCCGGCTTGTATGGTGCCATTGACTCAAATTTCTTGTGGGTATTGGATATTGAGTATCCCCTGTTGGCTTTAACATGGTATTGGCGGAATCCGTATCCGCAGCAGTGCCTCCTCTCGGGATAATCTATCACATTACCTCCCCAAGATTCAACCATACCTGTAAGGACATAAGGATATTCTGCACCGCCAACCCCTTTAGAAGGGAACATTTTGGAATAGTGGCATCCTATATGTTCCACAACTCTCAATGGCTCCCCTGTCTTCTGGTTTACAAGCCTGAATTTTGCCCTTTCGGCAATTTCGTTGCGGAATTTGAATATAAGGTCGCTTGAGTGGGCAAGGTATTTGGGCTTTTTGAACTCTTTCTTGCACGCTTTCCACAACAGCTCCCTTATCTTGGCCTCCAGTTCAGGATTCTCATGCCAAGTCTCAAGAATCTCTGTATAGTTGCCAAACGAGGTTATACAGGAAGCAACATAGTTTTCGTATCCTGCTTCGGTCATGAGTGCAAACTGTCTGGCCACAATTGTCATGGCGGTCTCCTGCGGTATTGTATCACAGTGGTATGCTATACCTCCGCAGGTTGTGTGATGTTCATTCTCATATATGTCTTTACCCAGCACATTCCTGCAGATTTCCATGAACATCTTTTCTGATGCCGGGAAAAAATTCTGCCTGATGCAACTGCGCACATAGTACCAGTTGTCGTCTGGAATCTCCTTCTGGTACTCGCTCCATATTTTCTGTTTTCCTTGGTAAATCATTCCAGTTAACCGTTAAAATGATTGTCTGAACACTCTTCAAATGTATGTCTGAAGTACTCCTCCATTGTCATTCCCATCTCCTCTGCCTTTTCCCTGGAGTATTTTTCTATTGTCTCTATCCTCTCTGTTCCGCCTGTTACATCAAAGATGGCTTTCAATTCATCCAAGGATTCCTGAGGAATTTTTCGCAGAATTCCAGGGCCATCGCCCCTGAAGTTGGCTCCTTGCCTTGCGTAACTCTCCTCAAGGTGCTCGGTATGCCATTTCCATACCGGGCCGGATTCCATGTGGTCTTCCCATGAAAAACTGTCGGGATGAATGCAATAACCGTATTTGAGAATGTTGCCGGTCATTATTTTTGTCAATGGATAGAGTTGCCTTCCCTTCTCGGATTCTACAAAGTATCCAAGGCGGGCAGAAAGGTCTCGCAGGGCCATTATGACCAGTCCAGGGCCGTTTTTCCTCGGGCACCTGGTAAGGCATGAAAGGCACTCGCCGCAATACCAGATAGTGTCGCTTTTGAGGAGTTTTTCAATTTCCTCTTCGTCGGCCCTCTGTACTGTATCCACAATTTTGCGGGGATCGTATTTGTAGAACTCTGCAGCAGGGCATATTGCTGTGCATGTGCCACAATTGATGCAGGTGTTCAGTCCGTCCTTTATGCGGTAGTCTTCCTTTAGAAGTTCATACAACTTTCCCATTGTCTTTAAATTTACATTTGGTTACATAGGCTTTATTTTCCTGGAAAGGCGTGCGCACAATCCCGGGAAGAAACGCTTTATGTACACCATAAGCAGTTCCTTTCTCCCTACCAGCACTTCCCTTTTCCCTTTTGCAATTGCTTTGGTTATAATGCGTGCCGCAATGTCTGCAGGCATTCCGTTCTTCTGCCCCGGGTCAAGTTCTCCATGAGGTTTGCCACCTTTGTCAAGGGCATACATGGATATGTTTGTACTTACCCTTCCCGGACATACAAGCGTTACTTTAATTCCTGCTTTATGATATTCTGCAGCCAGGGTCTCAAAGAATCCGTACAGGGCAAACTTGGAAGAACTGTATCCGCATCTGAGCGGAAATCCGAACCGTCCTGCTATGGATGTGGTGGCAGCTATATGTCCCCCTCCTCTGGCCACCATTTTAGGCAATATTTCCTTTGCTATTGCAACTGGGGCAAAATAGTTCACTTCCATTATTTTGCGTACCATTTCCATTGAAGTATCCTCCACGGTTGTACGCTGGCTTATGCCTGCATTGAGCATTGCAATGTCAATTCCGCCGGTTGCTTCCCAAGCCTTTTGAACCAGTCCGCTTATTCCGTCATTATTGTTGAAGTCATACGGGAGCACCACCACATTGGTGGCACCCGCCGCACGACATTTTTCAGCAACTTTCTCCAGACGCTGCTCCGAAGAAGAGGTGAGGACCAGCCTTGCCCCCTGCGCAGCATATCTGTAGGCACATGCCTCTCCTATTCCCGACGATGCACCTGTTATCCAAACGGACAGCATAAATTATTTTATAAGTGCCATGTTAGGCATTTCCTTGTCAAATTCTCCGCGGTCGAGCCTCTCCTTTATATCCTTGAATGCAGCAAGTGTCCTCTCCACATCTTCCATTGTGTGGGCTGCAGTAGGGATAATTCTGAAAATTACCATACCTGGAGGGATAACCGGATAGATTACTACAGAACAGAAGATATGATACTCCTCACGCAATGCAACTGCAATGTTTGATGCCTGGTTTACACCGGCTTTTACGTGTACCGGTGTTACGCATGCCTCTGCCGGACCTATTTCAAATCCCAAATCGCGGAATCCCTGCTGCAGACGTCTGGTTACCTTCCACAATTGTGCGCGGAGAGAATCTCCCTCAGGGCTGTCAATGATGTCGAGTCTCTTCAAGCACCCTTCAACTATTGGCATAGGGAGTGATTTTGCGTAAATCTGCGATCTCATGTTGTATTTGAGATAATCAATGATATCCTTGTCGGCCGCAACAAAACCACCTATGATGGCCATGGATTTAGCATAAGCACCAATGTAAATGTCAATCTCATCCATCACTCCAAAATGCTCTGATGTACCGCGTCCGTGCTCACCCATCACACCAAAGCCGTGGGCGTCATCAATCATAATGCGGAACTGGTATTTTTTCTTGAGTGCGGCAATCTGGTCCAAAATTCCAAGGGCTCCTGTCATTCCAAATACACCCTCTGTAATCAAAAGTACTCCACCACCCTTCTTGTCTGCCTCCTCACAAGCCTTTGCAAGTATCTTCTCACAATCTTTAATATCGTTGTGGCGGAATTTGTATTTGCTTCCAATGTGAAGGCGGATTCCGTCGAGAAGACATGCATGGTCTTCTGCATCATATACTATTACATCGTGTCTTCCAACCAGTGAGTCAATTGTTGAGACTATACCCTGATAACCGAAATTGAACTCAAATGCAGCCTCTTTCTTCTCAAATGCTGCAAGACGGCGCTCAAGTTCTTCATGCAGGTGTGTCTGACCGGTCATCATTCGGCTTCCCATAGGGTATGCAAGGCCCCAACGTGCAGCAGCCTCGGCATCAGCTTTGCGGATCTCCGGATGGTTTGCAAGGCCAAGGTAGTTGTTGAGGCTCCAGCAGAGCACATCCTGGCCGTTGAATCTCATGTTTGGTCCCAATTCGCCTTCAAGTTTTGGGAATGCGAAATAACCTTCTGCTTTCTCGCGGTACTGTCCAATAGGACCACCTGTTGATTTTCTGATTCTGTCAAAAATGTCTGTATACATATCAGTTACGTTTTAACCGTTAATATTTTATTTTATTTTTTCTCTTGAAACAAGTCCCATCATTCTGAACAGGAATTTTGGAAGGGATTTTTTGGGGTCCCTTTCTTTCATGTTTATGAACCATCCCAATTTCTTTATGATTGGAACCTTGTGTGTTTCCACAAATTCTACCAATGTGCCGTCGGGATCCTCAATATATGTGAAATGACCCGATGCATCTCCCATGTCAAACTGTTCACCGCCAGGGCAGCTGTCTACAGTGAAAGGGTGTCCCATCTCTGCGCAGAATTTGCCCAGTGCTTTCATGTTGCTCACATCAAAACAGATTTGGATGAATCCGGGATCTCCCCAATAGCGTCCTTCATAAATTTTGCGTGGGGTACGCTCCAATGCCTGTACAAGTTCAATGGTTGAGTCTCCAAATACCTCTGCAAAAGCACCCTTGCGTTTTGGTGCAGCAAGGATCACCCTGCGGTACTGCTTTTCTGAATCCGGCAGTGGATTGTATTCGCTGAATTTTCCTGTTGTATCACTTTTAAGGATACTGTAACCGAGTATCTGGCTGTAGAACCTTACCGAGCGGTCCATATCTGTTACTCCAATTACGGCACCCACCATTCCACCGGTAAGTTTGTTGTCATTTATATAAATGCTTTTGTCTTCTACCAGCTGGAAACAGTTGCCGTAAAGGTCTTTCATATAAAGGCATGGTGTTCCGTCGGGAAGAGTTTCAGGAGGAGTACATGCACTCCATTTGCCGGAGAACTTTTTGTAGAAAGCTGCCACATCCTTGCATTTGAGTTTTGCGGCAAAGATTCCCAAATCACCCACAGCTATTTCAAACGGGCATTCTGTAGGCTTACGTTTTGAGTACTGCCAGATTTCAAAACCGCCTCCTCCCTGCAGGTTCAAGGCAATTCCGGCATGTCTTTGTTGAGGTTGTCCACCTGTATAAGGGAGCATCCTTTCTGCTACTGTATCGTCTTCCAGAATTTTGATATCTGCCCCAAAATACTCTATGAACCAGTTCCAGGATTTCCTGAAATCTACAGTACCAACACCAATCTGTTGTATTCCTGCTATATTGTAGTCATTCATTTTTTTAATCTTTAAAATAGTATATGGTTATATAGTAAAAGAGTTTACTAAGCGGTGCAAATGTAGTAAAAATATTGTTACCTTTGCCGCCCTATGGTAACCTTGTGGAAAATATTCTGGATATTTGCTAAGATTGGTGCCTTCACAATTGGAGGGGGTATTCCAATGATTGTAGCCATTAAAAAGGAACTCGTGGAGAGGCAATGGCTCAATGATGAGGACTTTATTGATATCATTACTTTGGCCCAAACGGCACCCGGCCTTTTTGCCGTAAATATTGCAATCCTTACAGGTCACAAACTCCGTGGAACCAAAGGAAGTGTTGTTGCAACAATTGCCAGTTGCCTCCCCCCTTTCCTTATAATCCTGGCTGTGGCAATGTTCTTTACTTCGTTTAAGGACAATGAATATGTAATCAGGGCATTCAAGGGTATAAGGCCCGTAGTTGTAGCCCTTATTGGTGTTCCAATGCTGGATATGATCAAGGCTACCAGAATGAGATGGTGGTCATGGGCCGTTGTACTCAGTTCAATGGTACTGGTATGTTTTCTTAGTGTCTCCCCTATCTATATACTTGTTTGTGTAATAGTTATGGCTGCCTTTATAAGTTGGTACAATAACAGGAAGGAGGTATGCAAATGATTTACGCAGAACTTTTTGCCACCTTTTTCCTTATTGGAATGTTCACTATTGGTGGTGGATATGCAATGCTTTCCCTCATTCAGAATGAGGTTGTTACGGTTCACGGATGGATATCCGACACTACTTTCACAGATATAGTTGCAATATCCCAGATGACTCCCGGTCCCATAGGTATCAACTCTGCCACTTATATTGGGTATGAGGTGCTGGCGCAGAACGGTGCATCTGAATTCATGAGCATATTGGGATCTTTTACAGCCACTTTTGCTGTAGTTCTCCCGTCATTTATAATTGTCCTCATGCTGTGCAAGGTGTATGAAAAATGGAAAGAGCATTACATGTTCAAAGGGATAATGGCCGGTCTGAAACCGGCCACCCTAGGACTTATAGGTACAGCAGCCCTCACTCTTGCTACTCCCGACAATTTCATTGACTGGAAGAGCTTTGTAATTTGCATAGTTGCCTTTCTGGCACTCCATTTCAAAAAAATAGGTCCATTTGCCATTATAGGACTTGGGGCTGTTGTGGGATTGCTGGTTTATTAAAACTATTGTTTCCACTCGTTCAATACCTCTCCGGCTGTGTTTATGACCTTTACGCTAAGTTTCCCTTTGCTTTTGCGCAGTACGAATACCGTTGCGTTGTCCATGCTTTTTCCGCCCCCTATGAAGACCGGATAGTTGTTTTCTGAGCTTCCCGACGGATGGAAAGCATATTGGTGTGTATGGGCATTGAAAGCCACATCAAAAGGAGCCTTGTCTAGCATAGGGCGCCATAGCGGCTCACAAAGATTGCCGCCCAGCATGCCGTAGATTGGAATATGGTGGAACAGGATCCTCTTGTCTGCTTTTTTGAATGCCTTGGATGAGAGTTCCTCCTTAAGGAAACTTACCTGTTCCTGGCGGAGACTGGTAAAATCGTTCAGTCCTGAATATTCCTTATGGTCATCTTTCTTGTCCTCTCCGCAATCAAGTATAACTATACGGGTGTCCCCCCAGTTGAATGCGCTGTAGGTTCTGCCTCCTGCATAATCCAGATGTTTTCTGAGCCCAATGGAATAGGCATTGCGTATTTCATGATTGCCCCTTATAAAGATTGTAGGGATACTGCTTCCATTTACAGATTCAGTAAGGAATTTTAGGGTCTCACTTGCCTGATTATGGTCTTTAGGATCATCAATGCAGTCTCCATTGAACACCACAAAATCAAAATCCACATCCTTTACATGCCTGTATAGTGCTTCAAAGATATATTTGCGCTGATGAATGTCGTTAAAGACAAGCGCTGTAAAGTTATCTGCATCTTCTTGGGCAGTAACAAATGAATAGAATGGTGAAACGGCTGTGTTTCCAAAGATCTTATGATATCCTCCGTAATATAGAATTTCCTGTGAACAAACTCTGTAATAGTATTTTATACCCGGCTTCAACCTCTCCAGCCTTATTTTGTGCACAGATTCATTGAACTCAGCCTGGCCATCTGCAAGGAGCCTTACGCGTTCAAGTTGTGTAGTGTCTGTGCCGTATTCTACCCAACTGTAAGCGGGAATTACGGTTTCCCACATAATTGTCATTCCCCCATTGACAGGGTTCTGCAGATATGGTTTTGTACGGAAAAGCTCATCTGCGGGAATTGCAGTTCTCAAAAGCACGCTTACAGGCCTGTGGTCAGACGCCACAGGTTCATCTATAACCTCTTTGGTCACTACATCCAACTTGGGAGCAGTTCCTTTCCAAACAGCAATATAATCAAGGGTTCTGTCGGGATCAGGAGCGGGAAAAGTTTTGGATTCCAGTTTGTTGAGGATTCTGAAATTCTCCTGCAATGCCTTAATGAACTGAGATCCGGGGATATCATTCAGGTCTCCGGCAAGGTAGAAAGGTTTGCTGCAGTTTTTTGCAATTTTCCCGATGGTTTCAAGTGATGCCATTCTGTCGGCCCCTGTGAGGGAAAGGTGGGTGCAGGCAAATACATACTCCTCAAATTCGGCCACAAGCAGTGCCCTCTCCTCTTCCCTTCCGGGAAGCGGATATCCTTTTACGGCAAGAGGCTTCTCCTTTGAAAGGATACCTATGCCATACTTGCCACCATCAAATTCAATTGCCGGGAAATACTCCGCATTCATCCCTGCATAATCTGCAATTTCTCCAAGAATGTACTTGCCGCCACTGCGTCTTGTCATACTGTCAAGCTCCTGTACTGCCACTATATCTGGAGCTTGTGTGCGTATTACAGCTGCTGCACGGCGGCAGTCCATAACATTGTCCATCCCTTTAGAATTACGGACATTGTAGGTCATTATCTTTAAGTGGTCCTGAGCAGAGACAGTGGCCGCTGATATCAGCAAAAACACTATTAATGCCAGTTTTTTCATATTTCTGTCTTAATCTTTAAGATAATATACAACATTGGTTACAACACGTATATTTTTGATGTAAGGGGTATTGTTGTCCCTTTCAGAAACGGTGAATTGACCCTGAGATGCAGACTTGATTTTTCCAAGCTTGCTATTGGAGTCTTTTGCAAACTTCTCGGCTGCTTGACGAGCGTTTACTGTAGCCTCTTCAATCATTGCGGGTTTTATGTCATTCAAGCCTGTGAATGAGAATGTTGTAGGGTGAGACCAGTTCTCTCCCATGCCTACTGGGATCCCTTTCTCATACAGTTTGGCCTGTTCTGTCTGCAATTTTACAATCTTTTCAACCTGGTTGCTGCATACTGTTACGCCTGCTGTAATGATGTAGTTGAAATTCTTCCTTTCTCCGTACAGGTTAGTTCTTGTATCTGTAATTGATGGGGCGTTTGTTGTAATTTCAGAATCTGGAACACCAGCCCCCTTCAAGAACTCTATAATGGTGCTGTTCATCTTTTGGACAGTGTTATAAAGTTCACTGAGATCGTTGCCTCCCTGCTTGTATACTATCGGCCATATAACCTTGTCTGCCATTACCTCTTTCTCACAAAGGCCCTTGACTGTAACGCAACGGTCATATGATTTAAAGTTGTCCACCATTATATTAAGCGAGCATCCTAGTATAATCATTCCTATTAAGAAAGACGCTCCCAAGAAAAGTTTGTCCGTGTTTTTTGTTTCCATAATGTTTTGATTATATTCATTGCATCAAATTTAGTATTTCTAGAATTTCTTGCAGAACGCTTTCCCTTTGTCTATCTCTTCATTTATCCTCTTTTCAACCTCCTCGGGTGTGCAGACATCTGTACCGGTTACAGCAATAGTCTCAAACTTAGGTATTCCCCATAGCCAGCAGATGGCTTTCAGATATGAGGAACCTTGTTCAAGTGGTGAACCTGTTTCGGTAAAGCCGCCACGGGTGGTTATGTAGAGCATCTTCTCTGCTTTGCAGATTTTATGAATGCTGCCGTCGGGATTATACTTGAATGTAAGGCCCGGGGCGCACATGTGCTCAATGAACACTTTCAGCACTGCAGGGAAACTCATGTCCCAGAAAGGTGCTGCAATCACAATGCGGTCTGCTTGGGCAATGAGGTTGCCATAGTGCAGGTCTTCCGCCGGAATGCCGTTCTTTTTCCTCCCGACGAATTCTTCTGCAGTAATGCATCCCAAATCCATATTGGATATGTTTATCTCGGTAATATCATACCTCTCCTCTAATACTTCAAGCATTGCGGCGGCCAGCTTGCCCGTACGTGATTCCTCTCCGCGGATGCAAGCGTTTATGTAAACCAGCTTTTTCATTTATAGATGTGCAATAACCTTCTTCCAGTTGCCAAAGCCAATGTCCTGAGGTTTCATCATCAGGTTCAACTCACCCTCAAATTCTATTGGGAAGTTCTCTGCTGCGGTAAGCTGAAGGAGGCTCAACATGTCGGGATACTTCTCTGCTACATCCTTGTTGGCTGGTGTGCCGAGGAGCTTGATGCATTTTTCGTCGGGATTACACTCTGAGAAGACAATCTCCATCTCTTTTTCTGTGAGTGACTGGTCATCGTCGTCTACCATCATGCAGCTCTGGAAGGTCTCAAAGTTGATGTTTTTAGCATATTTTACCACAAAATGCCCCTTCTGCCACTCTCCTGCCCCGTTCTGGGTTGGTGAGTCATAGCCTATCCATTTGTCAATCGCTGCAAAGAAGTAGAGCATTCCCTCGTGAGGAAGGAGGTTCTCCTTGTCAAACGGAGCAATGTCATCGCAGTTGATCTGGCATACGAAAGTGAGCGGATAATCAAATGTTTCTCCGTCTTCAGTAACTTCTATTGTAGGATATTGCATGTTCTCCGGCATGTCCGGGTCTCCCCACCATTTGCTGCCGCAGAAAAGTATTCTTTCAGTTGGTTGTAGAGTAAGTTTTATTGCCATAAATTCTATTGTATTTACTTTCTTCCAAAGTTAGAATATATTTGATAAATAAAAGAACTATATTTACACAAAGAATCCGGTAAAGATATGAAGACAGTAAAGATTTTTGTGGCATCATCTGAAGAGCTTGGTTCAGAGAGGGAGATGATGGCATCATTGGCTAATAGTTTGAATACTGTGCTTGAGTCACAAGGTGTTCAGGTGATTGTTGTACAGTGGGAAAATCTCGACTCTTCCATTGGAAAGTTGCACAAACAGGAAGAATACAATGAGAAACTGTGCGAGTGTGAGATATGTATCGTCCTCTATTGGAAAAAATTCGGCATGTATACCAAAATGGAGTTTGATGCTGCATATGAAAGACTCATTGCCGGGAACAATCCCAAAAAACTTTATGTTTACTTCAAAAGAGCCTCTGATCCTGCTGGTGAGATCAATAGTTTCAAGGATTCTTTCCCAACCAAATACGGACATTTTTATACCAACTTTGAGAATATTGATACCCTCAAAGCCCATTTTCTTCTGCAATTTATGGAGTACCAGAGCCAGGAACTAAAAAATGCCAATGTTGTTGAGATTAAGGATGGTAAGGTGATTGTTGGAGGAAAAGAATACGTTACTTTGAACAATGTGCCGTTTGCCGGCAACAATGAGGAATACAATCTTCTCCAGAAGAATATAAAGAAGACCAGGAAATTGCTTGCAATTACTGATCCCAACGATATAGAATATGCAGAGTATGCAGAGGAGTTGATGCAGATGCAGGACAAGCTTTCCAAGATGGAGGCAAATCTTTGGGATACAGCCCTCCTGATTACCCGTTTGAGTACCACAAAATGCAGTGAAAGACTGAGCCGTGCAATGGATATGTTTTCCAAGGGAGACAATAAGGGAGCTCAGGCAATTTTGGATGAGGAGGAAATTGAAAAGGATGTTGAGCATAACATTAATCTTATAAAACTTGGTGAAGAAGGAAAGAAAGGATTGAAGGCCAACATAGATGAATACTGTCTCAAATGCAAAATACTTGGCGCAGAGTTGCCAGACGGCTGGATTGAAAGCCAGTGTAAACTGATGGAACGTGTGGTTGAATTGTCATCATGTCTCTATGGCTGTGACTCTTTGGAAACAGCACAGGCAATGATGGATGCGGTTCAGGTATTTGACCTATACGAAGACTTCAATAAAGTGTATGAGTTTTCAAAAAAGGCATTGGACATACGTTTGGCTGTACTTGGAGAAAATCATCTGGATATCGCCCAATGTTACAATGATATTGGTGTTGCGTCAGTAAACCTGGGCCGTTTCAAGGAAGCTTTTGAGTATTGTAGCAAAGGATTGGATATAAGACATGCTTTGAATGCGGAACCTGCTATTTTGGCTGAATCATATAATACGGTTGCAACAGCATATTTTTTTAGACACGGTGATAATGAAAAGAGTCTTGAATACAGTTTTAAAGCTCTTGAATTGAGAAAATTCGTTTTTGGAGAAATGAGCTTGGAAACAGCAAATTCCTATTCACAGGTAGCAGGTTTCTATTTTAATTTGAATGACTATGAAAAGTCTTTGGAATATGCTTTGCGATCACTTGAAATCGTAGAAAATATTGTAGGTCCACGACATCCCGTTAATGCACGCTATCACAATAATGTTGCATCTATATACATTTTGTTGAGAGCTTACACCAAAGCTATTGAGCACTTGCAAAAAGCGCTGGAAATCAGTATTTCTACTATAGGAAAGATAAAGCATACCAATATTGCAATTTATGAAAATTTGGGTGTTGCATATGAGGGAGGGCAAGAATTTATGAGAGGTGATAAGCATAATGCAATCAATAATTATAAAACCGCATTGGAAATTACAGAACAAATATACGGTAAGGAGCACCCTCAAATGTTTGATCTGTTGAGACGTTGTGGTATGGCATTGTGTGATTCGGAAAAGGAACAGGAAGCTCTTGTATATTTGTACAGGGCATATGATTTGTACCATAAAATAGCAGAGGAGGAAAACCTTCCTAATGCACAAGAACTGTCATTAGACTATTGTGATATTTGTACCTATATTGGTATATGCCATTATTTCAATGATGAATTGGCAGCCTCCCGACAGATGTTGAATGAAGCTAAAGATGTCATTTTATCGTTGGATGATGGGTATCCTATGATGATGGACCGTGTAATGACATATCTTGAATATATTGAAGAAGATATTGAAAGGATGAATCTGCCCCTATGACACACAAAGCTGCAATAGCATATATCCTGCTGATAAACATTGCTACATTCATTGCCTATGGCATTGACAAGTACAAGGCAAAAAAAAGCCGGTGGCGTATCTCTGAATCTACATTGCTTATTCTGGCTGCGCAGATTGCGTTGGCTGTTTATTTATATTTATAGATGGTATTATGATGGAGAAAGATGCAATTTTTGAAACAGCGGAGAGGTATGTGAAGTATACAGGAAAGTCGGTTTTTCTTACAGGAAGGGCTGGAACAGGTAAGACCACATTCCTCAAATACATTGCGCAGACCATCTCAAAAAGGTTTGTCATCCTTGCCCCCACCGGTGTGGCTGCCATTAATGCCGGAGGTACCACTATACATTCATTTTTCCAGTTGCCACTTTGTCCGTATCTTCCGGATGTCAAGGAACTTATAACAGAATATCAGACTCCCGACAGATACCGCAGTCTCCGCAAGGAACGGATAAAGATTATCCGCACATTAGACCTTCTCATCATTGATGAGATCTCCATGGTGCGTGCAGACATTCTCGATGCCGTGGATATGACCTTGAGAAGATACCGCCGCAATGACCTCCCTTTTGGAGGTGTCCAGCTACTTATGATTGGAGACATCCACCAGCTTTCGCCGGTGGTAAAGGATAGTGAAAGGCAGTATATCTCCCAGGTTTATCCTTCTCCATATTTTTTCCACTCCAAGGCTGTCGGGAAGATGGATTATATAACAATTGAACTTCAGAAGGTACACAGGCAGAAGGATGCAGATTTTATTGAGGTGCTCAATGCCGTGAGGGACAATAGGATAACTCCTCAAGTTCTGGAAAGGCTCAATTCAAGGGTTGGTGTGCAGCAGACATCGGATGAGGTTGTCCGCCTAACTACCCATAACGCTCAGGCCGATCAGGTAAATGTTGCTGAGCTTATGGCATTACCGGGGAAACCTGCTGTGTTTGAGGCCAAAATTGAGGGGGATTTCCCTGAGAACAACTATCCTGCAGACCTTTTCCTCAGTCTTAAAGAGGGGGCAAAAGTGATGTTCATCCGCAATGATTCGCAGGCCGGATACTATAATGGGAAGATGGGAACTGTGATGGAGATTTCATCTGGAGGGAACGTTCTGGTTGAGGCTTTTGATGGCGGGCTTGTTGAGGTAGAGCCGGCAGTTTGGGAGAATATCCAGTACGTGATAGACCAGAAGACTCAGGAGATTGTTCCTGAAGTTGTAGGCAAGTTCCGCCAGTTGCCTCTGAGGGTTGCCTGGGCTGTAACCATTCATAAGAGTCAGGGACTTACTTTCAATAATGTGATAATTGATGCCGGAGCGGCCTTTGCTTTCGGGCAGGTTTATGTGGCCCTCTCCCGTTGCAGGACCCTTGAAGGAATCACTCTCCAGGCCCCTATCAGCGCATCTGCACTCTACTCGGATATCCATATATCCCGTTTCAACCAGGCGGTTATGCCGTTTGCTTCAGTGCAGTCATCGCTTGATGCAGCTGAGAAATCGCACAAGTTCAACCTGTTGAGGGAGATTTTCAACTTTGGGTCTCTTGTGAATACTCTCGGGTGGTACATGAAGCACTGGCGTGCCGGATTTGAAAAACTCTATCCGGTTGAAAACAAAGCGCTCATCACCTTCCAGAGCAAACTGTATGAACTGAAAAAGACCGCAGATACTTTTTCCCGACAGCTTACACATATTGAAACTGCCGGCTCTTCTGTGGAGTACTTGAATGAACGGTTGCTGAAAGCGGCCGGGTATTTTCTCCCTCCATTTGTGCAGATGAGAGATTTCTGCAATGATATTGTGGTGCTGGAGATAGACAATCAGGCGACAAAGAAGAACGCCAAAGAGGCCTGGACAGAGCTGATGATTCTGTTGGATATCCTTTGTCATACCCTCAGCTTGATATCCGCAGGAAAATTTACTCCAGAAGAGTTTGGCAAGATCCGTACAGAGTGCCAGCTTAAAGACCGCAAAACCGTCAAAAAGAAATCGGTCAAATCTGCTGCAGCTTCAAGTGTCAATACTCCCGATGAACACTTGGCAGTAAATGAAGAGCTTAGGGATGAACTTCTGAGATGGCGAACAGCCCGTTTCAAAAAAGACAATGTCTCAGCTTACACCATAATGCATCAGAGTACACTTCTTGAGATTGCAGCAAGAATTCCCCAGACCTCAATGGAACTTCTTGCAATCAAAGGCTTTGGAAGAGCTAAGCTTGAGCAGTTTGGGGCAGAAATATTGAACATAACACTCAAATACGAAAAAGAGAGTAGCCAACCATGCATTTTTTAAATACATTTATTCAAAATTAGGCCTCCCTGGCCATTGCCATCAGTTCAAAAGGGATGTGGCAGTAGCCGTCGGGATGTTTATCAAGGTAATCCTGATGGTACTCTTCCCCTACATAGAAATTCTTCAGTGGCTCAAGCTCTACTGCAAGCGGCTGTCCCAACTGTTGTCCAACCTTTGAAAAAATCTCCTTGAATAGCGGAAGATCTTCTTCACAAGTGTAATAGATTCCGGTGCGGTAGCGTGTACCAATGTCTTCACCCTGCTTGTTAAGGGAAGTAGGATCAATTGACTTGAAGAACATTTCTGTGAGCAGCTTTAGACTTACTTCATTGGGGTCATAAACAACCTTAACTGTTTCTGCATAACCTGTATTATCTGTGTAAACCTCCTGATATGTAGGCGATTCAGTATTTCCGTTGGCGTATCCTACCTCTGTTGCCACAACGCCTCTTATCTGTTTGAAAAAATGCTCTGTCCCCCAGAAACATCCTCCGGCAAAGTATATTTCTTTTGTCATAAATAAGTTTTATAAGCGCTATGATTTTGCGCTTTCCCTGTCAAATATAACAATTTTTCCAAGACGGTGGAACGATTACGTGCTCTCAACACAAGACGGTGGAACGCCAAGGTACTCTCAGATATGTGTATGAGGTGGGCCAGGTGTTCCACTCGTACAGATTTGCCATTGATGGAACGTAAATAAGTGCTTGTGGATACCTGGAGACCGGATTAAGTGTGCCATCGTCTTGGCGCAGCGCACTGAGTGGGCTTGATACCACTACCTTGCATCGTTCCGGTGGGTACGTCACTCTTGCCTCATCAATGGAAAAAGCGTATCTTCGTGTGTTAGATAATTTACATTTCGTTATGAAACGCATAGTATTTTTTATGTTTCTCGCAATGGTGATGGCGGGAAGCTGTGTGTGGGCGCAGAATGCCTATACGGTTTATCCTGTTCCGCAGGAGCAGACAGTTGGTAAAGGAAAGGCTACTTTTACGCAGAAGGTTTGTGTATTGGCTGAGCAAGGTGTTGACAATTATACAATTGACCGTGCATTGCAGATTCTTGAGGAGAAGGGTTTGGAGGCAACTGTTGCCAAGAAACCGCAATCAGACCAATCTGCAATTTACCTTGGAATCAATGGGTCTAAAGGTATTGCAGACCGCAAGTCAGGCAGCCTGAAGCTTAAAAAGGATGTTTTCAGCAAACCCAAATATGACCGTCATATTGTAAGTCTTACAGCTAAAGGCGGAAAAGTGCAGGTGGTGATTCTTGGTGAGAATACAGATGCTGTGTTCTATGGTCTGGCTACTCTTGAGCAGATGTTGGATAATGGTACAACAAATCTTACCCCTGCAACATTCTACGATTATGCAGATGTGAAATACCGTGGTGTGATTGAGGGGTATTATGGTGTCCCTTACAGCATGGAGGTTACTGCAGATATGTTCCGCTTTATGGCCCGTTACAAATTGAACATGTATATGTACGGGGCAAAGAGTGACCCTTACCATACCCGTTATTGGGACAAGGCATATCCTGAGACCATTACCGATAAAGAGAAGAGATATGGTCTTATGACTCAGGATATGATGAAACACCTTACCAAGACCGCACATGAGTGCAAGGTTAACTTCATCTGGGCAATCCATCCGGGTACAACTTTCACTGCATTGGGTGAATCTGATGTTCTCGACAGGATAATGGGTAAATTTGAGCATATGTATGAGTTGGGAGTACGTCAGTTTGGAGTGTTTGTGGATGATTGTGGTGTCCCTTACGACGACCCTTCTTTGAAACAGTGTGCAGACCGCCTTGCCGGTTTGCAGAATTTGATTGACGCAAAGTGGAACCAGCCGGACACCCCTGCGGCTGATACTGTAAAACCTTTGCAGTATGTACCTCAGCTATATGCTTACAGCTGGGCAAAACCTGAGCTGGCACGCAAGTTCTGGAGTTCATTGAGCCCTGTTCCAGAGAAAGTCAATATCTATACTACAGGAAGAAATGTATGGTCTGTGCCAAATGGTGAGGATCTTGCAGTGCTTAACGATTATCTTGGCCGTGAGGTTTCATGGTGGTGGAACTACCCTTGCAATGATGTGGATGTAACCAAAATTTTTGTGGCAGACACTTATGCAAATTTTGCAGATGAGACACATATCCATTTCAGTGGGGAACTTGAGAAAGACCTTCAGGTAAAGACCATCATCATTAACCCTATGCAGCAGGGCGAACTTTCAAAAATTCCTTTGTTTGGGGTTGCAGACTACACCTGGAATATGGATTCCTTCAACAATATGGAGAACTGGAAAGCTTCCCTACCGGCGGTACTTGGCAAAGAGATGGCTCAAGATTTTGAGGCAATTGTACCTTATTTGAGATACTATGATTCTTTGTCTCCACTTGCTGGTCTTATCAATGAGTTCAAGGTGGCTTATAAACAGAATTCTTCTCAGGTTTCTGCGGAGGCCCTTAAAGCTGAACTTGCAAAAATTTCCAAGGCATGTGAGGCTGTCGGGAAGATGAAGGAATCTGCCAATGTGAGTGATACATTGTTCTATGCCGATTTGAGGCCATTTGTGCTCAAACTTCAGGTTATGACTCAGACTGCTGAGGTTATGGTTGATGCCCTTACAGCAGATAATTTGCAGGGAATTGATGCTGTTGGGTTTGCAAAATGCTGGAGTGCAATTGAGGGAATTGACAAGAATGAGGAGCACAGATTTGATATTTTGAGAGGTATGGGCAATGAGATTACCCTTCAGGTGAAGACAGCAGAGCCTGCTGCACAGGCTTTGAGACCATTTCTCAACTGGCTTTTGCAAGAACTTGAGTTGAAATATTAATATTATACAACTATGAAACATTTCTTTTTGATTTTGCTTACAGCTTTTACACTTATGTTTGCTTACAGTTGTGAGAAGGATGATCCTCAGACTTCAGAACCTGAAGAGAATCCGGCTCCAGCACCTGTGCCAGTTGTTAATGTAACTTCTGTTGCCTTGGACAAGACATCCCTTGAAATGACCGAAGGTGAACAGGCTACACTTACAGCAACAGTTGCACCATCAAATGCAACAAATAAAAAGATAAGGTGGAGCAGTAGTGATTCAACAACAGTTTCAGTTTCAAATGCCGGCAATGTTAAGGCATTAAAGCCTGGAACAGCCTCGGTAACTGTAAAATCTGAGGACGGAGGCAAGAGTGCAACTTGCAATGTTACAGTTAAGGCAAAGATTCCAAGAGATGTGGAGAATGTTTCGGATCTCAAGTATCAGCTCAATACTGCAGCAAACCAGTTTACTGTAACCTGGTCTGGAGTAAAGAATGCTACCGGTTACAAATGCTGGTATATGAATCCATTTGATTCTTCAGACAAATGTGATCTGGAAGTTACTATGCTTGAGGACAGCACATGGACATCAGGATCAAATATGACACTCAGTCCATGCACTTATGTCGTTAACGTGGAGCCTGTACCTGCAGAAGGTCATGCACTCAAGAACGACATCCCTTCAAGTGTGCAGATTGTTATTCCAGAGTTTAAATTGAAGGGAATCTACTACAGGCATATGTCAAAATCGGTTGAGAAAGGTGTGGAATATGAATGTGAGAGCGATGGTATTGTACTTAAATACATGAACATCCAATACAAGGCTCCAGAAAGAGTACAAGTAGTGAAGAACGGATGGTATCTATACACTGCCACCCCTATAGAAAAAATACATCACCTTGAGATGTGATACGGAGCAACTTACAACAACTCAAAACCTTCTATCAGAGTATATTCCGGTGTCAATCCTGGAGAAAAGAAGCAGCAGCTTGTTCCCGACGGAAAACTTATGTCGGGCTACTGGAAAGTATTCTATACAGTACCTGAGGGACACAAATACATCTATGTTGAGGGTGAGACCATCTATGATTATTTCAGTCACTCCGGGTCTTATATCTATTACTTTTAGTATTGGTCATATCCTATGAAAAAACACATCCAGCAGGTGGTGATTGCACTTTTTTTGGCGGCAATTTCTATTGTTGCTCCGGTATATGCGCAGCAACAGGTAAAATGTACCTTAACAGGGCAGATCATTGATGAGAATTATGTACCCGTGCCCTATGCGTCTGTAGCGGTTTATATGGGTGAAAAGCCCCTTACCGGAACAGTTACAGGCGATGACGGCAAGTTCAAGCTCAATATGCCGCAGAGCAACAGTCCCCTCCTGCTGGCTGTGGAATTCATAGGATATACAAAACATACACAATCCCTTCTTCCCGACAAATCTGAAATCTATCTTGGGGCAATCATCCTAAAAGAGGATGCCATTTCCCTTGAGGGAGTTGTGGTGGAAGCAAAAGAGACCACACAGAAATCAAATGTGGAGCACACAACCATCAATGCCTCGGCAAATATGGTTTCCAGCAAAGGTACGGCTCTTGATGTTCTCCGTTCGGCGGCAGCAGTTAGTATCTCAAACGATGAGATATCAATCAGGGGCAACAAGAACATCCTTGTACTTATAGATGGAGTTCCTACCACTGCCAGCGACCTTTCTGCCATTTCGGCCGGCAACATAAAGAGCATTGATGTAATCACTAATCCCGACGCTTCCCATGACGCTTCAGGTACAGGCGGTATAATCAACATCATTTCAAAGAAAAACTCTGCAGAGGGATTCAGCGCAGTGGTGGCTGCCAATTATGGCTTCAACCATTTTGTAACTGCAAATGCGGCATTTGCATACAATAAGGAGAAGAGTTCATACAGGTTCAGCTACAATACAAAATATGAAGATGACCAGGTTAACACCACACTTCACCGTTATTTGAAGGGAACCGGATATGACCTTAACCAGCAGATGCTGTCTACCAGGTACACTTACAACAACAATATCACCCTTGGTGCGGATTTCAGACTTGATCCGCGCAACAGGATAAGCATAGATGCAAAATGCATCTTGCCGCGGATAAATATTGAGCAGGACCTCAAGAACACATTTGTTGAAAACGGTGCTCAAAAAGAGGAGACCAGATATAATGACGTTACATGGAACAGGGAAAATATAGAAGGTTCTGTTGCCTATACCCACGTTATTGAGCCAGAGGTTTCTGATTTTACTGTAAAAGGATCCGTCTCCAAAATCTGGGGCCACAGACCTTCATACTATTATCTGAACAATCAGATTATCAACCGTTCAAATTCCGGTGGAAGTCCGTTCATAACCTCTTTGCAGGCAGACTACAAGGAGAAACTCCGCAAAGGAACCTTTACTGCCGGTGCAAAACTCACATACCGTAGAAACGATATCTTTCATGAGTTCTACCAGATGAAGGGATCACAATGGGAATATTCCCAGGATATGAGCAACGGCCTTCTCCATACAGAACTTGTCCCCGCTGCGTATGCAATGTTTGCCGGACGCCTGAACAGGAAGTTTACATATAAAGGTGGCCTTAGAGTTGAAGCAAGTACTGTAACTTTAAAAAGTGCACACAGTGATGTTGACCAGAGCACGACCAGCTGGTTCTTTGTCCCCAGCCTCCAGGGAACATACAAAGCTGCCCAAGGAAAAGAGTTTTCATTTGCCCTCTCACGCCGTATAGGACGTCCTTCCTACCCTCAACTGAACCCTTATATGAGTATGGTTGACGCCACTACATACGAACAGGGAAACATGTTCCTCAAACCGGAAAAGGCTACCAAACTTGATATAAGCTACAATCTTGCCAAAGGTGGTTCAAACTTATTTGCAAACGGTTATGTAACCCATACCAACAACTACATTTCTCAAATTACAGCAATCAGCGGCAACAGGCTGATCACTACATACGTTAATGCAGATACAGATCTCAAAGCCGGTATAGAACTCTCTTTCCGTACAGAGATTGCCGGGAAAGTGAGTCTCTCTTTAGCGGCAAACACATACTATGCAGATGCTGCTGGAGAGTATAACGGCGCGCAGATCTCCAATAGCGGTGTTACCAACAACAGCAATATAATGCTTGACATTTTCCCTTGGAAAGGTGGAAGCATGCAGTTTCTGTATTTTGTAACCACCCCGCAGTATTTTCCACAGCTTACAACTGAACTTACCCAGCAGATGAACCTTGGAGTCAAACAAAAGAAAGGCGCATTCACATTCTCTGCACTCCTTACAGATGTATTCAAGAGTGCCAAATGGGAAGTATACTCAAACAACAATATATTTGACCTGACAAATACCAGTACCAACAAGAGCAGGATGTTGTGGATTGGAGTTTCTTACAACTTCAACTCATTCAGGCAGAAAGGTAGCCAAAAAGGGGAATCCGACAGGCAACTTATAAAACTTGGACTATAAATTCACATGGTGATTTCCATAAAGAGTTTTTTCCATCAGGTCGAGCAGTTTTGATCTGAATCTTGCAAAGAACAATATTCCTGCAAGAGTGAGCCCAACAGGGATGCCCATCCATACTCCCGCTACTCCAATATCCAGTTTAAAGGCTATTATATAGCTTATTGGAATACATACCATTACATATGCAAATCCTGAGATAAAGGCCAGTGGTTTTGTATCCTCTATGCCTCTCAGGGCGTTTGCAAATACAATTTGTGTGCAGTCGCCCAACTGGTAAGCTATAAAACTTGGAAGAATAAGCCACATGAGTTTTATTACATCCTTATCGGTGGTAAAGCAGTTGGCCAGCGGTTCAAAGAAAAGCCAGATAATGCCGGTAATTATTGCCACAGACAGCAATCCCACTGCAAATGCCGTGTTGGCTGTCTTTCGGATGTTTTTCCATGCACGCATACCATAGAACTGGCTTATGAGGATAGTACCTGCAGCGCCTATGCCGTAAAGTACCTGGAAGCACAAAGTGGAAATTGTATACATTGCCTGATGTGCGGCCAGAGGGAGTGCACCAAGCCAGCCCATAAATATGCCGCAAACATTGAATGCACCAATCTCAAGTCCAAGCTGTACGCTTATAGGCCAACCCAGCTTCAGTTGTTCAATTATACCTTTTGAGGTAGGTTTCACTTCATCAGCCGGCACACCTTCAAGCTCCTTATTGATGGTTCTGTTCTTGTATACAACCAATCCTATTAATGCCAATTGTATTATTCTCGATATTAAAGTGGAAAGTCCGGCCCCAAACAGTCCCATTGGTTCAAATCCGCAGTTTCCGAATATCAGGCACCAGTTAAGGCCAATGTTGAGGACATTTGCAAAGAGCATTACCCACATTGATATCTGGGTGTTGCCTATGCCGTCAAGATATTGTTTGCATGCATAGAACAAGGTCATAAAAGGAATTGATATGATTAAAAGCATCATATATTCCTTTGAAAGGGCAAGTATCTCATAAGGCTGGTGGAAAATATCGGAATCCGGATTGAAAAACAAAGTTTCAATGTTGAAATATATTGCCAGCAGCAGAGCTACAAAGAAGAGTCCTACCAGCAGGTTCACAATGCAGCTCTCAAGGAAAATGCGGAATACCCCTTTGTAGTCTTTTTTCCCGAAAGCATTTCCAACCAATGGCGTGGAAGCATATGACATTCCTAATGTGAGGAATATCACAAAATAGAAAATACTGTTTACAAAGCCTGCGGCGGCAAGTTCATGAGTGCCATAGTGCCCCACCATCATGGTATCTGCAAACTGTTGTGCAATAGATCCAAGCTCCCCCACAATAAGGGGGATTCCAAGTACCATAATGGCTTTTGCCAGATGCCATCCGCTGAGCTTCCTGGTGGAAGCCAGCAGCTTTGGCTCAAGGTTCATATGTTTAAGAAATGACATTGTTGCAATTTTTTATATCAATAGGTTTACCCAATACAAGTCTGAATCCAAGATCATTGCTCTTGTGGCTTGCAATCCAGAAGAAGGCTCTGGTGCAGCGGCAATCCCACTTGGAGGATTTCCAGCTGCCTCCGCGAAATACATGGGCGGCATATGTGTTGTTTGTAGCAATAGGATTGCTTACGTTGCCTTTTGTATACATATTCCATTCATAGAAGTCCCAGACCCACTCCCATACGTTTCCCGACATGTCATAAAGTCCAAGTGCGTTAGGTTTCTTCAAAGCAACCTCCCTTATCACCGATTCTTTAAACCATGCAACATCATCGGCTATATCGCTGCCGGAATAAAGTGTGTATTGGAAGTCATATACCTGATGTGTGCAGTCTACCTCCTCCCCTTTTTCATTTGGCTCTTTAGGTGTTGTCATAGGTGAAGCCATGCATTTTTTCCACATCAGATGTCCGTCTTTTGCTGCATATTCCCATTCAGCCTCTGTCGGGAGTCTGAAAACCATATTCTTGGCATCAGAGGGTAAATGAGGCAGAAGATCATTCTTTTTGCTGTTCAGGATGTTGATGAATCTGTTCACGTCTTCCCATGAGACATCTGTTTGTGGGATATTGTTGCTGAGTCTGTTTGTGGTAGGGTTTTTTGCCACATTCATTACCAGATTCCACAGTTCCTGAGTTACAGGAATATTGCAGATGTAGTATTTGTCGGTTATTTCCACAATATGCCTCGGCCTTTCATTTTTGTCGGCAGACGGATCTTGCGTCTCATTTGCACCCATAACAAATCTGCCAGGCTCCACAGCTACCATTTTCTTTCCGTTTTCTAACCATTTTCCAATAAGTTCAAGGTTGGTTGCCTTGCTGTCGGTTACTATCTCTTCAGGTTGCATCATTTCTGCAAGTTTCTTCTCTCCATAGCATTCCACGTCAAACTTCCAGATAAGTCTGAAACCAAGATCATCCGATTTCATTTCTTTCTCCCAACTGTTATGCCAATAATCATCATCAATGATATTGGTCTCCCTATTTGTAAACCTCCAACTTCCTCCACAGAACTCAAAACGGTGATAGGCATCTTCATCTCTTGTCCATTGCCAAACATTTCCAACTATATGTTTCAATTTTGTTCCCGACAGCTGGCTTTTGGTAAAATTGGTCACCTTTTCCGGTTTTTTTCTGAATCTTTTTGCCTCAGGATCGCTTATGACAGGACCATAACTCTTTGTGTCTTTTCCAAATGGGTCCAATGTCAAATGGGCTGCATGCAACCACTCTTTCTTTGAAGGGAGTGCAAAATGTAGCCCTGTCCTTTTTCTCAAGATATCAAGGAAGTCATCAACCTCCTGTTTTGAAACATTCACAACCGGCATGCTGTTGTGCATAAAACCTCTGCAGTCTTCATTTGAAGGCCTTCTTTTCAATCCCATAATTTTCTTCCATTGTGCCTGGGTTACAGGAAATTCTGCCATCCAGAAAGAGTGGTTGGTCCTGTTGCTGGTCTTCTCTGTCCCTCCCAAACCTTCTATGAAGTGAAAATGCATTTCTCTGTTTGTGCCATTTGTAAGGAAATACCTCATGTACTTCACATGTTGGGAATTGCGGTATCTTGTATCATGTAGTTTTAGCGCACTTGCCCACTCTCCAAGTTTTATTATTTCAGGCAAAGCCTTAATAAGGTTCTTGTCGTTTTCTCTATTTGCAACTGTAGGGTCAACGTCATGCAGTCTGCCAGTTGAGCATATGTCAAGATGTGCCCTATACTTGCCCGCATATCTTTTCTTGCTTTGAATTTGCTTACCAAAGTCTTTGTATTTCTGTTTTACGAAAGGTTCCTGTTCAATTTTTGACAATGCCCTATAGCCAACCATAAGTCGCTCTGTAACCCATCTCAGATGCTCTGAATTAGCCATTGCTGCAAGGTCGTCTGGCAATTCATCGTAGTTATAGGGGTTGGCAATGCCCATAGACCTGTACTTCATATGTATAGAATCTGCCAGATTTATATTTGCCAGCTTCTGCACAATACCAAGCTGGTCCCAACTTTTGTCAATTTCCCGCAAAAGGGTTGAATCCTTAGGGAGCTCACCCTCATATCTCCTGTTTATCAGTTTTGCAATGTGGTTGTCAAACTGGTTTTCGGTATATGAACCCTCAATCATTCCAAACGGGTACAGGTTCGGATAACGTTTCCACTCCACATCGCCGTTTGCAATATCATCTATCAGATCAAAACAGTTTTGCTGATATACCAACACCTGGTTGGCATTGCTGTAAATCTCCTCAGGCAGATACATGGCCGAAGCAATTGACTGCTGCGAGTTGTTGAAACAGATGGCAATTGTTGTGGTCTTGTGCCGGTCCTTTGCAATCTTGCTGATATAATCCTGAATCTCTGCAGATGCCACATTGCCCTGAATGAACTCCCAGTCTATATCAAGGAAACTCTCGTCGGGAGTATCTTTTGCAGAAAGGAGATGGTTGTACAGGCTGTTGCCGTTGCTGTCTTTCTGAGCCATAGGGTCAAAGAATGGGGCATCCAGGTTGTAGCACAAACGTCCGTCTTCAGAGTTGTCAACTGACTTGTGTTTTGTATTCCTGATTACTATCCTATGCCTGCAAAGCTCAAACAAATTGGCAAAACGTCCAATATAATACTCAGCTTCCTCTTTTGCATGGTCATCAATGAAGGTGATTACAGTACGCCTCTTGTTCTTGTCTGTAAAATTTGGGAAATGACATAGCAGAGCGGCTTGTGTGGCAAGGGCTGTACCCATCTGGTTCATTCCAATTACAACCAGATGCACACTCTTGTCGCAATCTTCTGTAATGCCATGGCGTGTATCACTTTCATTATCCTTAAATGTATCAATGGGATTATATCTCTGAACCTGGAACTCTCCATTCTTGCCTGCCGGGATGATGGCAAAATTGTCCACCATAATTTTCTTGGCCCAAATGTCATGCACGTTAAATGGAACAAATTCTATGTCTCTGTCCAGTTTCTGATAAAGATGGGTAGCCTTGAATGCTGTAAAAGTACTTTGGTACTCAAAGTTGACATGTACCCTTATACGTTTGTTCCAATGTCTGTTATTGAGCTTGTACTCTTTCAAGTATGTGGATATGTGTTCCAGACAGTTTACATTGAAAGCATCATGGTCCTTCTCCCCTTCGTATTGTGAGTCCTCTCCCAAGATGTAAATTTCAACAGCTTTTTCCAGCCTCATTTTTCCAAGATCCTCGGCAGATGTCCTTTCACCCGAGTAGAATACTATACGGTCCTCAAGTTTGTCGTCCATCTTCAGTTCAAGCTCCAGTCTTGTCCTCTCCACATCTTTTCTTGTCTGTATGAGCACAAAACTCACACCATCCCTCTTGAGTGCCTGCCTTACAATTGAAGAGGTCTGTTCATTTACTCCAATGATGGCTACAAATCCTTTTTCCCTGAACCAGAAATTTAAGAACCTGAAATTATACCTCATCAGTCCTTGTCTCCATTTCTTGGTCCTGTGGGTAATCAAATTCACCAATGAAGAGAGAAGTAATCCCGACAGGCATATTACTCCAGCCATTGCACTTGCCAATGCAATCCATTTTCCATTTCCGTTTGACTGATGTATGTTTCCCGGATCTGCAAACTGGCAGAGCACATCCCAAAGGGTGTTGGCTGATTTATATTCCTTTCCTGATGCCACAACATTTCCGTGAGAAAAAATTTCTCCAGACTGTATCTTGAAAAACTCGGCAAACATCCATATAGTGCATAGAATGCATATGATGACTCCAAGAGAATACCAGAAAACGCCCCATCCCGACTTTGCATGAAGCCAACGGTCCCTTTTTACAGGATTTAACAGTAAAAAACCTAAAAAGACAGCCCATGCCGCTACACATAGAATTATAGGAAATATACAATTTATCATAAGGTAATGTATTAACTGACAAATAATCTACGAAATTACAAAAAACACTCATTATCTTTGCTAAATAATCATTATTTGTATATGACTTATGAAGAAACTTCTGATACTGTTGTTGGCTTCTGTAGCCATGCAGCTTGGGGCACAGGATCTTGCCCATTATAAAAAGATTGTAAAGGAACTCAGTTCTGCAAAATATCAGGGGCGCGGATATGCTGAGGACGGGGCAAACAAGGCAGGAAAATACCTTGCAAAAGAGTTTGCAAAAGCAGGTGTGGATGAGGTTGTTTGCCAGCCGTTTACCCTTAATATCAATACTTTCCCAGGTAAAATGGAAGTAAGTGTTGACGGCAAGAAGTTCATCCCCGGAGTGGACTTCACAGTAAGGGAGTTCAATCCTGGACTTAAAGGGGAGTTCAAGATCTATTACATTGATACATTGAATTATAATCCCGACAAAATCTTTGCCGACCTGGAGTCTCCTGAGTATAGGGGTGCCTTTGTAGTCTGTGACTTCATGTTCACATACAAACACTCTGCAGACTTCAGAAGAATTGCCAGCAAAGAGCAGTGCAGCTGCTCGGGAATGCTTTACACCTGGGAGGAGCCTTTGAAATTCTATAAGGCCTACGGCGAGACAGTCAGGGAGAAACCTGTACTTTGGGTGAAACCATCTTTCCCTAAAGATGCAAAGAGCATTAAAGTGGATATGGAGAACAAGTTCCTTGAGAACTACGAGTGTTTTAACGTTATAGGTAAAGTTGAGGGCAAGAAACATGACAGCTGTTATGTTTTTACTGCTCATTATGACCATCTTGGCAAGCTTGGCAAGAAGACCTACTACCCTGGTGCCCATGACAACGCTTCCGGTACAGCAACAATTGTTACCCTTGCTGCATACTATGCAAAGAACCGGCCTGAGTACGACATGTACTTCATTGCATTCTCCGGGGAGGATTCAAACCTGCATGGCTCTGAGTGGTATGTGGAGCACCCGCTTGCACCTCTAAGCCAGATCAAATACCTTATCAACCTTGATATGATTGCAGACAACAACCCTCTACAGTACTGCGAGGTGAGCAAAGAGGGAATGAAAGGGTATTCACTGTTTGAGAAGGTAAATGCTGAGAAAGGATACTTTAAAGCTATGGACCGCCACGAGATTGACGGCAACAGCGATCACTGGCCATTTGCCCTTAAAAACGTTCCTTGTATATTCCTTATGAACGAGGGCGGTGATGCGTACAAATATTACCATACAGTGTATGATACCTATAAAAACACTATCTTTGTCAATTATGAACCAATTTTCAATTTGATTAAGGATTTTGTTGAGAAATATTAAATGTCAGGACATGGAAAAACAATTTATCAATTATCAGATTACTACAGGAACCAAAGAGGATATCAATGCCATTGCGCAGTTTCAGGTAGACATGGCTGCAGAGTCTGAGGGTACTACCCTTGACATAGCTCGCGTAACGCCAGGTGTTGCAGCAGTAATGGAAGATGAATATAAAGGTACCTATATCATTGCCCGCGCAGACGGCCAGCCTATTGGCAGTCTTATGCTTACACGCGAGTGGAGTGACTGGACCAACCGCTGGTATTGGTGGATACAGAGCGTATATGTCAAACCGGAGTATCGTGGCAAAGGAGCCTATAGAGCCATGTACGCCAAAATTAAAGAGATGGCTCACGAGCAAGGCGTAACACAGGTGCGTCTCTACGTAGATAAAACCAACTACAGAGCCCAGCAGGTATACAAGAAACTTGGCATGGATGAATGCCACTATTTGATGTACGAGGAGGTTTTGGGGTAGTTAACTACCCCTTTTTTATTGGAATTTCAATTCATGGCAGTGGATGAAATGATGCGGCTTATCTCAAGAATGTCTGAAGACCCGCGGAACTCAAACCTTACATTCCCCACGCCACTGAAACAAAGGTCAAGTTCACTGTCAATATCAAGCTTTCCGGCGGTTGTAACCGAAAATAATGTGATTTTAGAGTATGGAATTACAGTTATGACTCTCTTCTTTCCTGTCAGTCCCTTAATGTTCACAGCTATAATCCTCTTGTCTGTAAACACCACATGATCTCTAATATCCCTGTAGCATCCAAGAACATTCTCCCCTGCAACCATCAATGGTTCCAGATCCTTGATCAAATTCTCATCATCAACCTTCTTAAGCTTGAAGACGCATCCGTTCTCAAAATCAATCATAGATATAAAACATTTCTTACTACAAATTTACTAAAAAATATCTGCATCACTTATCTCCTGAATGAGTAAATTTTTTTAGAAAAAAGCAAAATCTAACCACTTAGGCCAACTTTTGCTTTTTCAGGCATGATAACTATATGTTTCTGTATAGCTTTACTTCCGAACATTTTTAACAAAGCTATGTCACTTAATTTTTCAAGTAAAAAACCGCAAGTGCAAGTGGAAGAGTGCAAGGCGGGTAAGATTATGGACCCTTTTGTAGATTGGGGATTCAAACGTTTGTTCGGCTCAGAAGAACACAAGGATAATCTAATTGGTTTCCTGAATCTTCTTCTTGAACCTAAATCTAAAATTGAGAGTATAAGTTATGTCAACACTGAATTCATTCCCGATCAACAGGACCAGAAAAGATGTTATTTTGATCTGATATGCGTGAACTCAGAAGGTGTGAGATTCCTTGTTGAGATGCAAAATTGTTCCAAGAGCAATTTTAATGACAGGATTCTTTATTACACATGCTCTCTTATTACCAAGATGGGAAAAAGGGGTAAAGATTGGGATTATGCAGATATCAAGAAAGTCTATTCAATTTGCCTTATGAACTTTAAATTCGGCAATAACCCTTCTTTGCGAAAAGATTATGCTCTCTATGACGCCATTAATAAAGATTTGTTCTCAGACAAATTGAATATCATTATGTTGCAAATCCCATGCCTGGAAGCTGAATCCATATCAGACTGCTCCGAAGAATATGAATTTTTGTTATATTTGCTGAACCATATGCATAAAAATATGAAGACAATTGAGCAATTGAAAAAAGAGGTTGAGCAAACTAATCTTCCCGACGATAAAAAAGAACTTTTTTACAAAGTCCTTGATACAGCCGATGTTGAGTCTCTATCTGAAAAAGAAAGATTCCAATATGAAGCTGAATTGAAATATTACCGTGACACTATGAATGAATATATGTGGCAAAGAACGGAAGGTAGAAGAGAAGGACGCGAAGAAGGACGTGCAGAAGGAAGAGCAGAAGGAAGAGCAGAAGGAATAAAAGAGGTAGCAGCTTCAATGAAGCAATCTGGCGCCTCCGTTGAGTATATAGCTCAAGTAACTAAACTTTCTGTTCAGGAAATAGAACAGCTGTAAATTTTTATGACCCAGTACTACATACACTTCAAAGGCAATATCTACAAGGTCCTCCATGTAGCGAAACATTCAGAAACGCTGGAGGACTATGTGGTCTACCAGGCCATGTACGGAGAACAAGGCATCTGGGTCCGCCCAAAAGCTATGTTTGAAGAAACTGTTACCAGAGACGGCCAGACTTTCAGGAGGTTCTCTCCTATCTCTGAGGAGGAGGCGTTGAGGTGTATGAAATAATAAAGAGGATAACTAAAAAGTTCTTCTTTAAAGAAAAGCATCCTGGGAAGAAGTGATTTTTTAGGACAAAATTTTTCAGTTGTGCAATTTGTCCTTATGGAAGAGCAGATTTGAGGACGAAATGTATAAGTTATTTTGTCCTTGTTTGGAGGTGTCATTAAGGATGAAATGGATTATGCAGTGTATTTTATCCCGACAGAGAAGAGATTTTAAGGATAAAAAGGAGAGCGACCCACTTTATTTTTTTGGGTCATCCTCCTAAGCGTTGGGGCTCGAAACCGCAAAGCAATAAGGGTTGTCATCCCTTCTACGAATTCCCTTTAGACGTTGCAAAGATAATATAAATATTGAATTTCTAGTACACATATATTTGTTGAACAATTTATTTAAGAAGTTCTCTAAGTTCTTGTACAGTCAGACTATCTCATTTATACATATCTTTACAAACACTTTGTTTGTCGAGTGTTAGTCATTTTTTTATTTGTTACCTGTTTCCTTGATATCTTTCCTTTGTACAGAAGTTGATCACCATTCATGATTTTAAACGATATAACTATGTACATATCTGTATTAAAGTTTTTAAAAAGCTCTTTAGTAGGGATTGAAAAAGTTCCTTCAGTTCTAAGTCCGGATCTGGTTATAGTATATTGTGTTATTTTATATTGTATTTCATTCTTGTAATTTTTCCATTCTGCAATAATGTTGATAGGCATATCTTCTACTCCATGAATAAGTTCTTTGTAACTTACAATGATGGTGTCAGGATTTTCCACAGAATTGGTATTTGCTAATTCTGCGCCTAGTATTATTATTGGATTATCCTTTAATTTATTTTCAAGATCCAAAGTTCGGAATTTATATGTCTCAAGTGTAACAAGTTTATTTTCTAAATATCTATTTTCACGTAATAGTTTATCTAACTCTACAGATTCTTTGTCAGGGATCAACAATACAACCCAGCTTACAATTGCCACACAAATTGTAAAAATTAATATTTTGTTTGATATAGGTTTCTTAACAATAACAGTATCTTTATCTATACCTTTTGAATTCAGTAGTTCAATTTCTTCTTTCAGGCTGTTGATTTCAGATGACATCTTAGCTCTCTCATGCTTATGAGCTAAATGAATAGGACCTGACTGATCTATCAATTCAATCAATTGGGTTCTAGTCTCTTCATCCTCAATTTTCTGTGCATTTCTGGTTATTCTACGACGCTTGTCTTGGGCTTTTCCCTCGTCTGTATTCAGCTCTCTGGCAGAAAGTTCAATTTCAGTTGCAAGTTCGGCCTGTTCCTTTTCCTTAAGTAGTCTTATTCTTTCCTTCTCAGCTTTATCTTTTCTCTCCTTTTCTTCAGCAAGCGCTTTTTGGCGTGTCAGATAATCAGTCACTCCGGAAACCAAACGAGATATGGCCAAAGACTGATTTGAAGCATAATCAATATAATCTAATTTGGCTATAAATATTATAACTGATTCATTATAAACGGAATTGTCAACACGAAACGGAATAATCTTCTTCTTATACGCATGTGCTGTAGCAATCTCATTACTGGTCCATTCCGACGCATTTGATCGCTCACTGGAAATATACAGGAATATATCGCAATTGTGTATAGCTCTGGCAATTTCAGGAGCAAATGTATCGCCTGCAAAAACACCATCTTCATCAAACCAATAAGTAATTCCTGCTTTATCAAATGCTTCCTTTATTACTAATATAGGGTTTCCAGGAATCACATTTTTATTTTCATCCTTATAATCAGCACGTGAATAGCTTATAAAAACGTTCTTTTTATCTTGTTCCATATTATAGACTACTTTCTCCAAATACAAATTTAGTTATTTCGTATATTATTGCATTATTAGACAACATATTTTCTTCCCGACAGATTCATCTCAGCCCCTACCCAATAGCTCATGTATCCGCGGAATCAGCCCCTCGTCCGCCGGCAACCACTTAACACTATGCAATGACTCTGCGCCAAGCCACGCATCAGCCTCATGCTCTTTAAGTTGAAGTGTTTCCGACAATAAAGAACATACAAAACAATGCATAGTAAGATGGAAGTTAGGATAATCCCACTCAACGGTATCCAGCAACTCCCCTACCTTAATCTCTGCCCCAAGTTCCTCCCTTATCTCACGCTTCAACGCATCCTCCAGGCTCTCCCCAGCTTCAGTTTTCCCGCCAGGAAACTCCCACCACCCCTTAAACTCACCATATCCGCGCTGGGTTGCATAGACCTTGCTGTCTTTTATGATAATTGATGCTACTACTTCTATTGTTTTCATGATCAGATTTCCTTTATGCCTATGCTTTTGAAGTATTCATATGTACTGTCGTAGAACTCAGGCAGTCTTGTTGCGTCTTCAGGAAAGCCTTCAGAATTCAAACGGCTATTGCCTTTAGGTACGCAAATTACAATTCCTTGTCTTGCTCTAGTCAATAGCACCCTATAAGCATTCAGCATATATTTCCTGTTCTCTGGATTATTCTCTGAGTTCCACTTGTTTTTGCCGTTAAATTTATAGAATCCCCAGCCATCTGAGGTGTATCTCATATCTGCATCCCAAAGAATACACGCATAATCTAACTCTAAACCTTGCACCTGAATTTCGGTGGCAGCTTCTTCCAGATAGTTTGAAGAACGGATATCGCTCTTGTCCTCCAGGAACCAATGTACAGCATTCTCATCACCCTGTGCAAGCACATTTACAGCCTGAGGTTTGAATCTTGCAGCAACCTTCGTAACCAAAATACCTGTCTGCTGTGTCCCTCTTGCTTTTGAGCGTAGCCACATACGGGCCTTTTCAATATCTCTTGTCAGCAAAACAGGGTATCCCTTATCTGAAACATCCTTGTAGAGATTTTTTGTCCCACTTCCAAAATTCAATAATGAATGTATGAATCCCGACAGTGTCTCAGCTCTGAATGAGCGCATACTGACAGCCAGATGCAAAGAATCAGAATATGTTACATTAGTATTGTCTGCCAACAATTCATTTACCTTTCCCTCAGCGTATTCCGGCTCAATAAGTTTATTTGATATGAATACTTTCCAATGAGGGAACTGGGTGTTCAAAGCATTAATCCACTCAGAGATTCCTGCTTCACCAGTGTTAATCTCCTGACCACCACCAACAAGGCATACAATTACTGCCCAATCCTTTCTTTGATCTAGAGACCAAATAAGGAATGATGCCTCAGAAACAGGGAAATTTGGTACTTTAAGCTTATTGCCATAAGTACCGCCTCGTTTCAAATATGAAGCTAGTCTTTCATGAGTCCAAGTCCTTTGGGCCTCGTCAAAAATAGCCACATGCTCAACCTCTCCGTATCCGGCATGTTCCATTTTGACTGCTTTTGCAGGATCAATCTCCAGAACACCATTCTCTACTGGGTTCTTGATTTTAGCCAACATGTTATCCCTGTACCTATGGATGATCTGGATAAACTCACTCACTTCTCGTCGGGAGTCAGATAAATTTTTCTTCTCTCCTTTCTCCCTGCATTTTTTCTGATTGTCCTGAGCAAGTGCTTCAGTCAAAACTGCAACCAATGGTCCGTTTCCCGACAGATATACAGCTCCACTCTCTTCATTTTTTGCACCATCCTGGTATGTCTGCTTTATAGCAACATCTAGTCCTACAAGAGTTTTTCCTGCACCAGGGACACCTGTTACAAAACAAATACTCTTAAGGCCGTTCTCTTTACTGTGATTTATTACATCCAGTATATACGAGATGGTAGCATCGGTAGAAGCGTTGTCAGCTTCATGTCTGGTAATGTCTTCAACAGAGTGGTTCTCGTATAATGTTCGGGCTGCTTCAATTATGGTTGGAGTTGGAGAATACGGACTTATGATCCAATTGTAGCCCCATGAAGAGCTTTCATACTCCTGCTCCAACTGTGTCAGCGAAGATTTTATGATATAGTTGATGTTTTCCTCCCCTGTAATCAATGGGTTTGTAATACCGTCATGATATACAGAATTGTGTATTCCGTTTGTTCTACGCGGGTAGTTTGTAGGAATCAGAACCGGTACTATAGGCTGTTTGGCACTGTATAAATGGAAGTTCTTCAGATCTAGAGCATAATCCAAAACCTGCTCAAGATCACTCTGTAAAGCCTCCTTCTTGCCAACCTTAAACTCAAGACAAAATATTATTCCTCTTAAAAGCAATACAACATCTATCCTCTTACCCAACCTTGGAATATTGTACTCAAAGATGATATGTGCATCTTCTGAAGCCCACTCTCCAAGCTGCTCTTTAAGGATCCTTATCTCCTCACACCAAGACTCAATTGTTGTAGTTTGGCTATCTCCATGATACGATTCTACTATCTTGCCCAGTATTTCCGCACTGTTGCTGTTGATGAAACTGCTTAGCGGTGCGTGGTATAGACAGCGTGGGGAGGTGATTGTGGAGTTGGTAGATTTAATCATTCTCCAAAGTGTAAGGTATCACGCTCCATTTTATTTTACCGATATTGAACATTGATTCAAAGAGTGATATTATCCAGTGTGACTCGGTTTCTATGCGTGCGGGTGCTTCCATAAACCAATAATCAGGTCTCTCTTCCACTTCTTCGTAGCAGCCGCTTTCAATGTATATTGGATCAGGATTGTCAAATTCTTTATTCTGACCAAATAGTTTTATTCCTTCTGTTGGTGTGTATACAACGCTGTAGAACAGCATGCCTGATGAAGAGGCGTTGAAACCGTATTTCTTTCCTATTCTCAACTCCAGCTCTTTGGTGTCAATTTCTTCTCCATCCGAAAGTGTGATTACAGGACTGCCATAAGAATAGATGACGGTACGCTGGTAGCTGTCCGAATCTTCATCCTCCAGAAGATATATTTCTGTTAATGGCAAATTAAGCAGTAATCCGAATATAAGTCCCGTCAGAATTGTACCGAAAAGCAGAATCCTCCAGTTAGCGAGCACCGGAATGTGTTTTTTGAATAAAAAAGTGAGCGTTGCAGATAATCCGAGAATAGCTGCGATGATGACGATTGTTGAATACGAGATAATCATATAGTACTGCAGTTAATTTTGTGTTAAAGTTAGTTATAAAACTCTTATTTTGTATATTTGAGATGTTATAATTACTCATTGTGATGGATAATCTTACTCTTGCAATTGCTACTATTGGCGATTTGCTTCTTGGAAATAGAATTACCAGGAAAAAGGACGGAAAGCTGCTTGAAAATGTAACCCTTTCTGTACCTGAGTACCAGCGTCCTTATAAATGGACAGCCCGCAATGCAATCCAGCTTCTCGACGATGTCATTGAAGCTATGAATGACAACAAGGAGGTATACAGGGTTGGAACATTGATCCTGCACAGAAAGGAGGATGGTGATAATGTCTTATATAATATCGTTGACGGACAGCAGAGGACAATAACTTTCTCTTTGCTGTTGTATGCACTTTATGAATTGGAGGACGAAGGTCCAAGGGGTAAAATCAGTTTTCTTGGACAGAATGTGTATGCCAACCAGTTCAACCGTAATAATATTCCCAATAATCTGAATGCTTTCAGACGAAGGATCTGCGGAGGAACTGCTGATGTAAGGAGTACGGATCATGTTAGAGAAATGAAACGTTTGAGGGCGTTTGTAGAGAATCAGTGTGAGTTCATTGTAGTGATTACAGATGAACTTTCTGAGGCTTTCCAGTTCTTTGATTCCCAAAATGCCAGAGGCAAGGCTTTGTATCCGCATGATCTGCTTAAGGCTTATCATTTGAGGGAGATGACAGATATAGACCAGACACGTACGGAGCAGATAGTTATGGAATGGGAGAAGATTCCGCAAAATCAACTTTCCAGTTTTTTTGGAGAGTATCTGTACCGTATAAAAGAGTGGATCAATGGAAATTGGGCCTATGGCCTCACCCAACACAATATCTTTAAGTTCAAAGGGGTAAGCAGGTCCGACAGGACACCTTACGCACAATTCTACAAAAGTGCCTATTCATATGCCCAAATGGTGAATTCATCTGCAATGCCTTTTGTGTCAGGCACAAAGGAGGTAAATGCATTCCAGCTCAATGCTCCTGTCATTGCCGGCAAACCATTTTTTGACTATACAAAACATTACTATGATATTCTCCATGATATAAAAGACAACAGCCAGTATGAGGGTTTCTATATAAAGGGGAATATGATTGTGAAGACATTGGATATGTATTTCAGAAAAGGTGCTGGAAACGGCGTTGCCCGTCTTATGTTCAATACGGCTCTGCTTCTATATGTAGACCGCTTTTGTCCTGCCACCTACCCCACTCAGTCAGATACAGTTCTGTTTGAGCAATTTGTAGTATATGCTTTTGTATGGGCCTATTCATTGAGGGCCCAGTATTCGCATCTGGGATGGCATTCCGCTCAGAATTATATTCTGGAAAGGAATTCAGGTGATGTGGTCAACTCTATGAATATGTACAAGCTGATTTTGGATTCTGATACTCCTGTATCACTTTTGAGCACCCTCTCAGACAGACTTGTCCCTCTCCGTTACGATATCTTGAGCCAAGATGCCAAATGGTATTTTGACAATGGAAAAGTTGATGAAGTTGAGAACGGGGTATACAAGACCTATCTCCATTTTTTCAAGGCCAACAATTTTTATACTAAGTAAACAGCACTATGGAAAGGAACTTGCCATTAGAGGAAAATTCTATAAAACAGATATATCTTGAAAGCCAACTTCCAAGAACCTATGTGGTTCCTGTATATCAGCGCAACTATGCGTGGGAACAGGAAGAGATTTCAATGCTAGTGAAGGATGTGCACGATTCGTTCACCAAAGATCCAGCATCTTCATACTATATTGGGACTTTGGTTACTTTCAAGAGAAATGATACTGAGTATGAGGTGATTGACGGCCAGCAGCGCCTTACAACCATCTATATATTGCTAAACGCCCTTGGAATAAAACCAATCACAAACAAACTCACCTACAGCGCCAGGAAGATTTCAGCATCCACTATCGGGAACCTTCACAACTACCCCAACCTTGGTGATACTGTTGACATGGGAATCCAGCGCGGATATAGGTTTGCTGAAGATGCAATAGATCCAATAAAAAAACATGAGGACTTTGAAAGATTCAAAAGCTATTTTACAAACAATGTGAAGATAATCCACTATCAGGTACCCAAAGATGTTGATCTTAACCATTATTTTGAGGTGATGAATTCCCGTGGAGAGCAGCTTGAGATGCACGAGATTGTAAAGTCACTTCTCAGCCAACATATTAAGGACCGGAACCAGGTGGCGACTTTCAGCCGCATCTGGGAAGCCTGCAGTGAGATGAATGTCTATATCCAGCAGTTATTCTCTTCTGAGAAAGTGTTTGGAAAATACCTTCATGATTTCACTGTCACTTCATTTGAAGATATCCCTTCGCAGAGCAGTACAGCCGGCAGGGAATCTATCCTCAATCTTCTTGAGTTGCCTGTTTCCAAGATTGAAACAGAATCTGCAATTGACTATTCAGACAAGTTCCAGCCAATTATAGATTTCCCCAATTTCCTTCTTATAGTTCTTAAACTTCATAGAATGAAGGAGCAGGGATTTGATCCTACAAAATTTATTCTAGACGATAAAGAACTCCTTAATGAGTTTACCAAAGTTCTAAAATCAATTGAAGACAAGGAAGAATTTGCCAAAACATTTGCATTCAATCTTTTAAAGGCAAGGTATCTTCTCGACAATTTCATTGTCCACCACACCTTATCAGATAAAGAGGAGTCCGGAGACAATCCATGGAAACTTCAGTATTTCTATCGGGAAGGAAACAAAAACAGAAGGTATACGAAGAATCTTTCAGATGATATTAATATTCAAAAGGAATTGGTGCATCTGTTATCAATGTTTGAAGTTGCATTTACTGCAAAACAGAGAAAGAACTATCTGTTCTATTGTCTGATGTATCTGTTTGAGAATTTTGAGGAGTCTCATAACCAGTATCTTGTATTCTTGAGGAAACTCGCGGACAAATATTTCTATGATGTATATCTGAATGCTTCATGCCTTACCAACAGGAAACAGCCTGGTCCTAATGCCTTTGACAATGCGTTGTTGGCTGATGGCAATCTGCAGGTTGATACAATTGACAGTGACCTGGATTATAAAGCTGAATTTGAGAAGATATTTACTTTTGGCAGCGCTGATATTCCGTTGTATGTTTTCAATTATGCAGATTACAGAATCTGGAAGAAATACGCTGATGGTCTGAGAGGAAAGGATTACAAGAAAGGTTCCTTAGAACGCAATGCCTTTTTTGCGCAGTTGGGCTGCAGTGATTTTGAACTTGATATCTTCAACAATTTTTACTTCTCACGTACCAGGAAGAGCCTTGAACACTATTATCCAAGAGCCAAGGCAGTTGATGATAAACTAGCCGATAAATTCCATCTTGGAATCAAGCAAATTAACTGCTTTGGAAACTTTGCCATGATTGGTTCTGATTTCAATAGTTCCGGTTCCAATTGGGATCCAAAGACCAAGCTCCTCCACTATTCAGACGGCAAGTCTAATCCTGTAGGTGTAGCATCCCTTAAGTTTAAGATAATGATGCAGATGTGCAAAGACAATTCCATTGCCATTGACAATGCCCAGTTGATCAGGCCTTCCGGTATGGAATGGAACTTAGAGGACATCAATTTGCACCAGAAACTTATGCTTGAGTTGATATTTTGTTGAAGTTATACTTGAAATTACAGCATATGACTTCAGATCTTCTAAAAAATATAGTCCTCGTTGGTGCTGGCAGCTGCATTGGCGGTATATTCAGGTATTTGATATCCGTTTTGATGAACGGGAAAGGTTTTCCGTGGGGAACGCTTGCTGTTAATTTGCTGGGTTGTCTGTTTATTGGGGTGCTGTGGGGATGGTTCACTAAAGCGGGAAATGCAGCGGGGAGTCTTGCGGTGTTTTTAACCGTTGGTTTCTGCGGCGGTTTCACAACCTTCTCTACTTTCAGCAAGGAGGCGCTGGCTATGTTGCAGCAGGGGAATTTCTGGTCGTTTGCGGCGTATGTTGCTGTAAGCGTGATATTTGGTATATTGTTTGTTGCTGCAGGATATTATGCTGTTGCCTATGAAAACATTTCTTAAACATTATTGGTTATCACTGCCTGTTCTTCTTGCAGCGCTGTTGTGTGTGAGCATTTTGCTCATGCTTGGCTATCCTACTTTCCTCAATCTTTTAGTTGGCATTCTCACATTTTTTGCGATTTTGGCATTGCCGGTTTCCTGGTTTTTCCTTGCGAGGAAGAAAGAATGGAAGAAATTTGCAGTTTCTTTCGGATTATCGGCATTTATAGTGTTAACCTTAGGAGTATTTTCAACATTCGTTGCAATGAGTAGTCCCGACGGTTTTGGACGTTCACATCCTATTCCCATAGATTTAAAGTACAACATCCCCTTGAAGAGTGGAGATCCCTTTATATGTCAAGATAAGGATGAAACTGCACAAGTTGATAGCACCGATTCAAACACTTGGCTGCAGATTTGGGACAATCCTGGACAAGGCGGCATCTATAAATATGATTTCCATTATGGCACCCTTCCAGCAGGTGAAATCTTCTTGAAATGTTACGAGGTTACTGATAATTATAGACTTTCTGAGGAGAGATTGACTGAAGCAAGTAAAGTTGAAATCCACGCTAATTCATCTTTTGCAAAAATTGTCGGGAAAAAGGAATTTGTAATCTATGAAGGCGATTTTGGTGATTATTATGCTGCAAGGATTGAGGTTTGGTTCCGGGATGTGGAAACTGGAGCTGATCGAAAACTTCTAGAGAAGATTTATTGTGTGGATGGTTGGATGAGGTAATTTCTACTAAATATCTTATTTTTGCGTAAAACAATTGAAATTATGAATTTGATAAATACTGAACTTGTACAGTTGCTGCAGCAGTTGGGTATTGCTGAAGGCTATGTTAATCTGGTGGTTACTGCAACCTCAATTTCTGTTATTCTGCTGATTGCGTTTATTCTGAGCAAGGTATGCCGTAAGGTTGTTATTCCAATTATACGAAAGGTTACCAGCAAGACAGGAAATTCATGGGATGACCATATTCTTAGTGATGAAGTGCTTGGTAATGTATGTAAACTTATCCCACCTATTGTCATTTCGGCATTGCTTCCACTTGCGCTCCATGGCATGCCGGTGTTGCTTTCGTGGTCTTTGAAGATTATCTGGATTTACATTATTATTATTGCTGTAAAACTGTTTTGTGCGTTCATTTCATCGCTTTATGCAATTTCATGCGAGAACGAGAAGTATAAAGGGCAGTCTCTTAAAGGATTTTACCAGATGTTGAAGCTTGTGGTAATCTGTATAGGAGCCATCATAATCATAAGTACATTGTTGGACAAGAATCCGTTGGTAATCCTTACAGGTTTGGGTGCCGGTACAGCAGTGCTGATGTTGGTTTTCCAGGATACCATTAAAGGACTTGTTGCAGGAATACAGCTCAGTGCCAATGATATGCTCCGTCCGGGGGACTGGATCTCAATGCCTAAATATGGTGCAGACGGTGATGTTATTGAAGTTACCCTTACAACTGTAAAGGTACGTAACTGGGACAAGACCATCACCACTATCCCACCCTATGCACTTGTAAATGATTCTTTCCAGAACTGGAGAGGAATGTTTGATGAAGGTGGAAGACGTATCAAACGCTCTATAAATATTGACATGAATACAGTCCGTTTCTGTACTAAGGAAGAGCTTGATTACTTCAAGCAGCAGCAGTGGATGGAGGGGTTTGAGCCTTCAGGTACAGATGAGGTGAACCTTTACATCTTCCGCCATTATATGGACTGGTACTTGAAGAACCACCCTGAGGTTCATAAAGGTATGACAATCCTTGTACGCCAGATGCAGCCTACATCAGAGGGTATGCCTATAGAACTGTATTTCTTCTCTGCAGATACAGCATGGCTAAGATATGAGCATCTTCAGGGAGAGGTGTTTGACCATCTTCTTGCAGTTCTTCATTCATTTGATTTGAGGGTATTCCAAAGGTCATCATCAGCTACAACCAAATAGCATTACCTGCATATGTTTTTTCATCGTCACTTTTTCATAGTTTTGTTGGTGGTTACACTCAGTTCATGTTCCGGTACAACTGATTGCAAATATGACGTTAAGGAGACCAGAGTTACGCGGGAGGAATTCCTGGAAGCCTGTCAGCATACATCCGATTATGTTTATGCTGAGGATAATACAAATGTAAGTCCTGTTGAAAAAAAGAGAGTACAGGAAGCTGTACTCAGTATTCTTACTGATAAAGAAAAGGAAATGTATGCTAAAGGAGATTTGGAAATTCTCAATATACGACGCTATTCAAATGGTGAGTATGTAGTATGTCTTCTTTTCAATGACTGGCAGTCGAAAGCTGTTTTACTAAATGAAAAATTGGAACCCTATCCAACTGTGATGGAGGGGGGTGACTTTACTGTTTATACTACCTCTGGCATATTTGCTGGTTGTGAAGGATTTGATTGTGATTTTCATGCACTTATCCATTTTTATGCACACAATGGCGAAGAACCTGGCAGATTGGAAAAAATAGCATTCTATAAAAACACAAAATGGATGCTGGAGTGGCTTGAAAGTTTTCCAGAATATAAAGGAATTGAAAATCGGATGGTGTGGTATAAAGATGCCTTGTATTGCGCTGGTTTGGAGTTTCTCCGTGATGAAAACAAAGATTGGTTTACCAGACCCTATTTTGTGAAACTAGAACTTGTGAAAAACAAGTAAGTGTACTTATGGGAATTTTCAAGTCCATTAAATATAACTTCTTCCTTTTGCGTTATGTGCTCTCTTCAAAAAGCACATCGCTGAAGAAGAAATTTCTCATTGTAGGAACAATTGCCTACTTTATTCTTCCAACAGATTTTATTCCGGAACTGGTGCCGTTCTTGGGCATAACAGATGATGCGGCAGCTTTGGTTGCCTGCATTTCTGCAATTACATCTTCTGTTACACCTGAAATTAAAGAGAAGGCACTTAAAAGGATTGGCGGCTGATTCAAGGGTTAGTCTACCACCACTTTCCATCTGAGTCTCCAAATGCCGTTTTCGTAAGAATGGCTGATAATCTTGAATGTTCCCACCTCTGAGGTGTTCTTCACGTGTGCTCCAATGCATGCGCAGATGTCGTAGTCCCCTATTTTTACCAGGCGGAGGGTATCTGATGCATCGTCGGGAAGCTTGCTCAAATCAACTATAGCTGCGGCTTCCTCTTTTGCAATGAAGTCTATAGTCACATCAAGGTTGCTTGAGATAACCTCATTCACTTTTGCCTCAATGGCTGCTACCTGCTCTGCAGTGGGTTCCGCATCCAGAATGTAATCACATTTGGATTTTTTCTTCTCCACGTGGGCATTCCTTGAACGTGGGCATCCGAACATCTTGACCATAGTTGCATTGAGGATGTGTTCTGCTGTATGGGCAGGCTCAAACTCCTGCTTGTTGTGTGTATTGAGTTGTGGTGTTTCCATATAAATTTGTACCTTTACCAACGTCTAAGATAATTAATTTATTTTATATGAAGCCAGTAAAACTAATTTTATCAGTTATTCTTGCAAGTGCAATGATTTCCTGCGCACCTGCAACTGAAAATCAAAACGAGAAAAAAGAGAACGCCATGAATCCAGTAATTGAAAACATTATGGCCCGCAGAAGTATCCGTCAGTACAAACCGGAGCCTGTGAAGAGAGAGACAATGGATATGATCCTCAATTGCGGCATCAATGCTCCAAGCGGAATGAACAGACAGTCTTGGGAAGTGAAGGTGCTTGACAAACCTGAGGTTATCTCAAAGTTTAAAGCCGCTATGGTTTCTGCAAATCCAAACACTAAGCCTGAGAATGTTGAAGGATGCTTCAGGGGTGCCCCTACCCTTGTATTTGTTGCAGCAGACCAGGGCTATGACTTTTCAACCATAGATTGTGGTTTGCTATCACAGAACATCATGCTCTCAGCATGGTCTCTTGGCGTTGGCTCAGTATGCCTGGGCAGCCCTATAAGATTCCTTATGGAATCACCTGAGGCCCTTGCAATGTTGGGCTTCAGTGAAGGTTACAAGCCTGTAATCTGTATAGGTCTCGGTTATGCAAACGAATCTCCAGAAGCAAAACCAAGAGATATTTCCAAAGTAAAATATGTTGAGTAAGAGTATTTTCTTCCCGACAATTTCAAAAATAAAGCGGCCGGATTTTTTATCCGGCCGCTGCTGTTTCAGAACAGGTCAGGTCTGTCGGTGATAATTCCGTCCAATTTTATCTGAGGGGTTTCCTCAGGGGTGTCAAAAGTCCAGATTCTTGTCCTATATCCGTTTTTGTGAAGGTATTCGGAGAGGTTCTTGCCCAAAGCCATATGGAAGAAGTTGAATGACCTTATATAGCTGTATTTTTCTGTAGAGAACTTCTTGAATGTTCCGTCAAATATCACAGGAAGCCCCAATAGCTTTCCAAACAGCAGTTTCTCCAGTTTTAGTGACGGATCAAGTGAATGGAGTTTCTCGAGTACACTGTCATCAAAAGACTGTATGGTGGTATAACCCAAAGCGTTGTTTTCTTTGAGGATTTCCAGTACCATTTCTTCTATCCCCTTATTATTCCCGTTTTTGCGTTTTATTTCCAGCAGCAGCTCAGTCTGGCCGTTGATTGTATCCAGCACCTGTTTTAGGGTTGGAATCTTCTGTTCTGTTGCCCTTCCAAGGGAGTCCTTAAGATTTACCGCCAATATCTGCTCCAGAGTGAGGCTATTTATTGCTCCGGTTCCAGTGGTGGTCCTGTCGAGAGTAGGATCATGACATACCACAATTTGATTGTCTGCTGTTATGTGCACATCAATTTCAATTGAGCCGGCTCCTGCCTTCATTCCTTTCTTTATGCACTCAATTGAGTTTTCCTCACCCAATCCGGCTCCTCCACGGTGCCCTGTGATGATGAGTCCCTCCATTGGAGAACCTTTTGCGGCAAATATTCCTCTTGTAAACGATGCGGCAGCCCATGCCACAATCAGAATTATACAAAACAGTATCACTTTTTTCATACTTTAGCGTTGAACATATCTTTAAACAAAATCTTTATAACCCTGTTGAACCAGTCGAAGCAATCCTTTGCCTGCTCTGCGCTCATCATGGATTCAATTGCAAATTTATCAACTGCCGGCTCATTTATAAGCGCCCACATGAGGAAATTTCCAAATTTGTGTGTAAAAACGTCCGATAATGATTCTCCGCTAGGGTTATATGAGAGAATCTGTTCCCTATATTTAGGTACTCCTGGGAACGGAAGTCCTACTATATCACGTTTGATGAAGCTGTCCACTTCTTCTGCAAAATAGTTCTTGGCAGTACTCAATGTGTTTCCTACAGCAGATACAAGAGTCTGGGTGTATATCCCGTCCCTGTCCACCTGTACTGCATCAAGCTGCGCAACTTTTTCTTCTGTATCGTATGCTTTCATAATGTGTAGCAGCAGGTTGAGAGAAGTGTGTATGTATCCGAAATCAGAAATAAGCTCTGAGATATTTTCAATAAGGTGGAAAAGCAGCATCCTGTCATTTTCTGCAATAGCCTTGTCTATCATATTGTAGAACAGAGGGACGCATCTTTCATCATCCTCCAATGGCATGCCGTCTGATGAGTGGGTGCAATATACCACAGCATACCAGTTCATTACGTTTCTTTTGTACAGACCTAATGTGTTTGCCTTGTGGCTGTTGCGTGCCTTGAACAGACCAACGGTGCGGAGTGTCCAATCTTCGGCCTCCCGTGCATAGATCTCAATAAGCTCCCGGTTCAGATGAGAATATACGGAAATCTGGTAAAGGCTATATAGCATTGACATCTGTGTGTAATCCCTCCATTCGCTTCTCCTGCACTCATCAAATACTTTGTAAACAATCTCCTTTACATTCTCCCATCCGGCCTTGCCCATAATTACCATTACACGCTCAAGTACAAAGTAGCTCATGCTGTCTCCGCTCTTGTATGCGTCAATGATTCCGGCGTAAAGCTTTTTGAACTGCTGTTCAAGTTCATCCTGTCTCTGCCTGTCTGAACTGTGATACAACAGCATAGGAAGCAGTGCACACATTGTTTTCCTGCTCCATTTCTCCGGTTGGGATGCGGCCGGAACAATTGAATTGTCCCAAAATCCCTGATACTCGATTATATTGTTCACATATGCAGACTGGAATGTAAGCTGTTTGCGCATTATGAACTGCAGCAGTGGCATAAGAGCCCTGATGAGTTTGAAGTTCCCGGTAAAATGGCTGAATATAGATTTGATTTGCCCCAAAAGCACTCCAACCCTCTCCCTGTCCTCTTCTTTTCCCTGCAGCAATGTATCTATTATCAGCAGCACAGTCAGCCTCACAGAGGTCTCCAGCAATGATATGGTTGTATTCCTCCTCTTACTTATAACCATATTCCCCACAATAGACCTCTCCTTTATCTTGTCATACATTTTCCCGATAATCTGTTCGGCAATATTGTTCTCTATTGGGGTGTAATCTATGGTGTGCTGTCTCACGGACAGATAATAGATATACATAACAGCATCATTCTTAACATCCGTAATTGGCTCGTCCATAAGTCTCCACAATAGCCTGTACGGATCCTGTGTATACAATCCTTCATTGAAGTAGTCTGTAGTGAAAATGCCGTTCAGTATGGCTATGATTGCATTTTTTCTCAATCTTATAAGCGGCAGCAGTGCAGACTGTACCTCTTTGTGCCTTTCAATTATCTCTTCTGTTGCCTTGTTGCTGTCTATCAGCTTGGTAATCTGATTGAGCTCTGCAATGAGCGGCTGGCTGTTTTCAATATTGGTATCAAGAAGCAGGTCTGCAAGTTCAAACAGGTGTTTCTCATAGTTTTCAGAAATGAGTGTTCCTGTAATCTCTCCTACCAGCAAAGATACCTCGTAGTTGTCTGCATAATCCCGCATCATTTCCACAATTGTGGAGTAATCGTTGGTGCGGAGGATATCTATTGCCATAGCATTCCTCATGGCACCCATATATACTACACTTCCCGACGATTTCTTGAGGGTGCGCAGATAGGATTCAGCAGGGATAGGACTCTTTATTGTTCCGTTTCCGGTTTCCCTCATTACAAATACCCTTGCCATCGCATACTCAAGAAATCGTTCATATATGAACTGTATATGTTTCTCACCGCTGTCTGCATCTTCAGATACCCTCAATATTGGTCGTTCCGGCTTGTTTATGAGTTCTGCATATGCTACGGAGATGCCGTCCCGCTTGTATATGAGTGATGCCAGTTTGTGAAGAGGATCGTCGGGATTATTGTATGCTTTCTTAAGTGTGCTCTCCCCAATGCTGTCTGCAGATGTCCCCTTTTCGTAGGCGTCAAGCAGGTGTCCGGCAATCAGGTCAATGATTTCGCACTGTTTTCTGCCGGCATATGATGAAGCAATGTCATTGAACATCCTGTTGAACAGGGCCACTGATGTGAAATCCTTGCTAAGCTCAGGCAATGCCTTGCACAAGTAGTTTGTACATGCAATTTTCAGGATCAGAGGGTCTTTAAGACGGATCCTTGCAGTTGGCGTAAGATTCTCAAAATCAGTCTCCATCTGGTAGAGTTCCCTGTAGATGGCATATGCCTGCTTGAGTTCCTCTGCCGTAAATCCCCTTATCGATGACTGCCCGTTGTCTTCCGGCGAGTATGTGAACTGTGCATATTGCTGCGCTTGTCGGCTCAGCAGATGTTTCCATGTATAGCTTCGGCATGTGGCCACAATCTTGAACCTGCTGTACTTCCCGTTTGCAAATACCCTTGTGATTGCGTTGTAAAGTGCCGCTACACCCATCTGTGTCTCCTCCCCTTTGTAGTGGAGACATTCGTTTATTGCATCAAAGAATATATATATGTACTGGTTGTTCTGTACTGCTTTCTCGTGAAGGCTGTCAATAAGGCGAGATATGTCCTTACGTTGAGGGAAACCGTATATTCCCTTCAATTTGCTGTCGAGAGTAAGTGCGGAAAAATCTGTACTTGAGAATATCAGGACAAATCTGTTTTCCTCAATATGCCTCTCTGTCCAATAGCACAGCTGGTTTGTCTTTCCTTGTCCGGCCTCTCCGAGGATTGGGAAGATGAGTGCATCACTGCTGTAGAACTCATCCAGTGACTGTGAGATGAGCTTTCTGTCTACAAACAGCTCACGGTTATATTTCTTTTCCCTGTAGATCTTGGCCAGGAACTGCTCAGATTCTTTTCGTGCAAGGGTTGACAGTTCATCCCAGTTCAGGTCTTTTGAAATGTCGAAATGAGGTGACACTTGCTGCATCATGGCATCAAAGGCATCGTTCCTGCTGTCGTCATTCAGGGTTGTAGCCTCTTCGTTTGAAGAGATGTAGCAGATGCTTTCCTCCTTTAGGGTCTGGAATACATATACGCACCCCTCCCTGTTTGTCATTACCAGAGGGAAAAGGTCTGTCGTTTTTCCATCCTGTACTACATAGTAGTGCGAGACTTCGCCTTCAGCAATATCCCCTTTTACTCCGGTGCCGGCTCCCTTGTGGCCCAGTTTTGTCCCGTCTTCTGTAATTGAATGGAATTCGCAATTGCATAGCGGCTCAACCGCTTTGAGTATAGTGAGTATTTGGGGCTCAAGTGTATATATTACCCCTTTGTATATATTTTCAGAGAGAGTTGTGCTGTGTCCCCTGTATTCATTTCTTATTTGTACAACGCTGGGCTCCCTTTTGTCTCCCAGCAGCACGCAAGTCTGTTTTCTAAGCAGGTTTCCTGTAAGGCTCTCTACAAGCCGGTCATCCCCCATCCTTTCTTTGGATGCCAGAAGAAGAGGTGTAAGGATATCATTTATCCAGTCACCCAATGACAGTGGCCGTTTGTTGTCTATTTTCTGCACTACCCTGTTCACTTTTCTCTGCTCCATTGGAAGTCCTTTTTCAATTCCAATCAGTTGCACCAGAAGAAGTGATGAAATGTACTGCGAAGACATTTCCACAAAATCCAGAGCGTAGTTCATCGCTTTGCCGTATTCTTGTTTGGACAAGTGGGCGAACATCTTCTTAACAGGTGCTGCGAGTGTATATGGAAGCGACTCTATGCATTTGGCAACCAATAAGTCAGCCTTTTCTTTGTCTGCACCTTCCAACTCTCTGAGATATGTGAAATTTTTCATAATTGCTGTTTTCCCAAATATACGAATCTTATGACAATATTTTCAATTATTCATTAACTTTGTGTATTATGAAATATACAGCATTCCTTTGTGGAGCATTTGCTTCAAGACAATCTTACCAGCCGGGCGGCAATTGGAAACACGTTTCGCTTTCTGAACAGGAACGTTCTATGGCCGGCAATTTTTATTATCCGGAATTTGTGGCATTCAATTATGGCCCTTCTGCAAATTCCATTACCAGGTACGTTAGAGAAATCAAAAAACAGGTATCTGTGAATGTGGGTTTTGCCCAGAATGCAAGACAGATTGATGTTTCAGTTGTAGATTTGTCCTTTTATAATGCACCATTCGGATTATGCATGTTTTCTGTCCGTGTGAACATCATTGCCGATGCCAATGACATTACCGCTGTTACCTCCACTCTGAGGAATCTCAACTTCATAGCATCAGGCAACAGTGATTTTGCTGTACTGGCTTTTGAACCTATCCTTGAAATTTACAGGAAATATGCATTGAACGGTAATGAAAATTCAAGCTACCCGTCATTGGTTGAATTTGGAAACAAGCTCAAGGTATTCCAGATAGCTGTTGTTGATGAGGACAATTGGGAAGAAGAATCTTCAGATAACCTTCTTTTTGAGATGGGAACTCTTTCACCTGTTGGTTCCTGCGGTTCAAATTCAGCAAATGCCTCATCGGGAAGCTATATTTCCAAAGTTATGGAAGATGGAAAAGTCTCAGTCTTCAACAACTGGAAAGCCCTTTCCTTATTTGATACATTTACAATGTTGGGAAACCGTATTCCCGACAGTATTGTAGACAATTGGGTAGCCAATTATTTTGGGATGCTTTATATAAGTGAACTTTATGTAAAGTTTTACCTTTTCCGTCTGAACAACGATTTCAGACTCAATTACAAAAGTGCCGACAAGCTTCTTGAGCAGTTTGACGAGTTTGATTACAGATGCTGGTTCGACAATGTATCCTATAACTTCCTGCCACGCCTTATCCATCGTTCAATGGAGAAAGGTTTGGATATCACAGCTGAAAAGCAGCGCCTTTATGAGATGATGGCCCGTCAGAACGAAAACCGGGAGAAGAGGGATGACCAGCGAATGAACAACCTTTTGTTCTATCTTACTTTATTTACTACATTCTCAATGGTTTGGGATGCGAGTTCCCTTTTCAACGAGATGTATCCTTTTGAGACATACATAGGATCAGACATTACTGGATTTAGATTGGTTTCCTATACACTTCTCCTGGTGGTGATGATAATGATTCTTATTGTCAAGTTCAGGAAAAACAAGTGATAGCGTGGGAGAAAAAAAGGAGTGGCTTTTCAGTCACTCCCTATAAATGTTTATTTCTCAATCAGATCATTGTAGTCTTCAGTTGAACGTACTATCACATCTTTTGCAACCTCAGGGCCGTAGATTGAGATGAAGTTCATACGGCTGGTATGCTCGCCAGGGATATCCTTGTATGTGCTGAAGTAGTGGATCAGGCGGCGGATGATGTCCATAGGAACCTGATCAATGTCTGTCATGTGACCGTAAACTGCATCGCTCTTAAGTACAGCAATGATTTTGTCATCAGCCTGGTTGTGGTCCAGAAGCCTTAGACCGCCAATTGGTCTTGCATTTACTATAATGTCACCGTGAGTAACGTCTTTTTCTGTAAGGATGCAGATATCAAGTGGGTCTCCGTCACCGTCAACGTCTGTTCTTACCAATGCTTTATTGGTAAGCTCTGCCATCTTAGGTCCGCAATAGGTTCTTGGAAGGAAACCGTAGAGTGATGGGACAATGTTTGAGAATTTCTGAGGTCTGTCCAATGAAAGGTAACCGCTCTCCTTGTCTACCTCATATTTTACTGTATCTGTAGGTACAATTTCAATGAATGCTCTTACTTCCTCGGGGAAGCTTTCACCCTGTTTGATTCCGTGCCATGGGTGTGCTTTGTGAGTCAAATTTTTCATGTCAGGTAAAATTTGGAACAAATTTAACAAATATTGCTGTTTTTTTACAAAACTATTTTACATATTTTTGCCTACATGAAAAGATTTACATTAATGGCTATTTTTGCAGGACTGCTGATTGGTATTGGCGGTACTGTTTATTTGAGAGTTGGAGGCCCTGTTGGAGCAACAATGTTTGCTTTTGGTCTTTTGAGTGTTGTCATGTGCGGAGCACAGCTTTTTACTGGTAAATCCGGTTTTCTGCCATATAAGGAGTGGCCAAAACTTATCCTTATGATTCTATTGAATGCTATTGGTTGTACCATAGCGGCATTCCTTGCAAGATATGTTTCAAACGACACCGTAGTCACCAACCTTTCCGGTATTATCAATGCCCGAAGCAGTGCCAGCTGGCACTCGCTGCTGGTAACATCAGCCGGAACAGGTATGATAATGACACTTGCAGTATATGGAGCCAGAAAGAAACATTACCTTCCATTGCTTTTTGGAGTACCGGTATTCATTCTTTGTGGCCTGCCCCACTGCGTTGCAGATGCATACTACTATGCTTTGGCAGCTATCCAAGGCAATTGGGAGTGGTGGATACTCCCTGCATGGGGATGGGCAATCCTCGGCAACTATATAGGCTGCAATCTTCCACGATGGTTCATGGGAGAACTGTTTGAGGCATAAGTTTGAGTGGGTGACCCGGTGGTCACCTTTTTTTCGGCATCCATAAAAAAAAGGACTCCACTAATGGAGTCCTTTTCCAACTATTAAACTTAACTATATCTTATTTTACAATTCGGTCTTCCATAATCCGTGCAAATTGCAGTACTCATACACAGCAACCGGTTTGTCTGAACATGTGCAGAATGTAGCCTCAGGTTTGTCTTTAAGGTTGATCTTCATTCCGCCGTTCTCTGTCTCTACATAGATGAATGAGATGTGGTGCTCCGGAAGCATCGGGTGCTCTACACTGCCTACCTGAACTTTAATTGTGCAGTCGTCAACTTTGGTTACTACTGGAACGTGTTTCTCTGTGCTTGCATCAACTGTGTTTGCAACAAGCTCCTGCATTTTCTCGCCGCAGCAAACTACTGGAACTTTAGAATCAACGTATTTCTCAATTACATTACCGCAATGATTGCATCTGTAGAATTTTGTAGCCATATCTATAAATGTTTTTATGTTTATAATCCTTTTATCTAACAAGGTTCAGAACCTTTTGTTGTTGTTTCATCCCCTTTTCTGATGCAAAGATAGATATTATTTTCTAAATTACAAATATTCTAAACAAATAATTAATATTATTTATAAAAATTTTTTACAAAAGCTGCATAATTGCCTTTTCCAAGGATATAAATGTTCCACCAACCGGCCAAGAATCCGCTTCCGTAACCTGTCAACTGCACAAAAGAGGTGCATACAGAACAGAGCCCTACCTGCAATGATCCCTTTCTTAAAGTGGAATCAAGTGCAATTACACCGGCCAGCACCAACAACGGAGAAATGCACAGCAGTGCAATTTCCCAACCGAATATTATTCCCGACAAAACAGCAGACAGTAACAGCACCGCCTCTCCCAATGTGAACACTGCAGGAAGAAGATGAACCGGTTTCAACGAACCCGGATGCCTTTTGGTAAGATGGACCCTTGCAATTCCCGAGTTGAATACCTGTTTGAAGAAAGTTCTGATTGTATTCCTCCTTTTATGGTATACCCACTCCTGTGTAAGGAGCCTGCTTTCATAGCCCCCCTCTTTAACCTTATAGCTGAAATCCACATCCTCACCAAACCGCATATTGGAGAATCCTCCTATTTTATTGAATACGTCCCTGCGGATACCCATGTTGAATGTACGTGGGTAGAACTTGTCCGCACTTTTCCTGTTGCCCCTGATTCCTCCTGTAGTTATCATGGAGGTCATTGAGTAATCTATTGCCTTCTGCAGTGTGGTAAAAGAAGGGTGTGACCTGTCGGGACCGCCAAATAATGAAAAGTCCCCTTTATTCAGTTCACGGGCGGCATTGTCAAAGTAGAGTGGAGGGATAATGCAGTCTGAATCAAAGAAGACAATCCACTCGGCAGACGCCTTTTCTGCTCCGTAGTTTCTGGCTAGTGCCGGACCTCCATTCTCCTTGTAATAATATTGTATGTGCAGCTGTGGATACTTTTTGCAGATTTCATCGCACCTTACAGAAGATCCGTCTTCAACTATTATTGTTTCAAACGCCTTCATTGTCTGCGCACACAAGCTCTCAAGAAGTTCGTCAACCTCCTGTGGCCTGTTGTATACAGGTACAATTACTGAAAATAATGGTTCTACCGGTATCATATGCTAAATTTCTCTAGCAAATTTACTTATTGTTTGTTGTTGTTCCAAACTATTGTTAACTTCACAAGCAAAATGATCATGTTATGAAAAAGATTGCTTTATTTTTAGTTCTGGCAGTGTTTGCTGTCTCTTGTGGCAACAACAAATCGGGTAAGGGAAATGCCAAGGAACCGTTGCGGGTTGATATGGGCGGTACATTCAAAGGTACACTTCCAGCAGCTGACTGTTCCGGCATTGAGTATATTCTCAAACTTGAGCCACAAGGAACATACAAGCTCAAGACCACATATATAGATGGTGAAGGAGATGGTATTGATATAGTATTTGAATCTGAGGGTAGCGTTGTTAGGGTTGCCAGGGAAGACGGCGAGTATTTGAGGCTTCTTCCTCCTCCTGGGAATGATACGGTCTATTTCAAGACAATAGCAAAGGACAAGCTCCGTCTTGTAAGCCATCTGTCCAATGAGCCGGGTGCTTTGTCCCCTGAGCATTACGAGATTGTAAAAGAGAAATGAGATACACACTATGAAAAACATTAAAAAAGTAGAAAATTACCTTAAAGAGGCTCTTGTCCCTTTCATTGATGAGAGTGGCCACATAGACTCTTTGAATTACATGGAGATTATACCCGAGGACTTTGATCTGGATGAGTTTGAGTGCAAGATTCAAGAGCTTGAGCTTTCTCTGTCAGACGTTTATCCTACAACCCCATATTATGTTTATCTTATGGCCCTTATCAACAAAATCAAGGAGCTTTACCGCATAGATGAAGATAATATAGATGAAGACTACCTTCTTCCCGACGAAGATTTCGTACTTGACTTCCCTGAAGAAGAGCTTACAGATGAGGATAAGGCGTTCTTTGAGGATAACGACGACTGTCTTGAATATCTTTTTGATGGGGAATAGCATTTTCAGATGAACCCATTGGGGTGTTCTGTTGTTGAACAAATAAAAAAATATGAAAGCAACAGATATTACCCCAAAGACAAGCCATCAGAGAACTGTACAGGAGTTTGACATAAAGAAATATATGGGTCTATGGTACGAAGTTGCCAGATATGACAATATATTTGAAAGGGGGCTTATTGATGTAAAGGCAAAATATACCCTTATGACGGACAATAGCGTTAAGGTTGAGAATCGTGGACGCAATCTGCGTGGCAGGCTCAAAACCTTATATGGTACAGCATATCAGCCTACAGCCTTGCGCCCTGGACACCTCAGGGTAAGTTTCTTTTTCTGGTTTTCGTCTGATTATAATATAATCATGCTTGCACCGGACTATTCATATTCGGTTGTAAGTGGCAGAAACGGTAAGTTGCTTTGGATTTTGGCCCGCCAGAAATTCCTGGATGGCAAGACATTGGATACCATTTTCCAATTCTTGCGTGAAAGGGGCTTCAATCCAAGCAAACTTATTTTTTAGACTGGTGTCAGAACGTATAGAGCCCGGATGAGTTCCTTCTTGGAAGGCATGAAAGGTGCACATCTTTTCCCACTGTTACATTTATACTCCTGAGGGCTTTGGTTATACAAGCCATAGCCCTGTCGGGAGTATTGTTGTTTTCACTCAAATGACAGAGGAAGATATGTGTGAGGCCGCTGTGGTAGAACCTCTTTATTGCAGAGGCGGCCTGCTCATTGCTCAGGTGGCCGTTTCCCTGCATGATACGGGCTTTGAGCTCCGGTGTGTATGGGCCTGTAAGGAGCATGTCAATGTCGTAGTTGCTCTCAAAGATAACTACGTGAGATTTCCTGCAGTATTCAATCACTTCGTCTGTAACTTCTCCCAAATCAGTGAGGAAGGTGAATTTCTTGTCCTCAATTTCTATGTGGTAGCCTACAGTTTCTGTTGCATCGTGCGGAACAATAAATGGGGTGAACCTGATGTCTTCATACACGCTCACCTCCCCTGCAGGTGCTTTGCGCACACTTCCTTTCAGGCGGCATCTTGTGCACGGGTGGTTATCCAGCGATGCGTGCAGCGTTGCTGTAGCATATACAGGCTTTGAGTATTTCTCCGAAAGTATACCCAACCCTTTTATATGGTCTATATGATCATGGGAGACCAGTACAAAGGCAATGTCCTCTATATCTATCCCGTGTTCCTGCAAACGTTTCTTTACAGTTCTGGGGCCAATGCCGGCATCTATCAGAAAGCCTCTCTTGCCGTTGCCTATGTAATAGCAGTTGCCGTTGCTCCCGCTGCTGAGGCTGAAAAACTTTACCATTGCTCTCCCAGCTCCTTAAGTTTCCTGTTTACCTCTTCCTCAAGGTTTTTGGTTATATCATAGTACATGGTCTCCAGCCCCATCTGTGCTCCCATCTCAATGTTTGCTTGTGAATCATCTATGAAAAGTGCCTCTTCCGGGTTGATGCCGGAGTCTTTTATCAGATATCCATAAATCTCCTTGTCAGGTTTTGAGGCTTTCACTTTGTATGAAAGGTAAAGTTTCTCAAATACATCTTCAATGTCAATCCCGTTTGCATCATAGAAGAGCTCGCAGCATCTGCTCCAGGCAATAGGGTTTACGTTGCTCAGCAGAAGAAGATTGTATTTCTTCTTCAGTTCCATGATGTATTTTACTTTGTAGCTGTCTACGTGTGTGAGGAATGTGTCCAGAGCCTGGTCTATCTCGTAGTCCTCAATATTCTCTTTTTTGCAGTGTTTCCTTACCTCATCCCTGAACTCCACAGCATTGATATCTCCACTCTCAAACTTTGCAAAGAATCCCTTCTGTGCATAAGCGTTCAAATACTCTCCAAAATCATCAAATCCAAGATTCTTTGAAAAATTCTCAAGGCATCTCTCCCTGTTGAGGGATACAAGTACCCCTCCCAAATCAAAAATTAAAGTCTTAATCATCTCTGTCTTTTTCAATCCTGAAAGTGCCCATCGGGACGTCGTCCCAATGGGCACTTTTTTACAATGTACTTATTATCCTTTCAAACAGCAGGTTCATCTTCTCTGCTGCGGCGTTGGCTGCACGTACTACATCATCTCCGTCATTTGCAAAGTCGGGAGCGTAGTCATCGTGAGCTTCATTGGTAATTACTGACATTCCAAATACCGGAATGCTGCTGTGTCTTGCCACAATTACTTCAGGAATCGTAGACATTCCAACAGCATCCGCTCCTATGGTGCGGAAGTATTTGTACTCTGCAGGTGTCTCGTAAGTTGGGCCTGTGCTGGCAAGGTATGTTCCCTCTTTAAGTGCAATTCCCTCCTGTGCAGCAATCTTTTTTGCAGTGGCAATCAATTCTGGTGAATAAGGACGGGTCATGTCGGGAAAACGGGGACCGAATTCCTCCATGTTTGGTCCAATGAGAGGGTTGGGAAGGAGGTTGATGTGGTCTTTGATTATCATAAGGTCTCCAACCTTGAAATCAAAGTTCACTCCTCCTGCTGCGTTTGAAACAAAGAGATACTCTATGCCAAGCACTTTCATTACCCTAATGGGGAGTGTGACATATTCCATTGTGTATCCTTCATAATAGTGGAACCTTCCCTGCATTGCCACTACAAACTTGCCACCAAGTTCTCCGGCAATAAAGTTTCCCTTGTGTCCTACTGCTGTAGAGGCAGGGAAATGCGGAATCTCCCTGTATGGTACAATTATGGGGTTCTCTATCTTCTCTGCAAGTTTTCCAAGGCCGCTCCCCAGTACAATTCCGGCTGTGGGCTTCTTCTCACCTATGCGGTTTTTAATATATTCCGCTGCAGCGTAAATTCTCTCAATTCTACTATCCATAATTGTTGTATTTAATTGTTGTACAATTTGTTGCATATTCTGCTGGCATTCTCCAGAATTTCCTTCTCTCCTGGAACAACCCTGTTTTCCATAACAATCTCCCCGTTGCATATAACGGTATCAACACATGAAGAGTTTGCCGAGTAAACGAAGTTTGAAACAAGATCAAGCTGCGGCACAAATGCGTAGTTGTCTGTATCTACAAGGATAATGTCTGCCAGTTTACCTTCGGCTATTTCACCTGCATCAGTGTCCAATGCCTGAGCTCCGTTCACTGTTGCAACCTGCATCAGCTCCTGCAATTTGAAGGCCGCCGGATCCCTTCTCCACCCTTTTTGCAGCAGTGCGGCTGTCTTCATGGCCTCCCTCATGTCAAGGTTGTTGGAAGAACCGCAACCGTCTGTGCCAAGGCAAACCCTCACCCCCTTGTCCCTCAATTCATTGTACAGGAATCTGCTTCCCGACGCCAACTTGAGGTTTGAGTTGATGTTGTGTACAGCAGTTACCCCATATTTGGCCATAATGTTGATGTCATTTTCACTCAACCATACACAATGTGCTGCAATTACCTCCGGTCCAAGAACTCCCAGTCTCTCAAGATGTTCAAATGGAGAGCATCCGTTCAGGTTTTGGGAATCAATGTTCTCCTGTTCGGTTTCCGACATGTGGATATGTACAGTGAGCCCTTTCTCCCTTGCAAAACTGCTGCACCACTGTATAAGTTCATCAGATACTGTGTATGGGGCATGTATCCCTACAGACATCCTGCATCTTTCATTCCATTTTTGGGATCTTTCATATGCTGCAATTATCTCCTCCTTAATGTCCTGGCTTCTGCTTTCGTCCTTAAGGTTGAGTGCCACACAGGCATGCCAGCTCCTTATTCCCATTTCCTCTACTGCTTTTACCGCAGAGTCTATCATCCAGTACTGGTCATAGAATGAGGTTGTTCCGGTCTTAATCATCTCCAGGCAGGCAAGTTTGGTTCCCCAGTAGATTGCCTCCTCATCCATCTTTGCCTCAATCTTCCATATCTCCTGAAGCCACTCCTGAAGGCTTGTATCCTCCTTATATCCCCTGGTAAGTGTCATTGCAGAGTGGGTGTGCATGTTCACAAATCCCGGGAATGCGGCTTTGCCAGCAGCATTTATTGTCTTGCAGTTTTGGGGAAGATTGTCCAAATGGTCTGCAATTGCTGCTATTCTGTTCCCCTCAATGAGGATATCCTTTGTCCGGTTGCCAAGGGTTGCCCCTTTAATGAAAATTGTGCTCATAATTGCGTTTTATTGACTTGTAAAGATACTTAATATTTCTGAAGGATATTGCAGAAATTGTTGTATTTTGGCATTTAAAATTGGTTTGACATGAATTTCATCTGGTTAGATATAAACGCATCCTGGTCGCATTCTTCGCTGGCTTTGCCGGCCCTGCATGCCAATCTGTCAGCTGCCACTGCAGCTGCCTGCAATATGCAGGTTGTAAGAGGTACTGTAAAAAGTCCTGTGTCACAGATTGTCCAGCAGGTGGCGCAGCTTGAGCCTTCATACATTTTTGCCACCGGATGGCTGTTCAATATCAATTATCTGAATGAAGTTCTGGCGCGGGTTTCAGCACTTTGTTCTCCACTTGGAATTTTCCTTGGAGGTCCCGAGTTCCTGGGTGACAATTCGGATTTTCTCCGCACCCATCCCCATATCACCGCAGTTTTCAAAGGTGAGGGAGAGGAGATGTTTGAGCAGTTTATTTCTTCGTTGCTTAGTGGAGATTCAGCATGGAGAGAAATTGAGGGTTTTGAGTATCTTCTTCCCCACAATGTATGCCACTCAACTTCTGCTGTTACAGTTCAAAAATTCAAAGATCTCCGCAGCCCTGAAGAGTCGCCGCTTTTCAGTTGGGACAAATCTTTTGTGCAGATTGAGACCTCCCGCGGCTGCTTCAACAGTTGCCGTTTCTGCGTTAGCGGCATTGAAAAATGTCCAGTTCAGGATATTCCCATTGATGGGCTACGTACACGATTGGAGAACATTTGTGCTCACGGAATCCGTCAGGTGAGGGTTCTTGACCGTACTTTCAACGGCAATCCCCGCCGTGCTCTCCATTTGCTTGATCTTTTCAGGGAGTTTGAAGGCAGGCTGAATTTCCATCTGGAGGTGCATCCTGCACTGCTGTTCCCCTTGAATGAGTCTGAATCTGTCGGGAAACTGAAGGATGCCCTGGCCAAAATACCTGCTGGGCTGCTTCATCTTGAGGCAGGAATTCAGACGCTCCAGCAGGATGTGCTGGATTTATGCGCCCGTAAAGGTTCTTGTATCCAGGCCATTGAGGGACTGAAGCATCTTTGTGGATCCTCTGCATTTGAGGTTCATGCAGATCTTATTGCCGGCCTTCCTGGTTATACATATCAGCAACTGGTTGAAGACACTTTGGAGCTCATGCGAATATGTCCGGGTGAGATACAGTTGGAGTCTTTGAAATTGCTTCCCGGTACCTGGTTCCGCATGAACGCTTTTGAGTTGGGTATCAGATACTCCCCTCTTCCGCCCTATGAGGTGCTGCAGACCCCTGCAATTTCGTATGGGCAGTTGGGCAAGTCAATGACTCTTTCAAAGATTTTGGATTTATGGTTCAATGATGAAAAATGGCGTGAGCCGTTCTGTAAAATGTTTGCTCCTGCACAGCATGTTTCTGCAGTCAGCGGCGCTCCGCTTCTGGATCAGTTGATAGAAGAACTTCACGGAACCGATTATATTACCCAGCCGCTGAGTCTTGAGAACAAAGGTATTTTGCTTTACCGCTTCTGCTGCAAACATATCCCTGCTCTTGCGCCGCTTGTTTCACTGCAATGGGTCCGCAACGGTCTTTCCATTAAGAAGGAGCCGGCAGAAAGGTTTGTGAAATGGGATTTCAAATCATCCCTCAGTAACCCGCTTTTTGTGGAAAATGATCCGCGATACAAATATGCCTACCTTGAATATGAAGGGGTAAGGCACTGGTTCTCATTTAATAAGGAGATTGAAAGGGTAGCTCCGTGCAATTCCTTTGCGCAGACACTCTAGGTTTGGGTGCCCATTGGGACGACGTCCTAAAGGGCACTTTTAATATTCAGTTTGCCTGATGTGAGGATATGGCTGTTGCCACCTACATATACTTTTTCTCCATTTTCAATTACAGTTTCTACAATAGAAGGACGCTTCATTGCCTCTCCCTGCATAAACTTGCAATGCTTATCAGCCGCTATAATTCCTTGTTTATACAGGTAATATGTAAGTGCCGCATTTGCTGTGCCTGTGGCAGATTCCTCAGGTATATCATAAAGTGGTGCAAAGTTCCTTACATGTGCAGTGAATCCGTCATTGCTGAGGGCAAATGCATGTACTCCCACAACCTTTAAATCTTCACTGAATTTGCTCAAGGATTCCATATCAGGTGTAAGGGCATTCAACTCCTCAATGCTTCCAACCGGGAAGATGATGTCGGGAAGACCTGTAGATACAATCAGTGTTGGAAGGGTATCTGGAGTTTTACCGTTCATTATCTGCTCCAGGCGGACGGTATCTTCCAATTCTCCTATAATCACTGGTGCAGCCATCTGCATGAGTATTTTCTTCCCGACAATAACTTCCAGATCTCCCGCCTTTGTATGGTTGATGCAGGTTGTCCCTTCCGGTACAATCCCCTCCTCCCTCAATACAGAGAATGATGCAATTGTGGCATGTCCGCAAAGCTCCACCTCCGCTGCAGGAGTGAAATACCTGACAGTTAATTCCTTGGGGCTATTCTGCTGCACGAATGCTGTCTCGGAATACCTCATTTCCGCAGCAATCTTTCTCATTGTTTCGTCATCAGGGAAAGATGTATTTTTATCCAGTATAACCACTCCTGCCGGATTCCCGCCAAACGGCTCTTGCGCAAACGCATCAACTGTAAAGTATCTCATAATTTGTCTCACTTTTCTCCAAAGATACTGAATTTTGCCCTGTACACAACCGCTAAATCACCTAAATTGACTTTTTAACTTAAATCCTTACTCTTTTATTATATTTTTTGTTATATTTGTTAGGATTATAAACCAAAAGTTAATGATTGCAAAAGAATTGATATCTCCTCAGAGTATTGTTGTGGTTGGCGGGTCTGATGATACCAGCAAGCCTGGTGGAAATGCTCTCAGGAATCTGATTGAGACCGGATACAAGGGTCAGCTCTATGTTGTCAATCCCAAAAATGAAGAGGTTCAGGGTGTTAAGGCATATGCTCATGTGCAGGACCTCCCGCAGGTGGATTGTGCGATATTGGCAATTCCGGCAAAACTTTGCCCTCAGGTTGTTGAAATACTTTGTAAAGACAAAGGGTGTAAAGCTGTTATTATTTTCTCTGCTGGTTTCCATGAGGATGGTCCGGAGGGGGCGCACCTTGAGAAACGTATAGCTGATACTGTAAATAAATACGGTGCATCGCTGATTGGGCCAAACTGTATAGGTGTCATAACCAACCATTATGCCGGTGTATTTACAAAACCTGTTTCAAATATTTCACCTGAAGGAATAGACATCATTTCCGGATCAGGAGCCACAGTGGTTTTCATTATGGAGGAGGCTGTGCGCAGAGGTCTCTCCTTCTCACATGTATTTTCGGTTGGCAACTGTGCTCAGATTGGTGTGGAAGAGTGTCTGGAGTATCTGGATGAAACTTATGTCCATGGAGACAGCTCTCCGGTAAAACTCCTTTATATAGAGAGTATCAACAATCCTCAGAAGCTTTACAGGCATGCCCGTTCCCTAACCCTTAAAGGAGCCCGCATAGCTGCAATAAAAGCGGGTTACAGCGAGGAAGGAAGCCGTGCGGCAACCTCCCATACAGGAGCTCTTGCTACTCCCGACGAGGCTGTGAATGCCCTCTTTGCCAAAGCCGGTATAGTGAGGGTCTATTCCCGCAGTGAACTTGTGGATATGGCATCAATCTTTTCATTGCCAACACCTAAGGGACGCAATATAGCCATTGTTACACATGCAGGCGGCCCTGCGGTAATGCTTACAGATGTGCTCAGCAGCCATGGAATAAGCATTCCTCATCTGCAAGGTCCAAAGGCAGATGCCTTGCTGGAAAAACTTTACCATGGTTCTTCTGTTGCCAATCCTATAGATTGTCTTGCAACCGGTACAAAAGAGCAGCTCGGACATATAATTGATGCCTGCAACAACGATTTTGATGAGATTGATTCCATGGCCATAATTTTTGGCAGCCCAGGGCTTACAGACATGACAGATACCTTCTCATTTATACGTGAGAAGATGAAGACTTCCCGCAAGCCAATATACCCTATTCTTACCTCAACGGTCAACGCCGGCGAGGCTATCAGGAAATTCAGGGCAGACGGCGGTATTTGTTTCGCATACGAGTGTGATTTTGCCCATGCATTTGTAAGGATGTGCAAGATGTATGATGGTTTCTCGGAGGATTTCCTTCATCCCGACATCAACTATCCTCTCATCCTTGAGACAATCAATTCTGCCCCCGACGGCTATTTACAGCCACATCAGGTTCAGAATCTGCTCGATGCAGCGGGAATCAACAGGGCAAAAGAGTCTGTTGCAGTAACTTTGGAGGAGGCAAAAACATCCGCAGCAATGATTGGATATCCTCTTGTAATGAAAGTAGTTGGTCCGGTTCACAAGACTGATGTGGGTGGAGTTGTCCTTGGAGTTAAAGATGAGCAGACACTTGTGAGGGAGTTTGAGAGGATGATGAAAATAAAAGATACAACAGGGGTGCTCATGCAGCCATTTCTGTCGGGAAGAGAAGTATTTATAGGTGCAAAGAAGGAAGGCGGATTTGGTACAATGGTAATGTGTGGCCTTGGAGGCATTTTTGTGGAGGCTTTGGGTGATGTTGTTTCTGCTATGGCGCCGTTCTCCCCTGCATTTGCAGGTGAAATGATAAAAAGGCTGCGCGGATATAAAATTATTCAGGGTTTTAGAGGAGAAGAAGGTGTAAATGAAGTTATATTTGCAGAAATGGTCTCCCGTGTAGCTACGCTTTGTCATTACGCACCGGAGATTATTGAGATGGATATAAACCCTCTTTTGGGAAATAGTGTAAATTTAACTGCAGTTGATGCAAGAATAAGGATTAAAAGAAATGATTAAGGAAATTTTTGCTAAATTAGCACAATGGTATAAGGAACTTACCCCCACAGCAAAAAGTATGGTAGTTCTGTGCATCCTTCTGATTATTGGTATCATTATTAGGTGGGATGCAACAATGGAAGGGATTGAAAGAGGTTTCGGTTTCTTTAAAAAGTAGAATAATCAACTAAAAATCAAGAATATGGCAGTAAAAGGAGCTATTGTAGTAGATACAGACAAATGCAAAGGTTGCGGTGTTTGCGCTGCTAATTGTCCTACACAGACAATTGCGTTGTCCAAGCAGGTGAACGGTAAGGGATACAACTTTGCCTATATGGAGAATCCCGATAATTGTACAGGATGTACAAATTGTGCAACAGTATGTCCTGATGCCGTAATAACAGTATACAGAGTGAAAATATAAAATTTGAGGATATGGCTGAAAAGATTCTTATGAAAGGTAACGAAGCCATTGCCCATGGTGCTATCCGCTGTGGAGCAGACGGCTATTTCGGCTACCCTATTACTCCACAATCTGAAGTTATGGAGACCCTTATGGTGGAAAAGCCTTGGGAAACAACAGGAATGGTTGTACTTCAGGCAGAGAGTGAAACTTCTTCCATCAATATGGTATATGGAGGAGCAACAACAGGCAAGAAAGTTATGACCTCTTCAAGCAGCTTGGGTATAAGTCTTATGGCTGAAGGCTTGAGCTACCTTGCAGGTGCAGAACTCCCTTGTGTGGTTGTAAATGTAATGCGTGGCGGTCCGGGACTTGGTACCATACAGCCGGGTCAGGCAGACTACTTCCAGGCTGTAAAAGGTGGCGGACATGGAGATTACAAGATGATTGTCCTTGCCCCTGCATCAGCCCAGGATATGTATGATTTTGTTGGTTTGGGATTTGATCTTGCATTCAAATACCGTATACCTGCAATGATACTTTCAGACGGAGTAATCGGCCAGATGATGGAGAAGGTAGAACTTGGAGAGATCAAGCCAAGAAGAACCGCAGATGAAATCAGGGAGCAGTGTCCATGGGCCCTTACCGGAAAGACATCTGACAGGAACAGGAATATCATCACATCTCTTGCGCTCGATCCGAATGTTCAGGAGAAAACCAATATCAGACTTCAGGAGAAACATAAGGCAATACAGGAAAATGAGGTAAGATACACTACTTACATGGTTGAAGACGCCGAGTATCTGATAGTTGCCTACGGCAGTATGTCGCGTATTTGTGAAGCTGCAGTTGACCAGGCCCGTGAGGCAGGCTACAAGGTTGGACTTCTCAGACCAGTGACACTGTTCCCATATCCCCAGAAGCAGATATGTGATCTGGTACCTCAGTTGAAGGGTATCCTTACAGTAGAGATGAGTGCCGGACAGATGGTAGAGGATGTGAGACTTGCTGTAAACGGTAAAGTTCCTGTAGAGTTCTTTGGAAGAAACGGCGGTATTGTCCCTTCTCCAGATGAGGTATATGAAGCTTTTGTAAAACTATTCAATAAATGATAGAGAGTTATGGACGTAAATGATATTATCAGATCGGAGAATATGGTATATGCCAAAACTCCTATTCTTACTGATGCAGTAATGCATTATTGTCCGGGTTGCCCTCACGGTACAGTGCACAAAGTGATTGCAGAGGTGATTGAGGAGATGGGCATTCAGGACAAGACTATTGGCATTTCACCAGTTGGATGTGCAGTCCTTGCATACAACTATATTGATATAGACTGGGAACAGGCTGCCCACGGACGTGCACCTGCATTGGCAACGGCAACCAAACGCCTTAATCCCGACAAGTATGTCTTTACTTACCAGGGCGATGGAGACCTTGCTTCAATAGGTACTGCCGAGGTTATGCATGCATGCAACAGAGGTGAGAACATTGTTGTCATTTTCATAAACAATGCAATTTACGGTATGACAGGAGGTCAGATGGCCCCTACTACCCTACTTGGTCAGAAAACTGCAACTACACCTTACGGAAGGGATGCCAAGCTTAACGGTTATCCTTTGAAGATTACAGAACTTATAGCACAGCTTGAGGGTACATGCTATGTTACAAGACAGTCTGCCCACAATGCTGCAGCTGTTAGAAAACTCAAGAAAGCTGTAAGAAAAGCTTTTGAAAATTCAATGATGGATAAGGGAACCTCATTTGTAGAGGTTGTGAGTACCTGTAATTCGGGATGGAAACTTTCACCTGTACAGGCCAACAAATGGATGGAGGAGAACATGTTCCCATTCTATCAGCTTGGAGATTTGAAAGACAGGTAAAATCCGTTGAAGTGTTATTAACCCCCCAACAGGTTTCTGTCGGGATGAAAAAATGGACAAAAATGAAAGTAGAATTGATTATAGCAGGTTTCGGTGGTCAGGGAGTTTTGTCAATGGGCAAGATTTTGGCCTATTCCGGAATTATGCAGGATATGGAGGTGAGCTGGATGCCTTCTTACGGCCCTGAGATGCGTGGCGGTACAGCCAATGTTACAGTTATACTTAGCGACAAGAAAATTGGTTCTCCAATTTTGGGCAAATGTGACACTGTCATTGTGCTTAACCAGCAGTCTATGGATAAATTTGAGAGTTATGTCAAACCTGGTGGACTTCTCCTGTATGATCCTAATGGAATTACAAGGCATCCGCAGCGCAAGGATATAAATATATGTTCAATTGATGCGGCAGAGGAGAGCGCCCGTATGGGTAACCTCAAGGCATTCAATATGATAGTTCTTGGAGCTTTCCTTAAAAAGAATCCTGTAGTATCTTTGGAAAGTGTTGTTAAAGGTTTGGAGAAATCCCTTCCTTCAAGACATCATCATCTTATTCCAATGAATGAAGAGGCGATTAAAGTGGGAATGGATAAAGTTGTGGATGTAAACGTTTTATAGTAAAGCATAAATTAATATTGAAAAAGTCTCTGCTCATTTTGCAGAGGCTTTTTTATTTTATTCAAAAATATTGTTATATTTGTTGATGCAATTGTTTTAAAATGGGAACAGAAAGTCAAATAGTGATTGGAAATCTTAAAGCTCATATAGAGCAGATAATTTCCAAATATGAAGTTGCACTGTCTGAAAACATTTCATTGAAGAAACAGTTGCAGAAGGCATTGGAGGAGAATGAGGAGAAGGAAGACAAGATAAAGACTTTGGAGCAGAAGGTTGAGCAGATTGAGCTTGCAGATGCTTTCAGTATCTCAGCAGGCGATGCGAAGGAGGCTAAGAAGAGAATTGGGAAGATTGTGAAGGAGATTGATAAGTGTATTTCAATGTTAAATGACTGATAATGGAACAAGAGAAACAGAGGATAAAGATTACAATAGCCGACAGGCAGTATCCGCTGACAATCCATCCGTCTGAGGAAGAGCATATGCGTGTTGCGGTAGGAAGGATCAGAGCCATGGTAGAGTCCTATAGAATCAAGTTTGCAGGTAGGGATTACCAGGACGCATTATCAATGTCATTATTGCAGTTTGCAGTCAAATGTGTCAAGTATGAAGAAGATAAGGAACTTGGCAATTTGGTTGAAGACTTGAAGGCTCTGGACAGGCAGTTGGATGAATATATTGCCTCTACGGACAAATATTGACATACTTTATAATCGGTACATTCTTTAGCCGTTGGATTACAGCTCTTTGCGAAAATCAACACTATAAACCAGAACCGAGTGACCAACAGACAAAAACAGGCCTAGGTGACCCTCAGGGGGATTCCGTATATCGGGACGTTGGAAGTTTGCGGCTATAATTGGAGCTCAAATCTTAATATTTAAGATTTTTCTGAAAACAGCGGGTCCAGCGGCTTTTTTCATATTCTGCACTCTTTTTTCACACCTCTTCCCCTTGCTTGTATTTAAGAAACTTAAACACTTAATACATTATAATTAATTTTTTAGATAACAGATAGAAGAGATGGAAACAATGACAATTGCAATTTTGTCCCTATGTGGTGCCATTGCCGGATTTGTTGCCGCCTACGTTATTGTAAACAACGTGGTACTTAAAAAGAGAAAGGCACAGATTCTCAAGGAGGCAGAGACTGAGGGAGAAAATATCAAAAAAGAGAAGATTTTTCAGGCAAAGGAGAAGTTCCTGCAGCTTAAGAGCGAGCATGAGCAATTCATAAATGAAAAGAACAACCAGATTCATCAGCTTGAAAACAAGGTAAAACAGAAAGAGATTGTACTTAACCAGCAGAACCAGGAGCTTGTAAAGAAGCAGAAAGAGGTTGATGCAATTAAAGAGAATCTCAAGGCACAGGTTGAGATAGTTACCAGAAAAGGTGAAGAGTGCGACAAACTCAAACAGGAGGCTATTGAGAAGATTGAGAGCATTGCGGGCATGACTGCTGCAGAGGCAAAAGCCCAGCTTATTGAGACAATGAAAGATGAGGCAAAAACTCAGGCAATGTCTTACATTAACGATGTTATGGATGAGGCAAGACTTACCGCATCTAAAGAGGCTAAAAGAATTGTTATCAATACTATCCAGAGAACTGCCCCTGAGACTGCAATTGAGAATGCCGTTACAGTATTCCACATTGAGTCAGATGAGATCAAAGGACGAATCATTGGTAGAGAGGGTAGAAATATCCGTGCATTGGAGGCTGCTACAGGAGTTGAGATTGTAGTTGATGATACCCCTGAGGCGATTCTTCTTTCAGCTTTTGATCCTGTAAGAAGAGAGGTTGCCAGACTTGCACTTCACCAGCTTGTTACTGATGGCCGTATCCACCCTGCAAGAATTGAGGAGGTTGTTGCAAAAGTACAGAAACAGCTTGAGGAGGAGATACTGGAAACCGGTAAGAGAACGTGTATCGATTTGGGCATTCATGGCCTTCATATTGAGCTTATCAAGCTTATCGGCAGAATGAAATACCGTTCATCGTATGGCCAGAACCTGTTACAGCACGCAAGAGAGGTTGCCAATATATGTGCCATCATGGCATCTGAGCTTGGTTTGAACCCTAAAGCTGCAAAAAGAGCAGGTCTTTTGCACGATATTGGAAAAGTATCGGATGAGGATCCTGAGCTTCCACATGCAATCTTGGGTATGAAGCTTGCAGAGAAATACAAGGAGAAACCGGAAATCTGCAATGCAATCGGTTCACACCACGAAGAGGTTGAGATGAGCTCATTGCTCTCACCGCTAGTATTGGTTGGTGACGCTATTTCAGGCGCAAGACCTGGTGCAAGACGTGAGGTTATTGAGTCATACATCAAGAGACTGCAGGATATGGAGAACATTGCCCTATCCTACCCTGGCGTTACAAAGACTTATGCTATCCAGGCAGGAAGGGAGTTACGTGTAATTGTAGGCAGCGAGCAGGTTACAGACCAGCAGGCAGAGCAGCTTTCAATTGAGATTGCAAAGAAAATCCAGGATGAGATGGTTTATCCAGGTCAGGTAAAGATTACCGTCATACGAGAGACCAGATCTGTTAGTTTTGCAAAATAACCATTTTACAATAAACATTAAAGGGTGACCGTAAGGCCACCCTTTCTTTTATTAACCCCGCATATATTCTAGAACGGATATCCTACGCCAAACTGTAATGCATAATTACCTTTTTTAAGCATGCTTGCTGGCCCTTTCCAGTCATTTGTTGATGGATCGTACAGCTTTATACCCAAATCCAGACGAAGAAGTACAAAACTTAAATCCAGTCTCAATCCAGCTCCCCAGTCAAGTGCAATATGGCGGTAGAAGTTATTGAACTCAAAAAGGCCTTCACGGGTCTGATCCTCATCTTTATTGTCCTTAATGTTCCACACGTTGCCGGCATCTGCAAACAGGGCACCTTCAAAGTTCCAGAACAATGGAAAACGGTACTCAAGGTTTGCCTCCAGCCTCATGTCTCCTGTCTGGTTTGGAATTGTAAAAGTTGTGTCAATCTGGGCGTAGCCAGGTCCTATGGTCCTTGCCTGCCATCCTCTGAGGCTGTAAGCTCCACCAGCCCAGAACAGTTTCTCAAACGGCAATGTTACCGAGTTGCCGTATCCGAAACCAATGCCACCAAGGAATCTTGCGGCAATGGAATGCCTCTCTTTCTTGCCAAGACGCCAAGTATAAACTGTAGTGAGTTCAGTACGGTAATATTGCGAGTATGGCGATTCCCATATAAGTCTCTCCCCACTCTCATTTTCCGGCATAAGTCGGTTGAATGCACTCAACAGGTTTCCCGACAAGTCATTTTGCCACCTCATGTAAAAATAGCTGTGCTGTGGCCTTGGCGATGAATCTGTTGTATAATAATAGCTGGTTCCCAAACCCAAATCGAAGTGGTCCTTGTAAGAGTTGATAAGGAACGGGTCCTTGAGGCTCTCATAGAAATCAGGTTTGAGGTTGTCGAGTTTAACAACATTCAGCTGGATTGGAGATAATTTGAAGAAATGTTTTTCATTCTTGTTCCAGACATAACTGAAGCTGCTTGAAAGGATATATCTTGTATATTCCGGTCTCTTCTGATAGTTGTATGAAATGGCATACTCTGTTCTTGGGATGTTGGTAGATTTGAACAGTTTGTCGGGAAGAAGAAGGAAATTTGGAGTGCTTATGGATGTGGATGCACCAAATTCGGTTGCCCTCCTGTTGTTGTTGAATCCAAACTGGAAATCTCCCATCAGGCTGATACTGAAGAGCTCTGCCCCTTTGAACAGGTTTTTGTGGTAGTATGAAACTGTAGGCGAGATACCAAGCATTCCTGTAGAGTTGATTGAACTCTGCAGACCAAGTTTATATCCTTGAAGTTCCGATGCCGTGAGTTTTATGGTACAGTCTACAGTATTTGTATCCTTCTGGTCCATCTGGATGTTCACACTGCTGAACATGTTGAGATTTGAGAACCTTGAATAGGTTTTGGATACCTGTTTTTCGCTGTATGTATCTCCCGGCTGTACCTGGTTCACTCTGGTAACAAGCCCCTTTCTCAGCAGCAGCTCATTTCTGAACTGTATATCTATATTCCTGTATGTGGTGGAATCGTTTGGCGTATTGAGATTCATTGCCGGAATTGCTACTACAGAATCCCCTACAAATCTGTATACAAGCGGATTGGAAGGTTTTCTAAGCTCCTGGACAGTCACTTTGCCGTATCTGAATACCCTGTGAGGCTTGGCATCTTTAGGCTGTTCGTTACGGGTGTAGTTCCTTATGTCAACATTAACAGTGGCTTTTCCGTCTTTTCCTATAGTGTCTGCAGAAAAGAACAGATAGTTCTTGGTAAAGCCATAGTATCCTTTGTCCCTTAAAGATTTTGCCACTGTTTCTGATGCATCATTGAGATTCTGTTCAGACAATGGTGTCCCATGGGCAATAGTCTTTTGCAGTGAATCTGCATAGAAAGCCTCCTCAAGACCTCTTGAGTCTATATGCCACTTTACAGAATCAATCATGTACTGTTTGCCAAGATCAACCTTATAGTAGACTGTTGTCTTCTTGTTTCTGGTAACAATGGAATCTCTTACTTTGGAATTGTAATATCCCTGATAAGTAAGGTGATTAAGGATATTTTTCTTTGAATCTGCAACAAGTGAATTCTCAAATACTACTGGAGCCTGTCCAATCTTCCCAACAAATCTGTCCCATCCCTTGTCTTTGCCGTTCTCCCAGTTGTATATGCTTATGAACGGGTTCCAGCCCCAAAAGAAATATGTATTTGGTTTCTGTTTCAGATACGGCTCAAGATCTGAAGCCTGATATGTTTTTGAGTTCAGAATCCTTATCTCATTCTCCTTAAGACGCGACTCCCCGTCCGGAATAACCTTGGTTGTAGAACATCCGGCAAAGAGTGCTACAGTAAGGACCAGTATATATTTGGATACTTTTTCCAGCATTACAATTTTATTTCCACAAATATAGATATATTTGTACAAACAACTGAATCATATGGCTGTTCTGTCTGCAAATAAAATAAAATTTATCCGTTCCCTCTCCCAGAAAAAATTCAGGGAGGAACATGGACTTTTCATAGCTGAAGGAGAAAAGATTGTCCAGGAGGCACTTGACTCCGACTACAATGTGAAAGAGGTTTATTACGAGAAGGAAATCGGGCGAGAGGCAATGGAGAGGATCACCTGTCTGAACACCCCTTCTCCTGTTCTGGCAGTCATAGAGAAACCAAATTTTACTCCCGACAGCATATTAAAGTCAATCTCTTCCAAGGAGAATCCATCGGGAAGAAAACCTTTGTTCCTTGCATTGGACGGTGTTAAGGATCCGGGCAATTTGGGAACCATTATCCGCATTGCAGACTGGTTTGGTATTGATGCAATCTTTGCAAGCCCGGGTTCTGTAGAAGTATATAATCCTAAAGTGGTTCAGGCCACCATGGGGGCAATTTTCCGCAAACAGGTAATCTATACAGATTTGGCACAGGTTTGTGAGAAATTCCTTGCTGCAGGTCTTCCAGTGTATGGAACTTTCCTTGATGGCAAGAATCTGTATGAGAACCTCCCTGCAGACAAAAAACAAGGCCTCATAGTTATGGGAAGCGAATCATTTGGAATCTCCCCACAACTTGAAGCCCTTATAAGCAATAAACTTCTTATTCCGCCCTACCCTGCAGATTCTGTAACTTCAGAATCTTTGAATGTGGCTATTGCCACTGCAATCATCTGTGCAGAATTCAGAAGATAAGAAAGGAGCACCGGAGAAATGATAATTCCCCTCAGGGGGACGACGCAGTCTCCCTTAAATTTTCTGCTCACGCAGAGTGCGGCTCCCGGCCTTCCGTGATACACGGCCTCCGCCGGGCATCTGCAGATGCCTGTTTCGTCATTTCTCCGTTTCTCTTCGAAATAGCTCGCAACCGTCGAATGAGGTCCCCCGTCGGGGTTTATCATTTCTCCGGTGTTACTTTGTTATTCTCTGGCGTACAGCCTCGTAAAGGATTACTGAAGCGGCGGCAGAAACGTTCAATGAACCTATGTTGCCGGCCATTGGAATTTTAGCCTCAGCAGTTGCAAGTTTGCGGACAGCGTCTGAAATGCCTTTGTCCTCCGCACCCATCACAATTGCAGTTGCACCTGTAAGGTCTACATCATAAAGATAGCCCTCAGCTTTCTCTGTAGCGGTTACAATCTGAACATCGCTCTGCTGAAGGTAGAAGACTGCTGTTTTAAGGTTTGGAACCTTGCACACATCAATTCTGAGCAATGCGCCTGCAGAGGTTTTTATTGCATCAGGTGTAATTGATGCACCTCCTTTTGCTGGAAGTATGATGCAATCTACCCCTGCGCACTCTGCGCTTCTTGCAATGGCACCAAAGTTTCTTACGTCACTGACGCCGTCTAGCATAAGGAACAGCGGATTCCCTTTCTTTGCAAACGCTTTCTCTACAGCCTCCTCAAGGCCAACGTACTCTACTGAAGGGATCATAGCAATTACACCCTGGTGTCTTGCACGGGTTATCTTGTCCAATTTCTCTACAGGAACAAACTGGAATGCAATCTGTTTCTCCTGCAAAAGTGAGAATAGCTGCTGGAACTGCTCTCCGGTAAGCCCTTTTTTCAATAGTACTTTCTCAATGTTCTTTCCTGCAGAGATTGCCTCAAATACAGGATGCATACCAAATAGGTAGTTAGTTTTCTGTTCCATATCTATTGTATGTTTATTCGCTCAGTTCTGCCCACTCTTCCATTTTACGGTCGAGTTCGTTTTTGGCAGTTTCATATTTTGCTGTAAGTTCCATTATCCGGGATGTTTCGGTTGCACTGCCAAGTTCCTCTTCAAGCTGTGCAATAATACCCTCCAACTCCTCAATTCTGGCCTCACATTGCTGTATTTTCTTTTTAAGTTTGCTCTTCTCCCTCTCTAACTCCTTCATTTGCTGGTAAGAGAGTTTGCTGTCTTCTTTTCCCGACAGCTTGCTTTCATCACCTGCCGTTGCAGTATCACCAGCCGGCGCTTTTCTCTCCAGTTCACTCAGGTTCTCCATCCTCTTTCTGGCAAGGAAATCCTGCACTCCGCCAAGATGCTCCTTAACCTTTCCGTCCTTGAATTCATAGATTTTGTCTACAAGGCCGTCGAGAAAATCACGGTCGTGCGATACTATAACAAGGGTGCCGTCATATGCCTGAAGTGCCTGTTTAAGGATATCCTTTGAGATAAGGTCCATGTGGTTGGTTGGCTCATCCAGCGCAAGCAGGTTGTGCGGTTTGAGCATCAGCTTGGCCATTGCCAGTCTGGCACGCTCTCCTCCACTCAAAACTGCAACTTTCTTGTCTATATCTTCTCCCCTGAACAGGAATGCACCAAGTATATCCCTAAGTTTGGTGCGGATGTCTCCTACTGCAATCTTGTCAAGTGTGTCAAATACGGTATCGTTCTTGTCAAGGACATCTTCCTGGTTCTGGGCAAAGTATCCCATATCCACATTGTATCCCAGTCCGGCCTGGCCATCTATCGGGAAGAGCTCCTTGGTTATGATTTTCATAAGGGTTGTCTTACCCTCACCGTTTCTTCCTACAAAGGCTATCTTTTCTCCCCTCTCTATGGTTATGTTCACACCGTCTATGATCACTTTCTTGCCGTAGCCGATTGTGGCGTCCTTTGCAGAAAATACTACCTGACCGCTGCGTGGTGCAGGAGGAAACTTCACGCTCAATGCACTCTTGTCCTCAATGTCTACCTCAATTCGCTCCAGTTTGTCAAGCTGCTTGATGCGGCTTTGTACCTGGTTGCTCTTTGTAGCCTTGTAGCGGAACCTCTCAATGAACTCCTCGGTCTTCTCTATCATCTTCTGCTGGTTCTCATATGCTGCAAGCTGCTGTTGCATCCTCTCTGCTCGCAGCTCCTTATATTTGCTGTACGGAACCTTGTAGTCGTATACTTTACCAAGCATGATCTCCACTGTACGCTTGGTTATGTTATCCAGGAACTTACGGTCGTGCGAGATGAGGACAATAGCTCCGGGAAAACTTTTCAGATAATCCTCAAACCATTCAATTGATTCAATATCAAGATGGTTTGTAGGCTCATCCAACAGCAGTACATCCGGTTTGCGCAGAAGCACCTTAGCCAGTTCTATACGCATGTTCCAGCCCTGGCTGAATGTGGATGTTGGTCTCTCAAGGTCTTCCCTCTTGAATCCCAAGCCTACAAGAACTTTCTCTGCCTGCGAACGTACCGGCTCTGATTCAAGTATGGCAACTCTGTCATTGTACTCGTTGAGTTTTACTATAAGATTGTTGTAGCTGCCGGAATCATAATCTGTACGTTCTGCAAGTTCCAGGTTAATTTGGGAAATCTTGTCATGAAGCGCAAACAGTTCATTGAATGCCGTAAGGGCCTCATCAATCACACTCTTGTCCTTGGCATGCTCCATCTGCTGGGGAAGGTATCCGATATTCAGCCCTGGAGGGACCATAATTTTTCCTCCGGTTGGGGAATTTATACCCAAGATGAGCTTGAGCAGAGTGGATTTTCCTGCACCATTCTTCCCGACAAGTCCTATCCTGTCGTTGTCTGTAATATGGAAGTTGATGTCATTCAGCAGGGTGAATCCTCCGAATGAAACATTTACATTATTTATCGATATCACGGCAAACCAAAATGCTTAATTCATATAAACCGTACAATGGCAACCCTACTGCCATAAGGGTGAATGGATCACCGCTTGGGGTGATGAATGCTGCCAGAACAAGCATTACTATAAATGCATGTCTGCGGTATTTCTTGAGGAAGCTCTTTGTGAGAATTCCAATTCTCGACAATATAACTGCAAGTGAAGGCATCTCAAACACAACTCCCATAATGAGTATCAGCCATGTGAACATGGAGATGTATGACTGTAGGGAGATCTGGTTTGCCACCACCAAACTTACCTGGTATGTACCGAGGAATCTTAAGGTAAGAGGGAATATCAGGTAGTAACCCACAAGCACACCCAGCAGGAACAGTACACCTGCAAATGCAAATGCCCCTTTTGCAGCTCTTTTTTCATTGTCGTACAGGGCCGGGCTTACAAATTTCCACAACTGGTACACAATGAACGGAACAGACAGAACAAGGGCAAAATAGAATGTTGTGCTTATATGAATGAAGAACTGGGCAGAAAGGTCTATGTTTATAAGACTCAGCTTAAATTCGGGCAAAGTAGGCATACCCATCATTACCAACACTTTGTCTATAAGCTTATATAGAGCAAAGTCTGAGTTTATTGGGGCAAACACTACCTTGTCGAATACAAAGTCCTTTGCCATAAATATTCCAGCCATCAAGGCTACAATAACTATGGCAGACCTGAAGAGCACCTTGCGCAATTCGTCAAGGTGCTCCCAAAATGTCATCTGCTGCTCTTCCAATTATTTATTCTCCTCTTTCTTTTCGTCTTTGGTAACGTCGGCATTGATTTCGTCTTCAATACCCTTTACACCGTCTTTAAAGCTTTTTACACCTTTTCCAATTCCTTTCATAAGCTCAGGAATCTTCTTGCCTCCAAACAATAGAAGTACAATAAGTGCAATTACTATAACTTCACCGGCACCAAAGCTGCCGAACAATAGCAAGTTTCTCATTACGTATATGTTTTAAAAATATTTTTCCATTATCTGTGCGGCAAAATCAGGAATCCTGCAAGGACGCTTGGTATCTGCCTTTATGAATCCTATCACAACCTCACCTTCAGCTACAACCGCACCAATCTCCCCCTGAGGGGTAAGAGGATTGTTGCTGTCCTGCTTGTAGATTACAGTCTTGATCTTCATCTTTGCCATGGGCATGCTCTCCACACTTGAGACTATTCTAAGGGTATCTCCCATTCTCGACGGTGTCTTGTATGTACAGAATGTTGATACAACAGGAAGCATTACCCCTTGTCCCTCAATTTCACTTATCGGGAGGCCAATCTCCTCAAGCATCTTTACTCTTCCATATTCAAAGAACCTGATGTAGTTTGAATGGTGGACAATACCCATAAGGTCTGTCTCATAGTATCTTACATCTATTGTGCACTCAGTCTGTATCATCTGCGCAGTGTGGTTGCATTGTTGTTATTTTCCCAATAGGGCTGCAATTCTGTTGTGAAGGTTCTCAAGTTTTGTTGTTGCATCAGACTGTTTCTTCCTCTCCATTGCAACTACGCTCTCAGGTGCATTGCTTACAAATTTTTCGTTTGCAAGTTTTGCATTTACCTGTTTCAGGAATTTCTCGTAGTATTCAATCTCAGCCTTCATCTTTGCTACTTCCTCTTCTACGTTGATGTGCTCGTTAAGTGGAACAAAGAACTCGTTGGTCTTAACCATGAAGTTTACACCCTGAGCCTGTGCATCCAATGCCTCAACAACATTGATTGCAGAGATGTTTGCAAGTTTCTTTATTACAGAATCCATATCACTGTTGTAAGGTGCCTTTGCAAATACCTCAAGAGCCTCTTTAGGAGAGATTTGTTTGCTCTGTCTGATGTTTCTGATATTCATCACAATCTGTGATGCGTTCTCAAACTGCTCAAGAAGCTCAGTGTTGAATGCATCGCCCGCAGGTACATTCTGGAACATGATTGTTTCGCCCTCTGCCCTTGCCTCAAGGTTCTGCCACAACTCCTCGGTAATGAACGGCATGAACGGATGAAGGATTCTCAACAATGAATCAAAGAACGATTTTGTTGAAGCGTAGGTGTGAGGATCAATTCCTGCTCCATATGCCGGTTTTACCATCTCAAGGTACCATGCGCAGAAGTCATCCCAGAACAGCTTGTAGATCTCCATCAATGCCTCTGAAAGTCTGTATTTGCCCAAAAGGTCCTCAATTTCAGCGCTTGTCTTTGTAAGTTTTGCCTCAAACCACTCAACTGCAACTTTTGAGCTCTCAGGCTGCTGTGCTGCCTGATCAACGTTCCAGCCGCTTACAAGACGGAATGCGTTCCAGATCTTGTTGTTGAAGTTACGTCCCTGCTCACAAAGTGCCTCGTCAAACAGGATGTCGTTTCCTGCAGGAGCAGAAAGCATCATACCCATACGTACTGCGTCAGCACCATACTGTGCAATAAGCTCTAGAGGGTCCGGAGAGTTGCCAAGTGATTTTGACATCTTTCTTCCCAACTTGTCCCTTACAATACCGGTGAAGTATACGTTCTTGAACGGCATGTTGCCTTTGTACTCGTATCCTGCCATAATCATTCTGGCTACCCAGAAGAAGATGATGTCCGGTCCGGTTACAAGGTCGCTGGTTGGGTAGTAGTAGTTGAATTCGTCATTGTCGGGATTATTGATGCCTCCAAACAATGAAAGTGGCCATAGCCATGATGAGAACCATGTGTCCAGTGCATCATCATCCTGTTTCAACTGCTCTACGGTTATATTTTCATATCCTGGAATTGCTTTTGCAAGTTCCAATGCCTTCTCTGCTGTTTCTGCAACTACAAATTTCTCCTCTCCCTCTGCTGATGAAGGTAGGAAATATGCAGGGATTCTGTGGCCCCACCACAACTGACGGCTGATACACCAGTCCTGGATATTCTCCAACCAGTTGTTGTATGTAGTCTTGTATTTTGGAGGGTAGAATTTGAGCTCATCGTTCATTACAGGTGGAAGGGCGATGTCTGCAAAATGCTGCATCTTAAGGAACCACTGCATGCAAAGACGCGGCTCAACTGCTGTGTCTGAGTTTCTCTCCGAGTAACCCACCTTGTTCTGGTAGTCCTCCACTTTCTCCATAAGGCCTGCTGCCTCAAGGTCCTTCACAATCTGTTTGCGTACTGCCATACGGTCCATGCCCACATACATTCCAGCAGCCTCGCTAAGTGTAGCGTCTGCGTTGAAGATGTCTATAGTCTCAAGATTGTGGGTTTTGCCCAACATGTAGTCATTTGTGTCGTGTGCAGGGGTAACTTTCAGACAACCTGTACCGAACTCAATCTCCACGTATCTGTCCTCAATTACAGGAATTGCCCTGTTCACTAGAGGAACAATCACCTTCTTGCCTTTCAACCAGGTGTTTTTAGGGTCTTTAGGGTTGATACACATTGCTGTATCACCCATGATTGTCTCAGGACGGGTTGTTGCCACTACAGCGTATCTTCTGCCCTGCTCATCTTTGTGCAGGATCTGGTGTTTTACAGTTGGATCGAACGGATCTGAAGGGTTGAGTGTAACAGCACCTGCCTCTTCTCCGTCTGTACATCCTGGAGCCTCCTCCACGTAGTATCTCAAATAGTACAGTTTGCTTTTCTCGTCTTTGTAGATTACCTCCTCGTTGCTCAATGCGGTCTGGGCTTTAGGATCCCAGTTGACCATTCTAAGGCCACGGTAGATGAGTCCTTTATTATACAAGTCTACAAAAACCTTGATTACGCTTTCGCTTCTCTCCTGGTCCATTGTGAAGGCAGTTCTGTCCCAGTCGCAGCTTGCGCCAAGTTTGCGCAACTGTTTAAGGATGATTCCGCCGTGCTCGTTTGTCCAGTCCCATGCATGCTTCAAAAACTCCTCTCTGGTAAGGTCGCTTTTTTTGATGCCTTTCTCAGAAAGTCTCTTTACAACTTTGGCTTCAGTGGCAATTGATGCGTGGTCGGTACCGGGAACCCAGCATGCATTTTTACCCTTCATTCTTGCACGTCTGATGAGAATGTCCTGGATTGTATTATTCAACATATGGCCCATGTGAAGTACACCAGTTACGTTTGGTGGAGGAATTACAATTGTATATGCCTCTTTTTCATTGGGTTCTGAGTGGAAGAACTTTTTCTCCAACCAATATGAGTACCATTTGTCCTCAATGTTTGCCGGATTATATTTTGCTGGAATTTCCATGATAATATTTACACTTTTAAAATTTTGAAAAACAGTTAGGAACGCAAAGTTAATCAAAATAAATACGTTGCAAAATTCTATTTTAAAGAAATTAATCACTATATTTGCTTGTTATTATTAAGATTAAAACTAAAACCCATACGACAAAATCATAGATTGATACGATTATGACAAAGAAATTGAAGATTGTAGTTCTGGCCAAACAGGTGCCGGATACAAGAAATGTCGGTAAAAATGCTATGACACCGGAAGGAACAGTGAACAGAGCTGCCCTGCCGGCTATTTTCAATCCGGAAGATATGAATGCCCTTGAGCAGGCATTGTATATTAAAGACCAGAATCCCGGTTCTGAGGTACTTTTGCTTACCATGGGACCTTTTAGGGCTGCAGACATCATCCGCGAAGGATTGTATAGAGGTGCAGACGGAGGAGTTCTTCTTACAGACAGAAAATTTGCAGGAGCAGATACCCTTGCAACCTCATATGCCCTTTCACAGGCAATCAGGAAGATTAATCCCGACATTATCCTGGCAGGCCGTCAGGCAATTGACGGTGATACAGCACAGGTGGGACCTCAGGTTGCTGAGAAACTCAACCTTCCACAGGTTACCTATGCAGAGGAGATTCAGGAAATTTCAGACAATAAAGTAGTGGTTAAAAGAAGACTTGAAAGAGGAGTTGAAGTTGTTTCAAGTACTCTTCCTTGTCTAGTAACCGTGCATGCAACAGCTGCTCCTTGCCGCCCAAGACATGCCAAACAGGTTATGAAATATAAATATGCCAGAACTGTAACTGAAGATACTGCAGAGGGTGCAAATTATCTTCTGCCATTGGCTGACTACCCATACCTTAAGATTACCGAGTGGGGTACTGCAGATGTAGGCGGTGAGGATTCCAGCTACGGTATGGCTGGTTCCCCTACCAAAGTTAAAAAGGTGGAGAATATCGTATTCCAGGCTAAAGAGGCCAAAAAGCTTTCTTCTTCAGCAGAGGATATTGATTCCTTGATTTCAGAGCTTTTGGCCAACCACACAATAGGCTAACAGAGTATTAATTTGAAAAGAGAACGAAAATGAACAACATTATAGTTTTTTGTGAAACTGACAACGGCAAATTGTGCGATGTGAGCCTGGAGCTTATGACAAAGGCAAGATCTTTGGCACAAACACTCAATTGTGATCTTGAAGCACTGCTTATCGGTTACAATGTTGAGAACCTTAAAGATGAACTTTACTTGTATGGAGCCAAAACTGTACACCTTGCAGATGACAAACAACTGGAGTTCTTCAGAACACTTCCATACGCTTCAATAGCAATCTCATTGTTCAGACAGGAGCAGCCTCAGATTGCACTTTTTGGAGCAACATGCATAGGACGTGATTTGGCCCCTAGAATTTCAAGTGCACTTCACAGCGGTCTTACTGCAGACTGTACCAGCCTTGAGATTGGTGACCACCAGGATACCAAAGGCAACAAGTGGGATAATCTTCTATATCAGATACGCCCTGCATTTGGCGGAAACATCATTGCTACTATTGTAAATCCAGAGCACAGGCCCCAAATGGCAACTGTACGTGAGGGTGTCATGAAAAAGGAGGCTCTTCCAGCTCCGGTTGAAGGTTCGGTAAAGAAGATTGATGTTTCATCAATTCTTACAGATGCTGATTTTGCCGTAGAGATTATTGAGAGACACATTGAGGAGAAAAAAATAGATATTAAAGGTGCCCAAATCATTGTAGCCGGCGGTTACGGTGTGGGAAGCAAAGAGGGTTTTGCACTTGTACATGAACTTGCAAAAGTTCTTGGTGCAGAGGTTGGAGCTTCACGTGCAGCTGTAGATGCAGGATTTGTAGAGCATGAGAGACAGATTGGCCAGACAGGTGTTACTGTAAGACCAAAACTTTTCATATCAGTTGGTATTTCAGGCCAGATCCAGCACACTGCAGGTATGGACCAGTCATCAATGATCATATCAATCAACAATGATCCTAATGCCCCTATCCACCAGATTGCAGATTATTCAATCATTGGTGACCTTAATGATGTATTACCCAAGATGATTGCATCTTACAAAAAACACAGCAAATAATTATGGCAAATTTCTATAAAGACAATTCAGAGTTGAAATTCCAGTTCAGTCATCCCCTAATGGAGAAGATTGTAACTTTGAAAGAGGACAATTTCAAGGATTTCGGCAAATATGATTATGCTCCTGCCAATGTTGAAGATGCAATTGATTCTTACGACAAAGTAATGGAGATTATTGGTGAGATCTGTGGTGATGTTCTGGCACCTAACGCAGAGCAGGTAGACCATGACGGTCCTGTTTGCGAGAATGGCAGAATCATCTACGCTGCAGGTACACAGCAGAATCATGACGCCCTTACTCAAGCCGGCGTTTACGGTTTGAATCTTCCTAGAGAGTACGGTGGATTGAACTTCAGTATGGTACCTTACGTGATGGCTGCTGAGCTGGTTTCACGTGCCGATGCAGGATTCGCAAATATATGGGGATTGCAGGATTGTGCAGAAACCCTTTATGAGTTTGCTTCTAAAGAGATTAAAGATGAGTTCCTTCCTAGAATCAATAAGGGTGATACCTGTTCGATGGACCTTACTGAGCCGGATGCAGGTTCCGATCTTCAGGCTGTAATGCTTAAAGCTACTTGGGATGAGGAGAAACAGATGTGGTTCCTGAACGGAGTAAAACGTTTCATCACCAACGGTGATGCTGAGATCAAACTTGTACTTGCACGTTCTGAGGAGGGTACAACCGACGGACGAGGACTCTCATACTTTGTATATGACAAGGCTTGGGGCGGCGTAACTGTAAGACGTATCGAGAACAAACTGGGTATCAAGGGATCCCCTACTGCAGAGCTTGTATTCAAGAATGCACCCGCAAAACTTGTAGGTGACAGGAAACTCGGACTTATCAAATATGTGATGTCTTTGATGAACGGTGCAAGACTAGGTGTTGGTGCACAGTCTGTAGGTGTTTCAGAAGCAGCATATAGGGAGGCCCTTAAATATGCCCATGAGCGTTTCCAGTACAAGAAAGCAATCGTAAACTTCCCTGCTGTATACGAGATGCTTGCAGTTATGAAGGCAAAATTGCAGGCTTCAAGAGCACTCCTTTACGAGACTACAAGATTTGTTGATCTGTATAAAGCATACAATGCAATTGCTGAGGAGAGAAAACTGACCCCTGAAGAGAGACAGGAGAACAAGAAATACAGCAAATATGCCGATATGTTCACCCCTATGCTTAAGATGATGTCATCTGAGTATGCCAACCAGAATGCATATGATGCAATTCAGGTTCACGGAGGTTCAGGTTTCATGAAAGAATATCCGGTAGAGAGACTCTACAGAGATGCCAGAATCCTTACCATCTATGAGGGAACTTCACAGCTTCAGACAGTTGCAGCAATCCGCTATGTAACCAACGGTTCATACCTTGCCAAAATTAAAGAGTACGAGGCAATGGAGGTAAAACCTGAGTTTGCTGTGTTGAAAGAGAAACTTGTAGCAATGACTGCTCAATTTGAGGCAGCATGTGAGGCTGTACAGGACAAAGGTGAGGAATACATTGATTTCCACGCCAGAAGACTTGTAGAGATGGCAGCCCACATCATCATGTCATACCTGTTGATCATTGACGCTCAGTCATGTGATGCATTTGCCAGATCAGCTCAGGTTTATACAAACAAAGCTCAGGCATGGAACAATGACAGAGCATCTTACATTGCATCTTTCAGCCTTGAGGACCTTGCAGCATTCTCAGCAATCAAAGATGAGTTCGTAGCAGAGGAGAACTGATCTCTTCCCGACAAATAATCCGGAAGGCCTCCCACACCAAGGGAGGCTTTTTTTATATTTGACCATTATGACGTCGTCAAAATGGTCAAATTATTTTTAGTATCTTTGCGGAAAGTTAATTTCACTATTTTAAATGTATAAGATAAGTATTGTTGGTGCTGGAAATGTGGCATTCAGGATGGCTTTGTTCCTTCAGGCTGCAGGTCAAGATGTAGAGTGTGTCTGCGCAAGGGACATGGAGAAAGCAGACAAAGTTGTGAGGGCTCTCAAAAGAGGCGGCAGCAATGCTGTAGCCATTTCTGATTTCAGCCAACTTCCACAGAGTGATATTACAATCATTGCCGTAAGCGATAATGCCATAGGTCAAGTGGCGTCGCAGTTGCCCCATAAGGATTCCTTTACTGTACATACCAGCGGTGCAACTGCAATGAATGTGCTGCAGGAGGCCGGTTTGCAGAATACAGGTGTCTTCTACCCTCTTATGACCTTGAGCATGAACAAAGATCTTGATATAAGACTTGTTCCGTTTCTTCTTGAGGCACAGCACAAAAATGGAGAGGAGATACTTGTTAATCTGGTAAATTCACTTAAGGCAGAATACAAGATGTGCAGCTCCGCAAAGAGATTGCAGTTCCATACTGCTGCCATCTTTGCAACCAATGTAATCAACTATTCCCTATCACTGGCTTACGATATTGCAAGTCCGGATTTTACTTTCCTTCTGCCAAGTGCAATTGAGAGTGTCAGGAAAGCATTTCTGCAAAATCCGGTAACTGCACAAACCGGCCCTGCCCGCAGAGGTGACACACGGACCATTGAGAAGCACAGGGAGGTACTTTCAGATGAGAAGTTTCAGGAGCACCTTGAGGTATATAACTTTTTGACACAGAAAATATTCAACAAATATAATCCCGACAGCAATGAGCAATTATAAAACAAAACTAAAGGATATCAAAGGATTTGCATTTGATGTGGACGGAGTATTCACAGACGGCAGTGTATTTGTGGCTCCCGATGGAGACCTTCTTCGTATCCACAATGCAAAAGACGGATTTGGCCTCAGATGGGCATATCTTTGCGGCTATCATATTGCAATTATAACAGGCGGCTACTCAGAGTCTGTAAGAAAGAGATTTGAGGGCATTGGCGTAGAGCATATCTATTTGAAATCAAGGGACAAGTTGCCTGATTTCTACGATTTCTGCAACAAATGCGGCATCTCCCCTAAAGAGGTGGCTTTTGTAGGTGATGACATTCCCGATATCCCTATCCTTAAAGAGTGTGGTCTGGCAGTTTGTCCTTCAGACGCTGTTCAGGAGGTTAAGGATGTTTGTGACTTTGTATCTTCTTATCCGGGTGGTAAAGGTTGCGTAAGGGACCTTATTGAGCAGGTTCTCAAGATCCAGGGCAAATGGGAGTTCAATGCTGAACTTTATGCCGGCAAATTTGGCCAGGGAATGGACAGCAACAAGAAATGACAGGGTATGCTTGACAAGATACTATCGGGAAGAAAACTGATATTGGCATCAGCCTCTCCCCGCAGGAAAGAGCTTCTTGCGGGATTGGGCGTGAATTTTGCCATTGATACCGGCAATACTTTTGAGGAGGTTATTCCAGATGCCCTTCCCTACCCTCAAGTGCCTGAATATATGGCAAAAGGGAAATCACATGGCTTCCACAGGCCGTTGCAGAGTGATGAGATAATCATAACAGCAGATACTATGGTTCTATGTGAGAATGAAATTATGGGTAAACCAAAAGACCGTGAGGATGCCGTGAGGATGATACAGAAGCTCCAGGACAATACCCATACTGTATATACAGGAGTATGTATAAGGTCTCTTCAGAAAGAGGTGAGTTTTACAGTTGGCACGGATGTCCATTTTGGCAAGCTTACTCCCGACGAAATATCCTATTATATAGATACTTACAAACCTTTCGACAAAGCGGGTGCATATGGTGTTCAGGAGTGGATAGGTTATGCGGCAATAAAAGGAATTGACGGATCCTATTTTAACGTGGTTGGACTTCCGGTGCAGAGGCTGTACACAGAACTGAAATCATTCTGACAGTCATGAAAAGAATTGCAATTACAATATTTTGTGTATTGCTGGCTGTTCTGCAGAAAAATTGTTGGAATGTAGCGCATTGGCGCTACATTTTTTTTATGGAATCTCTTGTCCGGGATACAATTCCTTCATCTATCATTTCCCTTAAAACTGAGAGATAGAAATTGCTTTGGTCTGCTGTGGCTGTTTCAACAGCAGTGAGTTCCAGTTCGCCGCCAGCTGCTTCAAGCATCTTCAGTATATGTTGCTGCACCTCTTTGCTGCGTACTTTTCCTCCTCCAAGGTTCTTGTTTTTCAGGCATACATCACAGATTCCGCAATTGTTGTCTGCAGGCTGCCCAAAGTAATCTATAAGCATACGGCTGCGGCACTCATCCGTCTCCTTAACATACGAGATTATGCTCTCAATTCTTTTCTGGAACATACCCTTCCTTTCTTCATACCTTTTTTGAGAGATATACAGATTTGCCTCTACAAGGCGCTCCGTGTTCATGATTATTAGAGGAGTCCTTACTTTAGGGATATATTTGATGATCCTCAGTTTTGAGAGCTGTTTCAGTTTCTCCTTTACACCCATAACGGAATCCATTGTACACCGTGCAATGTACTCTTCATCTATAGGGGTTATCCTTGAGAACAGCGCTGTGTAGATTCTCAGTACTGATTTTATGAACTTGTCAAGTTCCGGATTGTCTATCTGCACCTTGTACAGTTCGTCCCTTCCCACAATGAACATTATCTTTGAAGGGTTGTCCATTTCATCCGTAAGTTCCCAGTAACCTTCCTGCTCCAGGTATTTGATTGCGTAATAGGCAGATACAGAATTAAGTGAAAACTTCTTGGAAAATTCAATAAGATTGAATTTGCTTACGGTATCCCTCCCTTCCTCGTATGGAATGTTCAGGTATATGAAAACTTTCTGGTATACATCTTTAATGTACTGGATATCGGGAAAAGAGATGGTATGTATCTGGCGCAGACGGGCGATGTCTGTACTGTTCCACAACAGGGTTGCATAGGAGCGTTTGCCGTCGCGGCCGGCACGTCCTGCCTCCTGGAAATATGCCTCAAGACTGTCGGGAAGATCATAATGGACTACAAACCTCACATCAGGCTTGTCAATGCCCATTCCAAAGGCATTGGTTGCTACTATCACCCTAATTTGATCATTCTTCCAGGCATCCTGCTTGGCATTGCGCAGTTCCTTGCTGAGTCCTGCATGGTAAAAATCTGCAGTTATGCCATTTTGTCTGAGAAATGAAGAAATTTCCTCACACCTTTTCCTCTCCCTGACATAGATAATTCCAGTTCCCGGAACTCCATTGCACACTTTGAGCATGTTCCCGAATTTGTCATCCACATTCCTCACCACATATGAGAGGTTTTTTCTTTCGAATCCCGACGAAATCACATTCTTTTCCTCAAACCCCAGGATTCTCATTATGTCTTCTGCAACTGACTTTGTGGCAGTTGCAGTAAGTGCAATGACAGGAACATTTCCTATGATGTTCTTTATCTCTTTTATCTCAAGATATGCAGGGCGGAAATCATATCCCCATTGTGATATGCAGTGTGCTTCGTCTACAACAAGGTAATTTATCTGCATACGGCGTACTCTCTCCTTGAATAGTGGAGTGTGCAGCCTCTCAGGCGATACATAAAGGAATTTGAAATCTCCGTAAATCGCGTTGTCCAAGGCTATGTCTATCTGCTGGTACGACATTCCGGAATATACAGCCAATGCTTTGATACCCTTGCTGTTGAGATTCTGTACCTGGTCTTTGATGAGGGCTATTAACGGCGATACTACAAGGCAAAGGCCATCTGTTGCCATAGCCGGTACCTGAAAACAGATGGACTTTCCTCCACCGGTAGGCATAAGAGCAAGAGTATCTTTCTTTTGCAATGCCGAATTTATAATATCCTCCTGCATTGGCCTGAAAGAATCGTACCCCCAATATTGTTTCAGTATACCGTGTATCATTGCCATAATTTATTAAAAACAAAATTACAATATTTTTGGCAAAATATTTGATGATGTCTATAGCGGCAGTTAAAGCTATTTTGATTATATTTGCCACTGTAAATAATAAAAACCTATAAACAATTAGATTTATGTCAACAATTGATTTGAGCAAGTACGGTATTACCGGCGCAACTGAGGTTCTTTATAACCCATCTTACGAGGTACTATACGCAGAGGAGACCAAACCAGGTTTGGAGGGATTTGAGGTAGGTCAGGTAACTGAGCTTGGTGCTGTGAACGTTATGACAGGTGTTTACACCGGCCGTTCACCTAAAGACAAATTCTTTGTAATGGATGAGACTTCAAAGGACACTATCTGGTGGACTTCTGAGGAGTACAAGAATGATAACAAACCTGTAACAAAAGAGGCTTGGGCTGAGCTTAAGAAAATTGCTCAGGATGAGCTTTCAAACAAGAAACTTTATGTAGTTGATACTTTCTGTGGTGCCAACGAGAACACCAGAATCAAAGTACGTTTCATCATGGAGGTTGCTTGGCAGGCTCACTTTGTTAAAAATATGTTCATCCGTCCTACAGAGGAGGAGCTTGCAAACTATGGCGAGCCTGATTTTGTAGTATTGAACGCTTCAAAAGCTAAAGTTGAGAACTACAAGGAGCTTGGCCTTAACTCTGAGACTGCTGTAGTATTCAACCTTACAGAGAAAATGCAGGTTATCATCAACACATGGTATGGTGGTGAGATGAAGAAAGGTATGTTCTCATACATGAACTATCTACTTCCTCTACAGGGCATTGCTTCTATGCACTGTTCAGCAAATACCAATAAAGATGGTGAGACTGCTATCTTCTTCGGTCTTTCAGGTACAGGTAAAACTACCCTTTCTACAGATCCAAAACGTGAGTTGATCGGTGACGACGAGCACGGTTGGGATGATGACGGCGTATTCAACTTTGAGGGTGGCTGCTACGCAAAAGTTATCAACTTGAGCGCAGAGGCTGAGCCGGATATCTACAACGCAATCAAGAGAGATGCCCTATTGGAGAACGTAACTGTTGATGCAAACGGCAAGATTGACTTCGCAGACAAGAGCGTAACAGAGAACACTCGTGTTTCTTACCCTATCTACCACATCAACAACATTGTAAAACCAGTGTCTAAAGCTCCAGCTGCCAAGAAAGTAATCTTCCTTTCAGCTGATGCATTTGGAGTACTTCCTCCAGTTTCTATTCTTAACCCAGAGCAGACAAAATACTACTTCCTTTCTGGTTTCACTGCTAAATTGGCAGGTACAGAGCGTGGTATCACTGAGCCAACCCCTACTTTCTCAGCTTGCTTTGGTGCAGCATTCCTTTCACTTCACCCAACAAAATACGGTGAGGAGCTAGTTAAGAGAATGGAGAAATCAGGTGCTACTGCTTACCTTGTAAACACTGGATGGAACGGTACTGGCAAACGTATCTCAATTAAAGATACCCGTGGAATCATTGACGCTATCCTTGACGGTTCAATTGACGAGGCTGAGACAAAAGAGATTCCATTCTTCGGTTTCAAAGTTCCTACAGCTCTTCCAGGCGTAGACTCTGGTATCCTTGATCCAAGAGACACTTACGCTGATGCAGCACAGTGGGAGGAGAAAGCAAAAGACCTTGCTGGAAGATTCATCAAGAACTTCACCAAATTTACCGGCAACGAGGCAGGTAAAGCATTGGTTGCAGCTGGTCCACAGCTATAATCTGAACTTATCGTTCAATTCATATTTAAGGGTGGCTTTTGCCACCCTTTTTTTGTTCAGTTATGAGAATAACTTATATATATATTTATTAAATTTGTTGGTTTAAACCTAATCTTATTTTATATGGTTTCAACAAGATTATTATTGGGAGATGAGGCTATTGCACTAGGTGCAGTGCATGCAGGGATAAGTGGTGTGTATGCATATCCCGGTACTCCATCAACAGAGATTACAGAGTTTATCCAGGCGAATGCCCCTCAGGTACGCAGCAAGTGGTGTACCAATGAAAAAACGGCTATGGAGGCAGCGCTTGGAATGTCATATGCGGGCAAGAGAGCCCTTGTTTGTATGAAGCATGTGGGTATGAATGTGGCGGCAGATGCTTTTGTGAATTCAGCCATTACCGGTATCAACGGAGGCTTGGTTGTTCTTGCTGCAGATGATCCTTCAATGCACTCTTCTCAAAATGAGCAGGATTCCCGCTTTTACGGCAAGTTTGCAATGATTCCGGTACTTGAGCCAGCCACTCAGCAGGAGGCGTATGATATGATGCAGTATGCATATTCGCTTTCAGAAGAGGTTAAACTTCCTGTACTGTTGCGTGTTGTTACTCGTCTTGCCCATTCAAGGGCAGGAGTTGTTACTGCGCAGCCTAAAGAACAGAACCTGCTCAACCCTTCAAATGAGAGGGGCAATTGGGTACTTCTTCCGGCAAATGCCCGCAGACAGTATGCTTCATTAATTGAGAAACAGACAATGTTGCAGGATTCTTCGCATAAATCCCCTTTCAATATTTGTCGGGAAGCGGAAAATCCAAAGATGGGAATTGTTGCATGTGGCATTGCATACAATTATGTGATGGAGAATTCTCCGGCAGAACTTGGATTTGAGGTGCTTAAAGTTTCACAGTATCCTCTTGCGGCGCAGGAGATAAAGGATTTGGCAGGCAGATGTGGGACAATTCTTGTTGCAGAAGATGGTCAGCCTGTTGTTGAAGAGCAAGTTAAAGGAATCCTTGGAGCAGATTACATTGTCAAAGGTCGCCTTACAGGAGATCTTCCACGTACAGGTGAACTTACTCCCGACAGTTTGGCTGCCGCAATGGGTTTGCAGACCGAAGTCTCTTTCCAGCCTGCAGAGAATGTAGTTCCACGCCCACCGGCACTTTGCCAGGGATGCGGACACAGGGATGTGTATGATGCATTGAACAAGGTTGCTGCTGAGTATCCCGATGCAAGGATTTTTGGTGATATAGGCTGTTATACTTTGGGTGCCCTCCCTCCTTTCCGTGCAATTGATTCATGTGTAGATATGGGTGCATCAATCACAATGGCCAAAGGTGCTGCTGATGCAGGTGTTTTCCCTGCAATTGCAGTGATTGGAGATTCAACATTTACCCATTCGGGTATGACAGGTCTTCTTGATGCTGTAAACGACAATGCAAACATTACTGTAATAATTTCAGATAACCTTACAACTGCTATGACAGGAGGTCAGGATTCAGCAGGTACTAACCGCTTTGAAGCTATCTGTAAAGGTTTGGGCGTTGATCCGGAGCATCTGCATGTTGTGGTGCCTATCCCAAAAAATATGGAAGAGATTACCCGTATTATCAGACAGGAAATTGAATTTAAAGGTGTTTCTGTAATTATTCCACGCAGGGAATGCATGCAGACACTCAACAGAAAACTTAGAGCAAAAAGGAGCGGCAAATAATGAAAAAGGATATTATATTGGCAGGTGTTGGAGGACAGGGAATCCTTACAATTGCCACAATTATAGGTCATGCAGCTGCAAATTCAGGTATCAGCCTCAAGCAGGCAGAGGTGCATGGAATGAGCCAGAGAGGTGGAGATGTCCAGTCAAATTTGCGTTTGAGTACAGACGAAATCCATTCTGATCTGATTAAAAAAGGAGCAGCAGACATCATTATATCAATGGAGCCTATGGAGGCATTGAGGTATCTTCCATATCTTGCTCCAGACGGATGTGTAATAACTTCCTCAAACCCTTTTGTAAATATACCCAATTATCCCGATATTGATAAGTTGAACGCTGAACTGGCATCATTGCCTAAAGTATCTGCCCTGCCTATTGAAGATTTGGCTAAAGAAAACAATATGCCAAAAAGTGCCAACATCATTCTTTTGGGTATGGCTGCCAAACATTTGGAGATTCTAACTCCGGAGCAGCTGAAAGAGAGCATAAAGGCAATATTCGCTTCTAAAGGTGAGAGTGTGGTCGATATGAACTGCAAGGCTTTTGAGATTGGCCTTAATGCATAAGGAGGATCAGAGAGATGAAAATTTTCAGTGAAGAGCTGGTGGCGCAGGCTGTAAATGAACTTAATATTGCAAATCTTTCAAGTGCTACAATTGGTGAGGTATTGCTGGTAGCCCAATGGCTTGAAAACAAAACAGGTATTCCATTTATAAGGATGGACCAGGGCTCTCCCGGCCTTCCGATAAACAAATATGGAGTAGAAGCCGAGAAAGCGGCATTGGACAGGGGTGTGGGATCGCAGTATCCTGCTGCTTTGGGTATACCTGAATTAAAGCGTGAGGCTTCAAGATTTGTAAAGGCATTCTTGGATGTGGATATCACTCCAAGATCATGTATCCCTACAGTAGGTAGCGTTCAGGGCTCTTTTGGCTCTTTCATTGCCTGTACGCAGTGTACACCGGGTAAGGACAAGATTTTGTTCATTGATCCGGGTTTCCCTATACAGAAATCGCAGCTGAGGGTTATAGGTGCCGGATGGAAAGAGTTTGATATATACAACTTCAGAGGTGATGCATTAAAGGGAAAACTTGAACAGATGCTTTCTGAAGGTGACATTGCTGCAATTGTTTATTCAAATCCCAATAACCCAGCCTGGATTTGTCTGGATGAAAGGGAACTTGCAGTGATTGGTGAACTGGCTACAAAATATGATGTTATTGTAATTGAAGACCTTGCCTACTTCTGTATGGATTTCAGGAAGGATATGGGTCATCCGTTCCAGCCCCCCTACCCTCCTACAGTGGCCAGATATACAGACAATTATATTCTGATGCTCTCTTCATCAAAGATATTCAGTTATGCCGGCCAGCGTATAGCGCTCACCTGTATAAGTGACAAGTTGTTTGAGCGTCATTTCCCGGCATTGGCCCAGCGCTATAAAGATTCCGGTATTTTTGGACAGACTCTTACAGCATCAATACTTTATATGATTACCTCCGGATGTACAGCCTCTACACAGTACGCATACGCAGAGATGTTGCGTCTTGCTACCGAAGGTACTATCAATTTTGTGGAGGATACAAGGGAATATGCCATAAGGGCTCAGAAGATGAAGGATATTTTTACCCGTAACGGTTTCCATATTGTTTATGACCAGGATGTTGACCAGCCTATAGGAGACGGATTCTTCTTCACTTTAGGTTATGGGAACCTGCAGGGGGGAGAACTGTTGAAAGAGTTGCTGTACTATGGTGTAAGCAGCATAAGCCTCTCTACAACAGGCAGTGGGCAGCAGGGTGTAAGAGCCTGTACCTCAAGAATGATAGATGAACTGTATCCGGTTATGGAGGAGCGCATGAAAGCTTTCCACCACGACCACCCCGTAAAATAGAAAGCTATGATTTGGAATCCAAATAAAGAGTGCATGAGCAGGGAGCAGATTCGTGCACTTCAAGGAAAAAGATTGCAGAAACTGGTAAATTATGTATACCATAATGTACCATTCTATAGAAACAAAATGCAGGAGATGAACATTTCTCCCGACGATATCAGAACTATTGACGACATTGTAAAACTACCTTTTACCACCAAGCAGGATTTGAGGGACAATTATCCTTATGGACTGCAGGCTGCTCCGGCTTCGGAGATTGTGAGGGTCCATGCATCGTCGGGAACAACAGGAAATCCTACAATTGTGGGATATACGAGAAAAGACATTTCCGTGTGGTCTGAGGTTATGGCACGTTGCCTTACTGCATATGGAGTTACAAGAGAAGATACATTCTCTGTAAGTTATGGCTACGGTCTGTTTACAGGAGGTTTAGGTGCCCATTATGGTGTTGAGAATCTGGGTGCTACAGTTATTCCTACTTCTACCGGAGGTACTGAAAAACATATAAAGCTATTGCGTGATCTCAAGGTTACCGGTATTGCATGTACCCCTTCTTATGCCCTTTATCTGGCTGAGACTCTTGAGAAGATGGGTCTTTCAAAGGATGATATAAATCTTCGTGTAGGTGCATTCGGTGCCGAGCCATGGACTGAGAACATGCGCAAGGAGATTGAGGAGCGCCTTGGTCTTAAAGGTTACAATATTTATGGTTTGAGCGAGATTATGGGTCCGGGTGTTTCCTATGAATGTTCAGAGCAGAACGGTTCCCATATCAATGAAGATCATTTCTACCCCGAAATCATCAATCCGGAAACACTTGAGCAGCTTCCTTATGGAGAGCAGGGAGAGCTTGTCTTTACTACTCTCACAAAAGAAGGCATGCCATTATTGAGATACCGTACAAAAGATTTGTGTACATTGATGGATGATGAGTGTGCATGTGGCAGGACATCCGTCAGAATGGGCAGTATTGTAGGCAGAAGTGATGATATGCTTATTATCAGAGGAATTAACGTATTCCCTTCACAGGTTGAGAGCGTTATTCTTGAGATGCCGGAGTTTGAGCCTCAATATATGCTTGTAGTGGACAGAGCCGGCAATCTGGATACTATTGAGGTTCAGGTGGAGGTTCGCAAGGACTATTTCACAGATGATATGGGTGCTATGCTTCAGATGAAGAAACGTCTGGCAGACAGATTGAAAGGTATTGTCTCAATTGCTTGTGATGTGCGTCTTATGGAGCCTGGCAGCATTGAGCGCAGCCAAGGCAAGAGCAAGCATGTAATTGATAAACGAGTTCTTAAATAATTAAACCATACAGATATGACAATCAAGCAATTATCCATTTTCTTGGAAAACAAGACAGGAAGAATCAATGATGTTACACGCATCTTGGGTGCCAATGGCATAAACATGCATGCTTTCAGTATGGCAGAAACTACAGATTTTGGCATTTTGCGCCTGATAGTATCTGAAGTTGAAAAGGCTGTTGATGTATTGAGGGAGAACAATTTTGCAGTAAAGGTAACTGATGTTGTCTGCATCAAGTGCAGCAATACCGCAGGATCCCTTGCCTCCATACTGGAGAAACTTGCCGTTCAGAACATATTTATAGAATATATGTACGCTTTTGCAGATGGTGATTTTGCTAACATCGTTATCAAGCCCAATAACCTTGAGAAATGCGTTGCACTACTCAATGAGTGCAACTGTGACATGAAAAGTGAGTTTTAAATGTAATGTTGCCAAAAACAGCTGGTTGCATTGAATTATAAAGGAGAAGATATTTCTTGCTGGTGGACGTGTCCACCTTAGGAAATATCTTCTCCTTTATTTATACTGGAATTATTTCTAACTGTCGGGATGAAAATACTGCCGAGTGAGAAACTAGTCAATCTTCTTGAAATTCTCACGGGCATATTTGGTTGGCCTGTTGTCGAAATGCCACCACTCTTCGTCAATTGGAAGGAAACCGCTCTCAGTCATTACTTTTCTCAGAAGCAATCTGTTTTCCAGTTCCCTTTTGGTTATTATGCCTTCGTCGAGAAGCTGCTGCTCTATATTTACTCGGCTCTGGTCTGCAAAACAGTCATACTCGGCACCCATTGGAATTGGGTGACCGGTGCAGTCAATTATTGTTACATCCACTGCATTTCCAAAGTTGTGGTTTCCACCTCCCCTTGCAGGATTGGCAACAAAATCTTCTTTATCAGTGCCTTCTACGCTGTCCCACATTTCCTGCTGGATGCTGATTGGGCGGGCAGCATCATATACTATAAGGTTAAGGTCGGGTCTGATTGATTTTAGCAGTTTGTTTGCCTTTACAAGTTTCTCAGCAGCTTCAGGCAACATGAATGCTTTATTAACATTATGGTAAAGCACTCTGCCCATAAAATTGTATGGTTTTGCGTATATAAGGTCTACAGCAATTGTTGAATCCAAATCATGGATGTCTACAAGTCCCATTGCTCTCATCTGTGCCTCTTTTGCAGTATCTTGCTGAGGGTTTAACGGAGTATTTTTGTTGCAACATGAAAAAATCACTAAAATTAGTGATAGAGAAATCAAAAGTTTCTTCATAATTTTGAATTGTTAAAATATGATAATAGTTATATATTCAATTTTAAAGTAAAAATAAACATAAATCATCACATATTGTTAAAAGAATAAAAAAACTGCATATGAAAAAGGTTAATTTTAAAAAGCATCCGGTAACCCTTAAAGGTAACCTTCCGGAAACAGGAAAGGCTGCTCCTTCATTCTCTTTGGTAAAATCAGACTTGGCAACCATCACTTTGGAGGATCTTAAAGGGAAAACACTTGTGCTGAATATATTTCCAAGTTTGGATACAGGAGTATGTGCAACAAGTGTGCGCAAGTTCAACCAGCTTGCGGCTAATATGAAGGATACACTTGTTCTTGCAATTTCAAGAGACCTTCCGTTTGCTCATTCACGTTTCTGTACTGTAGAGGGAATTGAAAACGTGATACCTCTATCTGATTTCAGAGCCACTTCATTCTCGGAAGATTATGGTGTAATGATGTCTGACGGTCCTCTTCAGGGGTTGTTGGCCAGAGCTGTAATCATTATTGATCCTGATCAGATTGTAAGATATGTACAGCTTGTTCCTGAAATTACCCAGGAACCGGATTATGATGAGGTTCTAAGGCATCTGTAACGTTGTCTTTTTGTACAATACTTTGAAAACCAAATGATTAAAAAATAAGAATTTTTAGACATTAAAAATTCTTATTTTTTATTTGCTTGTAAATCAGTGAAATGTACAAAAAGACAACGTCAAGTTAAAATATGTATATTTGGAGCATGAAAAAGGATTTATCATATATTTTGGATAGCAAGTCGTCATTAATTCTCGAGGGTGGCGGTTTGAGGGGTGTATTTACTTGTGGTGTTCTCGACAATTTTATGGAGAGGGATATAAAGTTTCCCTTTACCATTGGAGTGAGTGCAGGTGCCTGTAATGGCCTTTCGTATATGTCCGGTCAGATGAAAAGGGCCAAATACAGTAATATAGATTTATTGGAGAAATATAATTACGTAGGTTTGAAATACCTGTTTACACAAAGGAATATAATGGATTTCAAGCTTCTTTTTGAGAAGTTCCCTACCGAGATCATACCTTATGATTATCCTGCTTATGAACGTTCTGAAGGAAGGTATGTTATGGTTACCACCAACTGCCTTACCGGCCAAGCGAACTATTTTGAGGAGAAACATAGCCAAAAGAGGATAATGGAGATTGTCCGTTCCAGCAGCAGCCTCCCTTTTGTATGTCCAATGGCTCAGGTTGACGGAGTACCTATGCTTGATGGAGGTATTGCTGATTCCATACCTGTCCTTTACGCAAGAGAGCAAGGTTATACAAACAATTTTGTAGTGCTTACAAGGAATAAGGGGTATAGAAAGAAACCGTCGGGAAGATCATTGGCTGCCAAAATGTTTTATGGAAAGTATCCTTTGTTGCAGAAGGCCATTGAAAACCGCAATGACAATTACAACAAAACTTTGGATATGATTGAATCTCTAGAAGAAAAAGGTTTGATTACTGTACTGAGACCTGAGAAACCGCTGGAAGTGGACCGTATGGAAAAGGATATCAGCAAACTCGACGCCCTATATCAGGAAGGTTACGCATTGGCTTCCGAAATTAATTTTGAAAAATTATAAATTAGATAAACAACATAAGAATTTTTTTCTTATTTTTGTTGTAGTTAAAAACGATAAAAAATAAGTACCAGATATGTTAACACAAATTATTAACGGTAAGATTCATACTCCACAAGGTTGGTTGAAGAATGGATCAGTAATTATCAGTGACAACAAGATTCTTGAGGTATCAAACTGCGATCTTGCAGTTGTTGGTGCTAAAATTGTAGATGCAAGAGGAATGTATATTGTACCGGGAGGTGTTGAGATCCACGTTCACGGCGGAGGTGGAAGAGATTTTATGGAGGGAACAGAGGATGCCTTCAGAACAGCGGTAGATGCACATATGCAACATGGTACAACCAGTATCTTCCCTACTCTTTCTTCTTCAAGCATCCCGATGATTCAGGCTGCTGCGCGCACTACAGAAAAACTGATGGCCGAAAAGGACAGCCCAGTATTGGGCCTGCATCTTGAGGGACATTACTTCAATATGAAGATGGCCGGCGGTCAGATTCCTGAATATATAAAGAACCCTGATCCAAATGAGTATATTCCACTATTGGAGGAGTTTAACTGCATCAAGAGATGGGATGCATCTCCAGAGCTCCCTGGTGCGCTCCAGTTCGGTAAATACGTTTCAAACAAAGGCATACTTGTTTCTGTAGCACATACACAGGCAGAGTTTGAGGATATCAGGGCAGGTTTTGATGCAGGTTATACTCATGCAACCCACTTCTACAATGCAATGCCTGGCTTCCACAAGAAGAATGAGTACAAATACGAGGGTACAGTAGAGTCTATCTACCTGATGGATGATATGACAGTAGAGGCTATTGCTGACGGTATCCACGTACCTCCTACTATCCTTCGCCTGATTTATAAAGTTAAAGGTGTAGAAAAAACTGCCCTTATTACTGACGCTTTGGCTTGTGCGGCAAGCGACAGCCAGGTTGCTTTTGACCCTCGTGTAATTATTGAGGACGGAGTATGTAAATTGGCTGACAGATCTGCTCTTGCAGGCAGTATTGCAACAATGGACCGCCTTATCCAGACAATGACATTCAAGGCTGAAGTTCCTCTATTTGATGTTTGCCGTATGATTTCTGAGACTCCTGCAAAGATTATGGGAGTTTATGACAGAAAAGGTTCATTGGAGAGAGGCAAGGATGCTGATATCCTTCTTTTGGACAAGAATCTTGATGTACGTGCAGTATGGGCAATGGGTAAACTTGTTAAAAACTTTGAGTAATATCACCACATTATGATTACACAGATAATCAATGGTAAAATCCTTACTCCTAACGGATTTGTTGAAGGAGGATCTGTAATTGTCTGCGACAGCAAGATTATGGAGATTGCAAACAGTGATCTTCCTAGAGTTGGCGCAAGGATAGTTGATGTAAAAGGTGACTATATTTTACCTGGCTTTGTGGCAATGAACCTTCACGGAGCTGCCGGGTATGCCTTTAAGGACAGTACACGTGACAAGTTTGAAAAAGCTGTAAATGTACATTTGAAACACGGTGCAACTACAATTTTCCCAACTATCTACACTGCAAAGACAGAAAAGATTTACAGATCTGCTACAATTTGTGAAGAGCTGATGAAAGAGGGGGCAACTCCTCTGAAAGGTCTTCATATTGCCGGGCCATATTTCAACCCAAAAATGGTTAAGGATTTTCCGGGAGCAAAGAATCCGGAGAAGGAAGAGTATCTGAAAATTCTGGCTGATATAAGCTGTATTAAAAGATGGGACCTGTCTCCCGAACTTGATGGTGCTTGCGAGATGGCCAAATATCTCAGAGGTAAAAATATAGTTGCCGGCATAACTCATACACAAGCTGAATTTGAGGATGTAAAGAAAGCTTACGATGCGGGGTTCAGACACGTTTCACAGCTTTATAATGCAATGCCAGGTTTCCACAAACGTGGCGAGTACAAATATGAGGGTACAGTAGAAAGCGTACTTCTTCTGGATGATATGAGTGTGGAGGTAATTGCAGACGGCAAACACCTTCCCGGCACTATCCTCAGACTTGTATACAAGCTTAAAGGTGTTGAGATGATGTCTTTGGTTACATGTGCACTGAAATATGCCGAGTTTGATGGCCAAGTTGAAGCAGATTCAGACTTTATAATTGAAGACGGCGTATGCAAATTCAAGGACCATTCATCATTGGCCGGCAGTTTGGCCACTATGGATAAACTCATTAAAGTTGCAGTAGATGCAGGCATTCCTTTTGAAGATGCTGTAAGAATGGCTTCAGAATCCCCTGCTAAAGTTATGGGATGTTTTGACAGATGCGGTTCACTTGAGGACGGCAAGGATGCGGATATTGTAATAATGAACAAGGATTATCAAGTAACAGGAGTCTGGTTGCAAGGTGTTGAATATTCAGAATAAGATAATTGCATTATTTGCTTGCTGTCTGTTTGCAATATCATGTTCAAATCCGTTGGACAAGAGCGTTACAGAGCAGCTCACTGCAAGAGAGATTGATAAAGTTGTAAGGAAGGACAAGTCTTTCCTTACAACTTATTCTATTGTGGAGGAGCGTTGGAACCATATACATTCAGCTGCAGATTCTGCAAGATGGAAAGACATAACTTACAACAGACTGCACAATTATCTTATTGCCATTGAGAGCTCCCAACTGAAATCACCTCTTGTTGTACAACTGAGGGAGAAATGGGAAAATATGTACAATTCACATCTTTCGGACGCGGATACAATTATAAACAGATGGAGAAAATATCTGGCGTCATATTCACCTGATTCCCTGGTATCTGTCTCTTATGGAGGTATTGAAGTGGAGAGATTCAGAAATGCCCAAAAACAGATAGATACACTTGTTAAGGCCAAGATAACTGTCACTCCGATAAAACAGGTAATAGATTCAATTTTTATAAGTTATTCATTTACCCTATCTGATTCTTCTGCAAATGCAGTTTCATCAAAAATTTATAATACCCTTGCAATAACCAAAAAAATCAGACAGACACATCAGGTAAAGGTATTTCCCGACATGTCTGAAGATGTAAAAAGAAAGCTTATTGCAAATGATTCAACTATTGCATTTGTTGCTGAAGTAAAAGACTTGTATTCAGGAGGTAAGTCATTCTGTAAAGATTCTTTGATGAATGAACTTCCTAAATCTGTAAAACTCTATTTTGAAGCAGAGAGTGCAGTTGACAGCCTCTCACCTGTCTTTGACCGGAAATTCTATATAGAAAACATAATAAGGGAACTTATCAACAGTCAGTTCTTATCCCAGAGTGCCTATATAAAGATAAATGCTGAGGATTATTACAGGGAAATTGACACGCTAGTGTTCAGTTACATCAACTACATAGGTCTGCAATAATCTTCAGATTCGGTAATCACCATATCGAGAGGAATATCGTGCTCATCGCACGGAATTGTTCCAACAATCTGAAAATTATATCCAAGTCCAACTTTTGGGCAATTCAGCAATGGAAGCAGTTTGTCATAGAATCCTTTCCCCCTACCCATCCTGTTGCAGCATGAATCAAATGCAACTCCTGGAATCACTGCAAATTCAATTTCCGAAGGGGCAATTATATTTGCTCCCGACGGTTCCATAATGTTCCTGTATCCGCACTCAAGTTCAGCAGGATTGTATTCTTTTAGGGTAAGGTATTCCCCATCAACTATAGGGAGTATGATTCTTTTGGAACCTCCTTCTGGGCTGTAAAGGAATTCTATGACAGAAGTAGTCAGCACTTCGTCGGGAAGAGAATGGTACAGGAGGATTGTGCGGGAATTTCTTATTCCATCCAGTTTGAGCAGCTTTAAGGCAATCTTTGAAGATGCAGACTCCTTTTCCGCCTGAGTCTGCTCCTTTTTGAAGTTACGGACCAACCTGCGGATCTCTTTCTTCTGCTCCTTAATTTCCATTACCCAATGAATGAATTGATGAATGGTCTGATACCTGCAAGGAAGAATTCAACTGCAATCACCATAATGATAAGACCCATTATGCGTAGCATTACGTTAATTCCTGTTTCTCCAAGGTATTTTACAATTCTGGTTGAGAATGCAAAAATGATGTAGCACAAAAGGAGTACAACCATAACAGAAGCCACAAATGCAATTTTGTGTGAAATTGTAGAAGCGTCTTCCATCAATACAATAGCGTTGGTTATAGCTCCCGGGCCGCAGAGCATTGGTATTGCAAGTGGAGTGATTGCTATATCCTTAGCAACCTTATGGATCTCATCCTTGCCTCCTTTGATTGGTGAAAGTCTGGCATTAAGCATGTCAAATCCCACAACAAAGAAAATGGCTCCACCCACAATCCTGAAGCTGTCTACAGAAATTCCAAAGAATTTGAACAGGAACTGTCCTGAGAATGCAAAACCCAAAATGATCAGCAATGCTGCAAATACTGCACGGCTTGCAATCAGAAGTTTCTCTTTTCTGCCTATCTCTGATGTGAGTCCAAGAAAGACTGGAAGTATACTTATAGGATTAACAAGTGTAAAGAATGAGGTGAACACCAAAAGGGCGTAAGCTATTACTGAATTCTGGTCCATATATTGCTCTTTAAAACGCAAATTGTTTGCGGTATAAAGATAGTAATTATTATATTTGTATACCAAATTTTTTATCATGAGCATATCATCCAATGCCCTACTCAGACATAAGGTTATAGACCGCTGTCTAAGGGACCAAAGCAGGAAATATACACTTATAGACCTCATAAATGCCTGTACTAATGCAATTAAGCTTAAGTACGGTACCAAGATTGCTGCAAAGTACAAGGTTTCAGTGAGATCGTTGCAGTTGGACCTGCAGATTATGCGTGACAAACATAAGGGATATGGAGCCCCCATTGTGGTATATAACCAGAAGTACTACAAATACAGCGACCCTGAGTACACTATTGATAATGCACGACTCGGCAAAGGAACATTGTCAGAGGTTGTTGAACTGGTTTCAGATCTTAAGGACTATGCTTCATTCAAGCAGCTTGAAAGTTTGAGAAACCTTACCGGTCTCCTTTCAGACGGTATCAATACCATTATCAACAAACAGAGCAATGTTGTAGAAAATGAGCCAAAACAGAATCCTTTGGGGCTTGAGTACTTCAATACAATTTATGATGCAATTGTAAACAGGAAAGCCCTGTGTATCGGTTATTGGTCTTCAAGATCAAACAATATAATGAGCATCATCTTCTACCCTTTCTATCTTAAGGAATACAAGGGAAGATGGTATGCACTTGGATTCAAGGACGGCCTCAATGGAGTATACAAACTTCCATTGGACCGCATAAGGGACTATTCATATTCAATACTCCCTTTTCCCGACGATTACTCTTTCAATCCCCAGGAATATTTCAACGACATCATTGGAGTTACCCGCCTGAGCGGAGAGGTAAAGGAGATAAAATTTCTTGTACAGAACCGTCTGGCACCATTCATCAGACTTAATCCCCTTCACCATTCACAAAAATTGGCTTATCTGCATGAAAATGGCGATATGGAGTTTACAATCAACATCATTCCAAACAGGGAGTTCTATAATCTGATATTTGAATATCAGCCTTACATCCAGATACTTTCACCAAGAGATGCAGGACTTGCTGCCAATGAGCGTGTGGAGGAGATTGCCGCACAGTTGCCAGACTATTCGTTGAACAGACAAAAGGATGGTTGTGCAAAAGAGGGTATTGAAGATGACGGTTTTAACCTTTTCTCAGATTTGTAGCATATGGACCAGCCCAAGATTGAACGTCTGCTTCGTCTTATGATGATGCTTACAGCCAACAACAGATACTCGGTAGAAGAGTTGGCTGAACGTCTAGAAACATCGCCAAGAACAATATACCGCTATATTGACACATTCAAGGAGGCTGGTTTCCTTATTACAAAACATGGTGACTGTTTCCGTCTGGACAAGAAATCAAAATACTTCAAGGATATTTCCCAGCTTGTCCACTTTACAGAGGAGGAGGCATATATTCTCAATTCAGCAATTGAAAGCATTGATCCTACCAACGCCATAAAGCAGAACCTCAAGGCAAAACTGGCCTCTGTATACGATTTCAAGATGCTAGCAGAGTGTGTTGTGAAAGGTGAAAATGCCCGAAATGTAAACTCGCTGATTGAGGCCATTGAAAACAGGAAACAGGTTGTATTGAAGAACTATACATCCGGTCACAGCAAGAAGGTTTCCGACAGGTTGATTGAGCCACTTTCATTTACAACAAACTATATTCAGGTGTGGGGATATGAGGTTTCGTCGGGAAAAAACAAACTGTTCAAACTTTCCAGAATAGGTTCTGTAGAGGTTTTGGAGGAAGATTGGGCTTTTGAGAAAGATCATTCTGTAGGAATGATGGACATTTTCAGAATTACCAGTTTTGAGCAGATTCCCATTAAACTCAAGTTGGGTCTTATGGCTTCTTCATTGCTTGTGGAGGAATATCCTATGGCAGAAAAGTACCTCTCCCCTTGCCCGGAAGATTCAGGCCGTTCCATTTTGGATATCAATGTGTGCGGGTATGAAGGTGTAGGCAGGTTTGTTTTGGGGCTTCTTGATGATATTGAGATTCTGGAAGGAGAAGGTCTGAAGGAATTCCTTAGGGAGAGAATGAAAATGGCAAGGTTCTAGACCCTGCCATTTTTCATTTCATTACGCTGCCCCAGCATAGAAGTGCCAAGCCTATAAGAATAAGTGCAAGGTCCAAAGCCTTTGCCTTAAGGTTCTTCTCCCTGAGCAACAATGCACCTGCTGTGAATGATACAATCACACTTCCTCTGCGGATCATGGAGATTACCGCTATAAGGGCATCATCATATGAAAGTGCATAGAAATATGCAAAATCTGCCACTGAAACGAAAATTGAAATTAGCGGAATCCACCATCTCCATTGGAACTTGTCAGTTGTAAATCTGTTCATTATAAGCAACACGGTTCCCATAATGGGCACCTGATATATATTGAACCAGCTCTGTACAAACAGCGGCGGAAGCTGTTTCATTATGAATTTGTCATATAGACCGCTTATTGCGCCGGTAATTACAGCCCCAAACAGCACGTATACCCATTTGTTGCTTTTGAAGTCAATCCCCTCTTTCCTTCCCGACAGGCTGAGAAGAAACAGTGAAAATAATGATATGATTACTCCACCCCACTGAAGCAGATTGAGCTTTTCACCAAACAGCACAACAGCACCCATAAGTACAAGTACAGGCCTGGTTGCATTTACAGGACCTGCAATTGTAATTGGAAGGTGCTTCAGTGCATAATAACCCATAATCCAAGAACTCAATACTATGAAAGCTTTAAGAACTACAAGAAGATGTGCTTTCAACGGCAATATTTCATTATAATCAGAGTATATAGATGTAAGTGATGCATTGAATATTGTATCCTTTACAGCCTCCGGCCATATTGCTGATACTGCTATGAACGGAAAGAAGATGAGTGCACAGAAAATTGTGTTGCAGAACAACACGGACAGAACAGCATTCCCATTGAGTGACTTCTTTTTAGCCACATCATAGAACCCCAGGAAGAATGCTGAAACAAATGCCAATAATACCCACATAAGCCTTTTTAAAATTTTGCGCAAAAATACAATTGATTTATTAAATTTGTAAAAGGAATTAAGATAACGTGCAGATATGAGAACAAGATCAAAGCTGCCTATTGTGGCGCTTATTTATGACTTTGACGGAACACTTGCAGCCGGCAATATGCAGGAGTATTCTTTTATAGAGAGTGTTGGAGAGAAAAAGGAAGATTTCTGGGGACAGACAGCTGTTATGGCTCAGGAGCAGGATTCAGACAATGTGCTGGTCTATATGCTCCTAATGCTTGAAAAGGCTAAAGAAAGAGGTATTCCAATCAAGAGAGAGAGCCTTAAGAAGTATGGTGAGGATGTAAAGCTCTTCAACGGTGTAAAGGAGTGGTTCCGCAGAATCAGTGATTTTGGAATGGATCATGGTGTGATTGTGGAACACTACATAAATTCGTCGGGAATGAAGGAGATGATTGAAGGAACCCCTATTGCCGATGAATTCAAGACAATTTTTGCAAGTTCATACTATTATGATGAGAATGGTGACGCACAGTGGCCGGCCGCTGCTGTAAACTATACCAACAAGACACAGTTCCTTTACAAGATAAACAAGGGTATTTTCACTATTAGGGATTCTGTTAAGATCAATGAGTCTATGCCTGATTCAAAGAAAAGGGTTCCGTTCACCAATATGGTTTATTTTGGAGACGGCGAGACTGATGTTCCGTGCATGAAGCTTATCAAGCAGATGGGTGGAAATACAATAGCAGTTTACGAGCCCAAGAATGAACGCAAGCGTGAGGTTGCAAAGAAGATTCTCAACCAGGACCGATGTGATTACGTTTGCCCTGCCGATTATTCACCAGGCAGGAACCTTGATACATTGGTAAAAGGAATCATCTGCAAGATTAAGGCCGATGACGATCTTAAGAAACTTAAACAGGAGTTCAAAAAGAAAGGATACCGTTAAAAGTATCCTTTTTTATTTCAATTTCTTCAAATGATATATCATTATTGAAGCTGAGATTATACAGGAAGTAAGGTCTGCTAGAGGCATGCTTGCCCATATTCCGTCCAATCCGAAGAATCTTGGAAGTATAAATATGAACGGCAGCACAAAGATCAGCTGTCTGGTAAGTGACAGGAATATGGCTGTGCCGGCATATCCTATACTTCTGAAAAAGTTTGATGTTACCATCTGGAATCCAACTATAGGATAGAACATGAATGATATCCTCACTCCTCTTATTGCTTCCGCTATAAGTGCCTCATCTGACGTAAACATCATTACCAGTGTTTTAGGGAAAATCTCAGCAATGATGAATCCTGTTGTTGTTACTGCTATGGCACACATTGCAGTGTAAGTTACAACCTTTTTCAGTCTGTCATACAGACCCGCTCCAAAGTTATAGCTGGCTATTGGCTGCATTCCCTGATTAAGTCCCATTACCATCATAATGAACAGGAATGTGAGTTTGTGGGATATCCCGTAGGCAGCAATGGCCAGGTCTCCCCCATTGTCCTTCAATCCCTGATTGAATGCTATAACAATAAGGCACGCTGTGGCATTCATGAAGAAAGGTGACATTCCCACACTCAAAATCCTCTTTACAATTGAAGGTACCAGCCTGTATCCCCCTTTCTGGAAGTGTACTACATGGTTTCTGTTGCTCAATATGAATATAACCCATGCCAGTGAAACACCCTGGGCTATTACTGTTGCCATTGCCGCTCCCTTAATTCCCCACAAGTAGATAAATACCGGATCAAGTATAGCATTTATAATTACTGTATATATGGAGGCCCTCATAGCCTTTTTAGGAAGTCCTGTAGCCCTCAATACTGCATTCAGTGCAAAATATGTATGAGAAATGATGTTTCCATAAAGGATAATCTTCATATACTCCCTTGCGTGTGGGAGAGTGTTCCCGCTTGCACCAAAGAATGTTAGTATAGGATCAAGGAACAGCAGAACTCCAACCATGTATAGCAGTCCTATAATGAAGTTCAGTGTTACAGCATTGCCCAATACTTTCTGTGCGTTGGCATAATCCTTCTTTCCCAGAAAAATCCCTATATTGGCAGATGCTCCTACAGCTATCATTGAGCTGAATGCAGTTCCCAGATTCATAAGCGGGAACGTAAGTGCTAGCCCCGCCAGTGCATAACCTCCCGCAAACTGCCCGATGTAGATGCTGTCCACCAGATTATACAATGAGGAACAGCTCATTGCTATAATTGACGGAATTGCATACTGTCTGAGCAGTCTTGAGATTTTCTCTGTGCCAAGTTCTGTAGGGATTCCTGCCTGCATCGTTATTTGCTCCAGCCTTTGCTTCTTATTATATCTGAAATTACCTTAACGCATCCGTCTATTCCAAGCAGGGATGAATTCAGGCACACATCGTATGATGAAGCTGCTCCCCACTGCTTGTATGTAAAGTAGTCATAATAGCTCTTCCTCTTGCTGTCGCTCTTTTCAAGAAGCTCAATCATCTCCTCTTTGCTGTATTTCTCTGCATTGGGAATCTTGTTGCATGCAAGCAGCCTCTCAACTTTATCTTCACCATTTGCAGTTATGAATACATTAAGGCAGCAATTCCTCTCCCTCAAGATATAGTCTGCACATCTGCCCACAAAAATTGCAGAACCCTCATTTGCAATCTTTATGATTGTCTCACTCTGAATCCTGAACAATTCCTCCCTGTTTATTCCCGACGAAGTTCCATATTCGCTGTACAGCGATCCCATAATGCCGCTGAAGAAACCCGAGATGAACTTGGATCCCCTTTTTTCGTCGATATTTGCAAAAACTTCCTTGCATAGACCGCTCTCTTTGGCAGCCTCATCAAGCAATTGTTTGTCATATTGCGGAATACCAAATTCCTGTGCAAGTTTCTGTGCTATCTCCAAGCCGCCTGCACCTTTTTCACGGCCAATGGTAATGTAGAATTTAGTTTCCATATTGCTCAATTGTTTTAAATTTCTTGATTTGATTGTAAAGAAGTATAAATGCTATCATACTTGAAAGTCCGTCTGCAATAGGCATGCTCATCCATATTCCGTTGGTTCCAATGAAGGTTGGTAGTATAAGCAGACCGGGAAGCAGGAATATAAGTTGCCTTGTCAAGGACATGAAAACAGATTTTGCAGCCATTCCCACACTCTGGAAAAAGTTTCCTGCTACTATCTGGAAACCGATTATCGGGAAGCAGGCAAATACAATTCTCATTCCAACTATCGCATGCTGAATAAGTTCCTCATCGGTGGTGAATACCATTGAGATAGCCCTTGGGAAGAACTCGGCCAAAATGAAGCCGGTTGTTGTTACTGCTGTTGCACAAATTATAGTAAGCTTTAAAGCTTCCACTGTCCTTTTGTATTGTTTGGCTCCGTAATTGAATCCAACAATTGGCTGCATTCCCTGGTTGATTCCAAGTACAATCATTACAAATACAAATGATACCCTGTTTACAATTCCATATGCTCCAATGGCAAGGTCACCTCCATGCTGCTGGAGTCCCTGATTGATGAGGATTACAATAAGACAGGCAGCAGAGTTCATGAAGAAAGGAGCCATGCCAATTGAGATGACATCCTTTACAATCCTTGATTTAAGCTTGTATATCCCCTTCTTGAAATGGATTACCAGATTTTTGTCTGAAAATATCTTCACTGTCCAGCAAAGGGCCAGAGACTGTGATACAACAGTAGCAATTGCGGCACCCTGGATTCCCCATTTGAACACATATATGAACAGCGGATCCAATATTGCATTTATTATCACTGTAAAGATAGTCATGTACATTGCCTTTTTAGGAAGGCCTGCTGATCTCAATACCGCATTGAGTCCCAAGTACATGTGCGTAACAATATTTCCCAGCAGAATAACCACCATATAGTCCTTGGCGTACCCTATTGTATTTTCACTGGCTCCAAAGAAATACAGGATAGGATCAAGAAATACAAGGAAAACTATGCTGTACACAATTCCTATGATTGTATTCAGGGTTACAACGTTACCCAATACTTTCTGTGCCATCTCATAGTTCTTCTGTCCCAGAAGCATTGAAATGGTTGCTGATGCACCAACACCCACTAGGGCTCCGAATGCCGCTCCCAGGTTCATCAGCGGGAATGTAAGTGCAAGACCTGCAATTGCAAACTTGCCTACACCATGCCCAATGAAAATGCTGTCAACCATATTGTACAATGACGATGCCGTCATTGCAATAATTGCCGGTATGGCATACTGCCTCAGCAATTTAGATACTTTTTCCGTTCCCAATTCAGTAGGAACTCCTGCTACTGCCATATATTTCAAATTTGTTTAATCTACAAAAATACATAAATTTTTTAACATTGAGTTTACGGTGTGTCACGTAAAATAAGGGTGCTCTTGTGGAACACCCTTACCGTGGTTTTGATATATATTAATGTACCTCAATCTGTTTTTCAACAGGGGCCACTTTGTCGGGAGTAACCTTTGAAATGGTGATATCCAGTACTCCATTGTTCACTTTTGCCTCAATCTTCTCTTTGTCTGCATTGTCCGGCAAAATTAGGTTCTGCTGAAATTGAGTGTACGAAAATTCTTTGCGCAGGTATCTCCCCTTCTTGTCTTTTTCCTCCGATTTCTTCTCCTGTTTCACACAAACAGAAAGGAGATTGTCGTTTGTAACCTTTACGCTGAAGTCATCTTTGGTAAGGCCTGGTGCAGCCATTTCTACCTTAAATTCATTCTCGTTTTCAATAATGTTCATTGGAGATGATGAGTGTAGCCTCTCAACCCAATCGCTCCCGATAAAATCGTTGAATATTGAAGGGAACCAGCTCTGATTTTTTTTTGTTGGTAACATAACTATTTAAATTTTCATTGTTTACTTTACAACAATGCAGAATGCAGAAGGTTCAGAAATATAAATTATCTTTACAGCATAAAAATTATTTGAATGGCACAAAAGATCAACAAGACTAACGCTGCGCGAATATTGGACCAGAAGAAAATACAGTATGAGCTTGTACCTTATGAGGTTGATGAGAATGATTTGGCGGCAACGCACGTGGCTGAACAGCTGGGTGAAGATATCCGGCAGGTGTTCAAGACACTTGTATTGCGTGGCGACAAGAATGGACTGCTGGTATGTGTCATTCCGGGAGACAAGGAGGTTGACCTGAAGAAGGCCGCAAAAATCTCCGGCAACAAGAAAGTTGAAATGATTGCCATGAAGGAGCTTCTTCCACTAACAGGCTACATAAGAGGCGGCTGCACCCCTATAGGGATGAAGAAGCCCTACCCCACATGGATCCACCACACTGCAACCGAGTTCCCTTTCATATACATCAGTGCAGGTCAAAGAGGCCTTCAGCTCAAGCTTAATCCCGACGATCTTATGAATGCTTTTGGGATTATTTCAGCAGATCTGATAGCAGAGTAAATTCTGCGATAGCAACTCCGTACTTGTCAAACTTCATTTCTACTTGCTCAAACGGATTCAGCTGTCCGTAAGGAATATTCCAGAATCTGAACATTTCGTCGGGAAGATTCACCTTTGCTGAATTGTATGATTGCGAGAAATCAACTGCTACAAGAACAAGTTTGTCTCTCTTGTCCTGATTTTCATTGGCAAGTTCATTGCCGCCCCTGTGGAAATTCTCTGCAGAATTGTCATGTGAATATTTGCGGGCAAATATGAAGCATTTGTTGGTATCAAACAGGTCATTATGGTAGTTTGCGTACTGAAGGTCAAATGTTTCTCCACTAGTTATGGCTTTGTTGCCCATAGCAAAAGTGAAGAGCTTACGGTAGTATTCCAAAAGTTCCTTTTCTGATTCGTAGGATTTCCCTTTAAGCATTCTGGCAACTGAAGGGGCGCTGCACCAGTCGAAGATAGAAGTTCTGCCGTCTTTTCCGCTGAACCCCTCCTCCTGCATTCCAGCCTCTCCTACCTCCTGTCCGAAATACAGCATGAACGGAGCCTTGTTGAGCATTAGTGAAACTGCAAGGGACGGGATTGCCTTGAATGCATTTCCAAGGTTGAAATCTGATGCTATACGCTGTTCGTCATGGTTCTCAAGGAAATTCAGCATATGGTTCTGCTTGTCGTCTATGCTTTGCCAGCAGCCTGTAATTTCGCTTGATGACTTGTAGCCTTGAGAGATGTATTTGAGAGTATCGTAAAGTCCCACTTTGTCATAAAGGTAATCGAATCCTCCCCTGTACATGTACGAAGAGTATTCCGCTGGATTGTATACCTCTGCAATGAACTGAATTTTAGGGTATTTGTGTTTTACCTCCTTTATGCACCACTCCCAGAACTCTACCGGTACAAGTTCTGCCATATCACAGCGGAATGCATCAACCCCTTTTGAGGCCCAGAAGCACAGGATGTCGTTCATCATGTACCATGTTTTTGGAATCGGGTAGAAATGCCCTTTACGGCCGTCCATATAATCTATACCGTAGTTGAGCTTTACAGTTTCATACCAGTCGTTTACAGAGGGACTTGCTGTAAAACAGTCGTTACCGGTGGCTTTTGCGGGCCTTTCATGGTATGTTCCAATTGAGAACATCTCTCCTGGAAGATAATAATAGTTGTTGTCGGGAGAAAAGACATTTTCATTGTCCCCTATTCCAAAGTCTTTTGCCCAATAAGGGAGTGAGTCTGAATTGTATTCCCTTGCAAGGTGGTTAGGGACAAAATCAAGCACCACTTTGAACCCCGCATTGTGGGTGCGTTGTACAAGGTCCTCAAATTCAGCCATTCTGTTTTCTACAGAATCTGCAAGGTATGGGTTTACATCATAGTAGTCCTTTATAGCATATGGGGAGCCTGCACGCCCTTTTATTACTGAAGGATTATCCCTGCGAATGCCGTATTCCTCAAAGGATGCTTTTGTTGCATGTTCAATAACACCTGTATACCAGACATGTGTTACTCCAAGGGTGTGGAGATGTTCAAAGACAGATTCATTGATGGATGAGAATTTTCCCGTTCCGTTTGTCTGCAGTGTGCCGTCGGGAAGACAATTTTCGTTTGTGTTTCCAAAAATTCTGGGTAATAGCTGGTATATTATAAATTTCTTATCCATCATAAAGCAAAAAATTGACACCCCATTCGTTTGGAGTGTCTTTCAGTTCAAATTTAGTGATTAAATCTGATATTTTAAAAAAAAAGAGCCGCAAAACTGCGGCCCTTTAAAAATATCAGTTCTGGTATTACCAGTTAAGGATTTTCTTGAAGTCGTACTCCTCTGGATTTGGAAGGTATTTCTTAGCAGCCTCGTAATCCTCTGGTGTGATGTAGTTAAGGATGTGGTCCATAATCTGCTGAACTTTGTCAGTGTGGATATTTACACCACGTGGCGGAATCTTGCCGGTAGTTGGATCCTGCATATCTTTAAGATATAGAGATTTGATGTTACCGTTAAGATCGAGGTAAACCATACATCCTGTTACGCCCTCTGTGAAGAGTTTGTATACACCCATACCAAGCTGTGAGCAGTACATAAGGTCGTAACCTACTGGAGTTACGCAACGTACCTCATAACCTATCTCAACTGGACGTGATTTGACTGAAATGCCCAATGATTTTAGTTTATTCTCAACCATGTCATTGAACATCTGAGCTTTAGAAATTTTACCAAGCTCTGGGTGACCGTGGTCATCATAGGTAAATTTAACACCATACTGCAATAGCTCCTCAGTTGAAAGCTCGTGGAATACACCCTCTGAAATCATGATTGCACCGTGAGGAACGCCCATGATTTTTCTCTTGATGATTGAAGAGATTGCAAGGTTGATGATCTTCTCTGCAGTGATGGTAGTTTTGTTGAACATCTCTGGGATAACGATCATTGGATAGTGGCAAGAAGCACCGATACCTAGAGCAAGGTGACCTGCTGAACGGCCCATTGCTGAAACGATGAACCAGTTTGCACTTGTTCTTGCATCCTCGTATACTGTTGTAGCAATCTTGGTACCCTCTGCTTTTGCAGTGTGGTAACCGAAGGTTGGGATATTCTGTGGAAGAGGAAGGTCGTTGTCAATTGTCTTAGGAACGTGGATGTTAGCGATAGGATAGTTCTTCTCAGCCAAGAATTTTGCAATTCTGTTTGCAGTAGAAGCAGTATCGTCACCACCTACAGTTACAAGAAGCTTGATGTTGTTCTCAACAAAGAAATCAAGGTTGAAATTCTCCTGGAAATCTTTGTCAGATGGTTTGAAACGGCTCATTACAAGGTATGAACCACCTCTGTTGAAAATCCAGTCTGCGCAAGTGAAGTCAAGCTCTGTATAGTTAGGATCTGGAGAGAAAAGGCCTTTGTAACCACCGTGAAGACCTAGTACTCTGAAATCATTCTGAATAAAAGTTTTGGCAATACTTCCAACTACAGTATTCATTCCTGGAGCAGGACCGCCACCTGTTAGTATAACAATTGATTGTTTCATTTTATATAAAATTATTTCTTGTTGTTATTTGGGGCCGCAAAAATACATTTTTATTAAAAAATTACCTATTTTTTAGTTATTTTTGTTTGCTAAAATTGAAAAAAAGTGAAGAAGAGCGAGGCCAAGAGCAGGATTGAACAGCTTTCCGCTGAATTAAAGAGACATAACCATAATTACTACGTACTGAATTCTCCTGAAATTACAGATTTCCAGTACGACCTTCTTATGCTGGAACTTCAGGAACTTGAAAAGATGTTTCCTGAGTTTGCGCATAAGGACTCCCCTACAGTGAATGTGGGCAGTGACCTCTCTGTAAAAGAACAGTTTGAACAATTTCCCCATAAATATCCAATGCTTTCACTTTCCAATACTTACAACATTGGAGAGCTTGAAGAGTTCAGCAACAGGATAACTAAAGCTACAGACCGCCCGTTCACCCTTACTTGTGAACTCAAGTTTGACGGTACAGCAATTTGCCTGACATACAGGAATGGAGAGCTTTTCAGAGCCCTTACCCGTGGAGACGGCACAGTTGGTGATGATGTTACCCGTAACGTTCTGCAAATTCCGTCAATCCCTAAAAAGTTAAAGGAGGGTTCCAATTTTCCCGACGAATTTGAGATAAGGGGCGAAATATATATGCCATACAAGGCATTTGACAAATTGAATTACCAAAGGGAACTGGATGAAGAACAACCTTTTGCTAACCCTAGGAATGCAGCGTCGGGATCACTTAAACTACAAGATTCCAAGCTTGTAAAAGAGCGTGGTCTCGAATGTACATTGTATCACCTCCTTTCTGATGAGCCTGTAGCTGCAACCCATACTGAATCATTACAAAAAGCAAAATCCTGGGGACTTCCTGTTTCGGAGCACTTTAAAGAGTGCGCTACTATCGCTGAAGTTGAAGAATTTATCAGTTATTGGGATATTGAGAGGAAAAAACTCCCTTTTGCAACAGACGGAATTGTTGTAAAAGTGAATCAGCTTCCAATACAGACTTCTCTTGGCTATACAGCTAAATCCCCACGTTGGGCGACCGCTTACAAATTCAAACCTGAAGAAGCTTCTACAAAGTTGCTTTCTATTGATTACCAGGTAGGCCGTACAGGGGCGGTTACACCTGTTGCCAACCTTGAACCTGTACAATTGAGCGGTACCAAAGTAAAAAGGGCATCCCTTCACAATGCAGACCAGATCCGGCTTATGGATATTCACATTGGAGATTATGTCTTTGTTGAGAAAGGTGGAGAAATTATCCCTAAAATTACAAGGGTTGATATAGAGAAACGCGGTTTTGATATTGTTCCTGTTGAGTTTCCCCAGAACTGTCCTGTTTGCGGAACCGCTCTAGTACGTGATGAAGATGAAGCAAAACATTTCTGCCCCAATACAGATGAGTGTCCTCCTCAAATAAAAGGAAAATTCATTCATTTTATAGGGAGGAAGGCCATGGATATAAATGCAGGAGAAGCAACCATTGAACAGCTGTACGGAAAAGGTTACATCAAACAGTTGGGAGACCTCTACAAACTTACTGAAGAGCAGCTTCTTTCACTTGACAAATGGAAGGAAAAATCTGTCGGGAATTTCCTCAAATCATTGGAGGAAAGCAAGAAAGTTCCGTTCCACAGACTATTGTTTGCCATTGGAATCCGACATATTGGGGAGACAACTGCAAAAAACATTGCCCAACATTTCAGGACAATGGATGCCATATCATCCGCTACAAAAGAAGAACTGTTGGCAATTGAAGAGGTTGGTGAAAAACTGGCTGATTCCATCATAGGATATTTTGGCTATCCGCAGCATCTGCAAATGATTCGGGAACTTAAGGAATTCGGACTCCAGATGCAACAGGATGACTCTTCAAAAGCAACAGAGTCTGAAATCCTTAAAGGGATGACAATTGTTATATCCGGTAACTTCTCCATTTCCAGAGACGACATGAAAGCCCTTATTGAGGCACATTCAGGCAAGGTGGGCAGTTCAATCAGCGGCAATACAACTTATATGGTGGCTGGCGAAAAATGTGGCCCAAGCAAGCTCTCCAAAGCCGAAAAACTTGGAGTTAAAGTGATTGGAGAGGATGAATTTATGAATATGTTAAAAAATTGATATTATGAGAGACGTTTGTATCAGCAAAGGAATTTATTACATGGGAGTGAATGACAGACGCAAGCATCTGTTTGAGAATAACTGGCCTCTCCCATATGGAGTTTCATACAACTCCTATCTTATTAAAGATGAGAAAAGTGTCCTTATTGACACTATTGAATATGGCAGCAACGACAATTTTCTGAACCACATTGAGCGAATTCTCGGCGGTTCACCGCTTGATTACCTTGTAGTGAACCATATGGAGCCCGACCACTCAAGCATGATTGAGTGTGTGACAAGACGATTTCCAAATGTGAAACTTATAGGAAATGCACAGACTGCAAAAATTCTCAAACTTTACTTCAGTCTTCCCGACGAATCAATACAAATTGTGAAGGACGGTGAAACTCTTCCATTGGGGGAGCATACTTTGTCATTCCACTTTATACCTTGGGTACACTGGCCTGAGACAATGGTAACTTATGAGCAGACAACACAGACTTTGTTCTCTTGCGATGCTTTTGGCGGTTTCGGTACTTTGGACGGAAGCATTTTTGATGATGAGAATGATTTTGAAGGACACTACAAGGCTGAGATGTTGAGATACTACTCCAATATTGTGGGCAAGTACAGTGGCATGGTTCAGAAAGCTTTTGACAAATTGTCGGGAGTACCAATTAAAACAATTTGCCCATCACATGGCCTTGTTTGGAGGGGAAATCCTGGAAGAGTGCTTGAACTTTACTCAAAATGGTGCAATTGGGAGAATGAGAAAGGTGTTGTTGTAGTTTATGCGAGCATGTACGGCAATACGGAGCAGATGGCGGATTTCATTGGAAGGATTTTGGGAGAAAGAGGTATTCCAGTGAGAACTTATGATGTATCCAAGACACACGTATCATACATATTGAGTGACATTTGGAAATACAAAGGGCTTATCCTTGGCACTTGTGCTTATAATGCGCAGATGCATCCAATGATGGAACATCTCTGCAATGAAATAAAATTGATTGCACCAAAGAACAAAACTTTGTCTACCTTTGGTAGTTCTACCTGGAACGGTGCAGGTGTTAAGGCATTGGTAAAATATGCACCTGAGATGGGTATGGAGGTGTCGGGTACTCCTTTGGAGATTATGGGGTCTGCCACTTATGATAAACTTGCGCAAAGTGCGGAAGTTTTTGTTGATGAATTTGTTAAAGCATTATAATACACAGATTATATGAATGTAAACGATATTTTTGAGGTATCAGTAACCGTACAGGATTCAGATACTGCAATTGCACACAAATCTGGCGGACTACCGGTCTATGCAACTCCTGCCATGATTGGTTTAATGGAGAATGCAGCTTTCATGCTTCTGAAAAATGAGGGCAAAGACAGCGTAGGAACCGAGATGAATGTAAAACATACGAGGGCTTGTCTTGTTGGGACAAATGTTACAGCAAAGGCTACAGTTACCGGTGTAAACGGGAACTGGGTTAATTTTGAGGTGGTTGCATCTGATGATAAAGGTGAGATTGGAAACGGTGTCCACACCCGTTATATCATTGATGCTGATAAATTTATGGCCAAATTGAATAAATAAGTTGAAAGACCTGTTTGAAGAAATACGAGATCTTTACAGATGGTTTGTAAAGTTTGTCACTGAAGATATCTGGCATTTGGACCTTGATGATTTCGGACGTGCAAAGACACAGCTGATTAAATATCTTAAAGTAGCTATAATTACTGTTAAGGAGGCTGGAATAAACCATCTGGGTCTTTATGCCTTTTCTCTCAGTTTCTTTACCACTATGGCAATGGTACCATTTGCAGCAGTGGCTTTTGCGGTTACTGAGGGTTTTGGTCTCAAGGCCACCTTACAGAATCTTCTGCTCGAGTATTTTTCAGAAAACAGGGAGATTGTACAGCTTATTATTGGATTTGCAGAAAATATAGTTACAATAAGCCAGCAGGACGCTTTTGGTATTGTGAGCCTTGTTTTCTTTATAGGAACTGTATTATGGCTGATACTTAAAGTAGAATCTTGTTTTAATGTTGTGTGGAAGGCTGAAAGAGGAAGGTCATTGGCAAAAAGATTCCTGTATTATCTTGGAATTCTGATAGTTGCCCCTTTGGTAATTACAATGTTCCTCTCAGTTACCCTGGTATTTACCAGTACCATGAATTCCATTGGATTTGATTTCCATTATTTCAGGTACGCCGGGTTCCTTATCAGATGGCTGGCTTTTTATGGGATTATTACGCTGTTCTTTACAATATTGTACAAATATGTGCCTAATGTGAAAGTCAAGTTTTCTGCAGCTTTCTTTGCGGCACTCATATCTGCAGCAGTATTTGTAGGATGGCAATATTTATATATGGAAACACAGTTGCTTGTTTCCAGGCTGAACACGGTTTATGGAGCTTTTGCTGCCATTCCGCTGTTCCTCATGTGGATGAATGTGAGCTGGACTATAATACTTGTTGGTGCTGAGATTTCACACGCTTACCAGTATTACGACCTCTATACATCCGATGATGACTATGAAAAGCTTGAGAAAGAGGTAATTGAAAAAATCAATTTGGAATGAAAGGAATTAAGATGGATATGAAATTGTCTGCAAATGCCGTCAATTTTATTGATGATGCCAAATTGCAGAGCCTGTTGGAGACCCAGCAGGAAGATCTACCAAGAGCAAGGGAACTGTTCAAGAAAGCATTGGATAAAAAACCTCTTACTGTAGAAGAGACTGCTGTACTTCTTGCCATTGAGTCTGAAGAAGGGCTCAATGAGCTTTTTTCTGCAGCAAGGGAGCTTAAAATGAAGGTTTACGGCAACAGAATTGTTCTGTTTGCTCCTCTATATGTTGGTAACCATTGCGTAAATAACTGCAAATATTGCGGTTTCAGAAAGGACGCAAAGGGTATTGTCAGAAAGACTCTTAACAATAAGGAACTCATTACAGAAATTGAAAACCTTGAGAAAGCCGGACATAAGAGACTTATTCTTGTGTTTGGAGAGTCTCCTGTTTATACTCCGGAGTTCATTGCTGAGAGTGTGAAGACCTGCTACAGCATAAAGGTTGGCAACGGGGAGATTAGAAGGGTAAATATCAATGCTGCCCCTCTTGATGTTGAAGGATTCAGAATTGTCAAGGAGTCGGGAATCGGAACTTTCCAGATTTTCCAGGAGACATATCATAAGGAGACATATTCCAAATATCATCCGTCGGGAGACATAAAAGGAGACTACATGTGGCGTCTCAATGCTATGGACAGGGCTTTTGAGGCTGGTATTGACGATATGGGGATTGGTGCTTTGTTCGGATTGTACAACTGGAAATATGAGGTATTGGGCCTTGTATCACACGCCCTTCATCTACAGAACACCTGCGGTGTCGGTCCGCACACTATCAGTTTCCCACGAATCAAACCTGCGGCAGATATGAATCTGGAGCTTCCTTATGAAGTTTCAGATGATGAGTTCAAGAGACTTGTGGCAATTTTGCGTCTGGCTGTACCTTATACCGGACTTATCATGACAGCACGCGAGAGCAGCGCCATAAGAGACGAGGTGATTGAGTTTGGCGTTTCACAGATAGATGCAGGAACCAAACTTGAGATTGGCGGATATCAGAACCAGAAGGGTGATGAACAGGACATTACAAAAGAGCAGTTTGTAATTGGTGATACAAGGGAGCTTGATGATGTCATGCATTGGCTCCTTACAAAAGGATATATACCAAGTTTCTGTACAGCTTGTTACAGGATGGGGCGTACTGGAGAGCACTTTATGGAGTTTGCAATACCGGGATTCATAAAGAGGTTCTGTACTCCAAATGCCATTATTACAATGGCAGAGTATCTTGAGGACTATGCAAGTGACAGAACCAAGGCTGCCGGATACTCTCTAATAGAGAAGGAGCTTGAAAAGCTTCCCGACAGCATGCAGAAAGAAAAGATTATATCCCATTTGGAAGCTGTAAAAAATGGGACAAGGGATTTAAGATTTTAGTATGTTTACACAAGAGGACAATGAATTGATTCAAAGGGAATTTGAGTCATTGAGGATTGCAAGTCTCAAAAGATGTGCAAATCAGGAGGAATATGAGGATGTCATAAGGGCATTCGAGTTTGCAAATGAAGCTCATAAAGGTGTGAGAAGGCGCTCGGGAGAACCGTATATCCTACACCCTATTGCAGTGGCAAAAATTGTAGTTGAAGAGATAGGTCTTGGCTACAAATCCATTGTTACAGCCCTTCTTCATGATATTGTAGAGGATACGGAGTATACAGTTGAGGATCTTTCAAGACTCTTTGGGCCTAAAGTTGCTTCTCTTGTAGACGGTCTTACCAAGATCAAGTCAGCAATGGACAACAAGCACAATTCCAACAAGAATGACGAGATCTCAATGCAGGCGGAGAATTTCAAGAGAATTCTCCTTACCCTTAATGATGATGTAAGAGTTGTACTTATCAAACTGGCAGACAGACTCCACAACTTGCGTACAATCGGATCTATGCCGGAACGCAAGAAAGACAAGATATTGAGTGAGAGCATATATATCTTTGTTCCTCTTGCCCACAAGCTTGGACTTTACAGAATGAAGTCTGAAATGGAGAATATCTGGCTTCAGTACAGGGAGCCTGAATATTATGCAAGAATTACCCGACAGGTAGAAAATGTTATTGATGAGAGGGGTGATTCCATAGACCAGTTCATTGCTCCTATCAACCAGTCCCTTCATTATGAGGGATACAAATTTACCATTACCAAACGTATAAAAAGTCCCTACTCCATCTGGAAAAAGATGGAGCAAAAAGGTGTCCCTTTTGAGCAGATATATGATCTTTTTGCTGTACGAATCATTTTTGAACCTAAAGAGGGCATTTCAGAAAGAAAGCAGTGTTGGGATATCTACTCAATCATTTCTGAACATTACAGGGCAAAAATGGACCGTATCAGAGACTGGGTAAGCGTTCCAAAATCAAATGGTTACGAAGCCCTTCACTGTACTCTTATGAGCCAGAACGGAAACTGGGTTGAAGTTCAGATCCGTTCAGACAGAATGAACCAGATTGCGGAAAAAGGTGTAGCTGCGCACTGGAGCTATAAGGGTGTGAACAAGAGTGAGACTGAACTTGACAACTGGCTTGCAATGGTTCGCGAAGTTCTTGAGAATCCTGATGTAAGTGCACTTGAATTCCTTGACAAGTTCCATGAAGGACTGTTGTCTTCTGAGATATATGTATTTACCCCTAGAGGAGATTCCAAGTCTCTTCCAAAAGGAGCTACAGCTTTGGATTTTGCCTATTATATACACAGTAAAATAGGAAATAAGGCAATTGCTGCAAAGGTAAACCATAAGCTAGTTCCCCTTTCTCATGTATTGAATAACGGAGACCAGATTGAGATCATTACTGCAGAAGCCCAGAAACCTGCAAGGGAGTGGCTTGGATTTGCACATACCCCTAAGGCAAAAGACCTCATATATGAAGCGCTTAAAGATGAGATCCACGACATTATGTCTACCGGTCAGCGCATACTTGAAGAGGAACTTTCAAAACTTGGTGTCAAAGTTCAGCATAGGGTAATCAAGAAGCTCCTTCTTGAGTACAAGTTGAACAATAAGGATGAGCTTTACACAAAGATTGCTACTGGAGTTGTAAAACTTGACGATCTGGACAAGATCCTGCGCAAGAACAATGAGAACAAGTGGGTAAAATATTGGAAGTTGCAGTTCTTCTCATCATCAGATGAAAATGAAGATGCTGATGATATGCATGATGAGACACCGGACGTAAAGAAGCCGGCCATAGACAAGAAAAAAGATTATCTGCTAAAAGACAACATTGACAAAACATTGTCTTATCAGGTTGCAGATTGCTGTAATCCCATTCCTGGTGATGCTATTGTCGGCTTTGTAGATGAGAACAACAATGTTATCATTCACAAGAAGATCTGTCCTAAAGCCATCTCAATGGCAACAGTACAGGGTGAGAAAATCATCAATGCCAAATGGACCAAACATACATTCTTTTCATTCCTTGTGCGCGTGTCCATAAAGGGAATAGACAGAATGGGTATTGTAAATGATATTACCAAGTACATAACATTGGATTTGAGTGTAAATATCCGCAAGATCCATTTTGAGACACACGACGGAATTTTTGACGGCCATATAGACCTTTATGTTCATGATGCAGAGGATTTGGAGATGATCATGAAACGTATACTTGAAATTAAAGGTGTTGAAAGTGTAACCAGAACTGACATTAAATCTGAAGTAAATTAGAATGAAATTCAAAGGACATAACATATGCAGCATTGTTACTGTATTGCTTGTGGTTATGTATTGTCTCCATACAAGTTCATGTGCCAGCACTAAAGCTGCACCAAGTGGAGGACCAAAAGATACAATACCACCGGTAGTGCTTGCAATGGATCCGGCAGAGAATTCAACAGGGTTTCCTATTGAAGGAGGTGAGATAACCATCACATTTGATGAGTATGTACAGGTTAAGGACGCCAACAAAAACATAGTCCTTTCCCCCCCTCTTGAAAAACAGATAAAGAGCAGAATAAAAGGAAAGTCGGTCATTTTCACTTTCCCTACTCCTCTCCATGAAAACAGAACTTATTCATTGAACTTTGGCCAAGCCATTGTTGATAACAACGAGGGCAACCCGCTTTATGGTCTCAGCTACAGTTTCTCTACAGGCGCGACAATTGATTCAATGATGCTCAGCGGTACCGTTGTTGATGCAGTTTCCTTATTCCCGATAGAGAATGCCACAATCGCACTCTACGAACAGGCAACTGACTCAACAGTCATTACAACATCACCTTCAGCAATTGCCCGAAGCGACAAATGGGGATACTTTGTTGTAAAGAACATCAAACAGATTCCGTACTATGTTTTTGCATATACAGACGGCAACAACAATAACCGGTATGACCAGGGATCAGAGAAGATTGCCTTCCTTGATTCTACTGTTACTCCTACACAGGTTATTAAACCAGATTCTAAAGAGCTTCAGTATTGCGATCCTAAAGATACACTTGCATGTATGGCGCGTCCATCACAGATCCAGCTTGGAATATTTGCTGAAAAGAACAACAACCAGTTTGTGAGGGACTACAAGAGATTCAGCAGAAGAGGTTCGTATATCAAGTTCAATGCAGAACATGTGCAGATAGATTCATTCGCCATAAATGGTGTTAAAGATGACAGGTTGTTGATGCAATACAATCAACATGGTGACAGCCTCGTTTTCTGGATAAAAGGTGAAGGGAAAATTGATGACACTTTAAAGGTGGCCATGAAATACATGAAGACAGATTCGTCGGGAGTACAGTCACCTTTTGTGGAAAATTTGAAATTTGTAGCACCTGCGGAGAAAAAAAGTGGCAAAAAGTCTGATGAAGAGCGACAGAAAGAGAGGGAAAGAAGAAAAGATCTTCTTGAGTTCTCCGTTGTTGCAGACAATAAAATGGTTGAACAGAATGGAATTATATTGACATTCCCTGCTCCTGTAACAGGATTTGATACCTCAAAAATTGATTTCAGCATGAAGACTCCCAAACTTGCGGAGAGCAAAGTCCTGTTTACTGTAGAAGAGGATTCCACTGGATTCAACACGTATTCCATCAAACCTGCAATACCTTTCGTAAAAGGAAATGAGTATACCATCAAATTCCCATTTGCAACATTCAAGGATGTAAACGGATTTACAAATGACTCTACTGCAAACAGTTTCTCGCTTCCAACTGATGAGACCCTGAGTTCACTTACATTGGAAATAAAGAATGTAACTGCCAGATATATAGTAGAACTGATAAATACACAGAGAACAAGCACTTTCAGAAAATTCACTATTGATGGAGATTGCGAATTGGTTTTCCCTTATCTTTCAGCAGGTGAATACTCTATAAGGATTACAGAAGACAAGAATTCGAACGGCAAGCTGGATACTGGAGACCTTCTTAAAAGGATCCAACCCGAGAAAGTGCTACTTTTCAAACTCGACAACGGTAAAGAAGCAATAAAAATTGCAGAACGTACAGATATTGTACAGGAATTGGATTTGAATAAAATATTTGCTCCCCACAAAGACTGATGAAAAGACTATATAAATTTTTGATTCTACTGGTTACAGTACAGGCCATTTCATTCACACTACATGCACAAAATGTGATTGAAGAGGAAGAGGCCAACCTTAAGGAGTTCGACCTCAACTCATTCAAGGATGCCGGCACAAAGGTAAAGGACAGCACATATCTGTACCAGCACCTTATAGGTGTAAAATGGGGATATGCCATGTCCAACGTAGCATTCAGCCAGTCGAGCAGTCATAAGGGTTTCAATACAACAAAATCGTACGGTGTATACTACACTTACCTTCATTCAATGTTGGGCAATCTTCCATATTTTGGACTGCAGATTGGTCTTGAATCAACAGAGATGGGATATACCCATGTGACAAAAATTACCGAAGAGCTTTCAGAAGAAGAGGAACAGAGATACTCAGTGGCAGATTTCCAGATGCTTGCTATCTTCAGGGCCGATTCCAAAAGATTGAGATTCTCATTGGGAGCTGGAGGATATTTGTCATACATATATGATACTGTTCTTCCCGACGGTATTCCGTCAACCACCAAAAGGGAAGGATTTGGCCTCATAGGTCAGGGAGGAGTTGCATTGAAACTCCATCCGATTGAACTTCATCTTGAAGCAAGCTATAAGTATGGTCTTACAGAATTGCTTGATCCTCAGATATATTCAAAAGATTATTGGCTATATACACACCCGAATCAGTTACAGTTTTCAGTAGGAGTCCATTACAATTTGGGCGGCAAGTACTTTAAAAAGAAATAATTTATGAACAGCATAGCAGTACAAGTAGGAAATACAGTAATTGGAGGTAATACCCCAATTAAAATACAGACCATGTGCAATACCCATACGCAGGATGTAGCCCCTTCTGTAGAACAATGTATAGAGATGGTCAATGCAGGAGCTGAGATTATCAGACTTACCACCCAAGGGATGAAAGAGGTGGAGGCGCTGGCTAAAATCAAAGAGGAACTTAGAGCCCAAGGTATTGATGTCCCTCTTGTTGCCGATGTCCATTTCAATTCTGACGTTGCAATTGAAGTGGCTAAAATTGCAGACAAAGTGAGAATTAATCCCGGCAACTTTGCAAAGGAACATTCCGTTGCCCAAAGCCAGTTAAAAAAATTCATTGAAGTCTGCAAAGAGTATGGTACTGCTGTAAGAATTGGTGTAAATCATGGCTCCCTTGGAGAGAGAATCATCAATCTGTATGGTGATACACCCCTTGGAATGAAAGAGGCTGCAATGGAGTGGTTGAGAATGTGCAAAGAGAACGATTACAGCAATGTTGTTGTATCTCTTAAAGCCAGCAATACAATTGTAATGTCAACTGCGTACAGACTGCTGTGGGAGGCTATGCAGCATGAAGGTATTGTCTATCCGGTTCATCTTGGTGTTACTGAGGCAGGCAACGGTGACACCGGAAGAATAAAATCGGCCGTGGGTATTGCTGCACTACTGAAAGACGGAATTGGAGACACTATTAGAGTTTCACTAACCGAAAACCCTGTTAACGAGCTTCCTGTAGCAAGAACAATTGCGGATTATTTCTTTAAAGGTGAATATAAAGGAAATTGGATCCTTGAGAACAACAACCCGCCTATGCACTATGAGTGCACCAGCTGGGATGAGTTCATTATCAAGGCATCATGTGATTTTGGCCCGCTTCTGCTCGACAAGCAAATAGATGATTTCACAGTATCTGCAGATATCAACGGTAAAGCTGTAACAGCTGAGCAGATTGAAGATTTCAAGGATAACCTTCAGCAGGCAGCCAGAAGAAAATTTACCAAACCTGAATACATTGCATGCCCCGGATGCGGAAGAACCCTTTACAATCTCGAGGAGACATTCAATGAGGTAAAACGCCGTACTGCCCACTTGAAAGGTGTAAGAATTGCAATCATGGGCTGTATAGTAAATGGACCGGGAGAGATGGCCGATGCGGATTTCGGATATGTAGGTGAAGGGAAAGGAAAGGTTTGCATCTATAAAGGGAAAGAACCTGTCATGCGCAGTGTTCCGCAGGAAGAGGCTATAGATGCGTTATTAAAAGTAATTGAAGGGTGACCCAAAGGTCACTCTTTTTTCATATTTACCCTACCCGTCATCCATATTGCCTATCCCATACTGTAATGTATTTTTTCACAAATAAGAGATCGGGGCAAAGTGATTTTTAATCCGGCCTCTTATTGTTCTTCCCGATAATTTTCCGTATATTTAGAGCAGCCTACTTACTAGGCCCATAAAGTCCTATCCCTCAAGCCCAAAACTTGAGACGTAGCATCTACCAAATTGTAGATCATTATGAAAATGAAGAAGAATAATCCAAATAATCGGAATAAATTCTATTTTAAGAGACCGTTAGATTCTATATTACTCAAAATAGCATTACTAATAACTCTGTGTTTATGTATTCAACCCTGTATATTGCGGTTTAATTTATATATAAATGGTGTTACAACTAATGCTGAGATATATAAATTTTATCATAGAAATAGTTATAAAGGGCCAGATAGGGACTTTTACTATTACAAATTTAATATAGATAACAATATATTTATTGGTAGCTCTTGTAATTTTGAACGAGGTACAACTCATATTGGGGATACTGTAACAATAATGTATCTTCCTTGTAATCCAAATAAAAATGACCTCAAATGCTCGGTTGACAATTTCAGCCTTCACCGAATTGCAAAATTATTTAAATGATTAATATACTATGAGGAAATATTTATTTATAACTGCGTTCTTGTTAGTTATAATTAGGACCATGTTACTTTCACAACCTAAGCGCATTATTTATCTGGATAAGATAATTGATACTTTTATAGAAGTGTATTATTCTCCAGCCACAATATATACTGGTGATATGTATTTATTTTTATGTTCAGATAGTACGTACATTGAAACTGATTCGCGGACATATGCTTCTGTAGGTGTATGGAATACTTGTTTAGATACGTTGTTGTTATATCCAACATTAGAAGGTGATAGTGTTGATAAAATGGTAAAGTATGACAGAGATTCCCTATTATTTATGTTTGACCCTTATCCCCAAAAACTTATTTTATATCGTAATAAACAAGCTATTATTCGCAAATATGGAGCCATAACAACAATATATATTAATATTGGGCAGAGTATGCTAAATAACAAGAAAAAAGTAGAACGTAAGATTAAAAAAATGGAGCAATTATTTAACGGAACGAAATACTAGTTTATACTAAACGGCATTAATAACTAGGAGGCTGGGACAAATTTTGGCCCGCTTCTGCTCGACAAGCAAATAGATGATTTCACAGTATCTGCAGATATCAACGTTAAAGCTGTAATTGCTGGGCAGATTGAAGATTTCAAGGATAACCTTCAGCAGGCAGCCAGAAGAAAATTTTCCAAACCTGAATACATTGCTTGTCCCGGTTGCGGAAGAACTCTATAGAACCTGTAATGCGCAGTGTTCCACAGGAAGAGGCAATCGATGCCTTATTGAAAGTAATAGAGGAGAACAGCTAGTTCTCCTCTAATTTTTTTAATGATCTTCCCGATAAGAAAAACTTAAAGAGCAGTTCCCTCACATCTGAATATTTTTCAATGACTCTGCTTCCAAGCTCTTCTGCTTGCAGGCCTGTAGCTTTCATCATAAGCTCTCCCCCGCCATTTGCCCTATAAGAAACCATAGCTGCTGAATATGTAGAATCAAGATGGAATTTACGGCCGTCTTTAAAAGATATTATCCTTATTCTGTTCCCTGCAGGCTTGTCTAAATCTACCTCATATCTGATTCCACCTGCACAATCAAAATTCTGCGGACTTCCAACAATTTTCCTTTTATTTCCAGCTTCATGCGCAAATATACTATATGACTCCTCAAGGTATGTGAGAATCTCTCTTCCCGACAGTTTTACCTTGTAAAGGACATTCTCAAACGGATACATCTGAAGTAGGTGATTATATGTAACTTCTCCTGCCGTAACGGTACCTCTGAATTTGCTGGGTGAAACAAAAGAGATGTCTGCCCCGCTCTCTTTCAGCTGCACATGATGAAGCAGGTTTGAGTATGTACAATCTCCAAAAAGAATAAGTTTAGGATCAATATCCATATCCGCATTTCCAATTACAGTACTCGAGAACTCATCAGCAGCCTTGATTTCCTTTTCAAAATGGTTCAGGAATTTTTTGTCGGGAACAAGACTGTCAGTGTTAATACTCTTTATATCTGTCATTGAAAGATATTTCCCCGTTGCTTTTCCATCTTCAATAAATATTTTTATTTTGGTATTTACCAATTCCTTTCCGTATGCATCAGTTGAAACCACATAGTTTTTCATATACCTGCTGATGCCTCCCCTATGGTCATGAGCAGCAAGGATGAGGTCTACGCCATCCAAATTTGTTCCAAGATATGCTGCAACGTCTTCTGTGTCGTTTACAGATCCGTCTCCTCTTCCAGAATGCAGTGCCAGGATAGTAAAATGGGGATTTTCTGTTCTGTTTACATGCTTTACAAGTGAATCCGCCATCAAATGAATATCAACAAAGTTCAGGTCCCTTTTCTTCTCGCATCCGATCCATAATTTAGCAGAGGGGGTAGTGAATCCTATAACTGCAATTTTAAGGCCTCCCTTATTTAAAATTGTATAAGGAGTAAAATAAGGTTCATGGGGATTGCCGCTGTGAATATTTGCAGCAAGATATGGCATATCAAGCTCTTCTTTGATTTTATCCCAATTATCAGGACCAGCCTCAATATCATGGTTTCCTACTACAACGGCATCATATTTCAGATAATCTGCCACTCTGCTCCAGACATGTTCTTCATCAGGGCTGTATTTGTATATATGGTTGTAGTAATATGCGGCATCAGAGCCATGGTTATGGTCTCCAAGATCTATGAAAATCACCTTATCTTCACCAATCCGCTCACGTTCAGCATTAACTTCACCTGCTATTGAAGGTAGGGTTGTGAACCAGTTTCCATGAATGTCTCCGTGTGAATATAAAGAGAGTTCATACTCTCCATCGGGAAGAGTTGATTTACAAGAAAATATGCATGATGAGAGTATCACCATGCATAAAATATTAAATGTATTATTCATTATCTGATTACATTGAAAGTATCTGCATCCATCCAAGCAGGGAACTTGAAGCGGAAGTCATTAAGCTCCTCTTTATTGATCTCGCATGAAAGCATCTGTGTATTGGATCCTGCGCAGTCCATAAGATAAAATTCTTCAGCAATTGGAGCACCTTTGTAGTCATACATTTGCGAACTTGGACAATAAACGCACATAGGGTCTTTTCCGTCTCTGTTCACAAAGATACCGTATGCCATGTTCTCAATTGCCCGGGCTCTGATAAGCGGCTCAATTGCATTTATCCTCACCTGCGGGAAGTTTGCAATATTGATAAGAACATCATATCTGTTGCCTATATTCCTGCTCCAAACCGGGAATCTGATATCATAACATATATTCAGGCAGATATTCACCCCTTTGTATTCAACAATACATTTGTCCTCGCCTCTGGTATAGTGGTTGTTCTCCTCTCCCATTCTGAAAAGGTGTCTTTTGTCGTAATAGTTCCAGCTGCCGTCGGGAAAAACAAAATATGCCCTGTTGAAGACTTCTCTTCCGTTCTGGGAATATGGAAATGATCCAATTAGTGCCACATTGTACTTACGGGCTGCAGCAATCATCCATTGTAAAGTCTCACCTGCAGCATCCTCCGCCAATGAAGTGTCCATTGTGAAACCGGTAGAGAACATCTCCGGAAGCACAAACAGGTCTCCCGGCTGTTCAAGCTGGGAAAGCAAAGATTCAACTTTCTGAAAATTGAGCTGCTTGTCTTCCCAAGCACTATCCAAAGAACATACTGTAATTTTCATTATTTCTTATAAATTTTGTTTACAACCAAAGCAATGGCTCCGTCACCTGTTACGTTACATGCTGTTCCAAATGTGTCCATAGCTATATATAGGGCAATCATAAGGCCTTGAAGATCTTCATTGAATCCCAGCATTGATGACAACAGTCCGAGTGCCGCCATAATTGCACCGCCAGGAACTCCAGGGGCAGCTACCATTGTAATTCCCAACATGCAGATGAAACCGGCAAAAATATCGAGACCGTGTGGCATCCCCTGCATCCATAGGATTGCAAGAGCACATGCTACAATTTTAAGTGTACTGCCAGCCAAGTGGATTGTTGCGCAAAGAGGTACTGTAAATCCTGCCAGTTTTTCATCTACACCGTTTTTGATAGTCTGTCTCAACGTTACAGGAATTGTTGCTGCAGAAGACTGTGTTCCAAGGGCTGTCACATATGCAGGAAGCATGGTAAACAAAGCCTTGAAAGGATTCTTCTTTGCTATTGCACCTGCAATTATAAACTGGATAAGAAGCAGGGTAACATGGAGTACAAAAATCACAGCAATTACTTTAATGAACAGTTTCATTATAGCTCCAGCCTGACCTTCAGCGCCAATCTGAAGGAAAATTCCAAAAATATAAAGTGGAAGCAATGGGATTATTACTCCCGATATAACTTTGTTTATCATTTCTCTGAACTCCAGCAGACCTCCGAGCAGCTTGCCGCCTTGGATATAGCAAAGCCCCAATCCTACAACAAATGCAAGGACCAATGCTGTAGTGACACTAAGTACCGGTGGCATAGCTACAGTAAAATATGGAAGCACCTTATTTGCATGAGCTATATTGTCTGAAAGGGATGTTGATGTATCCAGAATCATCGGGAAGGATAAATCACATGCAAAATATGAGAAAAATCCTGCAAATAAAGTAGATCCGTATGCTATTGCTGCAGTAATTGCCAGAAGTTTGCCTGCTCCATTGCCAAGTTCAGCAATTCCAGGAGCTACAAGACCCAAAATTATCAGTGGAATTGTAAAGCCAAGGAAATTTCCAAAAATTCCGTTTATTGTTACAAATGTCCTGTTGAGGAATTCGGGAAAAAAGAATGAGCATCCTATTCCCAATACAATTGCTATAAGCACTTTTGCCAGCAATGGCAGCTTGTTTAGTTTGGTGAACATATCATTATTTTTTTAATCTGCAGATGGAGCTTTTTCTATAAGCTGTTCTTTTACATGGTTACCCTTCTCCTCTTGTGTATTGTACTGTGAGAGTTCGCTTTTGAAGAAGAAAACTTTCAAAATGGCAAACATTATAAAGAGTTTCACAAGAATGATGACCCAGAGATATTTTCCTACGGTCATACTCCGGAAACCGTTTATATAAAAATCAATTATTTTTTTAACACCGCTTCCCATATAATCTTTAAAAGTAGTAATTTTGTAACAAATAAAAAAGACTATGGGAAAAATACTTAGAAATGCAAGAATAGTTTGTGCAACACTTGTCTTTATAATTGTCACATGCGGATTTCTTAAGATGAGCGGTGGTAATCCTTTATCACAGGCTCTCCTTAAAATTCAGTTCACCCCTGCACTCATTTCTATGATGACAGGTACGTTTGCCGCGTTTGCATTCCTTATTGTAATCACACTTCTGTTTGGAAGGGTATATTGCTCATTCATATGTCCTTTAGGTATATTTCAGGATATAATATCAAGAGTGTCCAATATTGCCCGCAAAAAGGCAAATAAGGGAAAACTTCCATTAAACAAATACAGCAAACCCCATAATGTATTGAGATATTCAATACTTGCCATTGCAATTGTCTGTCTTGCTGTAGGTTTTACATATCCGTTTGCACTGCTCGATCCTTATTCAAATTATGGTAGAATTGCCGTTCAGATATTTGCTTCAGTTGAGACTGGAATAACCAATATTCTGTCGGGAGTATTCCCTTCAATGTTCTATACCCAATCTTATGTTGCTGTTGGTTTGTGGTCATTGGTATATTCCATTTTCTTCCTTTTGGTTATTATGGTATTCAGTGCTGCCAAAGGACGCCTGTACTGCAATACAATTTGCCCTGTAGGTTCATTCCTAGGACTTTTGAGCGGCGCTTCATTATTCAAGCCGTCTATTGATAAGGATATGTGCGTAAAATGCGGGTTATGTGCAGGGAAATGTAAAAGTAACTGTATTAATTTGGAAACCAAAGAGATAGATTCAACCAGATGTGTAGCTTGTTATGATTGTATGGTATCATGCAAGAGAGGAGGTGTGAAACTTGAAGCAACCTGGTTCAGGAAAAATTCTTCCCAAAAATCAGATATTACTCCCGACAAAGGCCGCAGGAATGCAATTAGAGCAATGAGCGGACTTGCGGCAGCAGTTGCAACAAGGAAACTTGTTCCTGTAAAACAATCTGCCGATAAAGAGAATACCCCTATCCTGCCTCCAGGTGCTGGAAATGTTGAGTCGTTCAAGAATGCATGTACAGCATGTCACGCTTGTATTGCCGCATGTCCGAACAGCATTATCAGACCGGCAACATTTGAATATGGTATAGATGGAATAATGCTTCCAACAATCAAATATGACAAGAAATACTGTTCCTACGGGTGCAACAAATGTACTGAGGTGTGTCCAAATGATGCAATATCACCTCTAACCCTTGAGCAAAAGAGAAAAACCCAAATTGGAATGGCTGTTTATGATGCCGGTAAGTGTGTGGTAGTCTCAGATGGTATCCACTGCGGAGCATGTGCGGGCAACTGCCCTGTTGGAGCTATTTTGATGGTAGAAAATCCTGTAGTTACAGGTCAATTTCTGCCTAAGGTAGATTCTTCCAAATGCATCGGATGCGGTGCATGTGAATATGCATGTCCAGGAATGCCTAAAGCAATTGTTGTAAAAGGTAAATCTGTTCAGACAGAAATCTGATTTTAATAGATTTTATATAAACAAATGGTCCGCATAGTTCATGCGGACCATTATTCTTTATAATTTCAGGAATTATTTTCCTTCTGCTGCCTTAAGTGTATTGACCATCAATGATACAATTGTCATCGGGCCTACACCACCGGGAACAGGTGTAATGTACGATGCTTTAGGTGCAACTGAATCAAAGTCAACATCTCCCTCAAGTCTGTAACCTGATTTCTTGGTAGGATCTGCCACACGTGTAATTCCAACATCTACAATTACGGTATTCTCACTGATCATGTCACCTTTAAGGAATCTTGGAGATCCCAAAGCTGCAATTATTATATCAGCCTGTTTGGTGTAATTCTCAATGTTTTTAGTATTGCTGTGACAGATTGTAACTGTACAGTTGCCCGGATTATCCTTCAATGACATAAGGTTAGCCAAAGGACGGCCTACAATATTGCTTCTGCCAATGATTACACAATGTTTTCCAGATGTTTCTACGCCATATTCTTCAAGGAGTCTTAAAATACCATATGGTGTTGCAGGAACAAAAGTAGGAAGGCCAAGGGTCATTTTACCAACATTCTCGGGATGGAATCCGTCTACATCCTTTGAAGGGTGAATGGCATTGATAACTGCATCCTCATCAATATGGTCTGGAAGAGGAAGCTGTACAATAAGACCATCAACATCATTGTTATGATTGATCTCATCAATTTTATTGATAAGCTCTTCCTGTGTTATTTCAGCTGGGAACCTGTGTAGAGTTGAATTGAATCCAACCTGAGCACAAGCCCTTTCCTTATTTGATACATATGTCTGGCTGGCTCCATCATTACCAACAAGAATTGCAACCAAATGTGGACGTTTGCCGCCATTGGCAACTTTTTCCTTAACCATTTGTGCAATCTCAAGTTTAATCTTGTCAGATGTTGCCTTACCGTCTAGTATTACCATAATCTAAATCTGTTAATGTTATCTTCTCATTCCTTTCATGGCTTTCATGGCATTCATTGCCTTGCCTTTAATACCGCCACCGGCCATCATTTTCATAACTTTGCGGGTATCCTCAAACTGTTTCAAAAGTCTGTTGACCTCTACAATGGATGTTCCGCTACCGTCAGCAATACGTTTTCTTCTGCTGCCATTTATAACATGAGGATTCTCTCTCTCAAACGGAGTCATGGAAAGAATGATTGCCTCAACGCTTTTGAATGCAGAGTTGTCGAGATCTACATCCCTTAAAGCCTTACCCAAGCCTGGAAGCATTGAAGCCAGATCCTTGATATTACCCATTTTCTTTATCTGCTGGATCTGGTCATAGAAATCAGAAAGTGTAAACTGGTCTTTGATCAGTTTTTTCTGAAGTTTCTTAGCCTCCTCCTCATCAAACTGTTCCTGGGCTTTCTCTACAAGGGTAACAACGTCACCCATACCCAAAATACGGTCGGCAATACGTTTTGGATGGAACACGTCAAGTGCCTCCATCTTTTCGCCAGCACTTATAAATTTGATAGGTTTGTTTACAACTGCTCTGATTGAAAGGGCAGCACCACCTCTGGTATCACCATCAAGTTTGGTAAGTACAACGCCATCAAAGTCAAGTCTTTCGTTGAAAGCCCTTGCTGTCTCAACTGCATCCTGACCTGTCATTGAGTCAACTACAAACAATGTCTCAGTAGGGTTGATTGCCTCTTTGATGGCAGCAATCTCGTTCATCATCTCCTCGTCAACTGCAAGACGGCCTGCAGTATCCACTATTACAAGTGAATATCCCTCTGACTTTGCTTTTGCAATGGCATTCTTTGCAATTGATACAGGATCTTTTGAACCATCCTCCGTATAAACCTCCACTCCTATCTGAGATCCAAGCACCTTCAACTGGTCAATTGCTGCAGGTCTGTATACGTCACCGGCAACCAAAAGAACTTTCTTTCCTCTTTTAGTCTTGCAATTAAGTGCAAGTTTACCTGAAAAAGTAGTTTTACCTGAACCCTGAAGACCAGCAACCAATACTATGCCCGGCTCTCCTTTAATATTGATGTCAGTTGCCTCTGAACCCATTAGTCTGGTAAGTTCGTCATGGACAATCTTAATCATCATCTGGCTAGGCTTCACAGCCTTAAGCACGTCCTGGCCCATTGCAATCTTCTTCACATCGTCGCAGAAGGTCTTTGCAATCTTATAGCTCACATCGGCATCCAAAAGGGCTTTTCTCACATCCTTCAATGTTTCAGCAACATTGATTTCAGTAATTTTTCCCTCACCTTTCAGTATCTTGAAGGAGCTTTCCAGTCTGTCAATTAAATTTTCAAACATCTCAAAAATCTCTCTAGTTTGTTACATATAAGTGTCAAGTATCTTTCTGCCGTTGTCATTAACCACTGCATAAAGATGGTGTTTCACAAGTTCATTATGGAATTTGGCTGCCTGTGAAAAATACTTGAATTCCCCGTTCCATCTGTAAAAGAGTTCAATGGCCGAGTTATAGAAAATTGTTGCATACTCTTTATTCAAAGCTGTTCTGAAGATACCCTCTTTAATACCTCTGTCCAGATTTTCAACAATGAATTTGGAGTAGAAATTGGCCCTGCTTGTAAATGCGAATATTTCATCACAAGCATGATAAATTGACATGTCTTTAAGAAATAACTCACCAAGTTTGGAAATCTCATTGGTAATTACTCTTGAGACATTGAACATTGCATGAATTGCATTGTCACTGTCGTTCATAGCTAAAGTCATCTCATTTTCCAGAGATGAATAGAAATGATTTACAACAGTGTTTATAAGTTCCTGTTTGCTCGTAAAGTTGTTGTACAGGGTCTTTTTGGTAAGCCCAAGCTTCTGGGCTATCTGCTCCATATTGAGAGACAGCCCATATTGCTTGAACAGCTCAAATACCTGTACGGTATATTTGTCTTTAGAACTTACTCTAGGCATAAATTATTATAGTTCGTCTGAATAGTAAGCTTTTGCAATGTCTCTCTGGTTGTACTTCATAGCCATAACCTGACCATAAGCGCCAGCAGTATGCAATGCAACAATGTCACCTCTGCTTGTCTGAGGAAGAATGATGTTTTTGCCCCACTGGTCAGAGCTCTCACAAACTGGACCTACAACATCATATCTCATCTTGCGTTTAGATGTAGAAGTAAGGTTCTCGATAGCGTGGTGAGCCTGGTACAAAGCTGGACGGATAAGGTCATTCATACCTGCGTCAAGGATAGCGAATTTCTTTCTCTGACCCAATTTAACATATAGTACTCTTGAGATAAGGTGACCGCACTGTGCTACGATTGCACGGCCTGGCTCAAAGTGTACCTGCTGGCCTGGAGCAACGATAAGGTTCTCGTTGATAAGTTTGAAGTACTCCTCAAATGTTGCAATCGGATTCTCATTAGGGTTTACATAATCAACACCAAGACCACCACCTAGGTTAAGGTTAGGAATAAACATGCCTCTGTCGGTGAACCATTTCTGAAGCTCTGCAATTCTCTCACAAAGTGTCTTGAATACGCCAAGGTCAAGAATCTGTGAACCAACGTGGAAGTGAAGACCAATAAGCTCAACATTCTTGCACTCTTTGAACAAGTTTGCAAAATCCTCAAACATCCAAGGGCTTACACCAAATTTGTTCTCTTTAAGGCCTGTAGAGATATATTTGTGTGTATGAGCGTCAATATCAGGGTTGATACGCAAAGCAATCTTTGCAACTTTACCCATACCTGCAGCAAGGTCGTTGATAACTTTAACCTCTGGAACTGACTCACAGTTGAAGCTGAAGATACCGGCTTTAAGGGCAGTCTTGATCTCTTTATCTGATTTACCTACACCAGCGTAAACTACATTCTCAGCACCAAAGCCTGATTTGATAGCCAAAGCAACCTCATTACCGCTTACACAGTCTGCACCAAGACCTGCGTTCTTGATCATCTCAAGAATTCTTGGCTCAGCGTTTGCCTTAAGGGCAAAGTGTGCATGGTAACCGTATTTTTTAATTTGTGAAGTGTAAATGTCCAAAGTCTTTTTCAAAAGCTCCATATCATAGTAGTAGAAAGGAGTCTCAATGCTCTGGAACGCTGAAATAGCTGAAGCTGTAATCATAGAGTTTTATATTTAACGATTAAAAATTCTAGTTTAATATGCAAAGTTAAGAAAATTTACTCAAACACAATGTATAAGTATATAAAAAAAGGGACCCTGAAGGCCCCTTTTTATCTGTGTTTCCTTGATTATCTGTTGCAATGCTGCTCTCTCAACAAATCAAGTACAGTCTTAACAGGGTTGAAAGTGATTAGTGGAGTCTCAACAAACTGTGTGTTCCAGTCGCTCATTGCACCGTTCCACAATCCTGGAAGCTCCTGTGCTTTTAGTTCCCTGCCCTGGAAACTCTTCTCTGAAATGAAACCTGTTTTAGGGTCGGTATGTTTTGAAAGGTCGTATTTCTCGCCTTTGTAGTTCTTCACTGCACAAACAAGGTCAACCGGATTGAAGTGGGTAGCTCCTTTCATTGCCTCCATAGCTTTTGCATTGTTCTTGTCAATCTGTGCAGCCTCAAGAATCTGCAATGAAGTTGTACCGTCCTCGCCAAGGATAACGTAAGGACCGCCGCCTGGCTCACCCTCGTTCTTAACCATACCGCATATTCTTACAGGACGGTCAAGTTTCTCACGCAATACTTTCACAAGCTCAGCTCCGGTTTGAGGAACAGAAACACAGAACTCATTCTCCATAAACTCCTTAATCTCAGCAACAAGTTCAGCTGAAACTGCATCACCCTGCTCATCAAGCTGTTTCAGGTAACCGAACACTTTTGCCTGAAGCTCTGTAGCCATACCAACAAGGATTTTCTTCCAACGGATTGTCTCATCAAGCAAAGACTCTTTGACAACATTGTCAATATTCTTGATTACAAGCACATCTGCATCAATCTCATTAAGATTTGCAAGCAAAGCACCATGTCCACCCGGACGGAAAAGAAGCGATCCGTCATCTTTAGTGAACGGCTTGTTCTCCATATCAACTGCAACAATATCAGTTGAAGGCTGCTGGTTTGTAAAGGTTACATGATATTTGCAACCGAATCTCTTCTCGTATTTCTCTTTAACCTGTGCATACAATTCCTCAAAACCTTTCTGGTGCTCAACAGAAACGGTAACTACCATCCTTACATCACCATTCTTGTCTTTTGCATATAGTGCACCCTCTACAAGATGCTCCTCAAATGGAGTGCGGTTACCATCCTCATATTTGTGGAACTGGATAAGTCCCTTAGGCATTGATCCGTAATTCCAAGCCTTTGGATAAAGGGTAAGGTTAAGGATATTCTGTGCATCAAAGAAAGGGAACAAAGTGATGTTCTCAACAAATTTTGCTGCAGGAGAACCCTCTTTAAGCTTCTCACCTGCTTTCAATGCATCAGCAGCCTCAAAAAGGTCTTTGAACATTCTGGTTGCAGCACCTGAAGCAGGAACAAACTTGCAAACATTTCCTGCATAGGAATCAGCAGCAGCAATATATTTTGCCTGCTCATCCTCTGAAAGTACTTTAATGCCTTTTGCTGGAGTGGCAGCAGCCTCAATTGTAAGATAAGGGAAACCGGTCTCAAAGTTTTTCAACTGAGTCTCAAAAGTCTCTGCAGAGATGCCACGTGCATCAATCTGCGCCTTCAAATGTTCAGATAACATAAAATTCTCTCCTGTATTTAAAATTTGATCTTAATAATTCAAAATTCTGCGGATTCTCTTTCAATTCCGCACAATGTTCAAAGATAGGAAAAATATTCTGGAAATATTCACTTATTTGATTCTGAGAAAGTTCATTCTTGCAGAAGAAATTGTTGTTTTTCTCTTCAGGCACAATCCTGAAATCCTTCAGCCCGTCAATTCCAAAATGTTCCGCAACAGCCTTCACAGCCATTACAGTACCATTGACTTTTCCCTCAAAAGAATACCCTGCAATATGCGGAGTGGCAATATCAGCAGCCTCCATAAGCTGAAGGTTCAGAGCCGGTTCACCATTCCACACATCAATTATTACACCATTCATCTTCCCGACAAATTCAAGCAAGGCCTCATCAACAACTACCTCCCCCCTTGAAGAATTGATGAAAATTGCCCCCTCCTTCATCTTGGAAAAGAACTCCTCCCCCGCCATGCCGCGTGAAGTTTGATTCAGATCTGTATGCATTGTAACAATATCCGAATTCTCAAGCAGATAATCCAGTGAATAATAATCCTTGAATTCATTGAGTTTCATATAGCCGTTGTTGAAAGCAAGTGTCTGGGCCCGCTCCTTTGCAGGATCGCATCTGAGTACCTCAAACCCCATATACTCACCCATATTGGCAACACGGCTCCCCACATTCCCCACTCCAATGACTCCCAAAGTCAATTTTTTTCCCGATAATGAAGAAAATCCGTCGGGAAGAAGAATCCCTTTTTGGCATGCTATGGCATACAGAGATGTGAAGACATACTGCATTACCCCTCCGGCATTGCATCCTGCAGCATTGGCAACAGCAATCCCTGCTCTGCTGCAATATTCAAGGTCTATGTGGTCCATTCCAATGGTTGCTGTAGCAATGAACTTCACTGCACTTCCATCAAGAAGGGTTGCATTGCACTTTGTGCGGGTACGGATAACAAGGGCATCCGCATCCTTCACATTTGCCGGAGCAAACTCTTTTCCAGGCAAATAAACTACTTCTGCATAAGGCTCAAAAACACCGTTAATGAACGGTATATCCCTATCTACAAGAATCTTCATCTAGAAATTGATTTTTACACTGAAACTTGCCTTGCCTTCAACCTTGCCCTGAATATAGCATACAGTGGAACCGTCAACTGTCTCCTCTACCTTGTAAAGGTCGACACTCTGGCCTGGAAGTACCTCAGAATCAAAATTTACCAGCAACTCCTTAATTGGATTTTTGCTCACCAGTTCATAATCAAGCATATCCAGGGCCCAAACAACATATTTCACATTGTTCACATGGCCGTTGGTGTCAATGTCACTCCATACAACCTTATGTGTACCTGCAAGTTCAGGCTCAATATCCTTTGGCATAGTAACTTTTTCTGCCTGCTCCTCAATGGCAAAACCAGCCTTTGAGTTGTCAAAGTTTTCTGCAAGCTCACGGTCTCTCACCATCCGTCGGGAAGCAAGATCAATTATAAGCCATGATGTGGTTGCACTTATAAGCCTGTTGCCCTGAGGGTCCTCCATAAGAAAATCCCTCAGATAAAAAATCCTGTTGGCTCCTTTGTGCCAGGTTTTGAAAACTACATTGTCCCTCCATTTAGGGTACTGGTGAAATATCAGTTTCACCCTTGAAAGCACCCAGGCTGTATTGCCGGAAATCATCTTGTCATAGCCAAAACCCAGTGTCTCAGCATCTCTTCCGGCAGCCTCCTGCATAATGTCCAACATCGCAGCCGGGCGCAACAGATGGTTTGCATTTGCCTCATAACATGAGACTATTCTGTTTTCGGTATAGGTTTTACTCATAGTCTTTATAAATTTACAACAAAGATACATTTTTACTGGTTCCTTATCTTGTTTCCCAATATGAAACCAAATATTCCGGTAAGGAGAATTCCTATTGTTGTTTGAATAACATTGAGCATATCTACCAATGGAGATACATCCTGGAGTATATCTGAATCCATTCCCACCATATTCTTCAGGCTGATTCCAAATGCCTGGCTATATTCCAGCAATGAAACATTCTCTGTAAATGCCCAGGCAAAGAAAAATACAGTAAGAATGTATGTGAGTATCATTTTTGTCATGCTTTCTCCATAACCAAAGAACAGGTCTGACAAGAAATTGGTTGCGATATGCAAAATATGGGACAACTTTTTACCAAATGGAATTTTATCATCTGACAGTTCACTTATCATTCGCATCCGTTCCATCCTCTTGCCCTGCACATAAGCCCAGTTGCCATCTGCAATATAACCTTTACCACTCCACAATGCATTGAAATTCTTGTATATTACCTCTGCATCAGCCCATCTTGCATCTACAGCGGCCTGGGGACTCCAATCTGATTTCACATTAAGGTCATTTGTCCTTTCACCAGTTCCGTACATATGCCAGTCAACAAGGAATTTCCTGTATTCATCCTTGTTTTGCTGAAGAATACGGTTATCCTTTAGATTCTCTTTACGGATTACTGCACAATCTCCCAAGTAAGTTTTGTTAAGGCTGCAATTAGAAAATGAACTGCCGTTGAAAATTACAACACCATCAATGAATGCCCTGTAAAAATCGCAAAAATCTATCTGGGCCCCCTCAAAAGTACCATGCTGAATCTCTGCATACCTGAAATCACTCCAGGAGATTTTTGCATTCCTGAAACGGCAATGGACCATCTCACACCCCTTAAAATTCACCCTCTCCAGAGTACAACCTGAAAAATCAATTTTCTCAAGTTTTTCTCCCGACAGGTCAACTCCTATAATCCTTTTTGTTTCAATCAGTTTAAGCAACTCTTCCTTTTCCATAATGCGGATATAAATTTAATTGCAAAATTAGTCAAAAACTGCCTAAAATCATTAAATTTGTAACAACCCATTTTGCAAGCTATGAAACTACCACAAAACATCTCCAAAATTATCAGGAAATCATACACAGGCCAGAAGGATGACAACGGTTGCCCTCATGGACATGGTATAATGGAATACTCAACCAGTTCCGGAAAGAAATACAAATACGAGGGACATTTTGAGCACGGAGTGCGCTCTGGATATGGAATATGGCATGAATCAATCCAGTTTATCCGAGAATATGAACCATGGGAATGGGCACAGATGGGAGATTATGACAGTGCAGGAAGATTGATCCGTCCAAATACCAAACCCGGTCCACGTAGGGAGGTAGTCAATTGTTGGGATGAGAAGTTCAGAGGATGGTGGATTAATGATGATGCTGCCCACAGCCTCAAACACAAGAAGTATACAAACTGGCAGATTGGCCTTTTTGAAAATGACAAGATTTTGGGCAGTTTGCTCGATTTCAATGCGCTGAGGATGTTGCCTGAACAGATGGCTTATCAACTCATGACCAGTGATAAACCGCACGCTAAATATGCATACGGCTTATGGCTTTGGGCACGTAACAATGACAGTGATTCACTTAAAAAAGCCTTCAGTATTTTTAAGGAAACAGCTGGCAACGGGATAGTTGATGCCATTCAGATGATATCCAGAATGTACTGGCTTGGAGAGGCTTATGATGATGAAAAAGAGATGTTTGTAATGGACCGCAAATTGTCCGTTGAGCTGACAGCACAGGCAATTGAAAAAGGGAGCATTCTGGCTAAATTAAGACACAACAGAGATTTGTTCTATGGAACAACAGAGATGGCAGCAGACCCGCAAGCCGCCATTGCGCAGGCAGAGCGGGAAGCTACAGCCTACAGCGAATCCATAAAGTGGACAGAGCAACTTGGAGACTTTTACAATTATAATGGAGATAAAGATAGAGCTATCAAAGCATACTCTAAATGTATCATCAATGGTCATTATGCTCCAATATACGATATTGCCCTGATATATCTGAATAATGGAGATGAGGAATACTATAAAACCCTGATGAAATTGGGAATTGACCTGGGAGTGCCCGACTGCCTGATACTGGGATTTGAGAATGAACACAGATGGGAGTCCCTCAGCGGAGCCGAAAGGCTTGATATTTACCGGAAGATGAAAAGAAATCTGACCGAGGGCATTGCACTGGGCAGTGGGGTGTGCGCATATATTTTGGCGGATTCATTGCTTAACGGCAAATTAGGATTTGATATGGACCTGCGCATGGGAAAGGAATATGCCCACATTGCATTGACTTATGGCTTCAATCCGGCTGCAAATCTTGTGATTGAGGCAGCAGAAACTCTTGATAATCCTGAATTCATATCGGATGATGAGCTTCTAAGACTCAGGTATGATGCATTGCGCTATGGCATTGAAGAGCAGCTGGATTATATTATCGGGAAAAAGGATACCTATATTGAAATGGGATACGGTGATGATATTGAAAATGTATGGATCCCTTTATGGAAGAAGAATCATCCCGATGAAAAGACTCAGGTCTCCCCTTCTGTAATTGTCATTAAACCATCGGGAATTGCTTCCATAGTGGAAGCTGATGTATTTGCCATGTCATATAGGGAGATGTGTCAACTTATAGATGCAGAGGGTCTTGACGCAGTTCATTTTTCCCAATCATTGAATAAGATCTCCAAGAATTGTGCAATCAGAGGCTATAATGTTGCAATGTATGCAGACAGGAACAGTTACGCAAAAGACTTGCCTGACAACGCAATCGGTACTATGCTTTATGGGACCGGTGCTGAAATTAGAGGTGCCGTAATTATTGCTCTTGAAGACAACAAATACGACACCCATCCGTTCCATTTCAAGGAGGACCTTGATAATGTTCTCAATGAGATATCAAATCTCACTGGTGGCCTGCTCAGACGTTGACAGACAGAAATTTGTTCACTTTTTTACAAGAGTAAGTGTGAAGGAATAGCAATATCTTCCAGAGTAGAAACTCTCACGATGTTGTGGTTCGGCAAACGTAATCTTGAATTTTGAACTGTACTGTGAGTATTGGAAAGATGTTTCCAATACAATACCGTCCTTATGGACTTCAAGAACTTTGAAATTGAAATCGGGAAAAATCAATTTTTCAATTCCATACAGCTTCCATTCTTCTTTTCTTGGAGAAAATAAGGTGACACCTTCCTTAAGGATTACTCCATTAAGGTCACATTCAAAGCTGTCTACAAGGTCAATATCTTCTCCTGTCACCTCGTTCTCGGATGACGCGCATGTTTTGAGGAGAAACTTGTAATTGTGAAAACTCATATATTCTCAAATTTAAAATGATTCTGTTTGGTGTTTACAAGGAGTGCAGGACAAATGAAACATTGGAAAAATCATCATTTGCGCAATCTGTAGGTAGCATAAAGTTGACTGTGCCACTGTCAAAGAAACGGAGGCCCCATCTTTCTTCTTCATCAAGTTGAAGCAATGAGAAAAGTCCTTCGTTTTCATTCTCATAGCCTTCTGTCATGGCTGGCATTCCAAGTAGTTTGAAACCGAAATCTGTCTCAGAGGTGTTCTGGAAAGTCATCTTTTCTGCTGCAAGTACTGCAGGATGGCCATCCTCCCAGTAATATTCATGGGTAAACAGGTCTGTAGTGTCTTTGCAGTAGAGAACCTTGAATGTACATGGCTCCCACTCCCCTGTTCCTCCACATGGTGCATCAAGGTCGCCAAGGAAGTAGTCCACTTCAGCAAAGAACCAGATCATGCCTTTGTGAGGCAGTCTGCCATCATGGTCAAGTTCAGCTATATCCTCCAGCCTAATCTGACAGATGAATGTAAGCAGGTCACCATCATTATTGCAAGGCCATTCAAAATCCTCAGGCAAATCAGGAAAACCCCACCAGTGGCTTTTACCTGTAAGATCTTCTGTTGTAGTATGTAGATTGATTTTAATAGCCATATAGTCTCTGATTTAGTCAAACATTACTTTAGGATTCATCATTGACGGGCTCCGCCACTGAATGCCTCTACGGGCTAATGCAGCTCTTTTTGCACTCCAATAGCTGTGGCAGAAGCCCATTCCACGGGGTTCATCCTTCAGTTGCCCGTCCAGTTCCTTTTCTACATCATAAATAATCTCCTCCCACCTTTCTGTTGCCTGAACAGGGTCCACCTTAAGCATTCCACCCAATCCATTCCAACATTGAATTGCATGCTTCCACTGCGGATCACTGACAATCATTGCCAAGCTGTATATCCACTTGTCTACCTGTCTGAAATAATTCTTGTCAAAATGTTCCTCAAGGTAGTCATCATAGTCTGATGGATTTTCAAAGTCTCTGTAGAGCCTGTATAATTCGCACAATGACTGGAATAGACGAGGAGTTTCCCGTTTGTCTATAAAGTCATTTTCGAGCATGGATGCAATGAAGTGGGCCTTATATACCGGATTGATGATTTCAGATCTGAAAGGAGCAACATCCTTCATTTCGTGAATGAACTCGCGGACAAAAGGAATATTCATCCATATTTTTCCTTCCTCATTATTCCTGGTCATTTGGCCAGCCAGCTCTGCCGCATATTTATCTGACCATTCCAATTCCGCATCACGGTCTATGCTGAAGAAGAATACGTTTCTTGCCTGTTTTGAAAGCCTTTCATTTGAAGTGTCAAATTCCGGTGTGCCGAGTACCTGCCAATGGCGGTTAAGTTTGAATGTGCGGTCTCTATAGTCAAAGACCATCACATCTTCATCAATTGATACAATAGTCAATTCCCGGCCATATACAGTAAAAGTATTTCCCGGCACAAGAAGATCAGTATCAAAATGTTCCCAAGACTTGATCCTGTTGCCCACTCCTGAATCTAGGGACGTCTCTATCTTAACTATATTGAAGTGTTGTTTCATTATATTTCCTGTATCCAAGATAAATTATTATTCAGAAAAGTTACGCACCTTTGCAGTCTCTCCCTCAGGAGGAATTTCACCCGGCAACAGCGGTGCAAATACAGTCCTTTCTGAAGATGTGCGACCATCTATATCTATTGCCGAATTCAACAGTGTTATCAGATAGGCTTCATTTATACGTGCACATCTGTACATATCATTGATGACCTTTCTCAATTCAAGAAGCATTTTGTTTGCCTTCTTCATCACTTTACCAAAGGAAATGGCTCCAAGACCCAATTCCACCAGACCCACATTGGCTGACGGCAGTTGCAGCAAAAGCTCTGCAACATCCTCCCTCAAAGATTCAAGCTCATCGAAGTCATATTTATAATCACTGAGCGTATACGGTATCCTCCATCCATCAGAGCCGCTTGCCACTTCCTCGCCTTTGGTGAACAGCTTCACTGCCTTGCATATCTGACCTGTTTCAGTTTCGAGATAATAGGTATATACATTATAACCGGGAGCCCTTTTTGTAAGGGCCTCCTGCACCTCTTCATACAGATCCGTGAAATCCCAGATGAAGTCATCAATTACCTTAACTCCAGTTTTTCCAGGATGTTCCCACCCTTCAGGAACGGCTAGGGTTGTCCAGACCGGTTCAGTAACCACTGTAAGGGCTGGACGCATATCTTCAGGAACAACTAGTCCGCTTTTTTTCTTTGACAGTTTAATATCATGGAAAACATAGGCAGCAGATGTTCCGTTGGTATTTGAAAGCCAGAACATCAACTGCTCACATCCCTCAATAGGAACTGTGACAGTCTGCGGCTGCATACCTTCAAACACATCAAGTTCTGCTACAACATTCAGGTTTGAACCTATAAGAAGCTTCTCCTTGCGTTCACTTATATCTGGCTGCATGGTATCTGGCCCCAAAAGTTGGGTGTCTCCCTCCTTCCTCAAGCACTCTACGGTAAATGTAACACTGTTGTATTGTCCATAAGTATTGAAAGCAGCGCACGAATTCTCAACCGCTTCTCCACCCGCAGCAAGCATAAGTAGCGGAGCTACAGGAGCTAGAGTTGCACCCACTGTAACACCTCCTACAGCAGCTCCTGTCGCAACGAATGAGGCACCTACTGCAGCAGCACCGATGGCACCTGCACCCACAGCATCCGAACCGGAAAGCGGGCCGAAGTCAAGCGAGAAATGTGTGCTGGTCTGAAGGACGAAACCTTTGTAGATCCTGCTGTTATCGTATCTTGTAAAATAATTCTTCATAGATTTTCCATCTACAAAGGCACCATTCCTGGATGAACTTACATAGTGGATATAAGGTGCTCCAAGATCGATAAGGTCTATTTCATCCGGACATTCCGGTACAGGATGAACGAACAGGTCGTTCTCAACAGGCTCTCCACGATATACCACAAGATCGGCAACTCCGAATGCCGCGACATCCATCGTACTCTGTCCGCTGCTTTCGAATTTCAGTTTCCTGCACTTGTTTATCGGGAGAACAATTTTCTGGTTAGGATAAGTGGAGTGGAGAGGGACCTGAAGAATCAGTTCTTCATCAGCATAAACGCTAAGTACATCATTGCCCATCACCCAGCTCTTGCTCACATATCCGGCAGTGAAACTCACATAATCAAACTCATTTCCGAGATCGAATATGGCATGTGAACGGAGGTCGCTGTTCAAAAATCCAGCCTTCATATAGAGGATGAATCCTTCATTGAACTTGGTGCCGCCCATCGAGAAGGTCAAATAATCTGAAGTACCCTCATAGAGTTGGTATTCCACCTTGCTTCTAAGAGAATACGGAGGAATATTGCTGATAAGTTTGCACACATCCGGAAGTTCCTTCAGGCGAGGGTCAGGTGCATCGACCGTAACAGCAACACCTGTCCCTGTTTCCACTTCAGGAGCCTCCCCTTTCGGATAAACCCAAGCATCAACAATGGCGCCATCAAGACTGCCGCTCGCCTGTTCGCTAGTGAAGGCGAGTTTATGGACCCCTTTGACATCAAGCGTTATCTGCTGGGCTATACTTTCCTCATTGATTTCATATTCATACAGGATTTTACCATCACCCAATACGCTGACCCATCCTCTGGAAGTATCATTTCCATCATCAGTCGCCAATGGTCCTACAACAAAGCGCAAAGTCTCATATTGCCCTCTTAAGTTAAAGTCAGTCTCACTTTCCCAGCCGCCGATCAGTTGCATCGACATTCCAAGCCACAGTCCGTAGTCATACTCCTTATTGCCGATTTTTATGGATTTGTATTTTTTGTCAGGGCCCACCAAAGTGTGACGACCGCTGTTACCATCCGCATAAACTGAGGAATAGTTTATACGATAAGGGGCAATATCCCTGAAAAGCATCCTTGACTTTACCTCAGGATCGTGTTTTCCGCGAAGGTCGTGCGGTGTCTGCCCTTTTTTCCAAAGCGCAACCTCACAGAAAGCGACTTCACATTGAGGTCTAAACAGACTGAACTCCAGTTTGTCAACTCCACTGATGTTCAATGTGAAATGCTCTGCAAGATCTGAATCCCGTACCACATGTTCAAAGATTCTCTTGCCGTCTGCATGAATCTGCACAATATTAGGATCACATTTTCCATGACCTTTATCCGGACCCATTATGAACGAGATGGTTTCATATTTGCCTCCCAGATTGAATGCCGCACGGCCACAATAATTGTTTATCACACTCAGGACAAAGCAGTTGTTCCAGGTATCACCACCTTGGATTTCATGAGAAGAATATACATCATATAATTTGCTCTCCACCGGCTTATATGCCTTAGTAAGATATACAGGTGTCTGTGCAAACAATTGGAAACTCAACAGCAGAAAAGCTGCAGCCAGGAAAATGTGCTTTTTCATAGGAATAAGTATTTGATGCCAAATTTAACTTAATTTATGTACATTTGCAATAAATGAACCCGGTACATAAATTATTCATCAAACGAAAGATATGAGAAATTTTTTATCCAACATATATATAAGGAACCTCTCTTATGAACAGGTGCAGGAGATTTATGAAAAAGCAGATGAGGGTAACCCTCAGGCATGCTTTCAAAAGGCATTGGTGCTGCTGGCATGGAGAGATGAGGATGACTGGGGAAAAAGTGCCCACAAACTGCTCCTTAAGGCTAAAGCAGGAGGTGTAATAGATGCGGAAGCTGTAATTGCAGACATGATCCGCTACGGCGAACTTGAAAAATCTGATTTTGCAAGGGCAAAAAAACTGCTGGAGAAATCATTGGCAAAAGGGAGTGAATTTGCAGCCAAATACCATATTGAAAATCTTTTGTACGGATTGTGCGGCACAGTGGAGGACCCGGAAGCGGCACTGGAATTCATAGACAATCTTCTTGCACAAAGCGATAACCCAATGTGGTACTATTATAAAGGTCTGGCCATTGAGAGGACAGATTGCCTTTCTGCCGCCAAGGAGTGGTACAACAAAGCCCTCGAATGGGGTGTTGCAGAAGCAATTGCAGACTATGCAACAGCAGTGGGATTTGATGATGAATACGAAATGGAAGACCAGGATGCCTATGAGAAAATTCTGGATGAGGGATGCAAAATCAACAACCCAATGTGCAAATACCTCAAGGCAAGACTTCAGGGAGCCAAATGGTATGATCTTCCCGATGAAAATGATGAGGAGAAAGAAGAACTTCTTGATGATATTCTCGACAATCTGGAGTCTGCAGCCACCCTTGGCCTTGCTGAGGCTTCACTTTGGCTCGGACACATCTATAAGGAGGGACTTTATGACTTGGAAACTGACCTTGAACAGGCTTGGGCATGGTACGAGGACGGTGCCCAATTCAGGTCCGGCGAGTGTTATGAGGCCATGTACGCAATGGCAGTGCAGGGGCAGTTGCATTCTCCACAGGAAGGGAGAAAAATTGCAGACCTCTGTGCCATAAAAGGTGCAAGATGCGGTTCAAGAATGATGCTCAGGGCAGCTGTAGAGGCATTTTATGATGGAAGGCTGCAGGGATTTGCATCGGAAATTGAAGAATATTATATTCCGGTATATACATTATTGGGTGGTGAAGAAGATGACCAGGAGTATGATGAGGATGACGGCAGGTATGATGTATGGTCGTAGAGGTTAATGTTTCAAGTTGTCGGGAATAGAATTATCTTTGCACCATTATGCATTTGAAGAGGATTTCTGTAAATAATTTCAAGAATATAAGGGAGGCCCAACTGGAGTTCTCCAGGAAGGTGAACTGTATTTCGGGAAACAATGGAGAGGGAAAAACCAATCTGTTGGACGCAATTTATTATTTGTCAATGACAAAGAGCTTTTTCTCAAGTACAGATGCCTATACATTCACTTTTGGGGATGATTCTGCTGCACTCAATGGTGCATATCTTCTCGACGACAATACTGAAGATGTCATATCTGTCGGGATGAAAAGAGAGGGCGAGAAGATAGTGAAGAAGAACTCTAAGGTATACAGTAGAATTTCTGAACATATAGGGCGCTATCCCATTGTTATGGTTTCTCCTGCAGATACTGTTCTTGTGAACGGTTCCGGTGAAGAAAGGAGGAAATTCCTTACCCTTATCCTTTCCCAGATTGACAAGGAATACCTTAAGATGATGCAGCAGTACAACCAGATGCTTCTGCAGAGGAACAAGCTTCTGAAGATGGATTCTGTGTGTTGGGAACTGGTTGAGACAATAGATTTCAGAATGTCCCATTGTGCAGACTATATATATAGTAAGAGATGTGAGCTGTGCAAACTTCTTGAGGAGAAGGTCTACAGATATTACGCAGCACTCTCTTCGAGCAAAGAGCAGGTAAAGCTCGAATACATTTCTGATTTGCACGAAGGTTCACTGGAGAATATTCTCATGAATGACAGGCAGAAGGATGCCCTGTTGAAATTCACCTCAAGAGGAATACACAAAGATGACATTGAATTCACACTCAATGGAATGCCTCTCAAGAAATGCGGATCCCAGGGACAGCAGAAAAGTTTCCTTGTAGCATTGAAACTTGCCCAGTTTGACATTATGAAGGAGCTACATGGGGTCTCCCCTATCCTTCTTCTCGACGATGTATTTGACAAACTTGACATGCAGAGGGTTGAGTATCTGCTCAGCCTTGTTTCCGGAGACCATTTTGGTCAGATTTTCATTTCAGACAGCAACAAAGTGCGCATGGCTTCAATAGTGGAGAGATTTACCGACGAGTGTGTCTCCTATGAAGTTGCAGACGGTATATACAACAGGTTGTAGTTAGATTGAATATGAAGAGAGAAAACACACAGCTTATTAAGGCCATTATTGAGGAATTCATTAAGGAAGAGCATCTTGAGGAGGGTTTGAACAGAACCAGACTTTTTAAAGCATGGGATCTTGTTGTTGGAGAAGTTGGTGCCAAAGCAACCACCAACAAGTATTTCAGGGACGGTACACTCTATTGCACAATCAACTCTTCAATGCTGCGTACACAAATGTATTACCGAAAGGAAGATATCATTGCAAACATGAACAAAATGCTCAGCGGTACAATTGTCACAAGACTTATTCTCAAATAAGTTTGAGGTTTTTACAATTAATACTTTGCCATTTGCCAAATTATTGTAAATTTGCACCTCGTTTTGAAAATAAGAAAAAGCTAGATAAATATGTCAACTAAGAACACAAACCTTGAGCCTGAGGTAAATGTAGAAGAGGCTCTATCAAAGACTGAGAAATTTTTCACAACTTACAAGAACCACATCGTTTACGGTACTGCAGCTGTTGTTGCAATTGTAGCAGCAATTCTACTATACCACAACTTTGTAACCCTACCTGCAAAACAGGAGGCCATGGCACAGACTTATACTGCTGAGCAGTATTTCCGTAACGGCGCATATGAGAAAGCATTGGACGGTGATGGCAATGCACTTGGTTTCAACCAGATAATTGATGAGTACGGTGCAAAATCAGGTGAGGCTGTTTATTTCTATGCAGGCGTATGTAACCTCCAGTTGGGTAACTTTGAGGAGGCAATCAGCAATCTTAAGAAATATAACGGCAAAGATGAGATCATCGCAGCAAGGGCACTTGCATGCATTGGTGACGCTCATGTTGCATTGAATGATCTTGCCGCTGCTATTTCAAGCTATAAGGCAGCTGCAGCAAAAGCAGACAACGTGTTGGCAGCAAACTACATGCTTAAAGCAGGTATCCTTCTTGAGGAGACTGGCAAAACCGCTGAGGCTTTGAAAATTTACGAGGAGATCAAGACAAAATACCCTGCTACCCCAGAGGGTAATGACATCAACAAATACATCTCAAGAATTAACAACGCAAAATAATTTTGAATCATGGGAAGAGCGTTTGAGTTTAGAAAAGAGAGAAAAATGAAACGTTGGGGCAACATGGCCCGCGTTTTTACAAGATTGGGAAAAGAGATTACTATCTGCGCCAAAGCAGGCGGTCCGGATCCTGATACAAACCCAAGACTCCGTACTCTTATTCAGACTGCAAAGAGTGAGAACATGCCTAAAGACAATATTGACAGGGCTATCAAACGTGCAGTAGAGAAAGATACAGCTGATTACAAGGAGATTGTTTACGAGGGTTATGCACCTCATGGAATTGCAGTTCTTGTTGAGACTGCTACCGACAACAACAACCGTACTGTAGCAAATGTTAGAAGCTACTTCAACAAGTTTGGCGGTTCTCTTGGAACTTCAGGCAGCGTTGACTTCATGTTTGAGCGCAAATGCGTATTCAACGTGGTTAACAAAGAGGGCTTGGATATGGAGGAGCTTGAGCTTGAAATGATTGATTACGGTGTTGATGAGATCTTCCGCGACGAGGAGGAGAACGTAATTACAATCTACGGTGCATTTGAGTCATTCGGTGATATCCAGAAATATCTTGAGGCAAATTCATTTGAGATCAAATCAGGTCAGTTTGAGAGAATCCCAACCTCTGAGCCTAAAAAACTTACTGCAGAGCAGAAGGCAGATGTTGAGAAGCTTCTTGCAAAACTTGAGGAGGATGATGATGTTCAGAACGTATACCACACAATGGATATGTCTGAGTAACCTTAATTCATAGAATTAAAAATGCCGCATTGGAGTTGTTCCTTTGCGGTATTTTTTTTGTCGGGAAGAATTAAAAATGCTACATTTGCAAGATAGTATGCACTAATTATGCACATAATCTAACATTTTAATACATATTGATATGGAACTAACACATATTGAGCACATTGGTATTGCAGTTAAATCATTGGAGACTGCTATTCCTTACTATGAGGAGAAACTTGGTCTAAAATGCTACGCTATTGAGGAAGTGGCTGACCAGAAAGTTAAAACAGCTTTCTTTAAAATTGGCCAGACTAAAATTGAGCTACTAGAGAGCACTTCTCCAGAGGGTACAATTGCCAAATTCATTGAGAAAAAAGGCGAGGGTGTTCACCACATTGCTTTTGCTACTAACGGCGTTCAGGCAGCTCTTGATGAGATGGCAGCTAAAGATGTTCAGCTTATTGACAAAGCTCCTAGAAAAGGTGCTGAGGGTTTGAACATTGCTTTCCTTCATCCAAAATCAACTTGCGGCGTTCTTACAGAGCTTTGCGAGGATCCTTCTAAAATGTAATTTCAATTAAACTTAACTATAAGAATTATAAAATGAGCCATCAACTCGAACAAGTAAAAGCGTTGATTTCTCTACGTGAGAAAGCACGCATTGGCGGTGGTCAAAAAAGAATTGACTCACAGCACGAAAAAGGCAAATACACTGCTCGTGAAAGAATCAACATGCTTCTAGATGAGGGAAGCTTTGAGGAGTTTGATATGTTTGTAACACACCGTTGCACAAACTTCGGTATGGAGAAAAACGTATTCCTTGGTGACGGTGTTGTAACCGGTAGAGGTACAATCGACGGCCGTATGGTTTACGTATTCGCTCAGGACTTTACAGTATTCGGAGGTTCACTTTCTGAGACTCTTGCTATGAAGATCTGTAAAGTAATGGACAAAGGTATGACAATGGGTGCTCCTGTTATCGGTCTTAACGACTCAGGTGGAGCTCGTATCCAGGAGGGTGTAAACGCACTTTCAGGTTATACTGAGATTTTCCAGAGAAACATTCTTGCATCTGGTGTTATCCCTCAGATTTCTGCTATCTTCGGTCCTTGTGCAGGTGGTGCTGTATATTCTCCAGCCCTAACTGACTTCAACATCATGACCAGAGGTACCAGCTACATGTTCTTGACTGGTCCAAAAGTAGTAAAATCAGTAACTGGTGAGGATGTTACCCAAGAGCAGCTTGGTGGTGCAAGTGTACACGCTTCAAAGAGTGGTGTTGCACACTTTGCAGTAGATAACGAGGAGCAGGGTATTGAGGTAATCAAGGCTCTATTGAGCTATATCCCTCAGAACAACCTAGAGGAGGCTCCATATGTTGAGACTACAGATCCTATCGACCGTCTTGAGGATTCATTGAACGAGATTATTCCTGATGATCCTAACAAACCATACGATGTATACGAGGTAATTGGCGCTATCGTTGACGATGGCAAATTCCTTGAGGTTCACAAAGACTATGCTAAGAACATCGTTGTTGGTTTTGCACGTTTCAATGGTCAGTCAGTTGGTATCGTAGCTAACCAGCCTAAAGCTCTAGCAGGTGTTCTTGACAACAACTCTTCTAGAAAAGCTGCACGTTTCGTACGTTTCTGTGATGCATTCAACATTCCATTGGTAACTCTAGTTGACGTTCCTGGTTTCTTGCCTGGTACACAGCAGGAGTACGGCGGAATCATCCTTCACGGTGCAAAACTTCTTTATGCTTACGGTGAGGCTACTGTTCCAAAAGTTACAGTTGTTCTTAGAAAAGCTTACGGTGGTGCATACTGTGTGATGAGCTCTAAACATCTACGTGGAGATATCAACTACTCATGGCCTTCTGGTGAGATTGCAGTAATGGGTCCTTCAGGTGCTATTGAGGTTCTTTACGGTAAAGAGATGAAAGAGGCTGCAGATCCTAAAGCATTCGCTAAAGAGAAAGAGCAGGAGTACAGAGATGCATTTGCAAACCCTTACAACGCTGCCAAATACGGTTACATTGATGATGTAATTGAGCCAAGAAACACCCGTTTCCGTATTATCAGAGCTCTTCAGGAGCTTCAGACCAAGAAGCTTACAAATCCGGCTAAGAAGCACGATAACCTACCTCTATAATTTTAACAACAATTAAAATGAAGAAATTTTACAGTTTAATATTGTTGTTGGGAGTTCTTGTCTGCGCTTCTAATCTGAATGCCCAGAATATGTCCGACATGCGCCTTAATGAGGTTCTTGTAACCAACACTGAGGGGTTTGAGGATGATTATGGCTACAGAAGCGGTTGGATTGAGCTTTTCAACACTTCATACGGTACTGTAGATATCGCAGGATGTTATCTATCAACAGATCCTGAGAATCTAAAAATGTACATGATTCCAAAAGGTGACGTTCTTACCAAAGTACAGCCTCGCCAGCATATCCTTTTCTGGGCTGACGGTGTTGCAAACAGAGGTACTTTCCACCTTGGATTTACTTTGGAGGGTGCAAACGAGATTATCTTCACTGCAGCTGACGGTAGAACCGTTATTGACAGAGTTGTTTTCCCTGCACTTGATACAAACAAATCATATGGCAGAAAAGTTGACGGTATAGGTTCAGCAAATGAGCAGAGTTTTGTATACAAATCATACAGAAACTCTAAGCTTGCTGCTGAAGCAAAAGCAGACACTTCTACTGATCATGGTTGGATTAAAATGGAGAACCCTACTCCTAGCACAAACAATGCTACAATGGACGGTGAGTCAAAATCTGCATTGATGGCACAGTCGGATCCACACGGTATCTGGTTGACCCTTACTGCAATGAGTGTTACTTTCCTTGCATTGGCTATCTTGTTCTTGGTATTCAAACAGATTGGCAAATTCCATATCCGCAAGAAATCTGAGAACGCAGTTGAGGCAGTTAAGGATGTTGCAAACAAAGAGAAAGCTGATACTTCAGGACAGGTTTCAGCCGAGACTTATGCTGCAATATCTATGGCAATCCACATGTTCATGATTGAGAACGAGGCTCACGATTTTGAGGAGACCGTTCTTACAATCAACAAGGTATCAAGAACTTATTCTCCATGGAGTTCTAAGATTTACACTCTAAGAGAGACACCACAACGTAAAAAATAATCCTTAAAAGAATCTAAGTAATGAAAGAATATAAATTGAAAATTAACGGTAATGATTATGCAGTAACCGTTAACGAGGTAGATGGCTCAGTTGCAGAGGTGGAGGTTAACGGAACTCCATTCAAAGTTGAGTTTGAGAAACCAGTTAAGAAAGCAGCTGCTCCAGTAGCAAAACCAGCTGCCAAAGCTGCAGCTCCTGCTGCACCAGCAGCATCACCAGTTGCCAAACCTGCTGCAAGCGGTGCAGGTTCCGCAGTTACTTCTCCACTTCCAGGTGTTATCCTTGATGTATGCGTTAAAGAGGGTGATGCAGTTAAGAGAGGTCAGACAGTTGTAGTTCTTGAGGCAATGAAAATGGAGAATGCCATTGAGGCTACTGCTGACGGTACAGTAACAGCAATTAAAGTTGGTAAAGGTGATTCAGTACTTGAGGGTGCTCCACTTATAATGATTGGTTAATTATGGTTTACGAAGCTAGTATTTTAGATAATTTGAACCAGTTCCTGATGTACACAGGATTCGCAAACGTTACGCTTGCGCATCTTATTATGATCGTCATCGGACTTGTGTTCATTTACCTTGCCATTACAAAGGACTGGGAGCCTATGCTTCTTATCCCTATTGGCTTTGGTATCCTTATTGGTAACATTCCTTTGTTCCCAGGCCTTAACGTAGGTGTGTATGAGCAAGGATCTGTTTTGAACATTTTCTACGGCGGAGTTGCCCAAGGTTGGTATCCACCGCTAATCTTCTTGGGTATTGGTGCAATGACTGATTTCTCAGCATTGATCTCAAACCCTAAACTTATGCTTATCGGTGCTGCTGCACAGTTCGGTATTTTTGGTGCATACATTGTAGCTTTGGCTCTAGGCTTCTCTCCTACTGAGGCAGGTGCAATCGGTATCATTGGTGGTGCTGACGGTCCTACAGCAATCTTCCTTTCAGGTAGACTTGCTCCAGACTTGATGGGTGCTATTGCAGTATCAGCTTACTCTTACATGGCTCTAGTTCCAGTAATCCAGCCTCCTATCATGAAGCTGCTTACAACTGAGAAAGAGAGACTTATCAAGATGAAAGCTCCAAGAGCAGTATCTCCAACCGAGAAGAGATTGTTCCCTATCGTAGGTTTCCTTCTAACAGCATTCATTGTACCTTCAGGTATTCCACTATTGGGTATGTTGTTCTTCGGTAACCTTATCAAGGAGTCTGGCGTAACAAAACGTCTTGCTACTACAGCAAGCGGTCCGCTAATTGACGTTGTAACTATCCTTATCGGTATTACCGTAGGTGCTTCAACTCAGGCTGACAAATTCTTGCAGTGGAGCTCAGTTAAGATCTTCATCCTTGGTGCATTCTCATTTGTTGTTGCAACATTTGCAGGTGTATTGTTCGTGAAGTTCTTCAACTTGTTCTTGAAAGAGGGCAACAAGATCAACCCGCTTATCGGTAACGCAGGTGTATCTGCAGTTCCAGATGCAGCACGCGTATCAAATAACGTAGGTCTTGAGTTTGACAAGAGAAACTACCTTCTAATGCATGCTATGGGTCCTAACGTGGCAGGTGTTATCGGTAGTGCAGTTGCAGCAGGTATCCTGCTTGCATTCCTTGCATAATCCCAACAATACTTGAAATGAAAAAGGGCAGCAATCACTTGCTGCTCTTTTTTTTGTTCTAAAATGCCCATTGGGACGACGTCCCAATGGGCATTCATTTGTCGGGAAGAAAATATAATACCGGAACTGACTATTTTTGTGATAATAATTTAGTTGGAGAGTGGGATATTCGGATAAAATTACATAACTTTGGTAGTCATTTTTGTTAAAATTTAATAGGAGACTATATATATGCAAAACAAGTTGCAAGAATTGACAGACAAACTCTATAATGAGGGACTGTCTAAAGGCAAGCAAGAGGCTGAGCAGATGAAGGCTAATGCCAAGAATGAGGCTGCACAGATTATTGCACAGGCTAAAGAGCAGGCTCAAGAGATTCTGGCAAAAGCACAGAGCGAGGCTGCTGAACTTAAATCTAAAACCGAGAATGATGTAAAGATGGCATCATTGCAGGCTTTCACTGCTGTTAAGCAGCAGATTGAGAGTATCATTACTGCCAAAACTCTGGCTCCAGCAAAAGCTGCAGTTGCTGATACTGAGTTTTTGAAAGAGATCATCAAATCAATAGTAACTGCTTTCAATCCTCAAAATTCAGATTCTGTTGCATTGGATATCATTCTTCCTGCAGAGAAACAGGCAGAGCTTGTGCAGTTTGCTGCAGAGCAGCTTTCAAAGATCTGCTCAGCAGGTGTAGATGTACAGTTCAGCAAAGGTGTTCAGGGAGGATTCAAGATTGCCCCTAAAGGTGAGGGATATATGCTAAGCTTCACCGACAAGGATTTTGAGAACATCATTGCAGAGTATTTGAGACCTAAGACCAAAGAGCTTCTTTTTGGATAATTCACTGAATAACAATAATGGGAAACTATCATTACATTATTGCAGGACTGCCCGAACTTGTACTGAACGGAGACAACAAGGCTTTCTCATATGATGCTGTGAGGGAATCAATCTACAACAGCAGCAGTGAGAAGGACCGCCGCTTTATTGAGTGGTTTGACTTTGGTACAAATGAGGAGAATCTCAATGCCCACTTCTACCGTGCAGCAATGAACTGCAAGAACAGGTTCATCAGACTTTATTTTGCCTTGGATCTTGAGATAAGGAACCGCAAAGTGGAGTTTGTTGCTGGCAAGATGGAGCGCGATGCAGATTCATATAAAGTTTGTCCGGCAAATAATGTGGATCTTGATTTGAGCAGCGAGCAGCTTACAAGACTTCAGGCAATTTTTGCCAACAGGAACATTCTTGAGAAAGAACAGCAACTCGACAGCTTCAAATGGGACTACATTAGCGGACTGAATGGATACGGCGAGTTCAATATGGATGTAATTCTGGCATTCCTGGCCAAAGGAAAACTTATTGACAGGTGGAACAAGCTTGATGCCAAAGCCGGTGAAGAGATGTTCCGCAAGCTGGTAGATGAAGTAAGGGGAACCTTCAAAGGAATTGAAAATAAAATATTAGAATAAAAATATATGAGTACCACAGGAAAAGTTACAGGTATCATTGCCAACCTGGTTACAGTGGAGGTTAATGGTCCTGTTGCACAAAATGAGATATGCTACATTAAGCTGGGTGATACCAGACTTATGGCAGAGGTCATAAAAGTGAACGGAAAATTTGCTTCTGTTCAGGTTTATGAGAGTACACGTGGTGTTAAGAAAGGTAACGATGTGGAGTTTATGGGCTTCATGTTGGAGGCAACACTTGGTCCTGGTCTGCTTTCAAGCAACTACGACGGTTTGCAGAACAACCTTTCAACTATGACAGGTGTATTCCTTCAGAGGGGCGAGTATACAGCTCCAATTGATATGGATAAGGAGTGGGAGTTCACTCCTATCGCCAAACCTGGTGACAAAGTTGTTGCCGCAGACTGGCTTGGTGAGGTTAAGGAGGGATGGCTTCCTCATAAAATCATGGTGCCGTTCAGCTTCAAAGGTGAATATACAGTAAAATCTGTAGTTCCGTCGGGAAGCTACAAGGCATCTGATGTTGTTGCTGTTGTAACAGATGAGAACGGTGAGGACCACAATGTTACAATGGTGCAGAAATGGCCGGTTAAAGTGGCTGTAGGCGGTTATAAGGAGAAACCACGCCCTTACAGGATTATGGAGACAGGTGTAAGATGTATCGATACCCTTAACCCTATGGCAGAGGGTGGTACAGGTTTCATCCCAGGTCCTTTCGGTTGCGGAAAGACAGTGCTTCAGCATGCCATTGCAAAACAGGGTGAGGCTGATGTAATTATCATGGCTGCCTGCGGTGAGCGTGCAAATGAGGTTGTGGAGATCTTTGCAGAGTTCCCTGAACTTGTTGATGCAAGGACAGGACGCAAGTTGAGCGAGCGTACAACAATCATCTGTAACACATCAAACATGCCTGTTGCTGCACGTGAGGCTTCAGTTTACACTGCAATGACAATTGGTGAGTACTACCGTGCTATGGGCTTGAAAGTTCTTCTTCTTGCAGACTCAACTTCACGTTGGGCTCAGGCTTTGAGAGAGATGTCTAACCGTATGGAGGAGCTTCCGGGTGCTGATGCGTTCCCTGTAGACCTTCCTGCAATCATCTCAAACTTCTACGCTAGAGCAGGTATAGTAAAATTGAACAACGGTGAAACAGGTTCAGTAACATTCATTGGTACTGTATCACCTGCCGGCGGTAACCTTAAAGAGCCTGTAACTGAGTCTACAAAGAAAGCTGCACGTTGTTTCTATGCACTTAACCAGAGCCGTGCAGACCGTAAGAGATACCCTGCTGTAGATCCAATTGACTCATACTCAAAATACTTGGAGTACCCGGAGATTGCAGAGTATTTGAACGCAAAAGTAGACCCTCAGTGGGTTGAAAAGGTAAACAAGGCCAAGAACTACATTATCAGAGGTAAAGAGGCTTACGAGCAGATCAATATCCTTGGTGATGATGGTGTGCCTATGGAATACCACAGCCGTTACTGGAAGAGCGAGCTTATAGACTTCATCATACTTCAGCAGGATGCATTTGACAGCATAGACTGTTCTACCCCAATGGACCGTCAGGAATTCATGCTTAACAAAGTTCTTGAAGTGTGTGAGGCTCCTGTAAAATTTGAAGACTTTGAAAAGTGCGCAAACTTCTATAAAGGTATCATCAATATCATGCGTCAGATGAACTACGCAGTATACAAGAGCGCAGAATTTGAAAAATATCTTGAGCAACTAAATAAAACAATCAACCATGACAACTAAAGCATTCCAGAGAATATACACCCAATTGGAGGCAATTACAAAAGCCACAGTTGCGTTGAAGGCACAGGGTGTATCCAACGATGAGCTTGCTACCGTCGACGGCAGATTGGCTCAGGTTGTAAAAATTAAAGGAGACCTTGTAACATTGCAGGTGTTCTCGGGAACAGAGGGTATCCCTACAGATTCCGAGGTAATCTTCTTTGGCGAGGCCCCTTCACTACATGTATCGGAGGATCTTGCAGGCCGCTTCTTCAACGCATATGGTGAACCTATTGACAACGGTCCAAAAGTGGACGGAGAGAAACGTTTCATTGGAGGTCCGTCAGTAAACCCATACAGAAGAAAACAGCCTTCACAGTTAATCCCGACAGGTATTGCCGGCATTGACCTTAACAATACCCTTGTATCCGGACAGAAAATTCCTTTCTTTGCCAACGCAGACCAGCCTTACAACCAGGTAATGGCAAACGTGGCATTGAGGGCAGATGTAGACAAGATCATCCTTGGCGGTATGGGTCTTTCAAACGACGATTACCTGTATTTCAAACAGATGTTTGAGAACGCGGGTGCGTTGAACAAGATCATCAGCTTTGTGAACACAACAGAGCAGCCACCTGTAGAGCGTCTGCTTATCCCGGATATGGCACTTACTGCAGCAGAGTATTTTGCAGTTGACAAGAACGAGAAAGTACTTGTACTTCTAACAGATATGACCCTTTATGCAGATGCCCTTTCAATTGTAAGTAACCGTATGGACCAGATCCCTTCAAAAGACTCAATGCCAGGTTCCCTTTACTCAGACCTTGCAAAGATCTACGAGAAGGCGGTACAGCTTCCCGACGGCGGTTCAATCACCATCATTGCTGTAACAACCCTTAATGACGGTGACATTACCCACGCCATTCCCGACAACACCGGTTACATTACAGAGGGACAGCTCTTCTTGAGAACAGATACCGATACCGGTAAAGTAATCATCGATCCATTCCGTTCACTGTCACGTCTTAAACAGCTTGTAATTGGAAAACAGACTCGTGAGGATCATGGTCAGGTAATGAATACAGGTGTACGTCTGTTTGCGGATGCAGCCAATGCAAAAACAAAATTGGAGAACGGTTTTGATTTGAGTGACTACGACATGCGCTGTCTTGATTACGCAAAAGACTACTCAAACAAACTTCTTGCAATTGACGTAAACATCACAATTGACCAGATGCTGGATACAGCTTGGGACTTGTTTGGAAAACACTTCAAACCGGAAGAACTTGGTATCAAACAGAATCTTGTAGACAAATACTGGAAAGGCAACTAAAGTATGGCAATCAAATTCCAATATAACAAGACATCACTTAACGAGCTTAACAAGCAGCTCAAGATAAGGAAGAACGCCCTCCCTACCCTAAAAAACAAGGAGAGCGCCCTCAGGCTTGAGGTAAAGCGTGCCAAAGAGGTAAGTGATGCCCTAATGGAAAAGCTTGATGCCTCGCTTAAAGCCTACGAATATCTGGCAGCACTATGGAATGAGTTCACACCCGGCCTTATATCGGTTAAGGATGTGAAACTCAAAACCGAGAAGATTGCAGGTGTGAAGACCCCAGCGCTGGTTGATGTAATATATGAGGTAAATGAATTTGACATATTCAAAAGGCCTCTATGGTACTCAGACGGTGTTGACATTCTTCAGCAGCTTGCCCAGATAGGTATAGAATCTGAAATCTATCGGGAAAAAATGAGGATTCTCGATTATACCCGAAAGAAAACCACTCAGAAGGTTAACCTTTATGAGAAGGTACAGATTCCTGGATATCAGGAGGCAATCAGGAAAATCAAGAGATACATGGAAGATGAGGAGAATCTTTCAAAGGCATCTCAGAAGATAGTGAAAACCCGACACTTAATTGAAGAGGAGGAAGAGAACAATGATTAAGAAAATGACTAAATACTCATTTGTGGTATTCCACAAGGAGGTAGAGGATTTTCTTGGGAAACTCCAGGAAATTGGTGTTGTAGACGTAACCAGGCAGAAGCGTGCAATTGACTCATATTCAATGGAGAAATTTGAGGAAATTGCAAAATACAACGCAGCTGCCAGTGCATTGAAAAGACTTAAGGATGAGGCTATTAAAGCCAAAATGGAAATACCTGCCCAGAAACCTTCATGCCAGGACCTTCTTGCCCATTATACCAAAATGACAGCACAGAGGGATCTCCTTAAAGGCAAGATTGCTGCCCTTAAAGCAGAATATGAGGAGGCACTTCCATGGGGTATTTTTACTCCCGACAACTTCAAGGCCCTTGAAGAGCTCTCACTTACACCGTATTTCTATTGCGTATCTGCACAGAAATACAACAAGGAGTGGGAAAAACAGTGCCCTGTACACATCCTTAATGAATACAACGGCAAAATTTACTTTGTTGCAATAATGGAAAATGGTGAGAAGCCTTCATTGCCTCTTGTACCATGTTCATTCCCTTCAGTTTCTGCCAATATACTGGAGGCACAGCTGAAAGAGAGCGAAGCATTGGCAGAGAATACAAGCAAGGAGCTTCTTTCACTTACCAATTGCATAGATGACCTTAATGCGCAAAAAGAGGAGTTGTTCAACAACCTTGACCTTTATCTTGCCAACGGTGCATCAGTAAAAAAAGCCGACAACAAAATTGTAATATTTGAGGCATTTGCCCCTACCGAGATTGACCAGCAGGTAACTGCATTCCTTGAGGAGAACAATGTATATTACCTGAAAGAAGATGCAAAAGAAGAGGACAACCCTCCTATCAAGCTCAAGAACAATTTCTTTGCAAAATTGTACGAGCCAATTGGAGAGCTGTACATGCTTCCAAAATACGGAGAGCTTGACCTTACAATGTTCTATGCTCCGTTCTACATGCTCTTCTTTGGATTCTGCTTAGGCGATATGGGCTACGGACTTGTACTTATCCTTGCCGGCCTGTTTGTAAACTTTAAAGTTAAAGCCTTTGCAAACTACGGAAAACTTATAGCATGGCTGGGTTTGGGTACAGTAATAATGCCTGCATTCAGCGGTACCGTATTTGGTGCCAAGCTGTATGAGCTTGTACCGCTTCCTCAGAATATTACAGAGTTCTTCTTTAATGATATGCAGATGTTCTGGTTTGCAATCCTGTTTGGAATATTCCAGATTGTAGTTGCAAGGCTTATCCAGTGCGTATACAATATAATCAAGAAGAACTATAGAGTAGGTTTGAATGCCCTTGGATGGGGTACGGCAATAGCTTGGGCTACATTGGCATACGCATCATCGGAGGCCGGCTTCAGCTACCCTGCATGGGTCAATTACATTGGATATGCATCACTTGCACTTATAGTGCTTTGCGGATCCGATGCAAAGAACCCGATTGTACGAATTGTAAAAGGTACCTTTACCCTATATGATTCAACCAGTGTATTCGGTGATGTGCTTTCATACATCCGTCTGTTTGGACTTGCAACTTCAGGTGGTATTTTGGGTTTTGTAATCAACTCAATTTCAATGACCCTTGGCGAGGTTCCATACATAGGATGGCTGCTTATGATAATCATGCTCATCATAGGACACATTTTTGTAATGCTCCTTTCAAGCCTTGGTGCATTTGTGCATCCATTGCGACTCACTTTCATTGAGTTCTACAAGAACGCAGGATTTGAGGGAGGCGGAAGAGCTTATAATCCTTTAAAAAAGAAATAATTAATCCCTATAAACTATCGGGAAAACAAAAACAAGATTAATAACAATTTAAAAATTTTAATATTATGGAACAATTACCTTTCTTCTTGGCCTATCTTGGTATGGGCATCATGTTGGCAGTAGCTTGTATCGGTTCAACATTTGGAGTAACAATTGGCGGTAACGCAACTATCGGTGCACTTAAAAAGAACCCTGACATGTTCGGTTCTGCAATGATCCTTTGTGCTCTTCCTGCTACCCAGGGACTTTACGGTTTTGCAGCATTCTTCTTGATGCTTAACAAACTTAAAGTAATGGAGACCCTATCAATCAACGCTGCTCTTGCTATCTGCGCTGCAGGTATCGCACTAGGTATCGTAGGTTTCTTCTCAGCTGTTAAACAGGCTTCATTGGTAGCTAACGGTGTTAACGAGATGGCTAACGGTAACGATGTATTTGGTAAAACCCTAATCCTAGGTGTATTCCCAGAGCTTTACGCTATCTTGGCATTTGCTGCAGCTTTCTTGGCTTTGCCAGCATAATTGCAACTTATACGTTAATATAAAAAAATGCAGTTCCTTGAGTTTGAGGATCTGCATTTTTTATTAATATCTTGGAAGCGGAAATATAAATAAAGCTACTCTCCAGTCATCCACAGCCCCGACCGGGGATCTCTTTGTGAGCAGGTAGGCGGTCAAGCCATCCTGCCCTAAATAGGTTTATTCGGTTGTTGCAGTGGCTACCAATGCCAATGAGCCGTCATCGAGCTTTTTCACTTCATAGCCTTCTACTAAGGACTCAAATTTGGATGCATCAAGGTTGATGCCCGCACCAGGAATAGCAAAAACGCCATTATTGGTTGCAAAGTCTGAACTATACATATAAACCTTCCAAGTGCCTTCAGTGGGCTGGATATTCAGCGTGATGGGAGTTTTCGCATATAAATGACCTTTGTTTGCACCGATGATAACAGGATTGCCGGAAATGGTCAAAGTACCCTCATTTCTAATTGCACTACCAGGATTATATTCGTCTGTGTCTTCACCTTTAATTGTTGGATTACCAGAAATATATGCCGTACCTCTATTATCCAGAGCATCCTTACCTTGCAAAGTGCCACCGGAAATATATGCTGTGCCACCAGGGTTAACTTGAACAGCATACATCAGATATGGTTGATGATTTCTGCCAAGTACCTTGCCACCGGTCATATAAAAGGTTCCTGCAGTTCCCACAGCCACCAACTTATTCATTGTACCACCTTCCAGATGCACAATACCATTACCCGTAACAGTCGTACAGTAAGCATTGATTTGACCGTTTTCACCACTGTCACGAATGCTAAGATCTGCATTTGCTGCAACGTCCAAACAAGCAAACATGTTTTCATAGGTAAAATTCAGTGTATGCCCGTTCAGGTCAAGAATAACATCCTTATCCTCAATCTCTATAGCACCATCATCGTAAGTGGCATCACCCAAAAGAGTCAAGGTAGTTCCTTCCGTCCAAGCAGTAAGCGCATCGCTAAAGGTGTTGACCGTATAAGTCACCGAGCCTGCCACCAGATTACCATTGACTACAGCTCCTTCGGTTTTCACTTCGCTGATAGCTGACATGACTGCCGCGTGTACTTCATCAGTTACTTTACCGTCGAGGGTGACAGAAGTTACATCTTCATCAGAAAATTTCTCCTTTACCGCATTTTGTAGTGCAGACAATGACGCATAGTCTGTTCCATCAATGCTTGGAAACACCTCCTCTGCCAC
>JAZRQU010000082.1:0-4500 GCA_045650045.1 Candidatus Egerieisoma sp. | reverse complement strand
ATCATCCACCTTGCCCAGGCTGTCTTTTGGACTGCTGGATTCTTTGTCTTGCCCAAGATAAATATTTCCGTTGTCATCCATCTAGTCCCTCCGTTTAAATATCTTTTTGATTGATTCCCAAATAGTGCACCTTTTGCGCCTGTTTTGGTCACTCTTTGTCAATGCCTTGGAATTGCCATCAGATTGCTCTCGTTTTTCTCGTTTTGGCTTTTTCCTTATCATGTACTTTTGGAATCTGATGCCCACATACTCATTGAATCCGCTTTTGACTGACTCATCCATGAGGTCATAGTTTCCAGGCACCACAGGAGCATCTGGAATCCCTCCGGCAACAAGCCTTGATCTGACTGTTGGCTTTTTGAGGTTCCTTGATCTGTGATATTTGCTCCGGCCTTTGGTCTGCTCCTCTTTGGTCTCAATCTTGCAAAAGTATTCAGCAAGGTCCTCATAGGCTCCCTCTTCATACATTTGAGAAATCTTGATGTGGTTTCCCCAGAGTCTTGTAATCTCTCTGAGTAGAAAAGGATCCCCTTCAATGACCATGTGATGATGGAGTGCCTCTCTTTTCTTGCCTCTCTCAGTGATTGCAATGTATTTAAAAGGCTTGATCTCTTTGACCCTCCGGCTCATCTTGTAGAGAAAAGTCTTGAGGTTTTGCTCTGCCTCCTCATAGGTCTCAGGCCTTGCATCCTTGGGATAATCCAGCGTTATGTGATATCCGCAGTCAAAATTGAGGATCATGAGGAGCTGGAGCTTTTCTGCTCTCTTTTTCCTGTTATATGCAGCCATTGCCTTGGGAGTGTCCTTTTCTTTTTGTCTCCTCTTCCTGTGAGGAGCTCCAAAGCCTCTGTGTGTGTAATTGGACACAAGCACATAGTCTCCGGCAATCTGTACCTTGTTTACATACATATACCTGACTCCCCTGTCATATTTTTTTATTGACCTGACACTTGTCGATAACTTTAATATTTTTAATCGCTCCAAAAAAAGTCTCTCAAAGTGCCATTTTTATGGTATTTTCAAGGGTGTTGTGGTATAATATTTTTAGTGAGAATTATTCAATAAATCTCCTCCCAAAAAACTTTACTTGCTATACCTAACTACCCAAGAATGAGCTTGCCCCCAAGCTCATTTTTTATTGGTCCAGGAGCATTGTCACAATCCTGACTCTCTCCTCTTTTGGAACTCTTAAAGCTGACATAATCTCATTTAACTTTCCCATTGGAATCTTTTCAGGATCATCAAAATAGTTGATGATGGTCTGATGGGAGCCAACTGTTGTGAGGCTCCTGAGCTTTTCCTTTGAGGAAATATTTCTGAGTTTCATGTATTTCGACAACTCCGATTCAAAGATTATGCCTTTTTTCGTTTGATACTTGCCCATAATCTTGTCCCTCTATTCAGTTTTTAGGTTGTTGGAATACTTCTCACCCACAGTCCGCTCTCCAGAGCAACAATGTGAGTGAATACTTTGAACAGACTTGAATGTCTCTGTATAGAATTAGCTTGAAAATTCCACACAATTTGATATACTGTGTGGTGGAAAAAGGCACTGGGCGTGTATTTTTCCACCACTAAAGAGTTTGTGTTCCCAGCACAGACTCTTTTTTATTTTCCATGGAGCCTCTCATATGAGGCGCTCCTGGTCAGTATCTCATTGACATAAGGTGTCAAAAAGCCATATTCCTTGTATTTTTCTACTGCATCCCATCCGGCTCCAGCATAGAGGGACAGGATAATTGGATTGTCATCTCCGTATGTCTCATAGAGCTCAGAGAGATAATCTGCTGCCACATAGATGTTGGCATAACTTGTGAGCATATCATCCTGGGTGTAGCCACATTTCTCAATCCTGTCTGCATGAACTTTCACATTGATCTGGCACAACCCCCAGCAATTTTTGTTTTTGACATCTGGAATAAATCTTGACTCGTGCCAGGCAATTGCCTCCAAGAGCTCCGGACAGATTCCAAATTCGTCTCCGATATCCTCACAATATTCTTTTATTTCTTTTGGGATTTCGTCATCAGGTCTCTGGGCTGCTGCCTCTGATCTGATGGATTGGACAGAGAGTCCAATGATTAGAATCCCCAACAAAAAGAAAATCGCAGTGCACTTTTTTATCTTGCCCACACATTTGAGCCTTTTCCCCTCCGGCTTGTTATGTGTTCCCCTGGGCAGATGGTGCTTTGTATAATTCCCCATCATTCCTCCTATTTTTCTGAGCAAACAAATCTGTTTGGGTCTACTCCAAGAGCAAAGCAAATCTTTTCCAGCTCATCAGCTCTGAGCTCTGACTTGCAATGGATTATCATGGAAAATCTGTCCCTTTTTATCCCTGACAAGTCTGCAATGGCTGTTGTTTTCTTGTGCTCGCTGTTGATGTAGTCCGCTATGCGCTTTTGTACAATCAAATGTCTGAACCTCCTCCCACATTTTTTTGTGCCTCTTAAGAGCACCTATTAATATTTTGTGTGCCTATTGTTTGAATGTCAACAATTTTTTTATGCAATATTGTGTGAATTGTTTGTAAATCCACATATACTCTGCTAAAATTTAATTGCAAAATAACATCTGTATTCTTATCACAAGAATTTGATATTGAAAAAAATTGTGAGGTTTAAAATGAGTAAACTTAATGAAAATATCAAAAATTTGCGTATTATGAGAGGGATATCGCAAAAGGAATTGGCTGACAAGATTGAACGGTCTCCAAACACCATCTCAAACTGGGAAAAGGGATCAGCTCCAGATGCAGACATCCTTTGGACTCTTTGTGAAATATTCAAAGTCACTCCAAATCAATTATTCGGGTGGGACCCTTGCCCAGAGCTTGAGGACTTCCTTGCAGAAAAGAATGGAATATTGCTTGAGATGAACTCTTTGCAATTGCAAAAAGCAGCCATTGATGCCAAATTGAGAGAATATCAAGAGAAGTTGAACCGCAGACAGTGATGCCTGTGGTTTTTTGTTGGTCGTCAACTTGACAAAATGACAAATTAATAATATTTTGTATGTGCAAAAAGAGAGGAGGTTAAAAATGTTGGATTGTTACACCCAAAAACGCTTGAGATTGTTGCTTGATAATCTTGGCCTGAGTCAAAGGGAATTTGCTCTCATGACTGGACTCACAGAGGCTGCTGTCAGCAAATATCTGAGCGGAGTCAGGATTCCACATGCTGGAACCCTAATCAGTATTGCCAACGCAACAGGAGTCAGCCCAAATTGGATTCTTGGCTTTGGTGATGATGACAAGATGGAAAAGATATGAGGGAGGGCTTTATGGAAATAATAAAATCACTTTTTTCAAAAAAGACACCTGACTACAAAATTATGGATTTTGTCCAGGCAAGGCATTTCAAAGGATTTAAGAGGTATAAAATCTCTAATTATGACTATGCTGAGGCTCAGGATAATCTCAAAAAGATTGTGTCCATAAACCCCAAAATGGACTTTAATGGTTGCAATATAAGACTTGAGAGTATTATTTGCTCAACCAAAACAGAGGCTCTTGCTGTCTACCTTGCTGATCTGAGGATTGGCACAATCTTCTTTGGTGACAACAATTTCACTGAGCTCAAAAAAGCGTTTCATGATGGCAAGATATCTGCTGCCTGTGTTAGACCAGCAGAGAGTCTTGACACCGATTTATATTTATTTGTAAAGATAGAGGAATAACGAAAAATGGCAAATGCGCAAAAACTACCATCAGGAGCATATAGAACTAGAGCCACAAAGCTCATAAATGGAAAACAGGTCCGCAAAAGTTTTACTGTGGCACCTGAGAATGACAGCAGAGAGGCATCACTCAAAGCCAAGGCAAAATCTGAGCTCATGGCTAGGAACTGGCTTTTTGATGTTGAGGAGGAAAAGACAAGGACAACTGTTGAAAAAGCAATGCAGTCTCATCTTGATTCTCACTCAGCTGTCTGGTCTCCGTCCACTCTGAGAGACTATGTCAAGATGCCTCAGTATTTTGAATCAATCAAAGGCATGGATGCCCTTGAGGTTGACTCCAAAACACTGCAGTCAATAATCAATCAATGGGCCTTTGATGGTCTGAACAGAAAAACAATTGCAAACAGGATCAATTTTCTCAGGAATGCTCTTGAGCTTGTCGGTAATGACAAGAGCTTTAAAATCAAATATCCAAAGTCAGCACCCAAAGACCTGCCGCCTCCAGAGCCCTCAGAATTTCACAGACTCATATCTGCAGCAAGTGATGAGGAAAAGCTCATGATTGTCCTTGCTGGACTTTACACCTTGAGGAGAGGTGAGATCGGTGGCCTCTGTGGTGAGGATATACTCAGAGACCTTTGTGCTATTCGTGTACACACTGACAGAGTCAAAAACAAAGACAGGGAATGGGTCAGAAAAGAGATGCCAAACACAGCTCAGTCTATAAGACTGATTCAAGTTGCTCCGGAGATCATGGACATGATCCCAGAGGTTGGTCCCAAGGAATATATATTCAAGATGACTCCTGATGCAATGACCAGG
>JAZRQU010000081.1:0-36055 GCA_045650045.1 Candidatus Egerieisoma sp. | reverse complement strand
GGGGCCCGCGACGAAGTCGTGGGAGGGATGAAGTCGGAACTCGTTCCGACGGAACCAAGCCAAACTTACCCTACTGCCACTGTCGTCATATCCATATAAACACGAAAGGAGGTGACTAAATCACTTATTAGTCACCTCCTTGCTTTTATAAAAAGTGCCGTGTTTTACTTTTTGTTGTAATTTACTGTGAGGCTCCGGGTCTCCCCGTCGTAGTCCTTATAGGTTATAAGGTACCCTTTGCATTTCAGCCTGTCGGGATCCAATGCTCCCAAGTGGAAGCATGCAAGGGAGTTCACCTCCTGTCCCTGTTTGGGGTCAATCTCCACTGAACTCTTGAATTTCAACTCAAGAGGGTAGTAGTCTGTCCACTCGGGCTCTCCGTTGATCAGGTTGTCTACCAATGAAATGGTGAGTACCTGGTTTGAAGTATATGGAGAGATGCTTACGTTGAAATCTACGTTCAAATAGCCTCCGCCAATGACGGCGTCGTTGATTTTGAGGGAACCTGTAAGGGTGTCATTAGCTGCATTGGTAAGAGTTTCAATGTCCTTGGTGGTCACATCAATGACATTGAAGATGTCAGCGTTGTATGTGAAACCTGTTACTGGGGTTGACAGTTCTTTGAAATAGACGATTGCACGTTGGATGCTTTCCTGGTTTACTGTGTAGGCGCATCTCATATTTCCCGGATATATGGTCTCACCGTTGTCAAGCTGGCATGCAAAACCGGCAGGACTCCAATAGGGAACGATTGAAACAAGTGCCTGTTTGTCCGGTTGGTCGTCACTTTTGTTGCATGACTGCAACATTGGGGCAGCCATTACTGCTGCAAGAATAATTGCAAGGAATTTCTTCATTTCAATTCATTTAGTATGTTGTAATACGCGTCTGTTAATAGGGTGCAAATATATCAAAATGTGTTCCACAATTCAAATTATGGTGTAAATTTGCGCCAAAATAAAAGGTATGCAGGTAAAGGAGAAAATATTGTATTGTATCAAAAGTGCTCTTCCCGGCACAACAAAGACTTGTTTGTGGCTAGTGAAACTTACAGTTGGGGTTTCGTTCGCAATAATGTTCCTCAAGTATTTCAAATTGCTGCCCGTAATCTCCCAAATGCTGTCTCCTCTTTTCAATAGCATAGGACTGCCCGGTGAGGCGGCCCTTTCTTATGTTACCGGCTATTTTGTAAATGTATATGCTGCAATCTCAGTAATGGTGTCGCTCAATCTGGATGTGAGGGCACTTACAATATTGGGAACTATGGTGTTGTGCTCGCATAACATAATTACCGAAACAGCAGTGCAGAAAAAGACGGGGTCGTCAGCAATAAGGATTGTCATTACCAGAACGGCTTGCGCTTTCATTCTGGCATTTTTATTGAATAAGCTTCTTCCTGGACAAATGATTGCAGTTGCCGGTGTTTCAGGCGCCGCTGATGCAAGTTTTATTGGGCTGTTCAAGGAATGGCTGATATCAACTGCTCAGGTGGTGGTAAAGATGACAGTGCTCATATATGCACTTGCAATACTACAGAAGATTCTTTCCGAGTTTGGGGTGATAAGGTGGATTTCAAAGTTCTTGAGATATTTCCTTGCTTTTTTCGGCTTGCCTTCCTGTACGTCATTCCTCTGGATAGTGGCAAACACTTTGGGCTTGGCTTATGGTGCTGCCGTTATGATGGAAGAGGTGGAGAGCGGAGAGGTTACCAGGAAGGATGTGGATTTGCTCAATGCGCATATTTGTGTGTCGCACAGCAATTTTGAGGATCTTATTCTAATATCGTCACTGGGCGCTGTGTGGTATGTGATGTTGCTGTCGAGATGGTTGTGTTCGTTTGTGCTTGTATGGGAATTAAGAGCTGAATATTATATAAAAGATAAGCTATTCAAAAAAAATTGTTAACTTTGCAGGATATTATGTATTATGGAAATAGAAAGAATTAAATGTTTGATTATTGGTAGCGGCCCTGCAGGGTATACAGCTGCCATCTATGCTTCCAGGGCTAACCTCAATCCTGTTGTGTATGAGGGAATTCAGCCTGGCGGACAGCTTACCACCACTACAGAGATAGACAACTTCCCGGGCTATCCTCAGGGAATCACCGGAACCGAAATGATGGAGGACCTCAAGAAACAGGCGGAGAGATTCGGAACCCAGGTGAGATATGGTGTTGTCACTAAAGTTGATTTCTCAAAAAGACCGTTCACAGTTGAGATTGATTCAGACAAGAAAGTTGAGGCTGATACAGTAATTATTGCTACCGGCGCAACAGCAAAATATCTTGGTTTGCCTTCTGAGGAGAAATTCAGGGGTCAGGGAGTTTCTGCATGTGCAACATGTGACGGCTTTTTCTACCGCAAGAAAGATGTTGCAGTAGTTGGTGGCGGTGATACTGCATGTGAGGAGGCTACATATCTTGCAAGCTTGTGCAACAAAGTTTATCTGATTGTAAGAAGAGATGTGTTGAGAGCTTCTAAAGCAATGCAGGAGAGAGTCCTCAATACCCCTAACATTGAGGTTTTGTGGAATACCAATACAAAAGAGATTCTTGGTGATGATTTTGGTGTTACCGGTGCAGCACTTGTGAACAGCAAGACCGGTGAGGAGAGCCAGATAAAGATCCACGGCTTCTTCCTTGCAATCGGGCACCATCCAAATTCAGAGGTATTCAAGGAGTTCGTTGAGACAAACAATGAGGGTTATATCATTACAGAGGGCAAGAGCCAGAAGACAAATGTTCCCGGTGTATTTGCTGCAGGTGATGTGCAGGACCCTACTTACAGGCAGGCCATTGCAGCTGCAGGCAGCGGTTGCAGGGCAGCAATGGATGCAGAGAAATTTTTGCAGGAAAACTAAAACGGAAAGAGATGCAGTTGAAAAGATTGGCAATTATAGCGTTTGCAGCATTTTTGGCAGTATCGTGTGCTTCTGAGTACGAAAAGGTGTTGAGGAGCCATGATGTTGATTTGAAATACAAGGCTGCACACAACTATTTCAATCAGGGCAAATATAAAAAGGCGGCTGACATTTTTGACAACCTCAACCTTTTGGTTCAGGGTTTGCCACAGGAGGATACGGTAAATTTCTACCACGGCTTGAGCAACTTCAAGTATGGTGATTATGAGACAGCAGAGGCGGCTTTTGCCAAATTCATAGAGGTGTATCCGAGAAGTGTGTTCACTACAGAGGCAAAATATTTGAGGATAAAGTGTCTGTTTGACGGGACCCTCCGCTATGAGCTTGACCAAACACCTACCAGAAAGGCAATGATGGTTATCAGCGAGTTCATGTATGAGAATCCCGACAGCGAGTATTATCCTGTCTGCAAGAATATGATGGATGAGCTTATGGAGAGGCTGGAGAAAAAGAGCTTTGAGGCTGCTAAACTCTACTATATTATGGAGGATTATCTTGCTGCAAGACATTCGTTGAAGAATGTGCTTAAGGAGAATGCCGACAACAGATACAGGGAGGATGTCATGTACTACACTGCTTTGGCTTCCTATAAGTATGCATACAACAGCATTGCAGATAAGCAGAAGGAGAGATTCCTGGATTTCATTGATGACTATTACAATTTCATAAGCGAGTATCCCGATTCAAAATACAGGAAAGAAGTGGATGAACTGTACGGGAAAGTGGAGCATTATGCAGTTAAAGAGAATACAAAACAAGAAGAACAATAATAAAAATGGAGAAAAAAGAGTACAAAGTTTACGGTAATACCGTAACCAGAGATTTGAGTGAGCTTGCTGAGCCTACAGGCAACATCTACGAGTCAACCATGATTATTGCAAAAAGAGCCAATCAGATTGCAGCTGAGGTCAAACAGGAGCTTAGCGCAAAACTGGAGGAGTTCTCAAATTTTGCTGATACTCTGGAGGAGACTTTTGAGAACAGGGAGCAGATTGAGATCTCACGTCATTATGAGAAGCTTCCAAAGCCTACTTTGGTTGCAATCAAAGAGTTCCAGAGCGGTGAGATTTATTCTCGCAAAGTTGAGGCTTAATTTGAAACCCTACAATTATGCTTAAGGGCAAACATATCCTATTGGGAGTAACCGGCAGCATTGCAGCCTATAAGTCTGCAATGCTTGTGAGGGCTCTTGTGAAACAGGGTGCTGAGGTAAAGGTGGTAATGACGGAGATGGCCAAACAGTTCATAACTCCGCTCACAATGGCCACTTTATCCAAGAACCCTATTTTGGTAGATTTCTATAACCCTGAGAACGGTGACTGGAACAGCCATGTCTCTTTGGGTATTTGGGCAGACCTCTACCTTATAGCTCCTTGCTCTGCCAATACAATTGGCAAGATGGTATCAGGTGTGGCTGACAATCTGCTGCTCACTTCTTATCTTTCTGCCAAATGTAAAGTTGCGATAGCTCCGGCAATGGACCTGGATATGTACAAGCACCCTTCAACCCAGAGGAATCTGGAGATACTTAAAGAGTGGGGAGTGGAGATTGTGGAGCCCGGCAGTGGTGAACTGGCGAGCGGACTGGAAGGTAAAGGAAGAATGGCGGAGCCTGATGATATTGTTGCTCAGGTTGAGGCTATTTTTGCACGTGGCGGATCAATGCAGGGCAAGAAGGTGGTAATCACAGCAGGTCCAACAAGGGAACCGATTGATCCTGTAAGATACATCACCAACCATTCGTCGGGAAAAATGGCTTATGCACTGGCAAGGGAGGCTGCCTTGAGGGGAGCTGATGTTGTGGTGGTGAGCGGTCCGGTGAATGTGAAGGCAACTCTGCCAAATATCAAGGTGGTGGATGTTGTTACTGCTGGAGAGATGTTTGAGGCCACTAAGGCTAATGTGCCGGGAGCAGATGTGGTAATCTTGTGTGCGGCAGTTGCAGACTTTACCGTGGCTCATGTGGGACAGGAGAAGGTAAAAAGGGAAAAGAGCAATTATAACCTTGAACTTACCCCAACAAATGATATAGCTGCATGGGTTGGTGAGAACAGGGACAAAGGGACAGTTGCTGTGGGTTTTGCACTGGAAACAAACGATGAAAGGGCAAATGCTGCAGGCAAGCTGGAGCGTAAGAAACTGGATATGATTGTCCTCAATTCAATGAGGGACAGTGGCGCAGGATTTGGTCATGACACCAATAAGGTAACCCTTTTCTTCAAGGACAGGGAGCCTGTAGAGTGTTCTTTGAAGAGCAAAGGTGAAGTGGCGGCTGATATTGTGGATAACATTGAGACACTTATGTAATGCTTAAAAGACTTACTATACAGAACTACGCGTTAATTGAGAACCTTGATATTGAATTTCCTTCCGGCCTGGTTATAATTACCGGAGAGACCGGAGCGGGCAAATCAATCATGTTGGGGGCACTGTCGCTTCTGTTGGGGGCAAAAGGTGATATTTCGGCATTGAAGGACAGTACAAAAAACTGTGTGGTTGAGGGTGAGTTTGAGGTAGCGGGGGAGACACTTGTTTTAAGAAGGGTGATATCTCCAGCTGGAAGAACAAGAAATTTTATAAATGATGAGCCGGCTACGCTGGCTGCGTTGACAGAAATATCGTCTGAGATAGTAGACATTCATGCGCAACACCAGCATCTGTTATTGACTGATGAGAGTTATCAGATGAGGGTGTTGGATTATTATGCAGGTACAGGGGGAATTCTTGAGGAGTATGCCCGTGTACATGAGGAGCTGCTGAAGCAGGAGTCGCAACTGCAACAGCTCAAGGATCAGATTGCAAAGAAGGAAGGGGAGATGGAGTTCAGGGCATTCCAGCTTGAAAAATTGCTGGAGGCAAAACTTAAGGAGGGTGAGCTTGAGGAGCTGGAGAGTGAGCAGAAACAGCTTGCAAACTCGGAGCAGATAAGGGAAAGCATAAGCGGCGCTGTAGGCTGCATGCAGCCTGTTGGAGGGACAATAGTACAAAATTTGAAGGATGCAGTGCATTTATTGCAAAAGTGTTCTAACTTTGTGCCCGAATTGGAAGAGTTGTGCAACAGACTGGAAAGCTGCAGGATAGAGTGTAAAGATATTGAAGAGGAGCTGGAGATGCTTGCAGAAAGGATTGTGGTTTCTCCACAGCGTCTGGAGCAGGTTGAAGAGAGGCTTTCAATGCTTTATTCATTGATGAGAAAGCATGGTGTGGCAACTGTAGAGGAACTTCTTCTGGTGCAGCGTGAATTGCAGAATGATGTTGATGGGGCAGGTGAAGATTCAGAAAAGGTTGCACAGATTGAGAAACATATAAAGGAACTTTCTGCCAGTAGAAAGGAACTTGCCGGGATACTGAGTGCAAAAAGAAGGGAAAAGACAGAACAGCTGGCAGGGGAATTGCAGAAGAGCATCAGGGATCTGCAGATGCCATATGCAATTTTTAAGGTAGAGCTTGCCGATGCAGGAAAATATACTGCAAAGGGAACAGATTCGGTATCGTTCATGTTCTCGGCAAATGGAGACAAAAAGCTCAATCCGCTGCAGAAGGCGGCTTCAGGCGGAGAGCTGTCGAGAATAATGTTGTGCTTGAAATCATTGATGGCCCGGTTTACAGGAATGCCTACAATGATTTTTGATGAGATTGATACAGGTGTATCAGGCAGCATTGCAGACAAAATGGGAGCTCTCATTGGGAAGATGGGTGAGAGGATGCAGATTTTTGCAATAACCCACTTGCCGCAGATAGCCTCAAAGAGAGGTACACACCTGCTGGTGTATAAGGAGTTTGACCAGCAGAACAATGCAACTACCCATATAAGGGAACTTGATCCCGACGAGAGGGTTAAGGAGGTTGCAAGGATGCTCAGCGGAGCGTCACTTACGGAGGCTGCCCTTGAGAATGCAAGGGTGCTGTTGAAAGAAACAATATAATTATTAAATACAAAAAACTTAGTTATGAGATTAATTATTCAAGAGTCCTACTCACAGATTTCGCACTGGGCTGCGGCTTACATTGTTAAAAAAATCAATGATTTTGCTCCAACTGCAGAGCGTCCGTTTGTTCTAGGTCTTCCTACCGGTTCAACTCCTCTTGGAACTTACAGAGAGCTTGTAAAATTCTACAAAGAGGGTAAAGTTTCTTTCAAGAACGTTGTAACCTTCAATATGGACGAGTATATTGGTCTTCCTGAGGATCATCCTGAGAGCTACCACTCTTTCATGTGGAACAACTTCTTCAAACATATTGATATCCAGAAGGAGAATGTGAACATCCTTAACGGAAACGCAGAGGACCCACAGGCTGAGTGTGTAAGATATGAGGAGAAAATCAAATCATATGGCGGTATTGACCTTTTCATGGGTGGCATTGGACCTGACGGACACATTGCTTTCAATGAGCCGGGTTCTTCACTAACTTCAAGAACAAGAATCAAGACCCTTACAACTGACACTATCATTGCCAACTCAAGATTCTTTGACAATGATATCAACTTGGTGCCTAAGACTGCCCTTACAGTAGGCGTTGGTACTATCATGGACGCTAAAGAGGTTCTTATTCTTGCCAACGGCCACGCAAAAGCAAGAGCTTTGTACCATGCGGTAGAGGGTTGTGTAAACCACATGTGGACAATCAGCGTTCTTCAGATGCATCCGAAAGGAATCATCGTATGTGATGATGCTGCAACCGATGAGTTGAAGGTTGGTACTGTAAAATACTTCAAGGATATTGAGAAGGACAACCTTAACGCAGATTCAATGATCTAATCTTGCAATAAGCAACAATATGGAGGATGGCCCAAAGAGCCATCCTTTTTTTTATCTTTGCACAAACAGAAATTTTTGAAAGATGTACAGGACAGCAGCGTTAAAGGCATTGAGAGAGAAACTCTCCGCAATGAATGTATCGGCAATCATAATCCCGACAAATGATCCCCATTTTGGCGAATACACCCAAGACCACTATAAGGTAAGGGAATGGCTGAGCGGATTCAACGGTTCTGCAGGAACCCTTGTGGTAACTCTCAAAGGGTCGGCATTATGGACCGATTCGAGATATTTTGTGCAGGCGGCAGCACAGTTGCAGGGCAGTGAAATAAAACTCATGAGGATGAAGATGGAGGGGACACCAACCATTGCACAGTGGATTCTTGGCCAATATCCGGAGGGTGAACTTGTGGCAATAGACAAGTCATTGTTCTCATACAGCGAATACGAAACGCTATGCAAGGAGCTGGCCCCATGCAAAGTGCAGCTTATTGATGACATATTCGATGACTTGTGGGAGCAGAGACCTCCAGTAAAATTCAATCCGGTAATATGGCTTGATACAAAATACACTGGTGAGAGTGCAAAATCAAAACATGAGAGGATAACTCAGGCTCTTGGACTTGAAGAAAACCGCTTTGCCTACATAGTTGCCATGTGTGATGAGGTAGCGTGGCTTTGCAATATAAGGGGAACAGATATAGAGTACAATCCTTTGGCCCAGTCTTATGCCATTATAACCAATGCGGCCACACATCTCTTTGCAGATCTTGATTCAATAAGTGAAGAAGTGAAGGAGAAACTCCTTAAAGACAATATTGAACTGCATCCTTATCATTCCTTCACTAAGCTGCTGTCAGAACTTCCTGCCCAGACCGTGAGAGTAATTTCAAAGGGTAAGATAACAGTAAGGGACTATAAGGCTTTGGATATACCGGGTGCAAGATTTGCAGATGATCCAATTTGGGGAGGAACTGTAAACTATTATAAATCAATTAAGAACAACTGGGAACAGGATGGTTTCAGCAAGGCTTTTCTCGCAGACGGCGTGGCATGGTGCAAAGTGTTGAAGTTCATTGATGATTCATTGGCTGCAGGGACACAGCTTACTGAGTGGGAAATAGGTGAGAAGTTTGCCCATTTCAGAAGTGAGGACGAAAATTATAGAGGAGAGAGCTTTGAGCCTATAGTTGCATTCGGACCTGCAGGTGCGCTTCCCCATTACAGCGCAACCAAGGAGAGCAGCCAGGTGATAGGAACAGGAAACTTCCTCCTTATGGATACAGGAGGACAATATGTGTTTGGAACTACAGATACCACCAGAACCATTCCAATAGGAGAACTTTCTGAGAAACAGCGCAGGCACTATACATTGGTGCTTAAAGGAATGATACGCCTCTCAATGGCTCGTTTCCCCAAAAATACCAGAGGGGCGCAGCTTGATATCCTTGCCAGAGGCCCTCTGTTCAATGATGCTGCAATGTATTTCCACGGAACAGGACATGGCATAGGACATTACCTGTGCGTGCATGAGGGACCGCAAAGCATAAGAATGGAAGACAATCCGGTAACCCTTGTACCTGGCATGGTCATGTCAAATGAGCCTGCAGTATATATGGAAGGGGAGTATGGTATCAGAACGGAGAACGTGATACTTGTACAGCCGTGGCAGTTCAACAGGATGAACGAGTTCTACTCTTTCCGTACACTTACTTTTGTCCCGATAGATACAACCTGCGTTGAATGGGAGCTCTTGGATGCACAGGAGCAGGAGTGGGTGAAGGAGTACAATGCAAATGTATATAAAACAATTGCACCTCTACTTTCAGAAGAAGAGGCGCAATGGTTAGAATCAAAAACCCTGTAATTACTCAATTACAGAGATAGTGTAATCTCTATTGTAGACAATGTTGGTGGTTCCGGTATTTCTTATTCCGTCACCGGCATTGTCTTTTTTAAAGTTGTACTTGGACTGTATGGCTGCCTCTTTGTGTCCCATGGACATCATTGTAATGTCATATCCCTGGAATGTATAAGGTGTGGGCTCACCATTGAACAATGCCCTGTATTTCATAAGGAAATCCTTAACTTCTTTACGGTTGTAATCCACGTAGTACGGTATACTCAAGTGAAGGTTCATCTTGTGGAAATAGTCAACCTCAATGCTCTCAAAATTTCTCCACCTTGGGGTGCCGAACAGCACTACAGATCTTCTGTTCTCCTCAAGAGGATTGGTATACAACAGGTTGAGGTTTCTTACCACATCGTTGACAAAGGCTTCGCTGTTGGAAGGAATCAGTACAAGATTGTCGAGACCAGGTTCAAGTGCATCCTTTATCTTCTCCATTATCTCCCTTCCTTCAAGGATATTGTATGAAAGGGTGTTGAATATGATGCCCCTCTCATTTGCAAGTTCTTTTACCTTCTCTACAAGTGCAAGGTCCGCACCGTTGCGTTCATAAATTATCATTACGCTGTTGCCAAGTGTTGTCTTGGTGGCAAGAAGGTCCATAAGGTTGGCAGTCTGGTCGTCCGCAGATGGGGCAATCTGCACAAAATTGCTGTTGCCCGCAACCAGTCCGCCCGTATTCATATCCATAGGGGATACTACAGTGTTCCCTTTACCGGCAAGCGGAAGGAATTGTTTCATGTCGGAACTCCTTACAGGACCAATGATTGTACCTTGTGGCATTTGTGCGGCATTGAAGCTGTTCTGGTCAATGAGTGTGATAGAAACATCTTCTCCCATCCTTTTGAGTGAATCCGCTGCCATGAGTGCTCCGGTGTAGAAATCCATATAGTTCGGATTTGCGCCAAGAGTGTCTTTAAGGTTTAATGGCAGAATGCAGGCAAGTGAGTTGCTGCCAAACAGTTCTGTATTCTGGTCAGTTTCCTGAGCCATCTCAGCCTCTTCCTCTTTGTGAGTTGCCTCAGGTGAAGGAACTGCTGGTTGCGCAGCTTTCTCCTCCATACTGTCCATCAGAGCCAAAAACAGCCCGTTTGGAATTTGCAGAATCTGTTTCTTTTGCAATGTTGTGCTGTTAAGGTTGTTCATTGCAACAATTGATTCTACAGTAACATTGTATTTTGCTGCAATGTCTTCAATTTTTTGCTTTGATTTTACCTTATGCCTTTTCTTTGAATATTTCCGTATGTTTTCTACAGACAACTCCCATCCTTCCAGCTTTACCTGAGTGTCTGCAAATGCAGAGATACCGGTGGCGGTTGCAGGAACAGATGCTGCAGAAGTTGAAGTGTGGGCAGTAGAGGGGATATATATTGTTGTCCCCTCTTTCAGCCCGTTCTTAAGTGATTCATTATGTCGTACAATATCATTGACGGTAACGCTGTATGCTTTAGCCAGCGAATAAAGCGTTTCGCCGCCTTTTACCTTATGCACATGCATAATGTTGCCGTTGACTTTCACTTTCTCCGTAGAGACGGCAATCTGTGATGCACTCTGGCTGAAGGCAGCTGTTGAAGCCAATAGGGAAATGGCAATGATTAGTGTACGCATAAATGTCAGTTATAAATTATAGACGTGCAAGAAGATTCTTTACGTTAGCCTCTATTCTTTCGTAGGTGTCGTCTCCGTAAGGTGCCTTCTCAAATTTTGTACCTGTAATGTGCTCGTAAAGCTCAATGTATCTGTCAGAGATGCTTGTTACAATCTCCTCGGTCATCTCAGGAACAGTCTGTCCCTCCTGTCCGCTGAAATTGTTGGCCATAAGCCACTCCCTTACAAACTCTTTCGAAAGCTGTTTCTGCTGCTCCCCTTTGTCAAATCTCTCCTGATATCCCTCAAGATAGAAGTAACGGCTGCTGTCGGGAGTATGAATCTCATCAATAAGGTAAATCTCACCGTCTCTCAAACCGAACTCATATTTGGTATCTACAAGGATCAGGCCTCTCTCTGCGGCAATCTCGCAGCCTCTCTCGTAAAGGGCAAGGGTGATTTTCTCAAGCTTGTTGTATATCTCCTCGCTTACAAGACCCTGAGCGATGATCTCCTCTCTTGAGATATCCTGGTCATGACCGCCAATCTCAGCTTTTGTGGTAGGGGTAATGATTGGTTTCTCAAATTTCTGGTGCTCTTTCATGCCGTCTGGAATGGCTACGCCGCAGATTTCTCTTGCACCTGCCTTGTATGCTCTCCAAGAGCTTCCTGTAAGGTAACCCCTTACAATCATCTCCACTGGAAGAGACTCGCATTTGTAACCTACTGTAACCATTGGATCCGGTGAAGCAATTTTCCAGTTCTTTACAATATCTGAAGTGCTGTCAAGGAATTTTGAAGCAATCTGGTTAAGAACCTGCCCCTTGAATGGAATGCCTTTTGGAAGTACAACGTCAAATGCTGAAATTCTGTCGGTTGCAACCATTACCATGTATTTGTCTTCAATGGTGTACACGTCCCTTACCTTACCGTTGTATACAGCGGTCTGTTTTGGGAAATCAAACTGTGTTCTTGTAATTGAGTTCATATTGTATAAAATTTTTGTTCCAATCTGGTACTTGAAATTAAAAGATGCCGTATCAGCAGAGCCTAAGACTCAACCGGTACGGCATTCATCTATGGTTCTTTGGAAATTAGTTGTTTTTTGATTTGATGTACTCCTCGTTCATTCCTTTAAGTACGTCCATTGTAATGTCCAAGTTTGCGTTGCCGCAAATTACAGTGTTGCTTGCAGCACTTGTAGTAAGGATAAGGGCATAACCTTTCTCCTTCTGGTATTTGTTAAGGTATGTCTGCACTGCATCCATAACTCTTCTTCCCATTACAGCCTCCTCCTCAGCAATCTCAAGCTGTTTCTGCTGGCTGAGGTTCTGTAGGTTCTGCTGTCTCTCAACAAGTTTCTGCTGCTGCTCCTCTGCCTGTGATCTTGTAAGAAGACCTTTTGCAATCTTAGTCTCAAAATCTTTTGCAGCGCTCTCAAATGACCTGCCTTTCTTTGTAAGGTCATCCTGGATAGCCTGAGCTTTGCTCTCCAACTGTGATCTCAAGTCATTGAACATGTCATACTGGTTTACAAGCGAATCCAATTGGATGTAAACAATGCTGCCCTGGGCTGCAACAGCCTGTGAAGCTGCATCGCTCTGCTGAGTACCGTTGGTAGTGCTGTTGGCGCTGCATGAGCAGATTGCTGCTGCAACGGCAACTGTTAGAAATAGTTTCAGTTGTTTCATTTTATGAATAGTTGTTATTTTGATTTCCAAACCGCAAATATAATCAAATTTGCCAATTATAGCAATTGCTCCCTATAAGCTTTGATTGTGTTTTCCAGTCCCATGTAAAGGGCATCGCTGATGAGGGCATGTCCTATGGAAACTTCAAGCAGGCCAGGAATGTTCCGGTTGAAATATTTCAGGTTGTCCAGATTAAGGTCGTGACCTGCATTCAATCCCAACCCGCATGCTACAGCGGTCTCAGCAGCCCTTACGTATGGCTCAATGGCCATTTCCTTGTTTTTCAGGTAATTTGCGGCGTAAGCCTCGGTGTATAGCTCCACTCTGTCGCATCCTGTGTCAACAGCTCTTTTTATCATTTCCTCAACAGGATCTATGAATATTGAAACCCTTATGCCGTGGTTGTGGAAAATTTTGGTAATCTCTGTAAGGAACTTCCTGTTGTCGGGGTCAATTGTGTTCCATCCTGCATTGGAAGTTATTGCATCGGGAGCGTCGGGAACAAGGGTTACCTGTGCCGGTTTTACCTCAAGTACAAGGTCTGTAAAAGACTGTATGGGGTTTCCCTCAATATTGAACTCAGTTTTCAGAAGAGGTTTGATATCTCTTGCATCCTGGTATCTGATATGCCTTTCATCCGGTCTTGGGTGAACTGTAATGCCTTGTGCGCCAAATTCCTCGCATTTTACTGCTGCTTTAAGGACGTCCGGCATGTTGCCTCCTCTTGAGTTTCTTATTGTAGCAATCTTGTTTATATTTACGCTCAATACTGTCATGACTTCCAATCTGTTTTTAAAGTGTTTTAATTACAAAAATATACATAATTGCGGAACATTGGACCGTGGTTATACCAAAAATTTATATCTTGCATAAAATTTTTATCTATGAAAGCTGCACTTTTTGGAAAACGGGTAGACAAGACGAGTGTGGGAAGGCTGTTGCTTTTTGTCAACAACCTTAAAGAGTACAGGCATATGGAGTTCTGTTACCACAGGCCGTTTTATGAACTTATACAGGAGTTGGGAGGAGTGCTTCCCCAAGGGGAGCTTTTTTCGGACCATACTGATTTGCCGGAACATATTGATATTTTCCTCTCTCTTGGTGGAGATGGAACATTCCTGGATTCGCTCACCATTGTTCGTGAGAGGGAAATTCCTATTGCCGGCATCAACTTTGGAAGATTGGGATTCCTCACTACAGCATGTGTGGGAGACAACAATCCATGGATAGAGAAACTTATCAACGGCGATTATGCCATTGAGGAGAGGGCGCTGCTGCATTTCCATAAGGAAAATCTCCCATGCGGTTTTTATCCTTATGCAATGAACGAGATTACAATCCAGAGACTTACTCCGTCAATGCTGGAGATAGAGATTTCCATAGACGGACAACCTCTTCCAAAATATTGGTCTGACGGTATCCTTGTGGCAACCGCAACAGGATCCACAGCATATTCAATGAGTATTGGAGGTCCTATTGTTACTCCCGACAGCAAAGTGCTCATCATTGCTCCAATCTCGCCTCACAACTTGAATGTGAGGCCATTGATAGTGCCGCAAAGTTCAACCGTTGAGATATCTTTCCATGGAAGGCACCCTCAGGCACTACTAACCGTAGATAACCGCAGTGTTGATATTGCGGCAGGTGAAAAGGTTACAATTTCCAGAGGTGAATTCCCTATAAAGAGCATTTCCATCAACAATAATTTTATCGCAGCGTTGAATCAGAAACTATTGTGGGGAGAAGATAAGAGAAATATGCAATAAATTTCTTATATTTGCGCCTTATTTGTAAAAATGTTTTTATGCAGGAAATGAAGACAAATATTCCACAGCACGTTACAGTAATCATGGACGGTAACGGCAGATGGGCGAAACTGAGAGGTCAGGAGCGCCTTTACGGCCATAAAGAGGGTGTTGAGAGTGTCAGGGCGTGTACTGAATTTGCTGTTGAGAAAGGTATAAAATATTTGAGTGTCTTTGCATTTTCTGAAGAGAACTGGGATAGGCCTGTAGAGGAGATAGAAGGACTTATGCAGCTGATGCTCAAGGCTATAACCATGGAAACCCCAACATTTCAGAAGATTGGTGTAAGGTTCAGGGTGATAGGAGACTTCAGCCGTCTGTCCCAGAAGCTCAGGGATGAGATAGATGACTGCATGAAACTGACACAGGATAATACAAATTTACAGCTGATAATATTTTTGAGCTATAGCGGCAAGTGGGACATCACTCAGGCTGCCAATAAATTTTATGCTTCCAACAAGGGGCGTATAATGGCAGGAGAGGATGTGATTATGAGTGCTGATGACCTGAAGGCAAATCTTTCAACATCAGATATCCCTGATCCAGATCTTCTTATCCGTACAAGTGGGGAGCAGAGGATAAGCAACTATATGCTATGGCAGACTGCATACACCGAATACTACTTTACGGAGGTGCTTTGGCCCGATTTTCGCAAAGATGAGTTCCAGCTTGCACTGGAGGCTTTCAGCAGGAGAGAAAGAAGGTTCGGCAAGGTTTAATTTAATGTTCAGATGAGACTTTTTGGAAAAATAATTTTAGTATTGGCATTTCTGATGCCATTTGCTGTTTCTGCACAGAACAGCGCTGTTGTTGATTACAACGCACCAAAAACCTATATTCTAAAAGGATTGAAGGTTGAGGGAACCAACTATCTTAATTCAGACAGGCTGGCAGCCCTTACCGGACTTAAGGAGGGAGCCGAGATAGAGATTCCCGGACAGGAACTTACAGGTATAATGAACAGGATGTGGCTGCAGAGGAAATTCTCCGATGTGGGCTTCTATATTGATTCCCTTTCGCCAAAAGGAGACAGCTGTATTCTTGTACTGAAAGTGCAGGAGCGTCCAAGGGTTTCCAAATGGTTGTTCACCGGTGTAAAGAGGACGGAGGAATCCGATCTTATGGAGAGATTGAAACTCAAGAGGGGCGGTGAGCTTTCCGAATATGTGGAGAGGTCGTCAATTGACATTATCAAGAACTATTACAAGGAGAAAGGTTTCTATCTTGTAGACGTATATCTCACTCATGAGCCTGATACTACCATCAAGAATGCCGCTAAGGCAACATTTCATGTGACCAAGGGTGACAAGATAAAGATTGAGAAGATCAACTTCAACGGCATAGAGGAGGGTGTTAAGGAGCTTAAACTGGTGAAGTCCATGAAAAAGACCAGGGACCGCAGACTGTTCAACTTCTTCAAGTCAAAGAAATTTATTGAGAAGGAGTACAAGAATGACAAGGAGTCCCTTATGGCAGTGTTCAGTGAGGCAGGTTTCAGGGATGCCAAGATTGTCTCTGATTCAATAAGCTACACTCCGGAGGGAAAGATGGTTCTTGATATAAACATCAGCCAGGGTAAGAAATATTATTTCAGGGATATTACATGGACCGGAAACTCAGTCTACACCGCAGAACAGCTTAACAGTGTGCTTATGATTGGCAAGGGTGATGTATACGATCTTGTAACAATGGACAAGAGACTTCAGGGAGATCCCAAACAGCAGCATATGGATGTCCGCAAGATGTATACTGACAACGGTTACCTGTTCTTCCAGGTAAATCCTGTTGAGATGGCAATTGACGGCGATTCTGTAGATGTGCAGATGCGCATACATGAGGGCAAACCTGCAACATTCAATAATGTTATCATAAACGGAAATACCATAACCAGTGAGCGTGTTGCAAGAAGGGCAGTGTACACCCGTCCGGGCTATCTGTACAGCCAGTCGGATTTTGAGCGTTCAATCAGGGAGTTGGGATCAATAGGACACTTCGATCCTGAGAGATTCCAGTCTGCGGAGGGTTACAGCGTATTGCCAAATATAAACAACAATACAGTAGACATTGCATATAATGTTGCTGAGAAACCCAACAGCCAGTTGGAGCTCAGTGGCGGATGGGGTGGCAACACATTCGTAGGTACCCTTGGTGTAAGTTTCAACAACTTCTCAATGAGAAGGGCTTTTGAAAAGGGTGCATGGAGACCGGTTCCTCTTGGAGACGGACAGACATTGGCAATCAGGTTCCAGACAAACGGAAGGTATTATACTGCGCTTACAGCAAGTTTCGTTGAGCCTTGGCTTACCGGCAAGAAGCCTACCTCATTGAGCACTTCAATATATTATACCCGCCAGACAAACTCATACTTCTATTATTTGAACGATGATGAGTATATGGAGGTATATGGTATTGCAGCTTCGTTGGGATCGAGACTCAAATGGCCTGATGACTATTTTGTCCTTTACCATGAGTTGAGCTGGCAGCAGTACAAGCTTAAGGACTGGGACTACAACTTCCTTTTTGCTAACGGAAAATCAAATAACTTGAGTTATAAGATTACCCTTACCAGAAATTCAACAGACCAGCCTATCTATCCGCGTGGAGGTTCTGATTTTACATTTGGCGTACAGTTGACTCCTCCATATTCTGCATTCAGAGCCAAGGATACTGACTACAAGAATATGGCCGATGCCGAGAAATACAAATGGATTGAATACCACAAGTGGACATTCAAGAGTGCTACATATACAAAACTTATCGGAGACCTTGTGTTGAAGACCTCAGCTGACTTCGGTTATCTTGGCTACTATAACAAGGATCTTGGATATTCACCATTTGAGGGATTCCAGTTGGGTGGTGACGGTATGAGCGGTTATAACACTTATGGATCTGACATCATTGGCTTGAGAGGTTACCCTAACTACTCGCTTACTCCAGTACAGGGTAATGCATATGCCGGTAGGGTATATGACAAGTTCAGTGTTGAGTTGAGACATCCTATTATCCTTCAGCCGCAGTCTACCATTTATGGTATGCTTTTCCTTGAGGGTGGTAACTGTTGGGCAGACATCAAGGATTTCAATCCTTTCCAGATCAAGAGATCTGCAGGTGTAGGTCTCAGAGTCCTTCTTCCAATTGTAGGTATGATGGGTATCGACTGGGCATACGGATTTGATTCAATGAACAGCGGCTCTGAAAAAGGAAAAGGCGGCAGCCAGTTCCACTTCATGATTGGACAGCAGTTCTAGAAATTTTAAACTATCGGGATGAATATGAAGAAAGTTATTGTTATTTGTTTTGCGATGCTTTTTTGTGCATTGCAGTTGAATGCCCAGAAGATGGGATATTTTAACAGTGAGAAGGTGCTTTCAGCTATCCCTGCTTATAAGAGCGCACAACAGCAGTTGGAATCATACAGTAACCAGTATCAGGCTGTGATTGATGCAGAGTATGCAAAGATAGAGGCTCTATATAATAAGTATCAGCAGCAGAAGGCCAATCTTACAGCACAGGCCAGACAGGTAAAGGAGAATGAGATTATCCAGAAGGAGCAGCAGGTGAAGAAACTTCAGCAGGAGTATTTCGGACAGGACGGCCAGATGCAGCAGCTTTCTGAGAAGCTTATGCAACCTGTAATGGAGAAGGTAGATGCAGCTATTGCAAAAGTGGCACTTGAGGGTGGTTACATGATGGTGTTTGATGTTGCTTCAATGCAGGGGGTTGCATACAAGAACGCACAGTATGACCTTAGTGATGCAGTTTTAAGGGCATTGGGATATTGATTGAAAAATGTAAATAATCTAAAATATGAAAAACGTTACTAAATTTTTGGCACTGGTTATGGTGCTTTTCGCAACACAGTCTTTCGCACAGACCAAACTTGGACATATCAATATGCAGGAGCTGATTGCATTGATGCCTGAGAGGGATTCTGCAGTGTTGAAACTTGAGAGCTATGCTAAGGAGCTTGAGGAGACAATGCAGGGTATGCAGCAGGAGTTCAATACCAAACTTCAGACTTACCAGCAGAAGAATGCTACCTGGACTGCTTCTATTCTTGAGGCCAAGACCAAAGAACTTGAGGAGATGCAGCAGAGACTTCAGATGTTCAACCAGAATGCACAGCAGGAGATGCAGCAGCTTCAGCAGACATTGTTTGCCCCTGTTTATGAGAAAGCAAGCAAGGCTATTGAGAAGATTGGTGCAAACGGAAGTTTCACCTATATCATTGATTTGTCGGCTGGTGCGCTTATCTATAAAGGAACAAGCAGCATTGACCTTCTTCCAGAGGCTAAGAAGGAGTTGGGAATACCTGCAGACAAGACTCAGCCTACACAGTTCAATACACAGCCTGCCGAGTAATTGGAAATAGTGCCGCAAACGGCTTTTTTAAGGGATAGCATCTGCTGTCCCTTTTTTCTTTCAATTATTTTTCCATTGTAAAGAATATTCATTACATTTGTATAATCTTTTAAAATACACTAACAACAATAACTGCGTAGTAATATACGTAACAGTGGAGAATTTTCTTTATGGAACACAAAATTATTGACACAAAGGAGGTAGTAATCCGTTTCACCGGTGATTCTGGTGATGGAATGCAGCTAACCGGTACTTTGTTCGCAGATGCCTCTGCGCTGTACGGAAATGAAATTTCTACATTTCCCGATTATCCGGCTGAGATCAGGGCACCGCAGGGTACTGTAGCTGGAGTATCTGGATTCCAGGTACACATTGGACAGACTGAGGTTAAAACTCCGGGTGATTTTTGCGATGTATTGGTTGCAATGAACCCTGCAGCGTTGAAAGCAAACGCAAAATGGGCTAAACCTGGTGCAAGCATTATCCTTGACGAGGATTCATTTGACGAGAAAGGCCTTGAGAAAGCTGGCTTCAAGACAAACGATCCTATTGAGGAGATGAACCTTAAAGATTATCATATCGTTTGGGCTCCTATCACCTCTCTTACAAAAGAGTCGTTGAAGGACAGCGGTTTGGACAACAAGTCAATTATCCGATGCAAAAACTTGTTCACATTGGGTATGTGTTACTTCATGTTCAACCGTCCTCTTCATTTCACTGAGGAGTATCTAGAGAAAAAATTTGCGAAGAAACCTGCTCTTATCGCACCTAATAAAAAGGTGTTGAATGACGGTTATAACTACGCACACAATATTCACGCAATCCCTAACACTTACAGAATTGAGCCTGCAAAACAGGAGCCTGGCATTTATAGAAGCATCAACGGTAACCAGGCTACAGCATGGGGTCTTTTGGCAGCTTCTGAGAAATCAGGACTTCCTCTATTCTGCGGTTCATACCCTATTACCCCTGCAACCGTTATTCTTGAGGAGCTTGCTATCCACAAGGCATTCGGTGCAAAGACTGTACAGTGCGAGGATGAGATTGCAGGAATCTGTACTTCAGTAGGTGCTGCATACGCAGGTAATCTTGCTGTAACTACAACTTCAGGTCCTGGCCTTTCACTAAAATCAGAGGCTATGGGTCTTGCCATGATTACAGAGCTTCCTCTTGTAATCGTAGATGTTCAGAGAAGTGGTCCTTCTACAGGTATCCCTACCAAGACTGAGCAGACAGACCTTGCACAGGCTCTTTATGGCAGAAACGGTGAGTGTCCTATCATGGTAATGGCTGCACGTACTCCATCACACTGCTTTGAGTCTGCATTCTACGCAGCAAAATATGCTTTGGAGCACATGATGCCGGTAATCCTTCTTACAGAGGGCTTCATCGGAAACGGTTCTGAGCCATGGAGAATTCCTGACATGAGCACATATCCAACCATCAATCCACCTATCATTGACAAATGCGAGGGCAAATTCAAACCATACGAGAGAGACCTTGAGCGTTGGGCAAGACGTTGGGCTCATCCTGGAACACCAGGTTTGGAGCATAGAGTAGGTGGTTTGGAGAAAGCTGAGAACGGCGCCGTTTCTTCAGATCCTGAGAACCACGAGATCATGGTTAAGAACAGGGCAGAGAAAGTTGCAAGAGTTGCAAACTATATTCCTGAGCTTGAGGTTATGGGCAACCAGGACGGTGATGTGCTTGTAGTTGGCTGGGGTGGTACTTACGGTCACCTTTACACTGCAACAAAACAGTTGCTTGACGAAGGCAAGAACGTTGGTTTCGCACACTTCGACTATATCAACCCGCTTCCTAAGAACACTGCAGAGGTATTCAAGAAATTCAAGAAGATTATCGTTTGCGAGCTTAACAGCGGCCAGTTTGTAAACTACTTGAGAGGACAGTATCCTGAGTTTGCATTTGAGCAGTTGAACAAGGTTCAGGGACAGCCATTCATCGTTAAGGAGATTGTTGACGCAGTTAACGCTCTATAATCATTTACATCTAAAGAAACATTGTTATGAAATATACATCACAAGACTTTAAAAGTGATCAGGAAGTAAAATGGTGTCCGGGTTGTGGTGACCACGCAATTTTGGCATCAGTGCTTAAAGCAATGCCTGAGGTATGTGAGGAGCTTGGCATCAACAAGGAGGACTTGGTATTCGTATCAGGTATCGGTTGTTCTTCACGTTTCCCTTATTATATGAACACTTACGGTTTCCACTCAATCCACGGTAGGGCAACAGCTATCTCTACAGGTGTGAAAGTGGCTAACCCAAAACTTTCTGTATGGCAGGCAACAGGTGACGGTGACTCACTTGCAATTGGTGGTAACCACTTCATCCATGCTATCAGAAGAAATATCGACCTTAACATCATTCTGTTCAACAACAGAATTTACGGTCTTACAAAAGGTCAGTATTCACCTACCTCAAAGAAAGGTATCGTAACCAAGACTTCACCTTACGGTTCAATTGAGGAGCCGTTCACTCCAGGTAACCTTGTTTTGGGTGCAAGAGGTACTTTCTTTGCGAGAAGCTTGGATTCAGAGCTTAAATTGAACCAGGAAATTATGGTTCAGGCTGCAAAACATAAAGGTACTTCAATCATGGAGATGCTTGTAAACTGCGTTATCTTCAACGACGGTACCCATCAGGAGTTTGCAGAGAGATCTGTAAGAGCAGACAGAACAATCGTATTGAAGCATGGCGAGCCTATGATCTTTGGTGCAAACAGAGATAAAGGTCTTGTTCTCGACGGACTTCAGCTTAAGGTTGTGACCATAGGTGAGAACGGTGTAACTGAGAAGGATATCCTTGTTCATGATGCAAAATCAGATGACAAGCTTCCTATCCACACCATGCTTGCCAATATGAAATATCCGGATTACCCTGTGGCTTTGGGTGTTATCAGAGATGTTGAGGATTCAACTTACGATGAGAACGTACACAACCAGGTTGCTGAGGTTAAGGAGAAAGCAAAAATTTCAACTATCGACCAGCTATTGCGCTCAGGTGCAACTTGGGAGGTAAAATAATAATAGATTACAGTATTTAATTAACTATAATTAAACAAAACAACTTAAAATAATTCATTACAGTTATGAAAGCAGCTGAAATAATGGCGAAACTTCAGGCTAAATATAGCCATGAGCCAGAGTATCTACAGGCAGTTCACGAGGTGTTGGAGTCAATCGAGGAGGTTTACAACCAGCATCCTGAGTTTGAGAAAGCTAAAATCGTTGAGAGAATCGTTGAGCCAGACAGAATCTTCACATTCCGTGTTACTTGGGTAGACGATGCAGGTAATGTACAGACTAACTTGGGTTACCGTGTACAGTTCAATGCAGCTATTGGACCTTACAAAGGTGGTATCCGTTTCCATAAAGCAGTAACTCCTTCAATGCTTAAATTCTTGGGCTTTGAGCAGACTTTCAAAAACGCTCTTACTACTCTTCCTATGGGTGGTGGTAAAGGTGGTTCAGATTTCGATCCAGTAGGAAAATCTGACGCTGAGATCATGAGATTCTGCCAGGCATTCATGTTGGAGTTGTGGCATAACATCGGTCCTGATCAGGACGTTCCTGCAGGTGACGTAGGAGTAGGTGGTCGTGAGATCGGTTACATGTTCGGTATGTACACCAAACTTGCTAGAGAGTACAATACAGGTGTTCTTACTGGTAAAGGTGCTTGCTGGGGTGGTTCAATCCTTCGTCCAGAGGCTACTGGTTTCGGTGCACTTTACTTCACTGAGCACGTTCTTGCAAAAGCTGGTAAAGACATCAAAGGCAAAACCGTTGCCCTTTCAGGATTCGGTAACGTTGCATGGGGTGCTGCAACCAAAGCTACTGAGCTAGGTGCTAAAGTTGTTGCTATCTCTGGTCCTGACGGAGTATGTGAGATCCCTGAGGGTATCACTAAAGAGATGATCGACTACATGCTAGTTATGCGTTCATCAAACAGAAACAAAGTTGAGGATATGGCTACCCAGTTCCCAGGCGCTGCTAAATTTACTGCAGGTAAAAAAGCTTGGAGCGTAAAATGTGACATTGCTCTTCCTTGTGCATTCCAGAACGAGCTTAACGGTGACGACGCTAAAGAGCTTCTTGCTAACGGTACATGGTGCTGCTGCGAGGTTTCTAACATGGGTTGTACTCCAGAGGCTATCAAAGCATTCCAGGATGCTAAGATCCTATTCGCTCCTGGTAAAGCAGTTAACGCAGGTGGTGTAGCTACTTCAGGTCTTGAGATGACTCAGAACGCTACTCACATCAGCTGGTCAGGTGCTGAGGTTGACGCTAAACTTCACTACATCATGGAGAGCATCCACGAGGCTTGTGTTAAATTCGGTCAGCTAGAGGACGGTAGAGTAGACTACGTGAAAGGTGCAAACATTGCAGGTTTCATGAAAGTTGCTCAGGCTATGTTGGAGCAGGGTATTATCTAATCATAATACACATACAAAAAAGAAGGAGACCTTCAGGTCTCCTTTTTTTATTGTATGAATTGAAAATGAATCTTATTCCTTAAGTCGGAGGATGAATGTGTCCCTAACATATTTCCAGCGGGAACGTGGAATTTCATGACTGTCGGGAACAACAAAATACTCTTTAGGTGCGTTTATCTTGTTGTACAGTGAAAATATTTCCTGAAGTGAATAGGTATCTCTTTGGAGTCCGGTGCCTAGTAGAACAGGTGCCTTGATGTGGTCTGTAACCGACTCAATTGAATATGAGCCGGTAAGTAGAGATACATCGGGAGACTCCATGAAAGAGCCTGCAATTCTGTCATCCATGGCACTTGCAACCATTGCACAGGCTGCACCATAACCTTTTCCCTGTACGTATACGTTGTTTTTTCTTATCTCGTCTCTGGTAAAGGCAAAATCAATTGCAAGCAGCATGTCTGTAAGGAGGTTTTTCACCACATCTTCCCTGTATCCTCTCTGCTTCAGATATATAACCATCTCCGCTATATCAAAAGGGGCTGTAAAGTCTGCAAGTACATTTGCAGACCTCTCTTCCATAGGGACAAGTGTAATTATAAGCGGCAGTTCCTTCTTGCTTTTGGGGAATGCAAAATAGCCCGTCACCTTCTCATTACCCCTGGATACCATTGAGAACCTGTATACATTTTTCTCTTTTCCCGACAGCTGCTTGTCCTTTATAATGGTAAACTGAGGCCTAAGATCCCTCCTTTGAAGTGCAACTGTATTGGCAAGGTAGACAAAATCACCAGTAGCCCCTTTTTGCTCCAGATCTTTCTGCAGGGCATCAGGGCATTTCTCAGGCTCCTTGGCCAGATTGATCCTGTTGAGGAATCTGTCCTCATTGAAAAGCATCACGTTATAGAAACCGGGCTGCAGCGCCTTGAATGTGAATGAAATCTGTGCGGAGTCCAATGGTGCCACAGAACCTGTCTGTGCTATATCGTATAGCGGTGAACCCAAAAAATCCCTTATTTCGCATTTTATGTTGTAATGCTCCGTAATCTTCCTGCTGTTGCCGAGCGAAACCTTTACAGTGGGGTTGTCGGTTCCGTAGAATGCCCAATTGTTTTCCTGCAGAATTCTGCACGAAAGTGTATCGGCGCCGGCTGCCGGCATATGGCTGAGCAGTCCCAACGCCCCAATCAAAAATAGTCTCTTCATTAAAATCCTACAAATCTTTCTTCTTGAACTGTTTCCTGTACTCCTGAGGTGAACACCCCTTCTTTTTCTTGAATATCCTGTTGAAGTTTGACAGGTTGTTGAATCCGCATTCAAAGCAGATGTCCGCTACAGGGGTATTGCTTTGTGTCAGCATCTGCAAAGCGTGTCCCAGCCTTACGTCTATGATGTAGTCTGAAAGGCTTGTTCCTGTCCTGGCCTTGAAGAAGCGGCTGAAAGCCACTGCCGACATTCCCGCCATCTGTGCCAATACCGGCAGGCGGATATCCTGCTTGTAGTTTTCGTTTATATATTGCTGTATATTCTGTACCCTGCGGCTTTCAGAGTGGGTGTCAATTTTGGCAAACGGAGATGATGAAAGGGTTTTTGCTTCCTTGCATTTTGAGAGTTCATACAGTATTGTAAAGAACTTGATTACAGCATAGAAGGAGTCCTGCTCCATCGAAAGGCTGTCGAGAAGAGGATACACCTTAATAATGGCAGACATGGGGAATGCAACGCCTTTCTGCCCTTTTGCAAGCATTTTCCTTATGGAATCAAACTGCTGCTTGTTGGTGAAGTTCTTCTCAAAAATGTCGGGAGAAAACTGGATGGTTATCTCCCTGATCTTTGGACTCCGGCACTCGTGCTGCTCCAGTACGTGCTCCAGCTCCTTGCTTGAGACCAGAACAAGGTCATAGTCTCCAATAACCTCCACGCTGTCACCTACAATCCTTTTTACCCCTGCGGCATTCTCGGTAAAGTTGAGCTCAAAATCGGAATGTGAATGGATAGGGTATGTGAATTCCCTTTTTACACGGTCTGCAATATAGAAGAAATCCTTATCCGACAGCGGTGTTATTTCCTTTATTGCCTTGTTCTTGCTATAGTTTGCCATGAAGTATCTCTGTTTGTTCAAATTCAAATTTTTCAAAATCTTCCGGAGCAATCTCATTCACAGTCTTCTTGAGAATCTCCAGATTGTTGCCTGTGGTGATGAAAGTACCCTCCAGTGTGCTGCTTTCTCCTTCACAAGCAATCCCCCTTTCCCTCAGCATATTCCTTCTTCCCGACAGTATCTCTGCAGCCCTTCTGGCAACAGCCGGTGCAGGGTTTACAATTGTTACCTTGTTGGAGGTGAATTCCCTGATGGTTTCTTCCAGAAAAGGGTAGTGGGTGCATCCCAGCACAATGTGGTCAGCCCCCTGTTCAATCATCGGGATTATATATCTTCCTACAAGTTCCCTGGCCTTTTCTGATTTTGTATCCCCACTCTCCACCAGTTCTACAAGCCCTTCTCCAACCTGTTCAATCACTTTTGCGTTTGAGGCAAATTTATGCAGGGTACGCAGGTAAAGTTCACCTTTGAAGGTGCCTTTGGTGGCCAATACCCCAATTGCCCCGCTCTTTGTGTTTATGGCGGCCGGTTTCACTGCCGGCTCCATGCCTACAAAGGGGATGGAATAATGTCCCCTAAGGTATTCTATGGCGGCCGCTGTGGCGGTATTGCAGGCAACAACAACCATTTCGGCCCCTTTTGATATAAGGAATTCAGTTACCGCTTTGGCCCTGGAAAGAATCTCCTCCCTGGGCTTGGGACCATATGGGCAATGGCCCGCATCAGATACATAAAAGTACCTCTCGTGCGGCATTACCCTTGCAAGTTCCTTCCAAACTGAAAGGCCCCCTATTCCAGAATCGTATACACCTATCATAAATTGCATCATTCAGCGTACAAAAGTATAAAAAAAAGTTAGATTTGGGCACATTTGATATGTGTTAAAACTTACAAAATGAAAGTAATTATATAAGTTTATATTTATTATTTATATTGCTATTTAGTGAGAAAACTGTTAGAAAATTGAGAATATAACTAAAAATCAAATTTTAATTTAAAACTTTAAATTTCATTTTAAAACGGAATAACCATATTTTGAGCTCATAATGTGCCACTTAATTTTTGGAATTAAAAAGTAATCTTTTATATTTGCACATTCTCCACATTGGAGATTTAGGTATTGAAACCTATAAAAAAACAAACAAATATTAACCTTAAAAAAAAACCTTTATGAGAAAAGTAAAGTTTTTCTTGACAGTACTCTCATTATTGGCAGTTAGTTTTGCTTGGGCACAGAACATAGCTGTTAAAGGTACTGTTACAGATCAGAGCGGTAGCCCCGTTCCAGGTGTTACTGTATTGCTACAAGGTTCAACAAATGGTACCTCTACAGATGTAGACGGTAACTATTCTATCAATGTTCCTAAAGAGGGTACATTGGTGTTCTCCCTTGTTGGTATGAAGACAGTGTCTGTTCCTGTTAACAACAAAGCCCAGATCAATGTTGTTATGGAGGAGGATGCAGTTCTTCTAGAGGACGTTATGGTAATCGGTTACGGTTCCGCTAAGAAGATCAGCTCGGTAGTTGGAGCTGCAACTACAGTTAAAAAACAGGTATTCCAAAACAGACCTGTAGCAAGTGCCGGTGATGCTCTTCAGGGCCAGGTAGCAGGTTTGCAGGTATTTACCTCATCTGGTGAGCCTAGTGCAACTGTATCAATGCGTCTTCGTGGTGTTAACTCAATCAACGCTTCTAACACCCCTCTATTCATCCTTGATGGTTCTCCAGTTAGCTCATCAGTATTTACAACTTTGAGCTCTAACGATATTGAGAACATCACTGTATTGAAAGATGCTTCATCTACAGCTATCTACGGTTCACGTGCAGCTAACGGTGTTGTATACATCACTACCAAGAAAGGTGTTTCTGAGAAACCAACCGTTAAAGTAAGTGCACAGTATGGTGTTTCTTCAGTAGCAAGCAACCCACAGGAGATGTGTAACACTGAGCAGTACTTCCAGTTGAGAGAGATGATTGATCCTGCTTTGAAAACTAACGCACAGTTCCAGGAGTTGAAGAGATTCCGTATTGAGAACAACTTCAATTTCGATTGGAGAGACTGGATTCTTAACGAGTCTGCTCCTACAGTAAGCGGTGACCTTTCAATTGCAGGTAGAACTGAGAAGATGGACTACTACGTATCATTCAGTGCATTTGACCAGAAAGGTGTTGAGCCTGAGTCTATGCTTACAAGATACGGTGTAAGATCAAACATCAACTCTAAAGTAACTGATTGGTTGAAAGTTGGTTTGAACTTGGGTCTAACTTACCAGGAGACTTCAACTTCAGGTTACTCTGGTACAGGTAACTCATGGTACAACCCTATGAACATTGCAGACTGGTCACTTCCATACGCTGTTCCTTATGATATCCTAACTGACAACGCAGGTAACTTCACCGGTTTTGGTGCAGAGCAGGACTACATTGAGGATATGGGTCTTTACAACTACTTCTACCTGATCAAATGGCAGCCGCTTACTAAAGACTATGTAAGATTGAACGGTAACACTTATCAGGAGATTACCCCAATCAAAGGTCTTGTAATCAGAGCAGCTCAGGCTGTTGAGGCATTTGACTACAGAGCATCTGCAAAAGTTCTTGCTGAGCCTAAAGGTTTGTTCACAACTTCAGCTACTGAGAACTTTACAAGAGACTATACTCTAACCTCTACAAACACTGCTGAGTACAAATTCTCAATTGGTGAGAAACATAACATTGTGCTTTTGGCAGGTCACGAGTCTATCATCAACCAGTATGAGGCTTTCCAGGCAAAATCAAGCGGTATGTCTGACAACCGTGTGAACAATGTAAGCCAGGGTACAAAATTTGAGCAGCCTACATACTCATTCTCTGAGAAAGCATACAACTCATACTTTGCACGTTTGAACTACGATTTCAACGACAAATACTTCTTTGAGGCTACTTACCGTAAAGACGGTTCTTCATTGTTCGGTAAGAACAAGAGATATGCTGATTTCTACTCAATTGGTGCAAACTGGAATGCCAAGAGAGAGAGCTTCCTTGAGGATGTAGAGTGGTTGAACAAATTGAACGTAAGACTATCTTACGGTACAACCGGTAACTCAGGTATCAGCGAGTACTTGGCTAACGGTCTTATCGGTTCATCTTCACAGTATGACGGTAAAGAGACTTGGGGTCTTTCACAGGTAGAGAACCCAGACCTTACTTGGGAGACTGTAGAGTCTACAAACCTAGGTATCAATGCAAGATTGTTTGATTTTGTTGATGTTGAGGTAGAGCTTTACAACAAGAATACCAAAGACATGTTGATGGAGATCCCTTACTCATACGCAACAGGTTTCTCTGGCGGTTGGGGTAACATCGGTAACATGAACAATAAAGGTGTTGACGTTACTTTGGGCTTCAATGTAATCAGCACTAAAGACGTTACTTTCAACGTTAGCGGTACATTCAACTACAACAAGAACGAGATTACCAAACTATTTGGTGGTAGAGACGAGTTCGTTGTTGCCAACACAGGTATCAAATACCAGGTAGGCAAACCTCTAGGTGAGTTCTACTATACAAGATGGATTGGTGTTGACCCTGCAACAGGTAAACAGCTATGGTTGGATAAAGACGGTAACGTAACTAACGTATTCAGCGAGGATGATGCTGTATTTACAGGCAAACAGAGATATGCTCCAGTAGCAGCAGGTCTACAGTTGGATTTCGCTTGGAAAGATCTATCTGTAAGTGCTAACTTCTCAGGTGTATTTGGCAAATGGACCATTTCAAATACCAGATACTTCATTGAGAACTCAAACTTTGCAGCAGACCAGAACCAGAGTGCAGCAATGCTTAACATGTGGCAGAAACCTGGTGATATCACCACTATCCCTGCTGCAGGCGAGGCAGTTCAGTTTGATACTCACCTTTTGGAGAATGCTTCATTCGTACGTTTGAAAAACTTGCAGATTTCTTACAACCTTCCTAAGACTTGGATGAAGAAAACAGGCTTCCTAACAGGTGCAAGAGTATATGCAATCGGTAGAAACTTGTTGACATTTACTGAGTACACAGGTTATGACCCTGAGGTTGACTCTAACCTACAGTTGGGTAACTATCCTAACTCAAAACAGTTCTCATTCGGTGTTGAGCTAACCTTCTAATTTTTGACAGAGTATGAAAAAATTAATATTCACATTACTATCAGTTATTCTTTTGGCTACATCTTGTAGCTTGGAGAAAATGCCTACTGGAGTTGTCAATTCAAATGACGTCCAGAGCGTAGATGATGTTGCAAAGTTGAGAAACTATTTGTACATCAGACTAAGAGGTATGTACTCAGGCTCATACATCTACAGTGGTGAGCTTATGAGTGACTTGTTCCATGCCAGTGCAGGTTATGGTAACCGTGGTGGTGTTCACCACAAATGGCAGTGGACTTCTACAGAGTCTCTAGCAGAGGGTCTTTGGAGTCATGCTTACTTTACAAATGCTTCTGCAAACTTCCTAATCCAGGAGATGGATAAACTTGCAGAGAAATTGGAGCTTACTGATGCTCAGAAAGCTCAGATGGATCTATATTATGGTGAGGCTTACTTTATGAAAGCTGCTGCCATGTTTGAGCTTGTAAAAATGTTTGCTGAGCCTTACACCAAAAACCCTCAGGCTCTTGGTGTAATGTTGGTTGACACTTATAACCCAACTTCTGATGATACTACTTATCCTGGTAGAAGCACAGTTGCCGAGACTTACGAGTTTATTGAGAAATATCTTGGTATGGCTGCAACCAAACTTGCTTCAGTAGCAGGCGCAAAAGCATCTATGTTCCTTACAACTGATGCTGTAACAGCTATGCAGGCTCGCGTTGCCCTATATAAAGGTGACTATCAGACTGCTGCTACAAAAGCTACATCTTTGGTTGAAGGTGGCAAATATCCTCTAATCTCGTTTGTAGGTATTGATCTTACTGCAGCAAATGCACAGCAGCAGGTTAATGCAGTTGTTAATGCATTTACTGAGCTTTGGACAAATGACAGCGGTGAGGAGTGTATCATGCAGCTTTACGCTGACTATGCAGTAAGCTCTGTACCTAGTTCAAATGACCCAGGTTACGTTAGCTTGAATGCAAGTGGCATTTATGCACCAGACTATATTCCTGAGCAGTGGATTATTGACCTTTACTCAGATGTTGATATCAGATCTGCAGTATGGTTTGAGCAGCACACTCTTACTTTCCAGAGTTTGACAGGTAATGCAGTTATCCTTACCAAATTCCCTGGTAACAGAAGTTTGCAGGATCCAACTGTTACAACTTCAAGCCATATCCAGAAAATTAAACCTTTCCGTATTGCTGAGCAGTATCTAATTGCAGCTGAGGCTTATGCAGCTCTTGGTAACGATGATGCTGCGTATGATTACTACAGCAGACTTGTTGCAGCAAGACACCTTGGCTTCCAGAGCAAAGCTATTGGCGGTGATGCATTGAAGAATGCTATCAGAGAGGAGCGTGTTAAAGAGCTTATTGGAGAGGGCTTCCGTTTCTATGACCTTAAGAGATACGGTGAGGGCTTTGTAAGAAGTGCAGCACAGAATGCAGATATCATCACTGGTGCAGGCAGCGAGCTTACTGAGTTGATGAACTGTTCAGCAACCAACTTCAGATGGTTGTGGCCAATCCCACAGGCTGAGATTGACTCCAACCCTCAGATTTCTGAGCAGCAGAATCCTGGTTATTAATATTTAATACGATTAGAGATGAAAAAAATATCAATGAAACTATTGTCTGTAGTTGGAGCATTGGCATTTGTTTTTGCCATCACTTCTTGTAGCCAGGAAATGATGGAGAAAACATATACTCCAGACAATTACAATGTTACTTTTGAGGGCGCCAGTGCTACATACAGCCTGGAGGGCCAGGATTTGGTAGTAAAGGTTAACAGAGGTGTTGCAAAAGAGGCAATTTCTATCCCTGTTACCCTAACAGATCCAAACGGTGTTTACAGCCTTAGCAAGAATACTGCTGATTTTGCAGAGGGTGAGTATTCTACAGAGCTTAAACTGTCATACAATCCAGAGGCTCTTAAACCAGTTGTAAACTATACGTTTACCCTTGCATTTGACGAGGCTTATGTTGCAGCATCAGGCAGCAATAAAATTACTGCTACTTGTATGATGCCTTTGGTTTACCAGGATTGGGGTACTCTAGTTGCTTATCAGGGAACTTTGTTCCAGTTCTTTGCACCAGAGGATAAAGTTTATACTCTTCAGATTGCAGACTACACCAACAACTACTTCAAGGTTAAGAATATGTTGGGCAGTGATGTAGATATGGAGTTCAACGTTACTAACGGACAGATTATTGTAACTGCTCCTAAGTTGATTGCCAACAGCTACTTCCCTACTTACCCAATGGCTTCATTCCCAAGTGCCGGTGTATTCAACGGTCAGCAGTTGACTGCTTGGTTTGATACTGACCCTGCATATATTCCAACAGCTGGTCTTTCAGCTGAGGGTACTTTGCAGGTAGGTTCAATGTTCCAGTTTGATTCATTCTGGACAACACCTTCTTCTTACCTTTCTTCAGGTGGAAACTATTGGTTCCCAAGTATTTTTGCAGTAACTGAGGTTAAGTAAGAATCCTGACAAGCAAGTAACTAATTCTTGTATATAGAGGGGGCAGCATTGATGTGGCCCCCTTTTTTATAAAACATTAAAAATTACAGATATGAAAAAATACTTGTTGTTGCTTATAGCATTAATTATATCTGTTGGTCCTTGTATAGCCCAGAAGCAGAAAAAGGAGAAGCGGATGAGCGAAAAGGAATTGAAAGTTGCCCAGGCCGTTTCTTATAAGATGTACCAGAAAGATTTAGTCATGTACATGACAGCTCTGGCTACAGATTACGGAAGACTGGCTCTCGACGGTGTAAAAATAACCCTTAAAGATGACAAGTTTACATGTAATCTGCCGTATCAGGGATCGTCGAGAATAAATACATACGGCTCCCAAAATATCTCCATTACATGTACTGATTGCCCGGTTGAGGTAGAGAGTATTTACAATGAGAAGAAAAGTTATTACAAACTTAATTTTGAGTTTGAGAGTGCGTACGATAAGGAGAAGTTCCTGGCTTCCCTTAAAATTTTTCTCAATGGCAAAGTTACACTGGAGTTGAGTTCGTCGAGAAGAGGAATGGCAACCTATACAGGCGGCCTTTTTATCCAGATGTAATGCCAGGTTGTTTTATAAAGTGCCCATTAGGACGTCGTCCCAGTGGGCATTTTTTTGTGTGACGCCTCTGCGATAGGCAAAAAAAAGAGCCTTCAATTGAAGGCCCTTTTTTTTGCTATGATATCAGAGATTATTTCTCTTTGTTTGGAACGTCAAGTTTCAACTGAGGGTTCTTCTTTGAAGAGAAGTATAGCAACAATGAAACAGTGATTGCTACGATACCCAAGATGATGAATACATACTCAGCGTTAATAGCAGCCTCTACACCAGAGAAAGTCTTGAGGATGTGTCCAACAATCATTGGAACAGCCATCATACCCATGTTCTGGATCCAGTAGATTAGCGAGTAAGCAGTACCAAGGTTCTTCTCAGGAACGATTTTTGGAACTGAAGGCCACATAGCTGCAGGTACAAGTGAGTAACCTACGCCAAGGATAGCGATACCAAGATAACCGAAAATTGCCTCACCTGGAGCAAAAGCAATGATTACGTGAGCTGCGAATACCATTACAGAACCTGTAATCATCCAAGTTGTAGCTTTACCAATCTTGTCAACAAGGCTACCGAACAATGGAGTGAACACTACTGTAAAGAATGGAATCATAGAAACCATCATTGAAGCAGTCTGCTCAAAGTTTGCAGCATCAGCACCGAATCTAGGGATTAGGATAGCTGTAGCAAATTTCTTGAACGAAATGATACAGCAATAGAAGAATACGCAAAGAAGAGAGATAAGCAAGTAGTGTTTGTTGCCAAGAATCTTGAAGATGTCAGAGAATTTGAATTTGTCCTCCTCAGCGGTAACAACTTTGTCTGAAGTACCCTGCTCTTTGTCAAATTTGGCATCCATAGCTACAAATACAGCCCATACGATAGAACCTAGAAGTAGAAGCATCAAACCCCAGAAAGCAGGTTTGTTGGTTACATCTAGAGGGTATGTGCCAGTTGCAGACTCAGCTACCAATACTGGAGAAAGCAATAGGGCAGCAGCTGTTCCCAAACGTGCAATTGCAAGCTGAAGACCCATAGCTAAAGCCATAGATTTTCCTTTGAACCATTTTGCAATAGAACGGGTTACTGCAACACCTGCGATCTCACTGCCAAGACCGAATAGCATACAGCCTACATAAGCGATAGGAAGAGAATTTCCAGTAGCTACAATTGCAGGAGATGAAATTGTTACATATACAAGTGCAGCACCGGCAGCCATAAGGCCAACGAAGATAGAACCTGTAACACGTACACCCCATTTGTCAAGAAGCATACCGCAAACGATCAAACCTCCCCATACACATAGGAAAGAATAACCGCCAGCGTAGAAACCATAATCCATGGTGTTCCAGCCAAGCTCAAGGGCCTCAGGGTTCTTGAAAATGTGTGAGATTGTTGAGAACATGTCGTCGAAGAAATACGACGCAAACATTGGAACTACAAGGCAAGCCCATGCAATCCAACATGCACTCTTACTCTCTTTCAGAGTTTTTACTACGTTAGTCATAAATTTTAAGTGATTTGTTAGTTAGTATTAATTAAATATTGTTTGTCATTATTTGATGTTAGGCAACTCAAGGCCATAACCTTTCTTCTTGTCCTCAACTTTAAGCCACAATCCAAGGATAAGGGCAAATACGCCAAGAGAAGAGAAGATAAGCATTGGAACTGTATAGCCGCCAGTTTTGTCAAGGCTCCATCCAATGATGATAGGGAATGCCATAAGTCCGATGTTCTGGATCCAGAAGATTACTGAATATGCAGAACCAAGGTATCTCTCCTCAACAAGTTTTGGAACTGAAGGCCAAAGCGCTGCAGGAACCAATGAGAATGAGATTCCCAAAAGGATGATAGCAGCGTATGCGATAGGTTTTGTAAGTGGAACCAATGCAAAAACAAGGTGGCAGGTAATCATTAGGATTGAGCCAAGGATAAGCATTGATGCGCCTTTTCCTTTTTTGTCAAGGAATGCTCCAAGGAATGGGGTAAGTAGCATTGCACCTATCGGGAACCATGAGAAGAGTCCTGCTGCCTGCTCTGTAGGCATATTGAGGTTTGCCTCAAGCATTCCGGTAGCAAATTTCTGGAATGGGAAGATTGCCGAGTAGTACAGTACGCAAAGTCCAGAAACAATAAGGAATGTCTTGCTTGTGAAAAGGATTCCTATATCACTTACCTTAAACTGCTCCTCAGCCTCCTCAGATGCGTTTACACCTGCCTGTGCATCCAGTTTCTTGTCCATGAATGTAAATACAGTATATGTAAGAAGACCTATAACAAGAAGGATTGTACAGAACAACACAGGGGTTACAACTGTAGGCATTGCCTCATTTGCCCAAGTGGAAAGGTATGGTGAAAGACGGAATACGGCAAATACACCCAAACGTGCAATAGCCATCTCCAAGCCCATTGCAAGGGCCATCTCCTTGCCTTTGAACCATTTTGCAATTGCTTTTGAAACAGTTACACCGGCCATCTCAACACCGCAACCGAAGATCATGAAACCTAAAGATGCAAGTTTGGCTGTAGCAGGGAAACTTGTCCAGAATGAATCAAGGAACTGGTAAAGGCCGCTCTCAGGGGTAAACCACTCGGAAATAGCATAAAGTTTGATTGATGCACCAATTACCATTACTGCTCCCGACAGGATTCCGGTGAATTGGATTCCCATTTTGTCGAGAATAATACCTGCAAAAATCAGGAAGAATGCGAATACATTAAGGAAGTATTCTGAGCTGCAGAAAGTTCCATATGTCTCTGCAGACCATCCTCTCGATGTCTCCAGAAGGGTTGACAATGGTGACAATACGTCTACGAACATGTAGGCGAAGAACATCATAAGTGCAATGAGCACCAACGCGCTCCAACGTGCTACACCGTTGTCATTCAATAGTTTTTGAGTTTTTGTCATTATAGTTTTCTGTTTTTTAGTTTGCAGTTTTCTCCAAATAATTCGGCAAGTTAGCAATTTTAGGGAAAAGTATCAAATAAATTAAATTTTACCTTCTTGTAAATAAGTTGTAACTTGGCACAGTTTTTACAAATTGACTTTTTGTGGAGATACTTGATAAAATAAATGGACCCGACGACTTGAGGAAACTCAATATGGATGAAATCGCGCATCTTTGTGCCGAGGTAAGGGAGTATATGGTGGAGTGCTGTTCCAAAAACCCGGGCCATTTGGGTTCGAGTCTTGGTGCAGTAGAGCTTGCTGTTGCCCTCCATTATGTATATGATACTCCTAAGGACAAGTTGGTGTGGGATGTGGGGCATCAG
>JAZRQU010000080.1:0-1227 GCA_045650045.1 Candidatus Egerieisoma sp. | reverse complement strand
CTTTGTACTGAAGTAACGGAGTACCTGGTACTGCTTGCAAGTGGTGATAATGCAGAAGTATTCCATTTCTCTGAACACTCTCTTTCGGGTATCCAACATTTCCAACTGCTTGCCACAATGAGGACAAGTACAACCGCAAATACTCTCCGCCAAATGGTGTTCACTCTTCCATTGGTGTCCGCACTCCAAACAAGTGATGATACCTTTCTTTGTTCTGTGGGCATAGTGCTTGAAACAATGCTCAAATGCGTATGCTCGTTGTGCCTTTGACAACTTGGGCAATCTTTTGGATAGTTGTGCTATCTCTTTCTGTATGGTTGTTCTCGGTTTCATAATCAAAAGTCAAATAATGAGGGTTGAACATTGGTTGCTTTCTCTGCTGGCTTTGCCTTCGGCTTGTTGCGGTCTTGCATCTTCCGTAACTCGGCTTGTTGGTACTGCTCAATGGCTTTCTGCCTTGCCTCCTTCTTTTCTTCTTCGGTCAAGTCGGTATGCACATTGGAGATAATTCTGCACTGCGGAGGGTTGCCCACCTCAATCTCGTTTTCATCATAGTAGTGTACCGCCATTGAGAAGATTTCATCATCATCAAAGCCGTTCATACCGCTTTTATACACTTCGCCTATGATATACTTGCAACACTCGTCAATGCTTTTCAATGGGTTTGCAAATCGGGGTGCAAACAGTTCATCTGTACTTGCTCTGTATTCCAAATAGTTCTGAATGACAGCTTTGAAAGTATCTGTGCCTTTTCCGTTCATAGTTGTTCGTTTTGGGGGTTAAATGGTTGCTTTCAAAATTTCTCTCCAATAGGTCGGCTCAACTTCACTCAAAAGGAAGTCTGTAAAGTCCTTTCGTGCGTCCTTGTTCAACTCTTGGTACAATTCCTTGAAACTGCTGATGTTGCCGTTGATGTAGGTTTCAACCATATACTCGAAGATGTTGTCCACCTCGTAGAACTTGCACTGCTGTGATACGCTCTTGTTTCTTCTCTTTGCCATAGTCGTTGATGTTTAGAGGGTAAGTAACCGAAGGATTAAGCCGATAAAGCCGACCACCGAAATAAGGAGTACGATGAAGCCGATAGCCATTCGGTAAACTCCGTTAATAATCTCTTTCACGATGTGCCATACAATGCCCAACACCCAAAGTACAAGGGTAAGGATTGCAGTTGCCATAACTTGCAAAGGCTGTCTGATGTCCATTGTTGTTGTCATATACTTGTCA